>NZ_JAERQD010000046.1 GCF_016735695.1 Microvirga zambiensis WSM3693 | reverse complement strand
CGCTTGAACAGAGACAACAGAACGGCTCCTCGACTGGCCGATCCGGATTACACTGCCGAGGTTAACGCAACAGTGCCCAACATCCTGCGTCATCCCACCTTCCTTGGCTTGCGGGAGGACAAGGATCCGCGGGAAGTCGTAATAGACCGACAATCCTGAGGCTGGAGGCCGGGAAACCCGACCCCTCAATTTATGTTGGCACCGCAGGCGCTCATTCCTTCTGATAAGGTACGAACATCCAACTCGCGGCTGATCGGATGTGATGTTGATCTTTCATATCGAGGAACATCACATCAATATCGAACGGGTTAACTGCTTTCGGATCGGGCTCGTATGCATCGACGACGACGCAAACCGGCGGCTCGGCTGTGTTTATTTCGACATCGCCGTAAACCACAGCCCAACATCCGCGCAGAGGTATGATCAAGTCATCGACATTGTAATAGCGCTCGGACCTGTAGTGACGAGAGAGCTGCAACAGGGCACTAACTCTATCCGCTTCACTCCGCGCGACGTGAGCCACCATAGGTTCAGCTGGTGGGTAAGGGATCGATGTTGGAGGTTCGGCTATGGCTCTTCTCGGCTTCGGTTCAGCGGTTGAGGCTGGAATAGGAGCAGCTGCCGAAGCAACTGGAGCAGCGGCTGGAGCCTCAACAGGCGCAGGACTCGACGCCGGCTGCGGCGCCGGCGAAGGCAGAGGTTCTTTTCGCAGTGAAATTTTGGGGCGCGACTTCTGAGCTGGAGTTTGCGGCTGATCAGCTTGTTCACACAATCATGTTCGCCGAGCTTGGATCTGCTGAAGCCGCTGCTCTGCGTTGCAGGCAGACCCGAGATTGGGCGGGTTGTCTGACTGTGTGCATATATCTGAAAATCGCGCGCCTCATGCCACCTCCGGCTGGTAAGAGCGGTGTTCCTCCGACACGATCTGGAGCATGTCATCAGGCAGAGGACGCTGCAGCTTGAGCTCCACATCCGCCGGCGCGGTGAGCCAGATCTCGTACTCCTCAAGCGTCGTGAGGATCACCGGCATAGCTCTCGGGTGGATCAGCCTGACAACGCCGTTAGGCTCGGAGGTGAGGAACGAGTAGAGCAGGTGCTCGCCCTCGATCGGCTCGGCCTTCGTGCCGCACATGTCCGTCAACGGCCGCTAGATCCCCACGAGCGCGGCCAGCGGCCGGGTCCTGCAGCATCCAACGCAGCAGGTGTCGTACGTGAGCAGCAAAGGCTGGAGCAGAATACTTAGGACCACTTTGAAACGACAATACGGAATCCGTTTCCTCGCCAGAAGCCATCCGGCTCCAAGCTACCTCGGTAGGTGCAGCATGCTTTCGCTTTCGTGCTGGAAAAACACCCACCGCGCAACACGCGCCGGATTTCAGGTCCGGCAGCTGAGTTTTCCCGTCCGTCATTCGCGTAAGGATACTTAAACTCCGGGACCGCCATATCGTCCCCCCACAGTGTTGTCGTCCATTCCCACACCTGCCCGGCCATGTCATAGCAGCCATAAGGAGAACGGCCTTTTGGGAAAAGCCCCACCGCACAGGTGGTGTTGAGGCCAGTTTCCTCAGAATTGGCCGCGTCAGGATCCCAGGGACCCTGCCAGGGATAGACGATCTCTGCGCCGGCATCCGGCTGGTCACCGCGGGCGGCCCGCTCCCATTCCGGCTCTGTGGGCAAGCGCACGACTTCATCCTGGTCTATCTGGCCCTCCGTTCGCCATCGACGAGTGAGCCAATTGCAATATGCCCGCGCGTCGTGCCACGTGAGATCGACCGCAGGCGCATTTGAACGTTCCTTCTTTCGTCCGTCTGTTGAGGCCCAGTGCCGTCCTGTCCCATCAACGAAGGCCGTATACGCAGCGTTCGTGACTGGATAGAGCCCGATCCGGAAATCAGCCAGCGTCACCGAGTGTGGTGGTTGGGAGTTTGGGTGTGTATCCGACCCGAACGTGAAGGTGCCGCCTGGCACTTCTGTAAGGGCTTCCAAATCGCGCGGATCCCCCCAGACTGCAAGGGCGCGTGCCGCAGCATCACGGTCCGATGCCGAGAGGCTGCCGGTCTCGACGAGCCGCACGAGACTTGCGGTTACAGCAGGGTACAAAGGAGAACCCGCGTCAAGGACCTCAGCCACCATCACGGCGCCTCGCAGGGCGCTGTCGCCGGAGCCCTCAATAAGCCGCTCGGCCAACGCTTCGAGCGCCCCCTGAAGCCGCCGCAGCAGACTGGCTATGCTTGGGGCCCATACGTCGGGGGAGGTGTGGAACAGTCTCGCTGCCGTATCCGCGGAAAGCGTCAGCAGATGCCTTGCCGCCAGAAGATCGTTCACGACCCGGTTTGCGGATCTGCCTTCCTGCACTGCGGCGAAGCCAGCCTCCGCGGCAGCCGGCTGCCCGGCCACAATGGCGTCGATCAGGTCCTCAGGGGTTTCGGCAGGCATATCAATGGACAGTGCCAGGGAAAAGAGAGCTGGATTTGCGGCCGCCCGGGATAGCGGCGCCAGGGCGTTAATCCTCCTCGTCGATAGAACGGCTTCCCTTTGCTCGAGGGGCAGCGGCAACAGGGTGTGGATGTGATAGCCCGACGGGATGCGCCAGGATTTGACCACGCTGGGTTCGCCTAAGACAAGCAGCCTGCGTTCGGGCAGGTGCGCCAGCGCGTCCTCAAGCACGGCCACTCCCTGCGGGCCCAGACGATCGACGCCGTCCAGGATCAAGCTCGCACCTTCTGGCAATCCTTCGGTGAGCTCGGCGAACGAGGCAGGTCCGGAGATCTCGACATGGTGGTAGCCCAGCTCGCTGGCGATCTGCCGGGCGAAGACGGTCTTGCCACTGCCCCTATCGCCGAGAAGCAGCAAAGGCGTGGTCGTCTCCACCATCTCTCGTGCGGTGAAGTAAACTGGCGGCTCCGGTGTGGTGGGCTCGCGCAGGGACCGCAGCCCCTTAGCGGCCTTGTCTTCGTGGGTGAAGTTGACCAGCAGCGGGAAACGAGGCTCTTCAATCATCGGAAGAGCTTTGCAACGTCAGGATTGTGGAACCGCTGGATCTCGATCGCGTAGCCTGCAGGGTCCTCGAAGAAGAAGTGATCGCAGTAGTTTCCGCGTCGCATCTCGGTCAGGCTCGCTACGCCGGCTTCCGTCAGCTTGGCGTGCCAACCTTCTACGTCCTCCGACACGACCGTTAGAAGGACTGCACTCTTCTCCTGATGCCGTAGGTGGCCGCGATTGCCGTCGACGATCCCGAAGTAGCTGTTGTCGGCGATCCGATAAATACGGGCTAGCCCCTGATCAAGCACAAGCTCAAATCCTAGGACGTTCTCGTAGAACGGCGCTACGGCGTGGATGTCGGGGTAGTAGAAGAAGGTGATTGCGTGATCTTTTTTCATGATAATCCAGTCAGGTGATGATGAGCGCACCCTTGTGGTCGATGGACAGTCCCGGTGCGTCGTGTTGAGCCGCGAAGACATCGGTCGGGTGCATGATATAGAGCCAAGGCGGATTGTCGCGCAGGCGCCGGAGGCATCGGGCATAGGCGATATCCCTAGCATCCTGGTCGATTGCGCGGTTGGCTTCGATAATCAGGCGCTCGGCTTCCGGATCGTCATAGCCCTGCCACCATACCGCCTTTGTAGTGCTCGAGATTTTGTCATTCTGCACCCGGTAGGTGCTCTGTGGTGACGAATCGAAAATGGCCATGTCGCCGATCTGCTTGCGCCCAACCTGACGTGCGTATTCGGGACGGTCGTGCTCCACCTCGATTTCGACTTTGAGCCCGACATCACCCAAGCAGGCGGCCACGAAGCGGCTGATCTCCTGCGCCCGCTCGGGCATGAAGGTCGGCGTCCGCAGCATCACGGTATCAGGGCCACCTGCCTTGTCTAACAGTCGTCGGGCCTCATACGGGTCATAAGCTATCGGTTTCAGGGCCACTTTGGACATTCCCAAGTGAAACGGGCTCACGATAGTGACCGATGGGGCGCCGAGCCCGTGGAAGACCTCCGCGATGAGCCTATCCTGATCGACAGCGTGGTTCACGGCGAGCCGCGCCTCCGGAGAAGCGAATAGCCCCTCGAAGCAGTTGAGGTAGTACATCACCGACAGGGTGTTGAGCGCCGAACCCCAGGCATAAGACGGGTCGAAGGTGGGACGGCCATGGACCCGCTCGAGATTCGAAGCTGCGTCGACGTGCCTGGCCTTGAGGAGGTCGAAGCGCCGGTCCGCATCCGGCTCCGCACGAAAGGCAATGCGGTCTGGTCCATTCGTCGCTCCGAACCGCTCGAGCACCGCCGTCCGGCCCGGCTCGAAGGCGGCGACGCGATAAGGCCCCGTGCCGAGGGTCGCGCGGCCGTCCGGTGCATTGCGGCAGAGGTAGAACTCCGAAAAAATATCGAGAATGTCGGCGATCGGCTCAGGATTCTCGACGACCACGCTGCGGTCGGATCCGACCGCGACACGCGCATGAGCCAGATAACGCGCGTAGGACCATCTCATTCCGAAAGTGTCAACGGCATCAAGAATGTCGGCGATGAAGCCCGTTACATCTTCCGGCACGCAGGGCTTGCCGTCGTGGAAGGCAGCGCCCGGGCGGATGAAGAACTCCCATCGCCGGCCATCTGGGGAATGGGCCCAGTGCGAGAATAACGCGGGGTGGGCAGAGCCTCCAGGCACCCAGCGCAGGAGCGGCTCGAACACGAGGTTTTTGAGCGTCAGGACGCTGGTGTCGTCCGTCACCCGGGTCGCGGGCAGAAAGTCGACTTTTTCGAGCGCAATGGTCAGCATGCTAGTCGAGCTCGCTGCGGCGGCGGGGGTTGAACCAGTCGGCCAGTGAGTCGCCGATCAGGTTGAAGCAGAGCACGGTGAGAAGGATGGCCATCCCCGGCGACAGCGCCACCCAGGGGCTGCCGCGCATATATTGCAGATTGGCCGATACGTCGGCGCCCCACTCCGCCAAGGGCGGCTGCGCCCCCAAGCCTAGGAAGCCGAGGCTCGCGGTCTGAAGGATGGCGCTGCCGAGGCTGAGCGAGGCCTGCACCAGAAGAGGCCCTAAGCCGTTGGCGAATATGTACCGCCAAAGGATGCGCCGCGTAGGAAGCCCCAGCGAAACCGCCGCCTCTACGTAAGGTTTCACCGAGACTGCCAGAGCCTGGCTGCGCGCGACGCGCGCAAATTGCGGTGCCAGCGTGATGGCGACTGCCAACATGGCATTGTTGAGGCTCGGGCCGAAGGCGGCAGCCAATGCGATTGCCAGAACCAATGCCGGAAAGGACAGCATCGCGTCGACCACACGCATGATCAGCATGTCGACGACCCCCCCGGCAAAGCCCGCCAGTGTGCCGAAGAACACTCCGACCGTGAAGGCGATGGCAACGACACCAATGCCGATAGCCAGCGTGTAGCGCCCTCCGTACAGCACGCGAGTCAGCACGTCGCGTCCGAACGCATCCGTTCCAAGCCAATGCTCCCAGCTCGGCGCGGCCAGTTTGTGCAGCACGTTGATGCGGGTCGGGGAATAGGTGATCATCATCGGGGCGAACAGGATCGCGAGCAATACGGCGAGAAGGGTCAGCCCACCGACCATGGCGAGCGTGTTCTTGCGCAGGAAGATCAAGAGCATCGTCATTGCATCTTCCTGCGGACACGGGGATCGAGAACACCGTAGAGGAGATCGACCAGAAGTGAGGTGGCCATGAAGAGCAACGCGAAGATGAGCGTCGTTCCTTGGATGACGGGGTAGTCGCGGTTCTTGATCGCCTCGAACATGAAGCGACCGACGCCTGGCCATGCGAAAATGGTTTCGGTCAGGATCGCTCCACCGAGCATCTCAGCAAATTTGAGGCCGGTGATGGTAATGGCCGGCAGGAGCGAATTGCGCAGGCCGTGGTGCAGGATTACGCTCGATCTGCTCAGACCTTTGGCGCGGGCAGTCCGGATGTAGTCCTCCGTCATCACATCGAGCATCGTGTTGCGCACAAAACGGCCCAGGGTGGTTGCCAGAAAGGCCGCCAGTACTACCGTGGGCAACACGAGATGCTGCACGGCGCTCCACATGGCCCCGAAATCGCCGTTGATGACACCGTCGAGAGTGGCAAAGCCCGTGACGGTCGGAGTAGCGACATACGGGCTGATCCGGCCGGAGACTGGGAGCCATCCGAGATAGGTGGCGAAGATCAGCTGCAGGATCAGTGCCAGCAGAAAGGCCGGCATGGACACGCCCAGGAGCGATACTACGCGCGTGACGTGATCCAGTCCAGAATTCGGCCATGTGGCGGACAAAACGCCGATCGGGATCCCGATGAGGATTGCCAGGAGAGTTGCGCAGATCGACAGTTCAAGCGTGGCCGGCAGGCGGATCAGGATCTCCTGTAAAACTCCGTTGCCTGTCTTGAGGGAGGTGCCCAGATTGCCCTGGAGAAGGCCGCCGACGTAGTCGAAGAACTGGAATGCGGCCGGACGGTCGAGCCCGAGTTGCAGGCGCAGGGCTGCAATCTGCTCGTTGGTGGCTCCCGGTCCCAAAAGCGTGACGGCCGGGTCGCCCGGAATGATCCGCACCAAAGAAAAGACGATCACCAGCACCAGAGCCAGAACCGGTAACAGAGCGACCAGGCGGCGCAGAAGAAAACTTACCATGTCTGGCTCATCGGCTATTCCGTACCGTTCGTGCTCCGCGGTGCCAGCGACACCGCGGAGTGGAAGTTCATCGCTACTCCTTGTAGACGCCCCGGTATTCATTCAGCGGGGGCGCGCTGTTGATCACGAGGCCCTTGACGTTCGATCGCTGGAACACGATCAGCTTGGGGCTGAACAGGTAGGCGGCTGGAACACGCTTCGCGATCTCCTCCTGCACCTGGAAGTACAGGCCCTTGCGCTCTTCCTGAGCAACCGTCTGCTGCGCCTTCAGGATCAGCGCGTCGAGTGCGTCCTCCTTCGGCATGCGGAAGGTCATGGCGGAGTCGGCCAGGCTGGACAGGTAGCCAATCGTGATGTGAGCGTCCGGGTCGTTGTACCAAGGCTGACGACCGTCGAGGGCGACATCGAAGCGCCCCGCGGTCTGCAACGCGCGATAGGCCGGGAACTGCGTCTGCTCGATGGTCGCGTTGATGCCGATGTCGGCCAAGTTCGCCTGCACGAAGGTCGCGACTGCGCCCCACAAGGCGCCCTGGAAGCTATAGAGCTTGAAGTTGAGGCGCGCCGGGTCGACGCCCGCCTCGGCCAGGAGACGCTTCGACAACTCAGGATCGTATTTGGGTGCGGTCTCCTTGATCTTAGGGTTGAAGGCCCAGCTGTTGCTGGTGAGCGGACCATAAACGCGCTCCGCCGTGCCTCCGAAGACGCCGGTCAGCAGACCCTCGTAGTCGATGGCGTGCACGATGGCTCGACGCACACGGATATCGGCGACTGGGCTGTTAGGATTGTTGTTGTTGAATTCAAGCTGGCGGATGATCTGGCTCGGGGCTTCCAGAACGGAGACGTTCGGATTGCCCTTGAGCGCCTGGATGTCCTCTGCCGCGATTGATGAGAGTTGGCCCTGCTGCTGGACGATGTCGACGCCGCCGTTCTCCAATTCCAGCCGCCGCGTCGAAGCGTCCGGAATGATCCGGTAAATGATGCGCGAGAGCTTGGGAGCGCCGAGGAAGTAGTTCGGGTTGGACTCCAGAACCACGTTGGTGTCAGCTTGATAGCTCTTGAACACAAACGGCCCCGTGCCGACGGGATTGGACGCGAACTGGTCGCCGAACTTCTTGACGGCAGCGGGGCTCACGATGGCCGATTGCGGCTGGGCGAGGATCGACAGGAAAGCCGGGTAGGGCTTCGACAGGGAAATCTTCAGTTCTGTTGGCGACACCACAGCAATGTCGCGGATCAGGCCGAACGTCGCCTCAACATAGGGGTTGCTGGCCTTGGTTCTCTCAATCGAGAACTTCACCGCATCGGCGTCGAAGGCGGTGCCATCGTGAAACTTGACCCCTTCACGGAGCTTGAAGCCGAAGGTCGTTCCATCGGGCGAAACCGTCCAGCTCTCAGCAAGGCGGCCTTCCAGCTTGGTGAAATCCGGCGGCGTCCAAGCCACGAGGGTGTCGAAGACATTGAGGATGACCTCGCTGCCGACGGGCTCCGCCTTGTTGGTGCCCGGTTCGAGATTGTCGGGATCAGACGGAACGGCAATCACCAGCGTCTTCAGCGGGTCAGATGCCTGCGCATGGGCTGCGTTCAACATCAATGGCAGAGCCAACGTGGCGCCTGCGAAAAGTCTGAAGAGTTTCATTCGAGTGGGCCCTTCGTGGTCTGGTGACGGGTTGCGGTCAAATAGGCTTCTTGCGGTCCCCGATATTCGACCCTCTCCGGCGATCGGCAGGCGGAGGATACAGGATCAGAGACATATCTCTGCTGATATTCCAGGAAATATCCTACCTAGCTAGAGGTGTAAAGTTTAGGCAGTGTGCGATTTCTGGGCGAGCTGCACAGACATTGAGCACTCCTCCGGAGCTTGGCCTCTTCGGTAGCCTGTCGGCCGCATGCGTGAACCTAGCCCGGGTGGCCACCTGTCACAACGGGCCTCTCGGGATCTGTGATCCAGTGCGACCACGAACCGGGATACATTGCAGCGTCGATGCCGATAGCGGCCAATGCGAGCACCGAGTGAGCTGCCGACATGCCCGCCCCGCAGTAAACACCCACCGACTTGCTGCCATCCGCCCCCAGCACGCGGTACATTTCCCGAAGCGTCTTGCTGTCGGTGAAATTGCCATAATCCGTTACGTTGTCAGGAGCTGGCGCGCTGATCGCCCCGGGAATATGTCCTCGCGCCGGGGTACCCGGAGCCGTCGTTCCGCCGATATAATTTGGCCGGATCCGAGCATCGAGCAAAACGCCCTCCCAAGCCATTTGCGCCGCCCCATCGGCATCCAGTTCTGGCATGTGCCCTACTGAGAGGGTGATGTCGCTGGGTTCCTGCGTAGGCACTTCACTGGTCAGAGGCAATCCGGCCGCCTGCCATGCTGGGAGCCCGCCGTCCAGCACGCGAACGTCCGGCAACCCTGCCCAGCGCAGAACCCACCAGGCGCGCGCTGCTGTCATGCTCCGGTCACTGTCATAGATGACAATCAGCCTGTCCTTGCGCAGACCCCACCGTCTCGCTGCAGCCTGCAGGTCGGCCAGCATCGGCAATGGACGCTGCCCCCCTGTTGGCGACGACGGCGCCTGGAAATCCGTATAGGCTTCCGCGTCGATCGCTCCCGGAATACGAACGTCGCGGATGGACGGCTTCCCAGTATAGGGATTGATGGACTGTATGGCCAAGATGGTCATGTCTCGGCCGCCCTGCATCAGTTCGTGTAGCTGCTCGGGTGTCAGCAGCACCTTGCTGCGAAGGTCGTCACTCACTCGTGCCCCCTGAAACGGCTTGATATATTACGTAGCATCTTAGATTGACTTTTACCAGCCAGGGCGATGCAATAGGACATGCCTGCCCCCCTTGGAGATTTACGTGCCCGTTCTTTCGATCAAAGGCCTGACGACCCAGTTCCGTCGGGATGGCATTTGGAACACGGTCGTAAACGACGTCAGCTTTCACATCGACGCCGGAGAAACGGTCGCCCTCGTGGGGGAGTCAGGTTCAGGCAAAAGCATCACGGCCTTGTCGATCATGGGGCTGCTGCCTCCGCGATCCAGCCGCGTGACGGGGCAGATACTACTCGAGGGGCGTGATCTTCTTACGCTCGCCGAAACGCAGATGCAGGCCATACGGGGCGATGAGATCGGAATGATCTTCCAGGAGCCCATGACGAGCCTCAATCCGGTGCTCACAATCGGGCGGCAGATCCAGGAAGCTTTGATTACCCACCGCAACCTATCCAAGGCCGAGGCTCGGGCTGAGACGGTTCGGCTGCTCGACCGGGTCCGCATTCCGGCAGCCCGGAGCCGTTTCGGCGAATATCCGCACCAGCTCTCGGGCGGAATGCTTCAGCGCGTCATGATCGCCATGGCGCTCTCTTGCCGTCCTAAACTGCTCATTGCGGACGAGCCGACCACGGCGCTCGACGTGACCATTCAGGCGCAAATCCTGGACCTGATCAAGGAGCTGCAGCGGGAACAGGAGATGGCGGTCCTCTTCATCACCCATGACATGGGTGTCGTGGCCGAAATCGCTGACCGCACCGTCGTCATGTATCGGTCGCAGGCTCTGGAGACGGGTACGACCGAGGCAATCTTCCAACGTTCTCAACATCCGTATACGCGGGCCCTGCTGTCGGCCGTGCCACAGTTGGGGGGCATGAAGGACCACGTGCGTCCGGCCGCGTTCCCAATTATTGATGTCAAGACCGGCCAACTCACACCGCCGCGCGAAGGCCGCGACACCGTCGCACCCGGCAGGCCCGTCCTTGAGGTCAGAGACTTGGTAACCCGATTCGACATCCGCTCGGGTATTCTCGGCAGGGTCACCGGCCGTGTTCACGCCGTCGAGAACGTGTCGTTCCAGTTGCAGGCCGGCGAAACGCTGTCTCTGGTCGGCGAATCCGGATGCGGGAAATCCACGACGGGCCGATCCATCCTGCGCCTCGTCGAGCCAACCAGCGGCTCCATCCGTATCGAAGGCGAGGATGTGCTAGCACTGCCCCGGCGCGCGCTGTCCGAAAAGCGCAAGCGCATGCAGATGATCTTCCAAGATCCCTTCTCAAGCCTCAACCCCCGCATGCGGATCGGTGAGGCCATCGCCGAACCGCTTCTAGCGCATAGGCTCGCCACCCGTGCTGAAGCTGGCATGCAGGTTGCAGCGCTGCTTGAGCGCGTCGGCCTTCATCCCGACATGGCCAAGCGTTTCCCGCATGAATTCTCCGGCGGTCAGCGCCAACGCGTCGCCATCGCCCGAGCTCTAGCCCTGAACCCAGGCCTCATCGTCGCGGACGAAGCGGTGTCGGCGCTGGACGTTTCCGTCAAGGCCCAAGTCATCAACCTGATGCTCGAGCTGCAGGACACCCTCAAGCTAGGCTATCTATTCATTTCCCATGACATGGCGGTCGTCGAGCGGGTCAGCCACCGCGTCGCGGTCATGTATCTCGGTGAAATCGTCGAAATCGGACCGCGCGAGGCAATCTTCGGCAATCCGCAGCATCCTTACACCAAGCGCCTGTTGGCGGCCGTTCCGGTCGCTGATCTGGCCCGGCGGCACGTTCGCAGGGCTGTTACAAGCGATGAGATCAAGAGCCCCATCAGGCCCCCCAGCTATGTTCCACCGGTTCGCCGCTACATGGAGGCCCAACCCGGCCATTTCGTGCAGGCGTGGGACATTGACTGGAGTTGAGTCACAGCGGGGAGCTAGCCCTTTCCCTAGAGGGCCAAGCCGCTGTCCTGTCTGCCGATCAGCGCCTGGAGAAGGCCACGCCGGGTATTCTCGTTGTGCTCGACCATCACGGCGCGGGCCTTCTCCGGATCCCGGCCGCGCAGCACGTCGACGATCCGGTGGTGGTCGGTGTTGGTTTCCGGGTTCACGTCCCGCGCTTGGGCGCCCATGTAGAAGAAACGGGCACATTCCTCAAGATGGCTCATGACCAGCCCGTAGAGCCGCGGATTGCGCGAGGCTCTGGCGATCTCCGAGTGGAATTCCTCATTGGCCTCCACAAAGGACTGAACGCTCACGTTCTCACCAACCACGTAGCTGGCGTCGGCCAAGGCCTCAAGCCGGTCGAGTTCGGCATCTGTGAGATTGACTGCAGCCATGGCTCCTGCCGTTCCCTCCAGCATCGCCCGGACGGCGAAGAGGTCGTTCACGTCCTTGATGGTCACGGCCGTGACGCGATACCCCCGGCGCGGGAAGGCCTCGACAAGTCCTTCAAGTCCCAGGCGAGCCAGGGCCTCGCGCACCGGCGTCTTGCTCATCGAGAGCTGCTCGGCTAGCTCCAGCTCGGACATTTCCGCCCCAGGCGCCAGCTGCCCAGTAATGATCCGCTGGCGAAGGATCGCGTAAGCCCGATCCATCAGCGACTTGCTGCGTTTGCCCGATACTTCCTGATCCACCAAACTCTTATCCTCAACAACGAACTCAGTGTCAGCTTCTCTGGCTACGCTGCAGACGCAACAATAGGACAGCCGACCAGCTTTGGCTACGCTTGCCGGGGCGTGCCTTTGACGCGTTCCCGCAGGTAGTATATCACGTGGTATATTCAAATCCAGGTGCGCTATGGCGGACATTCTTGTTATCAACCCGAACAGCTCCTCCTCCATGACGCGCTCCATGGAGGCATGCCTTAGTATCGTCCGGGCAAGCACCCGTCATGATATCCGCTGTACTGAGTTGGCGAAGTCGCCTCCCGGGATTGAGACTGACGAGCACGTCGTTGAGGTCGTTCCGCACATCCTGGAAGCGGTCGGCCAGTCCGATGCGGCCGCCTTCGTGCTGGGCTGCTTCTCCGACCCCGGAATCGATCTGGTCCGTGAAGCGACGGACAAACCAGTAGTGGGAATTGCGGAATCCGCCTACTTGGCAGCCCTCGGCTTGGGCCATCGCTTTGGCATCGTGTCGCTCGGCCCCTCGTCCATCGCCCGCCATCTGCGTTATCTTGAAAAGATCAAGCTCGACGGCCGGTTGGCCGGCGATCGGTCCATCGACATGACCATTCCACAACTCATGTCCAGCAACGTGGTTGAGACCGTCGTGCGAACCGGCAGATTGCTGCGTGACGAGGACGGCGCCGATGTGATCATTCTCGGATGCGCCGGGCTGGGAAGCTATCGCGCCGCCATGGAAGCGGAGTTGGGCCTGCCGATCGTCGACCCGGTGCAGGCCGGCGTCGCTCTCGCCTGCACCAACCTCGATCTCCAATATCGCAGAAGGGCCCGCTGAGCATGGATCAGATCATTTTTGGCACAATTGTTACCCCTGATGGGCCGATCGAGAACGGCTGGGTTGCCGTGAAGGCAGGCCGGATCGCGGCGGTCGGAACCGGCGACGCTCCGCAAGCCGCAGAGACGTTCGATGCCTCCGGGAGCTACGTTCTACCTGGAATCATCGATGGGCAAACTCATGCGGGCAGCTATGGCGGACTTCCCGGCCTGCGCTCCACCACCCGCTCGGCCGTGGCGGGGGGTGTCACGACCATTGTGGACATGCCCTACGACAATCCCGACCCGCTCCACACAGTGGAGCGTCTGGAGGCGAAAGTCGGGGCAATCAGCGAGCATGCGCACGCCAATGTGGCGCTCTATGCCACGATCATGCCTGGACAGTCGGCCGAGGACGTCATTCCCCTGATCGAGCGCGGAGTTGTCGCCTTTAAGATCTCCGGCTTCGAGAGCAGCCCGACCCGCTTTCCGCGCATCGCAGCCGACCAGGCCTTTGATCTGCTGGAAGCTCTTGCGCCAACGAACATTCCTCTGGGGCTGCATAACGAAGACCAGGAGATCGTACGCGCCCGCATCGCCCGCGCGCGGAACGCTGCCGAGAGCGGCATCGAAGCCCATTCCGCCAGCCGCCCCCTTGCCGCCGAGCTGGCCTCGACGGCTCACTTTCTCGAGCTGGGCGCTGCCTCCGGCGCTCACGCCCACATCGTGCACCTGACCTCCTCCCGCGGGTTCCAACTCGTCGATCACTACAAGCAGGATGGGTATCGGGCGACGGGCGAGCTTTGCGTCCATTACCTTTGGTTCGATCCCGCCACGGACGGTCCGGCGCTGGGCGCGAGAATGAAGGTCAACCCGCCGATCCGCCCCGGTCAAATCGATGCGCTATGGAACGAGGTGACTTCTAACCGCGTCGCCTTCGTCAGCTCCGATCACTCGAGCTGGCCCATCGACAACAAGTTCACCGAGTCGATCTTCGACGCGGGAGCTGGCGTGCCGGGACTTGAAACCCTTCTTCCTGCCTTCTTTACCGGCGCAGAAGCGCGGGGTCTCAATGCTCCACTGCTGACGGCCCAGCAACTGGCGGAAAGGCCAGCCCGGTTCATCGGCCTGTGGCCGCAAAAGGGAGCTATTCGCCCCGGCGCGGACGCGGACCTCACTATCCTATCCCCTGAGCCGATGCTTTGGGACGCCCGCAACGCCCATGATGAGCTCAACTGGAGCCCCTTCGACGGGCGGCGGTTCGAGTGCCGCGTGACGCGCACCTATGTGGGCGGCAAATTGGCATGGGACGGCAGCGCCGTGGTCAACGCGCCAGGAGAAGGCCGCTACGTCGGCCGAGGCTCCTCGCACTGGTTCGCCTAACAGGAAGTTCCAATGCCGTTGATCGATATCCAGACCGCAGGCGTCTTTGTCATTGCCGCCACGCCGTTCACCGAGACGATGCAGATTGACGACGCCAGCATCGACTCGATGGTTGACTTCTACTTCGACAAGGGAGCTGTTGGCCTGACCATCCTTGGGATGATGGGCGACGCGCCAAAGCTCACCCAAGCCGAAGCGATCCATGTGATCCGCCGCACCATTGCGCGCTGCGGATCTCGGTCGATGAAGGCGCGACAGTAAAACCTGCCACCACATTAAATCCCACGAACAATTAAGCTGCACATGATGACTTACAACTTTGATACTCCGATAGAACGGCGCGGTACCGGCAGCTCCAAATGGAGCAAGTATTCAGCCGACGTGTTGCCGATGTGGGTCGCCGACATGGATTTCGCAGCGGCCCCCGAAATTATCGAGGCAATTGTCGAGCGACTCGAACATCCAATTCTTGGTTATGGTGTCGCGCGCGACCAGCTGAGGGCACAAATTGTTGCCGATCTGGCGAGGATATACCAATGGATCATCCAACCGGAAGACATTGTATTCTTACCGGGGGTAGAGCCAGGTTTCAACATGGCCATTAAGGCGATGCTCGAGCCGGGTGACACTCTCGCGATCCAGAGCCCGATTTACCGGCCAATCCTCAAAGCTCCTGATCATTGGAACCTCCGCCGCATTGACATCAACGCGTCAGATCTGAGCAAGGACGATCTCCAGAAGCTTGCGGCATCACGTGCATTCCTACTTTGTAATCCGCACAATCCGACAGGCAAGGTCTACACCCCTGAGGAGCTACATGACATTGCTGCCGCGACCGAGGGAAGGGTCATCATCTCCGATGAAATTCATTGCGACCTTCTCTTCGATAGCAACGTACACACACCGATCGCATCGCTAAGTTCGGATGTGGCATGGCGCACCATCACCCTGATGTCAGCTGCTAAAACCTATAATATACCTGGCCTAAAAACCGCCTTCGCCATCATTCAGAATCCGGAGATCCGGGACCGATTTGCTGCGTCGCGACTTGGAATGGTCGACAGTGTCAATGTTCTTGGTCTGGAAGCGACGTTGGCTGCGTTCAGCAGGGCGGAATCTTGGAAGAGGGACCTTTTAGATTATCTGCAAGCTAATCGCGATTACCTCGTCGACACGATCTCGGCGCGCTTTCCCAGCATCAAGATGAAGAAACCACAGGCGACATTCCTGGCGTGGCTGGATTGCTCCGAGCTTAACCTACCTGACCCACAGCAATTCTTTCTCGATAATGCAAAAGTCGGTCTCAGTGCTGGGCATGAATTCGGCGAGGTCTATAGCAAATATGTCCGGCTTAATTTTGGCTGCAGCCGAGCGACGTTGATAGAAGGCCTAGATCGTATGGAGGCAGCGATTGCCTCCCGGCTTCTCGAAGGCACTCGATGAGCTCTTTCCCGGCACGCATCATCAGCGCTGCTGGCTGCACAAGACCACCAACGTCCTCAACAAGGTGCCGAAATCCGTGCAGTCGGGGATGAAGGCTTCCCTGCGGGAGATCTATCTCGCCCCGACACGAGCGCAAGCCGAAGTTGCCATCGATCTGTTCGCCGAAGCCTATCAGGCGCGCTATCCAAAAGCCGTGGAGTGCGTGCACAAGGACCAGCGGGCGCTGCTGGCCTTCTACGATTGGCCCGTTGAGCATTGAGTCCATCTGCGGCCGACAAATCCCATTGAAAGAGTGTTCGCAACCGTGCGGCACCGGACCGTGCGCACCAAGGGGGCGCTGTAGCCGACAACAGCGCGGCTGATGGTATTCGAGATTGTGATGGCAGTCGCGAAAAGCTGGCGGCGGCTGATGGGCGAAAACCAGTTGCCCAAAGTAATCGCCGGTGTCAGGTTTAAGGACGGCACCGAAGTCATTCCGATGCCGACAAACAGCGCCGCCTGATCGGCCCCGTCACCCAAAATCCGTCATAGCTCAATGGAGACTGGCTTGAGACGAAACCAATAGGCATTGTCCTGATCTCATTGCGGAGAGTGCCTTGTGCCTCACGCAGTACCAGTCTGCGCACCGCTTATATTCTATAGGCGATCTTCTATGGTCGTATGTTCGGATCCTATTGGACTTCATGCCTGCTTTTCCGTCACCTGTGCTTGAAATCTGAGCAGAGAGAATTGAATTCCGCCATGACCGAACCTCAAGACGCGCCGCTGTGGAAGCACTCGGCCGCAAGCCTGCATGCGGCCTATCGCACTGGGGCAATGACCCCGAGTCTCGTTCTCGAGTCGATCCTGACGCGCATCGAGAAGATCAATCCCACTCTGAATCTCTTCGCACATCTTGATACCGAGGGGGCGCGTCGGACGGCGGCCGCGAGCGACGCGCGCTTTGCTGCCGGTGAACCTCTGGGTGATCTGGACGGCATTCCGATCACCATCAAGGACAACATCCCAGTCGCGGGCTTGCCCTGCGCCTGGGGCAGCAACCTCTACAAGGGCCGGATCGCTGAGGCCGACGAACTTCCGGTCGCGCGTCTGCGCTGCCAAGGCGCCATCATATTGGGAAAGACCAATGTGTCGGAGTTCACGCTCGGCCGCGGGAACCTCAACACCCTGGCATTCGGCGTCACACGCAATCCGTGGGATCCGGGGCTAACCCCAGGAGCCTCGACCGGCGGCGGCGCGGCGGCTGTCGCGTCCGGGGTCGCGCCCCTGGCCCTGGGCACGGATGGTGGTGGGTCAATCCGACGGCCCGCTTCGCATACGGGCCTCGTCGGCCTGAAGCCTTCGACGGGGAGGGTCGCCCGGATCAACGGCCTTCCACCGATTCTGCATGATTTCGAGATCATCGGCCCAATCGCACGCACGGTCGAGGATCTGGCGATGGTACTTGCTGCGACGGAGGGGGCTCACCCCCTGGATCGCCAGTCCCACGGCTTCCAGCCCGGCGCCATGCGGGAGGTCGGCACAGGTCGGCGTATCCTCTATGTTGCGCAACTGGGCGACATGATCGTCGAGCCGGAGGTGGCAGCCTCCTGCCGGCAGGCGGCGGCACAACTTGAGGATCTGGGGCACCAAGTGGAGTTCAGCGAAAACGAGCCCTTCGACGTTGCCCTGTTCGAAAAGCATTGGCCGGTTGTGGGAGCTGCGGGTCTAGCGTGGCTCCTGAAGGACACCGACTGGCAGGGCAAGGTCGGTGAACCCTATCCTCCGATGATCGAAAAGGGCAGGTCGCTATCCGCGATCGACTATGTCGAGGCGCTGATGGCTTATCGCCAGGTCTATGCGCAGTTGGCCGCGCGTCTCCAGGAGTTCGACTTCATCATGACGCCATCGGCTGGGGCCCTGCCCTGGAAGGCCGAGGATTATGCGCCACCCTATCACCGCGCCTTCACGGGTTTCGTGAATGCGGCCGGGTTGCCTGCGATTAGCATTCCGGGCCCGGCCTCGCCGAATGGGCTGCCGATCGGCTTCCAGCTCATCGGGGCCTTCGGACAGGACTGGGAGCTGCTCTCGCTGGCGCGGCAATACGAGCGTGCGCATCCCTGGGCGCATCTCTGGCCCGCCATCTGAGCCGCGGCGATTTCCGAAGGATCGACTCCAAGGTTTCGGCTCAGGAAGGACAGGAAGATGGATCTCGTTCTACGTGGAACACTTTGCGCAGAAGGCGCCGTCATCGAAGGCGGCTGGGTCGCGGTCCGGGACGGCAGGATTGCCGCGTTCGGCCGGAACGAGGTCCCGACGGCAAGAGAGGTGCGCGACTTCGGCGAGGCCTTGATCCTGCCGGGCATCGTCGACGGCCAGACCCATGCTACGAGCTACAAGGGATTGGCCGGAATGGCCGAGACCACGGCCTCGGCGCTGGCCGGCGGCGTCACAACGATCGTCGACATGCCTTACGACAATCCGCTGCCGCTCGACCGCCGGGAACGGCTCGAGGCCAAGGTCGCCGCGATCAGGGAACACTCCCATTGCGACGTGGCCCTCTATGGGACGGCGACGGCCGAGACCGGCACCGCACACTTGGCCGAGTTGATCGAGGGCGGCGTCGCAGCCTTCAAGATCTCGTCCTTCGAGGCCAACCCGACACGCTTTCCAAGGATCGCGGCCGATCTCACGCTGGACCTGATGGAGGCCCTGGCACCGACCGGTCTCCCGCTCGGCCTGCACAACGAAGATCAGGAGATCGTCCGCACCCGCCTCGCGCGCCTGAAGGCGGAGGGGCGCAATGACATCGCCGCCCATTCTGAAAGCCGGCCGCTGGCGGCCGAACTGGCCGCGACCGCGCAGTTCCTGGCCCTGGGTCAGGCGACGGGGGGGCATGCGCATATTGTTCATCTCTCGCACGGCCAGGGCTTCGAGCAGGTCGGAGCCTTCGCGGCCATCGGTGCATCCGTTACCGGCGAGCTTTGCGTGCATTACCTGTGCTTCAACGCCGAAGCGGACGGGCCCAGACTGGGCGCCCTCATGAAGGTGAATCCGCCCATCAGGGCGAATGCGATCGCTGGCCTGTGGGGAGCGATCCGCAAGGGGCAGGTGGCCTTCGTGTCCTCGGATCACGCCAGCTGGCCCATCGACAACAAGCTCGGAGGTTCGATTTTCGAGGCCGGAGCGGGAGTGCCGGGCCTCGAAACGCTGCTTCCGGCATTCTTTACGGCGGCGGAGGGGCAGGGCCTCGAGGGTGCGCTCCTTGCCGCAGACTTGCTGGCCGAAAAGCCGGCCCGTTTCTTCGGCATCGACGACCGGAAAGGGCGCATCGCCTCCGGCATGGACGCCGATTTCGCCATCGTGGAACGCGGCAGCTTCGTCTGGAAGGCTGCCGATGCGCATGACGGTCTCAACTGGAGCCCCTTTGACGGCCGCACATTCACTGCAAGGGTCGTCGGCACATGGTTGCGAGGCCGCGAGGCCTGGAATGGCCGAGCGGTCCTCTCCCGGCCCGGCGAAGGGATTTTCGTGCCTCGCCGGACACGGGGCTGGTTCAACGATGCAAAGGAGGCCTGAGTGGCTCTGCTGACGAAAGATGCGAAGGGCGTCTATGTGATCTCCGTAACCCCGTTCGATGAATCCGGGGCCATCGATTACGACAGTCTGGACCGCGTGACCGATTTCTACATCGAGAAAGGCGTGAGCGGTTTCACCATTCTCGGCATGATGGGCGAGGCGCCAAAACTGACCCAGGCCGAGGCGCTTTCGGTTGCAGAACGAGTCATCCGCCGCGTCGGAAAAATGCCGGTGATCGTCGGTGTCTCGGCACCGGGCCTGGCAGCGATCCGGGAACTGGGGCAGGCGGTGATGGAGCGTGGCGCGGCTGGCGTCATGGTGGCTCCGCCCATGACCCTGCGGACCGATCAGCAGATCCTGAGCTACTATTCCCAAGTCGCCGACACGCTGGGTGACGTGCCGATCTGTTTGCAGGATTTCCCGTTAGCCACGATGGTCCAGATCAGTGACGATCTTCTCGGGCGGATCATCGATGCCGTGCCGCAGATCGCCATGCTCAAGCATGAGGACTGGCCGGGTCTGGCGAAAATTTCTGCCCTGCGCGCGGCGGAGGCGAAAGGACGCCGCCGCATCTCGGTGCTCTGCGGTAACGGCGGTATATTCCTGCCCGAAGAGATGGCGCGTGGCGCCGATGGTGCCATGACCGGCTTTGCCTATCCCGAGATGCTCGTGAAGGTTTGCAATCTCGCGGCCGCCGGCGATCAAGATCGAGCACAGGATCTGTTCGATTGTTATCTGCCCCTCGTCCGTTACGAGCAACAGCCCGGGCTTGGTCTTGCTGTGCGCAAATACGTGCTAGCGCGCCGTGGCGCCATCGCCTCCGAGTCGCTCCGCAAGCCGGGCGGAAGCCTCCCGGCGGCAGCACGATCCGAAGTCGATCGGTTGATCGCGCGCCAGGAGCGGCGGCTCGCGGACATGGGTTTCTGAACCGGGTTCGATCCAACTGTCCTATGGAAGGATTCGCTTTAAGACTTCGAGCGGCGGCCCGGCCCGCCGCTCGTTCGTTTTCGTCCCTGGCTTGCATCTCGGCGCGACGCCCGGGCGGTGACGGGTCCGCGTGGGCCGCCAGGCCGTGCCATAGGAGAACGCCTATGGCGGAATTGAGAGATTGGGTTGGAAAATCCGCAGATCCTGGTCAAGTCTGGATCCTGGTTCCGCGGTGCTTGACAGGCGCGGCGAGTTAATCTTGGGGGAGACAGGAATGGATCTCGGCCTGAAGGACAAGGTCGCGCTGGTACTAGGCGCAGGTGGCGGATTGGGCGGCGCGATCGCGTGCAGTCTTGCCGGCGAAGGCGTCAAGGTCGCAGTAGCGGATATCTCGGAAGAGGCCGTCGCGGCCATGGTCGGGGCAATCGAGGCGGCTGGTGGCCGGGCGATAGGCGTGCCATGGGACTTGGCCGATCTCGCGGGAATCGGCGAGCGCCTCGAAACAATCCGCTCGACCATCGGGGAGATCAGTATTCTGGTCAATAACACCGGCGGCCCTCCGCCGACCCCCGCCTTCGGTCAGGATCCGGAGCTCTGGCGGAAGCACTTCGAAACCATGGTGCTCTCGGTCGTTTCCATTACCGATGCTGTGCTGCCGGGGATGAAGGCGGCAGGCTGGGGGCGGATCATCACCTCGACATCCTCGGGCGTGGTCGCACCGATCCCGAACCTTGCGGTGTCGAATGCACTGCGCCTCAGCCTCGTCGGCTGGTCGAAGACCCTTGCAGGGGAGGTCGGCCGCGAGGGGATCACGGTCAATATCGTGCTGCCCGGACGGATTGCGACCAAGCGCATCACCTTCCTCGATGAGCAGAGGGCCCAACGTGAGGGCCGCCCGGTCGAGGAGGTTTCGGCGGCGTCCGTCGCGTCGATCCCGGTCGGGCGCTATGGCGACCCACGGGAATACGGCGACGTGGTTACCTTTCTTGCATCCACCCGCGCCTCCTATCTGACCGGATCTGTGATCCGCATCGATGGCGGGATGATCCAGAGCATCTGAGGATTGGCGATGAAAGTAGACTGGACCGAGAGTCAGAAGTCGCCATCCGTCCGGGCGCAACCCGGCAGGGACATCCGCGTCGATCTGGCGTTCCCGCCCGCGCGGTCGCGTCATTCAGTGATGCCGTTGAGAGGAGATTTTCCGGCCTGCTCGATCAGACCCAAGGGCGGCGAGCGGGCCGGGAAAGGCACGCAAGTGCAGCAAACCAGAGGAAGGGCCAGGCAGGCTGCCGGTTCCGGCACTGCTCACACATTTGACAATGGGGAGTTCCAGATGATGAACATTCGATCCTTCACGGCAGCAGCTCTCGCGGTGGCGGCAGCCTTGCTCACCCTACCCGCAGCGGCGCAGGACGACTACAAGGCGGCGCTGGCCTCGCCCGGTACGCTGACGATCGCAACGACGGGTAACGCCCCGCCCATGACGCAGATCGGTCCGGATGGCCAACTCGCCGGCTTCGATATCGCGCTTTGCGCCAAAATCGCCGACAAGCTGGGCCTCAGCCCGAAGTTCGTCCGGGTCGATTTCGCCGCCACGATCCCGGGTCTGAAGGCCAAGCGCTTCGACATGATCTGTTCGGCCGTCGCTCGGACGCCTGCGCGCCTCGAGTCGCAGGATCTCTTCATGTCCGAGCCCACCATCGAGAACTTCACGACGCTGGTGGTCAAGAAGGGCGGCGCCATCACCGCGGTCGCAGATGCGCGCAACCGCCGCGTCGGCGTCGTGCGAGGCGGGCAGGAAGGCAAGCTGCTCGAGGAGCTCTTCGGTTCCGAGATCACCATCAGCAGCTATCCTGGCATTGCCGAGGAGCTTCTCGATCTCAAGAACGGCCGCATCGACGCCGTTGCGATGAACTTCACCACAGCGTCGCACCATGTCGCGACCACGCCGGAATTCCTTGTGGTCACGCCCGGTTTTGTCAAGGAGGGCGTCTCGCCCTATACGCATGGTCTGGTTGTGAGTCGGGGCCAGCCGGCGCTGCTCCAAGCCGTTAACGCGCAGATCAAGAAGATGCAGGGCGACGGCTCGCTCGATGCCTTGAAGGCCGAGTGGATCTCCGCACATTGACAATAGCGCGGTCTGACGGTTGGACAGCGCTTCGGGGGCATCCATGGATCTGAACTACCTGGCGGAGTACCTGCCTGTCCTGATGGACGCCACAAAGGTCACTGCGATTCTGACGGTCGTTACCCTAATCCTATCGACCGTCATCGCCCTGCCGCTTTCAGTCGTCGGTCTGCGCAAGCCAAACGCCTTTTCGGCAGCGCTCGACCTGTTCACCCTGTTCATGCGATCGATCCCGACACTGGTCGTGCTGTTCTTCTTCTATTACGGCATGCCCTATCTCGGGCTGGTCCTGCCAGCCTTTGCAGTGGCGGTCGTCGGGCTCACGCTCTCGGCCGTCGCTTACAACATCGAGATCTTCCGGTCAGGCCTGCGCGCCGTCGATCCGGGGCAGATCGAGGCCGCCGAGGCCCTGGGTATTCCCCGCTGGAGGATTTGGGTGAACATAGCCTTTCCCCAGGCCATGCCGGTCTTCCTGCCGACCTATCTCTCGAATGCGACACTGATCTTAAAGGGCACGTCCGTTGCTTCGATTATCACCATTCCCGAACTCACTGCCGTGTCCAACGAGATCGTCTCGCTGACCTATCAGCCCTTCGAGATCCTGATTGCATCGGCCCTCATCTATGTCGTCCTGGGCGGAGCGTTGAGCCTGATCGCCGCCGCCGTGCGTCGCCACTTGACCCGGGGCCTGTCCGCGGGGCCTGTCCGCTCAGCCCCAGCGATGAAAGCCAGCGCATGACCACCTTACCCAGCCTTCAGCTCCGTATCGGTTGCGTCAGCCTTGGACAAGGGCCGAGGCCCGATCTCGAGGACCTTCATCAGCGTCTCTTTGCCGGACACGGGCGAAGCGTCGAACTGGTCTGGCGCCATGTCCTCGACGATCTGACGGCGCAGGGCATCGCCGCCATGTCGGCTCGTGACGGGCAACCCGCTATCCGCTCGGTGCTGCGCGATGCCGAGCCGACTTGGCTCGACCGTGACAGCTTTGCGCCGCTTGTTGCTCGGGCCGTTAAGGCCCTAGAGGATGAGGGTGACGTTAACTTGACCATTGTCTGCGCGGCCGAGGAACTCCCGACGCTTCAACTGCGCAGCGCTCGACCGGTCATTCTGCCAGCGAGGGCGATGGCCGCTTATGCTCAGGTATTGGCCGTGACTCGCCCGGATGCACATATCGGTCTCGTCACGTATGGTGTGCGGCAGCGGGAACAGCAGCTGGCTGGCTGGGCGGCCTTTCCCTGGGCGCGTGAGCTGCGAATGAGCTTCAGCAGCAATGGCGGGGATCTCGAGGCGGCGGCGGCGGATCTCCTGCCGGATCCCCCCGAGCTGATCTTTGTCTGGGCCTATGGGGCAGGAATCCTGCCTGGATCGCCAGGCCCGGCAATACTTTCCGCGCGGACGGGGGCGCCTGTCATCCTGGCTTCAGTTGCAGCGGTGGGGCTGGCCCATGTCCTGCTGCCCCAATGCGAAGGGCGCAGAGCATGATGGGGTTTCCCACCGCCATGCAGCTGTTCCTGAACGGCACCTTTCAGGCACTTTTCCTGCTGGCGACCAGTGCAGGCGTGGCAACGGTGATCGGTCTTGTCCTAACCGGCATTGACGTGATCGGACCGCGCTGGGTCCGTTGGATCATTCCTACCTACAGTTGGCTGGCGCAAACGACGCCGCCACTTATCCTGCTGTTCCTTGCGTTCTATGGCTCGAGCGCCCTTGGCTGGCAGGTCGCGCCGATGTTGGCGGCTTTCATCGCCTTCGTCTTCTTCTCGAGTGCCTATTACTACGAGATCTTCCGGGCGAGCTTCGCCGGCATCCCTCCCGGTCAGTTCGAGGCGGCCAAGGCGCTCGGTGTTCCAAGTGGACATTTCGTGGCGCGCGTGGTGCTGCCCCAGATGCTGCGCATCGCGGCGAGCCCCTTCGTCGGCCGCACGACGGTCCTGTTCAAGGAGACCTCTCTCGCCTCGGCGATCTCGACCTCGGAAATCATGAGCGTGACCAATGGCTTCATCTACGCAGGCGGCAATCCGCTTCTCTATGTCGCCATCGCCGGCGCCATCTACTCCACGATCAACATCCTCCTGATCCGCTTGGAGCGGTATCTTTCCAAAAGGTACGCCACGATATGACCGAAGCGAAAACTGCAAGCTGGCCGACGCCGCCTGCGCCCGAACATATGGTAGAGCTGCGCGGCATCGTGCTGAACTATCATAAACTGCAGGTGCTGAAAGGGGTCAATCTGGCCGTCCACAAGGGCGAGACGGTGGCGATCATCGGCCCCTCGGGTTCGGGTAAGACCACGCTCCTGCGCTGCATCAACTATCTGACCCAGCCGAGCGGCGGCGAGGTCTGGGTCGGTGGGCATCTCGTCGGACAACGCCCAGTAGGTGGACGGCTGCGCCCGGCTCCGGATTCTGTGCTGCGTCGACATCGGCTGGATACGGGCATGGTGTTCCAGCAGTTCAACCTGTTCCGAAATATGAATGTGCTGGACAACGTCACCTTCGCGCCTCTTTCGACCGGGCGCGGATCACCCGG
This sequence comes from Microvirga zambiensis WSM3693, assembly GCF_016735695.1. GTDB lineage: Bacteria > Pseudomonadota > Alphaproteobacteria > Rhizobiales > Beijerinckiaceae > Microvirga > Microvirga zambiensis. The sequence continues at coordinate 25,393 of NZ_JAERQD010000046.1, read as the reverse complement.
AGAAATCCGCGCCCGTGCCCTTCAGCTGGTCGAACGGGTGGGGCTCGGGCACAAGCTCAATGCCTTTCCGAACGAACTTTCGGGTGGTCAGCAGCAGCGCATTGCGATTGCGCGGGCGCTGGCGATGCAGCCCAAGGTCATGCTGTTCGATGAAGCGACCTCGGCGCTCGACCCCGAACTGGCGCGCGAGGTGCTGGATGTGATGCGTGAACTCGCGCGCGAAGGCATGACCATGGTGGTCGTGACCCACGAGATGGGGTTCGCCCGCGAGGTGGCCGATCGCGTAGTGTTCATGGAACGCGGCGAGATCGCACTTCAGGGGCCGCCATCGCAGGTGTTCTCTGACAAAGCACCGGATCGGATCCGCCGCTTTCTACAGCACTGAGCAGAAGCCTAGAGCGGGTTCCACTGGCATGAGATCAGCTCTCTTCTATGGCTCGCCGCGTTTTCTTTGACGGCGAACCGGATCCACTTCGCCGAAAAATGCCCTATGCCGCAGTTGCAGTCTCGGTGACCGGGTTCCTTCGCTTAGGAAGCCTGTGAAGCGGATACGCCGGAAGTGATCAGTCGTCCCTGCGGCTGGCCAACCGCAGGGCAATTGCGTTCTCAGCGTCGGCGGGCCGGTTCGACACTCAGCCGAGATTCGGCCGGCGCCGTGCCCAGGGAAAGGCCGTCTCGTAGCTCTTGGCCATGGAGAGCAGCGGCCAGTCCTGCCCGAAGGGTGCAACGAGCTGGAACCCGATGGGTAGATCCTCCGACGGTTCAGCTGGGATGCTGACAGCTGGCAGGCCAGTGACGTTCACGAAGCCGGTAAAGGCCCGGTGATAGGGCGGGCCGAATTCGCGTGCAGACCAGGGCATGGCACCCGAGGTGGGTGTCATGATCAGATCATAAGTCTCGAAGCAGCTGACAATCTGCCGATAGATCAGGCGATAGGCATCCAGCGTATCGACATAGTCAATAGCGGACAGTGAGCGGCCCCTCTCAATCATCGACACATAGGCCTGTCCAATCCTGTCTTGCCAGTCGGTCTCCCGCAGCAGCCAAGCCAGCCCACTGGAGCTGACGAGGGGCCAATGCTTCTCGAACAATGCGACATCGAAGGGAGCGGTGCCGACTTCCACCTCATGGCCGAGCGATACCAGATTTGTTGCGGCTGCGGCGCAGGACGTTGCGATCTGCGTCTCGACCGGCATGTCGGCAAGCTGGGGCACATAGAGGATGCGCAACGGTCTGATCGTTTCCTGAAGATTGCCATGGGCGAAGCCGAAAGATGACCGGTCCCGTGGGTCGGGCCCCTCGATTGCCGAAAGTGCAAGGGCGACATCGTCGACGCTGCGGGCAAGGGGGCCGACGACCTCGAAATCATGCAGGATGGCGGGCAGGCTATCGCAACGAGCGACCCGGCCCACTGAGGGCTTGAGGCCGACGAGATTGTTGTAGCCCGCCGGCCGCCGTATCGAGCCGCCTCCATCGGTGCCGAGGGCGATCGGCCCGACTCCGCTTGCCGCAGCCACCGCACCGCCGCCGGTCGAGGAACCGCTCGTCAGCTCGGTGTTCCAGGGATTGCGCGTTGTGCCGAAAGCCAAGGTATCAACATTGCCACGACCCAACGTGAATTCCGAGACGTTAGTCTTGCCAAGGATAACGGCGCCCTGTCGGCGCATCCGAGCGACAGGGAGCTCGTCGGCCTCGGCGATCTGGTCGAGGTAGAGCTTGCTGCCCCAGGCGCAGCGCAGACCCTTGACCGGGATGTTGTCCTTGATGGTTACGGGAATCCCATCGAGCGCCCCCGCTGGTGCCTTGGCGGCATAGCGAGCGTCGCTTTCCCGCGCCGCCTGCCGCGCACCCTCGAAATCGCGGGTGGCGAAGATGTTGAGGACGGGATCCACTGCCTCCGCCCGCATCAGCACCTCTTCGAGCACGGTGCTCGGTCGGAGGCGCCCCTCTGAATAGGCGCCGCGAAGCTCGATTGCCGAAAGTTTCCAGAGCTCTTCCATGTGGGCCGTCCTTGAATGCCATTGGGAACCGGACGGGCGCGCCCTCCGGGGATAGGATCATTCTCCGGCTCGATGCGGCAAGATCCAATAAAATCGGCCCATGCAGGAATAGGAGATCGCATATAGGCGCGAGGAAAGACTAGGCCGATGCGCTAGCTACCGCCGACCTGGATCCCATGTGAATTCAGATAGGAGTTGAAGCTCCGCAACTCCTCGATCACCAGCGCGATCAACTTCTTGGACAATGGCGACATCGCCGGCTGCTTAAGATAGATCGCCACCAGCCGACGGCGGATGTCGGGCTGGAACCTCGCCACCGCGATATCAGAGAACCCGCCCTGTGTCAGGATGTAGGGCAGCGTCACCGCGATCCCCATACTGTGCCGGACCATACTCAGCGAAACGGAAGCATTATTCGTCGTGATGATGCGCGTGTCGTTCAGGCCATTGTACAGAAAGAGGCGCGCATCGAATTCTTGCCGGATCTGTTCGCCGAGTGTGATCACCCGTTCGTCCTTCAAGTCATCGGGCGTGATGACATCCCGGTCCGCCAGCCGGTGCGAGGGCGGGATAAGGCAGATCATTTCTGTGCTCATCAGCGGCCGCACCGTGAGATCCTGGTGCTCGACCGGAAGCAGGGTAAATCCGACCTCCACCGTGCGCTCCTTGACCAGACGTGCGACCTCGCGGCTGTGCTGGGCTTCGAGATGAACGCGAAAATCGCCCTCTGCTTCCTGCAATCGAGTGATGGCGCGGGGCAAAATCGTAGGGGTCAGCGGAAAGATCGATGCGACCGAGATGCTCGCATTGTGCTCGCCTCGCAACTTTGCAGCACCGTCCCGCAGTGTTTGCATACTGTCGAGAACCTGGTCGATCGAATTCAGCAGGATCTCGGCATCGGAGGTGAGCTTCATCGGGCCACTGCCGCGGACGATCAGCGAGACGCCAAGCTGCGCTTCGAGTTCCTTGAGGGCTTGGCTTACCGTGGGCTGCGAGATCCGGAGCAGCCGTGCAGTCTCGGTGACATTCAGAACCCGTGAGAACAGGCGGAAGATCTGAAGATGTCTCAGAGTCGGATGCATTGACTAATCCCTATAAGCTTATTGCGCATTTGAATTGGATTTCCCAGGGCGGTCTATCCAACTTTGGCAAGCGTCATCGATTTTACCTATGGAGTGACGTTTTGCTAACCATCCAGGATCTGCATGTTGATCTGCCGACGAAAGCGGGTCTCCTTCATGCGGTTCGGGGCGTCGACCTCGAAGCCGCAGCAGGGCGTACTCTCGCCATAGTGGGGGAATCCGGTTCAGGCAAGTCGATCACCGCGCTCTCGGTCATGGGGCTTCTGCCGCGGGGAGCACAACGGCGGGCGAGGCGTCTGATTTTTGAAGGAACGGATCTTTCCGGCCTCTCGGACAGGCAGATGCAGGACGTCCGGGGGCGGCGTATCGGCATGATCTTCCAGGATCCGACGAGCTCATTCAATCCATCCTACACGATCGGGAACCAGCTCGAAGAAGTGTATATGCGACATGTTGGAAAGGGTCGGCGTTCGGCGCGCGATCGTGCCGTCGAGATGTTGGAACAGGTTCACATGCCGGCACCGGGAGAGCGGTTGCGGCAATATCCTTTCGAGCTTTCCGGCGGCCTGCGTCAACGCGCAATGATCGCCATGGCACTGATGTGCGATCCTTCGCTCATCATCGCCGATGAGCCGACCACCGCGCTGGACGTGACTATTCAGGCGCAGGTTCTGCATGTGCTGCGTGAACTGCAGCAGCGACGCGGCATCGGCGTGATCCTGATCACCCATGATCTGGGTGTGGTCTCGGCCGTGGCCGATGATGTCGCGGTGATGTACTGCGGCGAGATCGTCGAGCGAGGCGAGGTCGCATCGGTCCTGGCCCGACCTCGGCATCCCTATACGAATGGTCTACTCGCCTGCCTTCCACTGATCGGAGAACGGGTGGCTGGCAGCAGTCTCCCGACGATCCCCGGATATGCGCCAAGGTTGACCGCTATACCGCGCGGGTGCGTTTTCGCTGCGCGTTGCGACCGGCAGGATCGCGCTTGCCACGAAACAGCTGTCACTCTCGCCTCGGTCGAGGGCCGGCATGCGGTGCGTTGCCTTCGGCCCGTCCAGTCCGTGGAGAAGTATGCGCATGCCTGAGGCCATTTCAATCGTCGAGGCGAACGAGGTCCACAAGACCTTTTCCTCAAAGAGCAGATTCGGCGGCGCTGTTCGGACGGTCCGTGCGGTGCGAGGCATCAGCCTCTCGCTAGGGCCTGACCGGACTCTCGCGCTCGTAGGAGAGTCCGGCTGCGGAAAATCCACCCTGGCGGGCATGTTGCTGGGGCTTTCCGCGCCCAGCGAGGGGATGGTCCGGATCAAAGGCGCGACCACATCGGAATTGTCGCGCCAAGCCATCGCAAACGCGGTTCAGCCGGTATTCCAGGATCCTTATGTTTCGCTGAACCCGCGCAAGACCGTCGAGCAGATTGTTCGGCTGCCTCTGGTTGCGGCAGGCCGCGGAAATCGGACCGAGCAGATTGAGCGCGTGCACGAGATGCTGGAACTGGTCGGGCTGCCGGCTGATTTCTCCGGCCGGATGCCGCGGCAACTTTCGGGCGGTCAGCGTCAGCGTGTGTCGATAGCCCGATCCTTGGTGGCGGAGCCGCAGGCATTGATCTGTGACGAGCCGACTTCGGCGCTCGATGTCTCGGTGCAGGCGCAGATCATCAATCTGCTTCTCGAACTGCGTGGGCGGCTGCGGCTCTCTTATCTGCTCATTACCCACAATTTGGCCGTCGTCGACCAGCTCGCCGATGAGACTGCGGTGATGTACTTCGGCCGGCTTATCGAGGTCGGTCGCACCCGCGACGTGCTGGACCGACCGCTGCATCCCTATACTCTGATGCTACGGCAAGCGGTCTTGGAGCCGACCGTCGGCCAGAAGCTGACTGCTCCGCTCGATGCAGCCGTGATGCCCAATCCCATGCAGGCGCATAGGGGGTGCCCGTTCAGGGCGCGCTGCAGCCGCGCCTCATCGATCTGCGAGGATATGGAGCCGCCGCTGGTAGAGATTTCCGGACGGCGAATTGCCTGCCACAACCCACTACACTAGCCCTCTCCTAGGAGATACGCATGTTCCACCCGAAGAAGATGCTGGCCACATTCGCGGTTGGCCTGAGCCTGCAATGCGCAATGACCGGCACCGCAGCCGCCGACAAAGCCAACGACACATTGACGGCAGCCTTCCAGTTCCAGCTGCCGACCTTCGATCGCTATTACGCGGGCGGCCGAGAGGGATATCTGCTTGGGTTGCTCGTCTATGATGCTCTGGTCTATCGCGATCCCGAAACTCTCGAATTCAAGCCGCTCCTGGCCAAGGGCTGGAGGCAGATCGACCATCTGACGCTGGAATTCGATTTGCAGCAGGGCGTCAAATTCCACAACGGCGACGATTTCACCGCGGCCGATGTGGTCTACACGATCAATTTCGTCATGAACCCCGACAACAAGATCTTCAGCCCCGAGACTGCGGTGTGGATCGACAAGGTCGAGGCCGTGGGCGACCATACTGTCCACATCCGGGCCAAGAAGCCTACGCCACTGGCGCTGAACTACATCATGCAGCTGGCGATCCTGCCGGCCCAATATCATCAGAAGGCGGGCAAGGACGCGTTCGGGCGTGCCCCGGTGGGTACGGGCCCTTACAAGGTTGCGCGCGGCAGCGGCAACAGCGTGATCTTCACACGCAATGAGGAATATTTCGACGGCGGCGGTAAGAACAAACCGCATATTGGCAAGTTGGTTTACAAGACGGTTCCCGACGTAACCGCTCAGGTCGCCGAGTTGATGACCGGCGCCGTCGATTGGGCCTACTATATCCCGACTGATCTAACCGAGCGCATGCGGAACAATCCCCGGATCAAGATCACCAACGCCGACACCTTCCGCGTTGGCTTTCTGACCATGAATATCGCCAACAATGCCCCCGAAAATTCGCCCCTCCGCGACATCCGTGTTCGACAGGCGCTGAACTATGCCATCGACCGCAAGGCGGTGGCCACGTCGCTGATCGGGCCGGCCGCACAGCTCATCAACTCGGCCTGCTCGCCGCTGCAATTCGCCTGCCGCCAAGATCTGCCCGCCTATGAATACAACCCCGAAAAGGCCCGCGCGCTACTGGCCGAGGCCGGGTATCCCAACGGCTTCGACATCGATGTGTACGGCTATCGCAGCCGACCGGTGGCCGAAGCCATCCTAGGCTATCTGCGGGCAGTCAATGTCCGCGGCGACCTGAAGTGGATGCAATATCCCGCCGTGGTCAAGGCGCGGCGCGATGGGCAGGCCACTATCGTCATCGACGATTTCGGGTCTTCAGGCGTGGCTGATGCGGGCTACATTCTCTCCTTCTTCTTCAACGAGACTTCGGACGATCTATCACGCGACCCGGAGGTCTCAGCACTGGTTACGCGCGGCAATGAGCTGCTGGGCCCCGCCGAACGCAAGGCGAGCTACGGCGCCGCTCTGGAGCGGATCAGTGGGAAGGCCTATTGGGTGCCGCTCTTTACCATGCCGATCAACTACGTCTTCTCGTCCTCCGTCGATATCCCAGTTCCGCGGGACGAGAATGTTGAATTCTGGCGCGCGCGCTGGAAGTGAGCGATCCCATGGCCTCGTATTTGACCAGACGTCTTCTGATTGCTGTCGCAGTGCTGTTCACCATCTCGCTGATCAGCTTCCTGTTGCTCAAGTTGTCAGGTGATCTCGCGACAGCGTTGGCCGGGGAGGGTTCAAATGCGGCCTATGTCGAGTTTCTGCGCAAGGAGTACGGATTGGACCGCCCGCTCGTCGTTCAATATGCCTCCTGGCTTGGCAAAGCGCTAACCGGCGATTTCGGGCGCTCCTTCTATTTCAACGACTCTGTCTCGCTGCTGTTCGCAAGCCGCTTGCTGGTGACGTTGAAGTTGGGCGTTCTCTCCATCCTGCTGGCACTGTTGGTTGCCCTGCCGCTGGGCGTTCTCGCGGCATTGCGCGAAGGAAGTTGGGTGGACCGGCTGGTGCAGATGCTGGCCCTGACCGGGCAGGCTATGCCCGTGTTCTGGTCCAGCTACCTGCTGATCCTGCTGTTCGCGGTGAATCTCGGGTGGCTGCCAATCTCGGGAGCTGACAGTCTCGCCCATCTGGCTCTGCCCGCCTGCGCCCTTGCGCTGAACGCCCTGCCAGCTCTGTTGCGCATCACACGTTCGGGCATGAGTGAGGCCCTCGTGTCGGATTATGTCCGGACCGCCCGGGCCAAGGGGCTTCGGATGCACTCGGTCGTGTTTAAGCACGCACTGCGCAATGCGCTGGTGCCGCTTGTCGCCATCGCTGCTGTCCAATTCGGCCTTCTCCTTGGCGGATCGGTCGTGGTGGAGACCATCTTCGCCGTCGATGGCATCGGCTATTTCACCTGGCAGGCGATCTCTCAGAACGACTATCCCGTTGTGCAGGCAGCGGTCCTGATCGTCTCATCCTTCTATGTCCTGCTAACCCTTGCCTCCGATCTACTGAATATGTGGATCGATCCGCGCTACAAGATCGATTAATGCCATGATGACTGCTTCCTCAACTGAATCAGCAAGGTATCGCAGGCGCCCGGCGCTTTGGGAGAGCATCAGTCCTGCAGGGCGCATTGGCGGAGTCGTGCTGCTGGCAATTGCTCTTGCAGCCCTGCTGGCGCCATGGATCTCTCCGTATGCTCCCAACTACCAGCAGCTTAACGGGCGGATTGTGCCACCGATCTTCATGGGCGGAAGCTCGCAGCACTGGCTGGGCACCGATTCGATTGGGCGCGACCTCCTCAGCCGTCTGCTCTATGGAGCGCGACTCACTCTGTTCATCGGGATCATCAGCACCGTCATTTCTGCAGTCATTGGCATCTCGATGGGAATGGCCGCGGGTTACTTCCGAGGCCGAGTGGAGACAGTCGTAGGCTTTCTCATCACTGTCCGGCTGAGCATGCCCATCATGCTGATTATGTTGTCGCTGGTTGGGCTGTTGGGTAATTCAACCGCGCTCATCATGGTGGTGTTGTCCTTGTTTCTCTGGGACCGTTTTGCAGTTGTTGCGCGGTCGATCACGCTGCAGCTTCAGGGGCGCGAATATGTGGTGGCGGCTAAGGCTGCGGGTTGCGGCGACCTGCGCATACTTGTTGGAGAAATCCTGCCCAATCTTGCGCGACCACTACTGGTCGTAGCCACGCTCGAGGTCGCTCACGCAATCCTTCTCGAATCTGCGCTATCCTTCCTTGGCCTTGGCATCAAGTCGCCCGAGGTTTCCTGGGGGCTGATGATCGCGGAGGCCAAGGATCTCGTGTTCTTCGAACCCTGGATGCTCAATCTCACTGGATTGATGATCTTTGTCCTCATTGGAGCAATCAATGCGGTTTGCGAGGGACTGAAGACCGGTGAGGACATGCAGATTTGATACTGCGCCCAGGGGTACCCGCGCTTTCCTAGCTAGGCGCTGTTGCATTAACTTCAGGAGACACAATCTGTAGCGCCTCTGTCGTCGTCAACAGCTACTACATCCTGTGGCTTGCTAGGTTGATGCAACAGAGCCAGCTCTACATGGTCCATCGAGGATATGCCCTCCGGTGGGGAAGTCAAACGGAGCCCGCCATCGCCCTAGCGGTCGGAGGCCTTTCGCAGCAAGGACACCATGCCGCCGTAGCCGCGGGCCTGTGCGAGCTGGAGCGGTGTCACTCCGTTTCGGTCAGGGATCCTGGCGTCGGCGCCGGCTGCGAGGAGAGCCCGCACGGTTTCGGTGTGACGGGCCCCGCCGTCCCCGAGAACCACCGCCTCGATCAGGGCGGTCCAACCAAGGTTGTTGACGTGATCGAGCGGTGCGCCGGCCCGGATGAGCTCGCGAACAATGCCGTCGTGGCCGAGATGGGCCGCGGCGATGAGGGCCGTGCCGTCGTAGACGCTGGTGACCAGCTTCGCGCTGGCGCCGGCGGCGAGCAGCGCCTTCAACGTCGGCATGTCGTCCCGGACGGCTGCGATGGTCACGGCGTCATAACGCTGGTTGTCGAGAAGGCTGGGATTCGCCCCGGCTGCGATCAGGGCTCCGATGGCTGCGGCGTGCCCTTGGAACGCCGCTACATGCAGCGGCGTACGGCCCTTGCCGTCGCGGGCATTGGGATCAGCACCTGCTCGAGCCAGCCGCCTGATGTCATCGACGGAATCCTGGGCTGCGGCCGCATGCAGGCCGCGATAGGTCGACAATTCCGTTGGCGTCGGGGGAGTCTGCGCCAGGGCCGCGCTTCCGGAGAAGGCCAGAAACCCGATCAGCCCGACAAGCGCGAATGTTTGAGTCATGGCGCGTCTCCATGTGATGTGCGGTGGCTGGCGGTCACGCCAGCCACCGACGGCCGTTATTTCAGTTTCGCCTGCACCTTGGCGATGCCGGCATTCGCGCATTCCTCGTCGAGGTGTCCGCCAGGAGCGCCGCCGACGCCCACGGCGCCGATGACCTCGTCGCCAGCCTTCACCGGAACGCCGCCGCCGAGCAGCAGAAAGCCTTCAATGGCCGCCAAGTGACGGGCGGCCGGATTCTTCTCGGCGCTGTCCATGATAGCCGAGGTGTTGTTGCGGGCGGATGCTGCCGTGTAGGCCTTAGCGCGGCTCGCCTCGATGGTGTGGGGGGCAGCCCGGTCCGCCCGCAGCATGGTGCGGACAATACCGGCGCGATCCACGACGGTGGCCGCTACGTTGAAGTTCTTGGCAGCGCATGCCTCGACGGTGGCCTGGGCCAGTTCCTGGGCAACCGCCAGGGAGATGTTCCTCTCCTGAAGGGCCTGGGCGCTGGCAGCAGCCGGAGCCAGGGTGAGAGCTGCGAGAATGGCAACGCGAATTTTCGACATGAGGCTTCTCCAGTGGGGATCGTGACGATCCCGGTTGTTCGACGCCTGCAACCCTAGCCGGGCGAGAGCCGGCTGGTTATCGGTGCGGAACCGGAGCGGCTTCCGTAGTTCTACGGAGACACATCCGTGGGACGGGCAAGGAGAACGAGGCGCACCATCTCGGCGATTGAGGTCGTGCCGAGCTTCTCAGCGAGATTGGCGCGATGTGTCTCGACGGTGCGTGGCGAAACACCCATGGCTCGGGCGATCTCTTTCGTCATCCAGCCGCGAGCCACCATGTCGAGGATCTCGCTCTCGCGCTGCGTGAGGCGAGCCAGCAGCGTGCGCGCCTCATCCGCTTCGTCCGCTTGCCGCCGGCGAGCCTCCAGCCGCGCGAAACCCGCCTCGACGGCTTCGATCAGTACCTGCTCATCAACCGGTTTGGTCAGGAAATCGACGGCCCCGCCCTTGAAAGCGCGTCGGCAGGCATTCACGTCGCCATGGCCAGTGATGATCACCACCGACAAGCGCTCACCTTCCGCAGCAAGTCGCTCCAGAAGCTGAAGGCCCGAGAGACCTGGCATTCGCACATCGGCGACGATGCATCCGATGGCAGACCGATCGTGCCGCTCCAGAAAGGCAACGGCATTCGAGAAGGGCTCGACGGCAAAGTCGGCCGTGCGCAGGAGCAGCCGGAGCGCGTTGCGAACATCCTCGTCATCATCGATGAGGAACACGGTACGGGATGAAGCCGTCATTCGGCGGCCTCCTTGCGGTCCTCTGCGATCAACGGCAGGTGGATTGTGAAGACCGCTCCACCTTTTGGAACGTTCGCCGCCGTGATCTGTCCGCCGAAGGCTTCGACGAGGCGCTCACAAAGCGGCAAGCCAAGGCCCATGCCATCCGGCTTGGTGGTGAAGAACGGCTCGAACAGGCGAGGCAGGTCGGCGGGCGGGATGCCTGAGCCGCTGTCGCTGACTGCAATCCCTGTCGAGCCATCCTTGAAGAATGTCGCGACCGTGATAGTCCGCCGCTCCTGCGGCAGGGACTCGACCGCGTCTGAGGCGTTGCGCACGAGATTGTGTACGACCTGCTCGATGGAGACCCGATCGATCGTGGCGGAGGGGGCGTCCGGATCGAGATGGAGATTGAGCGCAATGCTGCGGCGATCCAGATCGCTCTGCACCAACTCGGCGACGTTGCGGACCAGCCGATTGAGGCTCATCCGCTCGGGTACTGGCCCGCTGTTAGTCACATAGGCGCGCAGGCGCGAGAGGATGTCGCCGGCCCGCTTGGCCAAGCGGACATTCGCATCGAGCACGCCGATGATCTCGTCCGGATCCAGGGAAGGAGAGCTGGCAAGGCGCAGGCCCGCTTGGCTGCTGCTGAGGATGGCTGTCAAAGGCTGGGTGAGCTCATGGGCGATTCCGGAGGCCATCTCACCCACGGTGTTAACCCGCATGGCATGCGCGAGCCGGGCTTGATGCTCGTGAAAGCTCGCCCGTTCCCGGGCCTCCCGGGCGGCGTGGCGTTCGCGCTGCACGAAAGAGGCGAGAAGGACCCCGATCCCCATAAGTGTCGCCACGAGCGCGTTAGCCATGAACGGCAGAAGCTCGCTCATGGCCGGGCTCCTGGAGATCCGCAGCAGGAGTGGTTGAGATCGGCTGCCGAGTTCTTTCTCGAAGGCGAGGACCGGCATCACTCCGCCTAGAGATGGTGGCGCCCCTCGCTGGACGAGTTCGTGTCCTGACGGATCGCGCAGGGCAAGTCGCATACCCTTCGGCAAGTCCGCCTCCGGGTCCATCAATCGTTTTGCGTCGATGGTCATGACCAGGGCGTTCGTCTGCACAGTCGCTTCAGGAAGTCTCTTGACCAGGTGATAGGCTGCTGTGTCATTCGCTCCAGCCAGCACGATGGTCTGTCCAGCGGGCAGATTGGATGCAATTGCCACAAGCTCGCCAAGATCGTGTCTGTCGGACGGAAGCTCGCGGGTCGTGAACGCCCAATTCGGAACAGGCGCGAAGCTGATCGCATCGATAGCAGTAATCCGTGGGTAAAAGCGCAAAACGGCCTCGGTGACAGCGCGAAAGGTCGCGAGCGAGTGGTCGGGACTGGCCAGCACGGCGGCAAGGCTCGTCAGATGCGCATCGTGCTGATCTGCCCGTTGTGAGACGACGCGGTGCAGGGTGCGGGCTTCCGCCTCGAAACTGTTGCGGAGGCGGACGAAGTTGACGGTAGTGACGAGCGCTACCGCAATGACCGTCAGCATCAACCAGGCGCCAAGGACTCCTGCGACTCGTCTGCTCATGGGCCTTTCCCGCGGGTCGATGAACTCAGAACCGGGCGCGTACCCTCCATCTGCGTCAGGACGAAGCCGGCCCGTGCGGCCCGCAGACCAAAAGCGCTGCACAGGACGGCAACAGCAAGAAAGAACACGGCAGGACCTCCCGTGGCATCGCTGAAGCCTCGTAGCATGCTCACCATAAAGGGAGCGAGGGCGGCACCGAGATAGCCGATGCTCTGCGACATCCCCGAGAGCATGGCCGCCGCTTCCGGTGACGGCGAGCGCAAGGAAATGAACAGGAGAGCAAGGCCAAAGAGACCGCCTTGGCCGAGACCGAGCACAAGTGCCGAGACGATGCGCACGTCCACTGATGCATAGAGCAGGCCCAGGAAGCCGGCGATTGTTGCACCGAGCACCGCGATGACTAGTGGAGCGGGGGGGATCCGCCGGGTTGCCAAGGGGGGAACCAGCAATGCGGTGACGGTCTGCGCGAGAATTGAAACGGACGTGACGAGACCCGCCTCCAGGCCACCATAGCCACGGTCCCGCAAAAGGGTCGGGAGCCAGCCGAGGACGACAAAGGCAAGTCCTGCCTGAAGGCCCATGAAGGCGGTCACGTTCCAGGCGACCCTGTCGCGCAAGAGAGCGGAGAAGTGCGGCAGCCGGGCCATCCGGCCGGCGCGATGCAAGACGAGGGAGAGGCCGCCCCAGGCAAGGGCTGTGGCAAGCGCCGGCAGAGACCAGATTGCGAGGGCGAAAGTCCAGGTGCCAGTCGCCCGCTCGAGGATTGGGGTCAGGCTGGCCGCGCTCGCGCCGCCGATGCTCATCGCCATGGTGTAGAGCCCGGTTGCAATTCCGGCGCGCTCTGGGAAATCGCGGCGAATGACGACCGGCAGGAGCACTCCGGCCATGCCGATGGCCGCTCCCGATATCAGCGTGCTGACGACGAGCCCGACGCTGGAAACCTGGATGCGCAGGGCAAGTCCCATGAACAGAAGCAGGAGCAGCAGGGCAATAGCGCGCTCCAGGCCGAGGCGTCCCGCGAGCCAGGGAGCGAGCAGCCCAAAGATCCCGAAGCACAGGACCGGGGCCGTGGTGATGAAGCCAGTCCAGAGACGCCCCACGGCGAGAGCCTGCTCCACATCGGTCAGCACGGTGGCAAGGCTCGTCAGAGCCGGCCGCATGTTGGAGGCTCCGAGGAGCATGCAAAGACCCGTGAGCAGCAGCAGCCTCGTGAGAGAAGCATGCCGGGTTTTGAGACGTGCCTTGGCATACGATGCCTGTTCGATCTCGAAGGAGTTCACAGAAAGCAAAGCCTCACTTTTCACAGCCGTCGGCGCGGTGGCCGCGATCCATAGTCATCGCGATAGGAGTTGGGGAGGAGGAGCTGCCGGCCCACCTCCCAAGGATCGTGTTTCTGGACCTTGCCTTATTTCACGCCGAAGACGGCTTCATCGCCGCTCAGCGATTCGAGTCCGCCGGCGGTCAAAACCGAAGGCATACTCGCCCCGACGCACCCGATATCGTCCTGATAAAGGCAGGGGCACACGTGGAAACACATTCCTTCTTCAAGGACTGCATCATGGTTTCGGCGGATCGCCATGACATTGTCCTCGCCCCAGCCGGGTGGGAAGGAGGCGCCGATGCTATAGGCCGGCCGCGTGACCATCCATTCACCAAAGCCTCGACGCTCGATCACGCTCTCAAAGATGCGAGCCGCATCGTGCGACGTCATGCCCGGACGAACCCGCGCATACCCTTCGTCGAGGGCTTCCCTGCAGACATCGAACATGCGGCGAACCCGGGCGGACGGCTCACCAATCGAATAGAACCGGAATACCGGCGTGTGATAGTCATGGACCGAAGCTGCCGGCTCGATGTTGACCAGCTCACCGCGCGAGATCGGTGCCCCGCACCACGTGACGTGGGCACGGGCCGTGCGTGGTCCGGCGCAGACATTCGGCATCTGGGCAACACGATGGCTGCCGTTGGCCAGGAGACTGTTGGTCACGACCGCAGCCAGCTCGCTGTCGGTCATCCCTTCGTGCAGCGCCTCGAAGCCGTCTCGGCAGGATTGAGCGGCAATCCGGCCCGCCTGACGCATCAGTTCAATTTCGGCGGGACTCTTGATGCGACGCAGGTGCTCGACCAGACCCGATGCATTGAGAATGGCATCGTTGTTCGAACGCACGAAGCCGCGCAGGGCCGCCTGCACATTCCCGTACTCGACCGCAATGACGGCTTTGCCAGGAACAAAGTCGGCAATGGTATGGTCAAGAACTGTCGCGTAATCCTGTCCGTCCATCACCCCAACACCCTCATCGGCCCATATCTGGCTCTTGAGAGCCCGAATGTTGCTGAGTTCCGTCAGGCGCATCACCCAGATGGCCTTGCCGTCCGCCCGAACGATGAGAGACGTTGCGCCGTAGGCAAGCGATCCGAAGCCGGTCAGATAGTACATGTTCTCGGTCGAGTTCAGGACACAGGCATCGATGCCACGGTCAGCCATCAGTTGTCGCAGGGCATCTCTGCGCGCCAGGTATTCCCCGGGCTGGAAGGGCAAACGATCGAAGTCGGCAAGCATGTTCAGACCCGCATCTAAAGTGAGAATGGGAAGAAAGGCTGCACTCCCGCGCAGCCTTCTACGATTGCATCAGTCGCTCTTCTTGAGGTTCCAGAACACCGGGACATCCTGCGTCACCAACACATCCGAAACCTTGTTCGAGAAGGCAACGAATGTATTCCACTGACCGAGCGGGATATGATGACCGGTCTCGAAGGCACGACCGGAATACTCCGCCGCCACAGCCTTCTGGGCGTCGAGACCGTCAGCGAGGGCCCACTTCAGGCGAAGGTCCTCCAGCGTCTTGTCACATGGCCAGCCAAAGATGCCTTTCTCGCAGGCGGCAGAGAACGTGATGCTCCAGACCGGATTGGCGGCCACCTGCCCTCCGACATAGGAGTGCAGCAGATTCCAACCCCCCTTGTCGGCAGGCTCCCTGGAATTGCGGCGCTTCAGCACTGTGGCCCAATCCATGGCCTGCACATCGACTTTCAGACCGATGTCCCGCATCGCCTGAACTGTTACAACAGTTTCCGGATGGACGATGCTCTCATCAGTCGGGTCGAGAATGACGATCGGCTTGGAGAAATCCCAGCCTGCCTCCTGAAACAGCGCTTTTGCCTTTTTCGGATCAGGCGCTTTCAGTGCAGCGAGCCCAGCATCGGTCTCCATCGGGCTGCCGCAAATGAAGAAGGACGCGCATGTCTTGTAGTAGTCTGGATTGCCGTTGACTGCCTGGAGATATGCCTCCTGGTTCGTCAACCAGAACATAGCCTGCCGCACCTTAGGATTGTCGAAGGGTGGAAGCGTATGGTTGAAGAACAGCAGGCCCTGCGTCCCGGTCGCGTTGACGACCTTCGTAGTCAGATTCCCGGCAGCCTCGATCACCGGAAGCAGATCGAGCGAAGGGCTCTGCCAGAAGTCGATCTCACCGCTCATGAGAGCTGATAGAGCCGTTTGCTGATCCTTGATGATATTCCATTCTACGCGGTCGAACTTTGCCGCCTTGGCGCCGGCCAACCCGCTGGCCGGCTCTGACCGCGGAACATAATCAGCGAACTTTTCATAGACGACCTTGCTGCCGGGGACCCACCTGTCCTTGGCGAACTTGTAAGGACCGGAGCCGACGTATTCCTGAATTTCCTTGAAGGGGTCGGTTTCGGCAATCCGCTTCGGCATCATGAAGGGAACATTCGACGCGACCTTGCTGAAGGATTCAAGCACGATCCCGTATGGCTCCTTGAACTCCAGCTCGAAGGTCTTGTCGTCGACAACGCGCATCTCCTTGAGCTGCCGCGCCATTAACTGGCCCGCGGCATCGCGAGCCTGCCAGCGCTTCAACGAGGCGACGCAATCCTCTGCCTTGACGGGCTGGCCATCGTGCCATTTCAGGCTGTCGCGCAGGGTGAAGCGATAGGTCATCTTATCGGCCGACACCTGCAGATCCTTGACCATCTGTGGTCGGGGCTGAAAGTGCTCATCCAACGCATAGAGGGTGTCGTAGATCATGAAGCCGTGCATCTTGACGATGTCGGCTGTCGAACCCATCGGGTCGAGCACCTGAAGGTCGGCGCTGGGCACGATCCTCAGGGTCGTTTCGGCCGATGCGGCACCCAAGCCGCAAGCGAAGACGGCGAATGCCAGCAGCGTTTGGCATGTTGTCTTGAATGGATTCATCATGAGTGTCATTCCCTCTTCGGTATTGTGGAGTCAGGTCAGAACTGCTTGCTTCTCCCCTTTGCCGGGGATCGATGCGAACAGCTCCCGTGTGTAGGCGTGAGCGGGCGACGCGAAGATCGAGGACACAGCCCCCTGCTCGACAACCGAGCCGCGATGCATGACGATCAGGCGATCGCAAATCTGCGCGGCGACACGCAGATCGTGAGTGATGAAGAGAATGGCCAGATCGAGCCGCTTCTGAAGATCGTCGATAAGTCGTAACACCTGAGCCTGCACCGAGACGTCAAGGGCCGAGACAGCCTCATCGGCGACGAGGATTTCCGGCTCCATGGCAAGTGCGCGGGCGATCGAGATGCGTTGCCGCTGGCCGCCTGAAAACTGGTGCGGATACCGATCGACTGCCGTTGGGTCGAGTCCCACTAGCGCCATCAGTTCTCGTGCACGTTCCATGGCCTCCGTACGCGGTTGCCCGAAGTTCATCGGCCCTTCGATGATCGATTCCCCCACCGTGCGGCGCGGATTAAGGGATCGATAGGGGTCTTGGAAAATGATCTGGATGCGTTGGTAGAAAGGCCTGCCGCCGGCGCTTGCCCCAAGCGTGACTTTCCCCGACGAAGGGTCGATCAATTGCATGATGCAGCGTGCGAGTGTCGATTTCCCCGAACCCGACTCGCCGATGACGCCGAGCGTTTCGCCGCGTCGGAGCGAGAGCGACGTCTCCTGCAGCGCGTGAACGACGCGCTTGCCCTGAAAGAGGCCGCCACTGTGATAGATCTTGGTGACACCCTCGACTTTGAGAGCGACTTCACCTGTGACGACGTGATCGCTTCGGGCAGGCTCTAGGGTGGGCACCGCGTCGATCAGCATGCGGGTATAGTCCGAGCACGGCCGGTTCAGCACGACGTCGGCGGGCCCCTCCTCGACGACCTTTCCAGATCTCATGACCACGACACGGTCGGCGATCTCCCGCACCACGCCGATATCATGGGTGATGAAAAGCACGCCCATGCCTCGATCGCGCTGCAGGTCTCGAATCTGCGACAGGATTTGCGCCTGCGTCGTGACATCGAGCGCGGTGGTCGGCTCGTCGGCGATCAAAAGGCGCGGTTTCAGGATCAGCGCGGCGGCGATGAGAACGCGCTGACGCTGGCCGCCGGACAGCTGATGCGGAAAGGCATGGTACAGCCGTTCTGGGTCGGGCAGGCGGACCTCTTCCATGGCGGCGATCACGCGGGCACGACGTTCCTTTCGCGATAGGGTCAGATGCGTGCGCAGGACCTCGTCGATCTGTTCGCCAACCTTCTGAACCGGATTGAGCGCCGTCATCGGTTCCTGGAAGATCATCCCGATGCCCCGCCCCCGCAGATCTCGCATCTGTGCCGGTGTCGCTGTCGTAACGTCCTTGCCTTCGAACATGATTCGCCCGGACACGTTGCGGAAGACTTTGGGCAACAGGCCCATGACGGCTTGCGCGGTGATGGATTTTCCGGAGCCGGATTCACCAACGACGCAAACGATCTCACCTGCAGAGACAGAGAGCGAGATGCCGTCAACCGCGAAGCCGCGATCTCCACCTCCAGGCAAAGGGATGGCAAGGTCGGAGATCTCGAGGATCGAGAATGGCGGTTTCATCAGCAAGTCTCACATCCTTTTTGCGATACGAGGATCGAGCGTGTCGCGTAGCCCGTCTCCGAGAAGATTGATGCCAAGAACCGTCAGGGCCAAGAAAAGGCTCGGCAGGAAGACGAGGCGTGGTGCAACCTGGAAGAAGGTCCGGCCTTCTGAGATCATGTTGCCCCAACTTGGGATTTCAGGTGGTAACCCCGTTCCGAGAAAGCTGAGGCCCGCTTCGATCAGGATCGCCGACGCGCAGATGTAAGTACCGAGGACCATCAGCGGCGCAGTCGTGCTGGGCAGGATATGACGCCAGAGAAGTTTGGGCGTCGATGTCCCCACAGTCTTGGCAGCTTCGACGAAGGGCTCCTCGCGCACGGTCAACACGACGCTGCGCACCAACCGGACAACACGCGGAATTTCCGGGATCGTCAGGGCGACGATGACAGTTGCGACGTTGGCGCGCGTCAGGGATACCAAGGCGATCGCCAGCAGGAAGGTCGGAATCGCCATCAGGCCGTCCATGATGCGCATGACCACAGCGTCGACCCAGCGGAAGTAACCGGTCACAAGTCCGATGGCGACGCCGCCGATCAGTGCTGCGGCGGCGACACAGAGCCCGATGAGAATGGAACTGCGTGCGCCATAAATTGCACGGCTATAGACATCGCGGCCGTACAGGTCGGTGCCGAACCAGGCGAGTTCCGAGGGTGGTTTCAGGCGCATGCTCGGAGCAATACGGCTCGGATCGACGGTGCCGAGAAGCGGCGCGAGGACCGCCACAAGGATGATCATCGTGACGAGCAGCCCGCCGATGAAGACAGAGGGATGGAGCAAGAACGGCGGCGGCCAGCGCTTGGTGGAGACCGACGCGAGGGGAGGCGAAGCAAGATTGGTCATTAGTAGCGCACCCTTGGATCGAGGAAGGCGTAACCGATGTCGATCGCCAGGTTGATGAGAACGTATGTCCCGGAAAACATCAGGATGATGCCCTGAATGACCGGGTAGTCGCGCTTCAGAATGGCATCGACAACCAGCCGTCCAACACCGGGAATGTTGAACACGGTTTCGATCACCACGACGCCGCTGATCAGGAGTGCGACGCCGATGCCGATGACGGTCAGGATCGGTATGGCGGAATTGCGCAACGCATGCCTGGTCACAACGATACGCTCTTTCACGCCTTTGGCCCGCGCAGTGCGAATGAAATCCTCGCCCATCATTTCCAGGACGCTCGCCCGGGTGATGCGCGCGATCAGCACCAGGTAGGCAAGCCCCATCGTCATCGTCGGCAGCGCGATGGTGGACAGGAAAGGACCAATTCCCTGCCTGATGCTGGAGAAGCCTTGAACCGGCAGGATGCGCAGTTGGAGCGAGAAGACATAGATGAGGCAGTAGCCCAGCACGAAAGCGGGGATTGAGAAGCCGAGGACAGACACAAGCATCAACGACCGGTCTAACCAGCTCCCCGCAGTGGCCCCTGCGATCGTTCCGAGGGGAACGGCAATCACGACCGCGAAAAAGAGAGTCGTCAGGGCAAGGGAGACTGTCGGCTCAAGGCGCTGCAGGATGAGGTCCGTCACGGGGATCTTTGAGAAGATCGAAATCCCGAGATCTCCCTGGAGGAGGGAACCAGCCCATATGAAAAACTGGGTGACCAACGGCTGGTCCAGGCCGAGTGACACGCGGATCCGCTCGATTGCCGCGGCGTCGGCATTGTCGCCCGCGATGACGACGGCAGGATCACCAGGGCTTAGCCGCAAGAGCATGAAGACCACGATCGCCACGACCACGATCACGGGAATCAAGCTCAGCACCCTCTTGGCGATGAAGGCAAGCATGCAATTCCTCCGACTCAGTGAATGCAATTATTGTATGCATTTCTCGGAAAACCTTGCATACAATGACCGAGCCCGTAAAGGGGCTTTTGTGGCTAAGCTGGCATTTTCATGGAAGAATATGAGCTAAAGCCTCCTATGGGTCAGACCGCAAAGCTCCTATGCAGCCGAATTGCTGGACACAGACAATATTTGTATGCAATTCGAGGGATGGCTTGGCGTTGGAGATTGTAAAATGGCACAGAAAGGGAGGGACGGGGGTGGCCGCTCCCAGGCTGTTCATCGCGCCCTGAAACGGGCGATCCTCGATCAGGCCCTGTCACCCGGAACAAAGCTTCCAGAGGATTCAATCGGCGAGCGGTTGGGCGTCAGCCGGACACTCGTCCGCGAAGCACTGGTTCGCCTAAGCGAGGAGGGATTGGTCGACTTGCGCCCGAACAAGGGGGCGGTAGTTGCGCGGCCAACTCTGGAGGAAGGCCGGAACCTATTTTTGACCCGAATGGCGCTGGAGCGCCTTGTCGTGGAAACACTTTCGGGTAGGTTAATGCAAGAGCAAATTGATGCGCTTTCCACCCATATTCGAGCCGAGGAAGCTGCCAAGACGGAGCATGCAGCTTCCATTCGGCTGGCAGGCGAGTTCCATACGCTCCTTGCACAAATGACACATAATGCCAGCCTTATCCGCTACGTGAACGAGCTGGTTGCCCGCAGCTCGCTGATCCTCGCTCTTTATGGCAGACCACATTCGTCCGAATGCGCCGTATCGGAGCATCAAGACCTTCTCGACAAGCTGGTCGCCGGCAAGACTGACGAGGCGGTTACGCTCATGCGACACCATCTCGACTCGATAACGACACGCGCCTTGCTCCCAACAGACGACGGTCGAAGCATCAAAGATGTTTTATCTGCATACGCAGCCGCTGAAGGTTTAGCGTAGCGGCAGACATCGCATAATGCCTTGGCTATTGTTCCCCCACGACAACACGCTCGTAACAAGCCACCAGGACAAGTTGATCGCAGGCGCGCCGGTCTCGGAAAATTGGGGTACGATACCACCCACAGGTTGAGCGCACCGGCCTAGCCATGTTACCGAGAGCCAGGTCGGTCCCATCCTTTGGAGAGCAGCCATCGAGGGGCTTGGTAGAGCATTAGCGTCTGCTATCTGGCAGCTATCCTGGGGTCGACCATGGCCGCGTCGATCCTCCGAACTCGTGGAGTGACCAATCATCTCCTGCCGCTCGCGGCGGGGTTCAAGAAGCGGGGTCAGGCGGACCCATCCGCTGATCGAACCCGCGCTTGCCGCCGAGGACTGGCACACGATCAAGCCGGCCTGGGGCAGCGACGACACGCCGGCATGGCGCGGCCACGGTACCCGGATGGCCGGCGTCGGCCTGTATGGCGATCTGGTGCCAGTACTGGCTGGAGGCGATCCTGTCCCATTGCCATTTCGGCTTGAAAGCGTCCGCATCCTTCCGCCCGCGGATGGGCCAACGAACCGGAACTCTATGGTGCGATAACCGGCGAAGCGATCGCCCGCGCCGAGGTCCAGGCGCCGAACCGGCGCCGCGCCATTGCGATGGCTATCACCAGCGCTAACCCCGCGCGCGGAAGGCCGACATCATGGTCGGCCGCAGTCGATCAGCTCTGTTTCGAGGAAGAGCAGCGACGTCTGATCATTCTGTCGGCCGGCAATATCGGTGACGACCTCGTGCCGGCCGATCATCTGACGCGGAACGATCTGGAGGCGGTCGATGACCCCGCCCAGGCTTGGAACGCGCTGACGGTCGGCGCATTCACGGAGAAGGTCGACATCATTGATCCCGCCTTCGCGGGCTATGCGGCGATCGCGGCGGCGGGTGAGCTCTCTCCGCGCAGCCGCACGTCGGTCGTGTGGGGCCGGCAGTGGCCAGTGAAGCCCGACGTTGTCTTCGAGGGCGGTAATCTCGCTCATGACGGGACATTGCCGGGTGAAGCGATCGATGACTTGCAGATCCTGACCACCCACTTTCGTCCCGAGCTGCGCCACTTCACGACCCTCGGCGATACGAGCGCGGCGACAGCGCATGCGGCCCGCATGGCGGGACAGATATTGTCGGCGCGCCCGGGATTGTGGCCTGAAACGGTGCGTGCGCTGATCGTCCACTCGGCCGAGTGGACCCCTGCAATGCGCGTCCGTATCGATGGGTGCAACGGCGCGAAGGGCCAACTCCAGGCGTTGGTGCGCCGCTACGGGTACGGTGTGCCAGATCTGGGGCGCGCGCTCCTGTCGACGGTGAATGACCTGACGCTCATTGTCGAAGACGAGTTGCAGCCCTTTCAGCGAGAGGGCGGGTCGGCCGCAAAGACCCGCGACATGAAGTTGCATCGCTTGCCTTGGCCGAGGGAGCAGCTCGGTGCCCTTGGCGCGGCACAGGTTGAGCTCCGCGCGACGTTGTCATATTTCGTTGAGCCCAATCCTGGCGAAAGGGGATGGACGCGCCGGCATCGCTACGCGTCGCATGGCCTGCGGTTCAGAGTGAAGGCGGCAACCGAGACAGTCGACGAGTTCCGCGCCCGCATCAACCAAGCTGCTCGCGACGAGGAGGAAGGGGCTCCCGCCGGAGGCGGAGAGGAGTGGCTGCTCGGCACGTTTCGCGATCGCGGCTCACTGCATGCCGACTTCTGGTCCGGCAGCGCCGCCGATCTTGCCGAACGTGATGCGATCGGGGTGTTCCCGGTCGGCGGCTGGTGGAAGGAGAAACCTTACCTTGAACGCTTCGACGCGCGAGCGCGATACGCCCTGGTCGTGACGATTCGGGCGCCCGGCTCGAACGTTGACATCTTCACGCCTGTGGAAGTGGCCGTAGCTGTCCAAACGGCGATCGAGACGTGATCGTCGTGTCTGCGGCAGGTGACCGCGGCAAGTGCAGGGGGTGCAGACGGGATCTCGTGGCGCCAGGTCGGCGGGAGGGCGTCCAGAATTGGATTAACGGGGCGCGCGCTTCCAGACCGAGCGCGTCTTTGACCTCAGCGTAGGCGCCACGAGGCTGACGCGGCGCCTACGGAACCGGCTCAATGAGCCGGCCGGCGATCGTAGGGATCGAATTTGTGGATGAGTTCGAGGTCGTCGCCGTCGTCGAGTTCGTCGGAGGGCCCTTATTAGTCGCCGGACTTTATGACCGTGACCGGGACCATCAGGGTGCGGGTGAGCTGGAAGGCGTGGTTCTGGACAATGGAAAGATCGTGCGACATTTTTGAAGGCTCTATCCGGAGCAGGCCAATTCCCGCTCGATGGCTCCTTGAAGGACCGGCTCCGGGCGCGATCACCGGGATGCGAAGCCGGACGGCCGCAGCTTGCTAGCGGACCCCTTGCGGGTTGATTGTAGAAGATTCGAAGCTGGGTCAGGACGCCTGTAGCTCTCTTCGACGTGGCCGCCTAACCTGAGGTCATCTCCGGCAGTTTCTTGACCTACGTCGGGGTTTGCAACGGAACCCGCTCAAGCGCATGATCAGTCCAACGCGTGGCTTTTAGACCATGGAAACCGCCGCCGCGACCCTGACGGGCTTTGAAATCATGTGCATGATCCGCCATGGTCATTGCATCCAGCGGAAACGTCAGGCGACAGGCAAAATCTGTCTCATTGAGAAGTTCTTCGGACTTGCAGCTTAAAAGGCCATTGAACTGGGTTCGTTATGCCCTTTTCAAGTACTGCAACAGTGCCACGCGATGAACCAAACTCTACGGCGCGTCGCGCTTACATTCCCAGTGTTCGGTGGTGAGGAAAGCGGATTGCTGGCAGTGGATGCAGACCCTCCACAGTTTATCGCCTTTGCGGCTGAAAGCTCTCCGGCCGCTTGTCCTGGCGGCCCGCTTTGAGCACCTCGCATTCGCCTTCATCCAGTTTGTCGCCACGTCTGTCATCCATTGCTCGCACGGTTATACCTTGCGGGCCGATTTCAAGGAGGTTTGCGAAGTGCGTCACACTCATTGCTACGGAGTCCATGCGGTCGGCATGCATTAAGGCGTCCCTCGCCCCGTCACGGTCTAGCGCACCGGCTCCTATAGACCACAACGGGACCGATGGCCGTGAACATGGCGTACATCTGCCGGCGAGAGACTTTCGGCTGATCCCAAAGGCTCCCCACCGCTTTGCCCACGAGAACAACCACCATTCCCACAAGAGGCAAGATGATGGCTATTGATATGATCCATTCGATTTCACGCTAAGGAGGTCTCGCATCCAGACACGGGCTACGCGCTGGAGGCGTCCTGCCAACTATGACATCTCTCTAGGAAAGTGTGGGCCACCAGTGGCGATGAAACAGGCGAGCACTTAACCGGCACCCCTGTTGGGACCTAGGTTCTTGAGCTCTCACAAATATTAATGGTCTGTCTGCTACTGACGTGCAGTCTTCAACGCCGAGACGCCGAGTCTCTTAGAGAAGAACGTCGGAGCCTGCATTGAGATGTCGGTTCGATAACTCACGACGTAGAATCAAGGGCATAACGCCCAGCCGCTTGGAACCAGGGCTTTACTTGCGAATTGATTCGGCATTTTGCGCTAAATGATTCTGCCTAAACGAGTTTTCCAACGGATAATCGATCTATTGTGAATGGATTCTTGACGCGCGACTCCACAGCCAACTCAGAATCGGGCAATCCTCGTATCGCTACGAGTATCATGGGTGGACGAAATGGCTGATGCAGGGAGTCGAAAGCGGGCTCAACGTCTCCGTCAAACCCGCCGCGAGCGGGGAGACCGGGAAACCAATGTTTGGCTTCCGCGGGAAATCGGCACTGCGATCGACGAAGCAGTCGAGCGCGGGCTCTTCCCCTCTCGCCAAGTCGCCATCGCCCATGCTCTCGAAGCAGCCTTCGTCCGGAAGGAGATGAAGATCGTGACGTAAACCAGGCAAAGCAAAAGGCCCACGAAGCTGGAAACTTCGAGGGCCTTTGGAGACCACCGCGAGGGTGGGCATTCGGAACGTTTTGCAACCTCCTTATGCCATCCCGACAAACTGACTGTCAAGAGCATCGGTTTCGGTGAGCACTCCCGCTTTGCCCTCAACATGGAGGGTACGATGCAGCTTGCATCGTCAGGAGGCCGGCGGCTGAGACATGCCGCTCTGGCCGGAAGGAAGCTTGCGCTCGAAAACGGGCGTACCGTAACACGAAAAGAACTCTCTGCGGCAGCCCGGGATGCCGGCAAGGCCCTCGAGCTCAGGCCGGCCCAGCGCGCGGTCCTGTCCGAGCTCGTGGCCTGCTGGGGCGAGCAGGAGTGGGAGCGGCTGCTGGTCTGGCCGTCCAACGATTATCTCATAACCCGCACCGGCCTGACCGAGCGGGCGATCCGGCGCATCCTGCGCCAGCTCGTCGACTTGCAGCTCGTCACCCCTAAGGACTCGCCCAACGGCAAGCGCTTTGCCGTCAAGGACCTGGCCGGGCAGGTGGTCGACGCCTTCGGGTTCGATCTGACCCCGGTCTATGCCCGGCGCGGCGACTGGGCGGTCATGCTTCTCGAGCAGAAGCAGCTGCGCGAGGT
>NZ_JAERQD010000045.1 GCF_016735695.1 Microvirga zambiensis WSM3693 | reverse complement strand
CGTCGCCGCCGAAATCGGCGTACTGGATGTCGCCTTCGAGACCGACCACGAAGGAGCCGATCTGGTAGTTGTAGCCGACCTGGGCGCCGCCGACGAAGCCGCCGTCGTCGTCGAGGTCGAAGCGGACACCGCCGACGGTGATGCTGTCATTGGTGTTCCAGCCATAGCCGGCGTTCACACCGACGTAGAAGCCGGTCCAGGTGAAGAGCGGAACGGCAGCGATCACCGGAGCCGGAGCGCGGCGCGAGGGAAGGTCGGCAGCGAGAGCGCCGGTGGCCAGGCCGAGGAGGGCGACCGAAGAGAGGAGAATCTTTTTCATTGGTTTGGTCCGTCCGTTAGAAGGATGTGGCCAGCTTGTAGCCCAGACTTGACCTTGCGTCTGTCACTTTCCTGCCACACATGAGGCCAAAGCCGGATTATATCCCCCGACAACCCAAGGTCGGTGGCTTTGGACACCCTTCCGGCTCGGCCTGCCATTCCCGAGCGGCATAGGAGGGAGATCTTAAAATTGCTTATTTTTCAATATCTTGCAGCGCCGGTATCAAGACCGATTGCTCGTCTTGAGCCCGGTAACGAAGGATTGACCATCTTTTGCACGAGGTCTGCAAGAAGCGGGCGAAAAGATGGTTAATTCTCGTTCAACCATAGCGTGAGGGCCTGAATCACCCGCTCAGGCTGTTCGAGGGACGACAAGTGTCCTGCCCCGGGCACGACCACCAGGGAGGACCATTCGATCATTTCCGCCATCTCCCGCGCGATGTCAGGCGGCGTGATCGCGTCGCCTTCCCCAACGAGCACGAGGGTCGGAATCTCGATGCCGGAGAGCCCCGGCCGGGAATCGGCACGCGCCATGATCGCACGCTGCTGGCGGATATAGGCTTCCGTGCCGGTTTCCCGCAGCATGGAGACAGAGATGTCCTGCAGCGCCTGATTGGATTGGTTGTCCGGATGGACAAGGCGTGGCCATAGCCTGGAATGGATATCCTCGAGGCGGCCGGCCTGAGCGAGCGCGATCAGCCTTTCGCGATCCTGACTGGCCTCGACCGAGTCCGGGCGCGCATTCGTATCGAGCAGCGCCAGCCGCGCAACCCGTTCCGGCGCCTGCCGCATGACCTCCATGGCGACGTATCCGCCCATCGAGAGCCCGGCGAGGGCAAAGCGCTCGGGAGCCTCGTGCAGCAGACGGGCGGCGATGGCCGGGATCGAATCATCCCGCCTATGGTCGGCCACCAGCACGGTCCGCCCCTCGGACAAGGCTTCGATCTGCGGCTCGAAAAGGCGGGATGTGCAGGCCAGCCCGGGGATCAGAACGAGTGCTTCGGCCATTCAATTTGTCCTTTGCGGTCTTTTGGCAAGTTTCCCTGGATTGACAAGCGCATAGCTTATCTTATGGTCCCGCCACTCCTTAACTTGAGCAAGAGCCTCAGGTGAAACCAGTCTCGCGCCTGTTTGTTGCCGTAGAGCGCGGCCGGCACTTAAGAGCGCGCCTTAGCCCCTCAACGGTAATTTG
This sequence comes from Microvirga zambiensis WSM3693, assembly GCF_016735695.1. Lineage (GTDB taxonomy): Bacteria > Pseudomonadota > Alphaproteobacteria > Rhizobiales > Beijerinckiaceae > Microvirga > Microvirga zambiensis. Next base: position 49,606 of record NZ_JAERQD010000045.1, on the reverse strand, counting down.
CATTCATGTCGTTCGCCGAACTCGGACTTAGCGAAAAAGTTCAACAAGCCGTGGATGCCGCAGGCTACACGACGCCGACGCCCATCCAGGCCCAGGCCATCCCGCACGTGCTGGCGCGTCGGGACGTGCTCGGCATCGCGCAGACCGGCACCGGCAAGACGGCGGCCTTCACGCTGCCCATGCTGACCCTGCTGGAAACAGGCCGTGCCCGGGCGCGCATGCCGCGCACGCTCATCCTGGAGCCGACCCGCGAGCTCGCCGCCCAGGTCGAGGAGAACTTCGACAAGTACGGCGTCAACCACAAGCTCTCGGTCGCTCTTCTCATCGGCGGCGTCTCCTTCGGCGATCAGGATGCCAAGATCACCCGCGGCGTCGACGTGCTGATCGCGACGCCCGGCCGCCTGCTCGACCATTTCGAGCGCGGCAAGCTCCTGCTCACCGGCGTCGAGCTGCTCGTCATCGACGAGGCCGACCGCATGCTCGACATGGGCTTCATCCCGGATATCGAGCGCATCGTGAAGCTCGTGCCGTTCACCCGCCAGACATTGTTCTTCTCGGCGACGATGCCGCCGGAGATCCAGCGCCTCGCCGATGCCTTCCTCCACAATCCCGTGAAGGTGGAAGTGGCCCGCGCCGCTTCGACGGCCTCGACCATCATCCAGCGCCTCGTGGCGACGGGCCGCGAGGATTACGAGAAGCGCGAAACCCTGCGGGAGCTGATCCGGAACGCGACGGACCTCCAGAACGCCATCGTCTTCTGCAACCGCAAGCGCGACGTCGCCGTCCTTCACCGGTCCCTGCAGAAACACGGCTTCGGGGCGGTCGCCCTTCACGGCGACATGGACCAGCATGCCCGCATGGCGGCGCTCGACAGCTTCCGCACCGGAGAGATGCCGATCCTGGTCGCCAGCGACGTGGCAGCCCGCGGCCTCGACATTCCGGCGGTCAGCCACGTGTTCAACTACGACACTCCGCATCACGCCGAGGATTACGTACACCGGATCGGCCGCACGGGTCGCGCCGGGCGCTCGGGCCAATCCTTCACGCTGGTAAGCCACAGCGACGAGAAATCCCTGGCGGCCATCGAGAAGCTGATCGGCCAGCCGATCGAATGGGAAGGCCCGACGCTCGCCGAGCGTCCGGCTTCGGAGGGATCCTCCCGCCGCCGCGGCGGCGGCCGGGGCGAGGAACGGTCACGGGGCCGCAAGGTCCGGGTGCGCTCGTCGGAGCGCAGCCGTGAGCGGTCCGAAGAGCCGAGGGACGAGGCACCGGCGGCGCGCGCGAATCCCGCCCCGCGCGAGGAACAGCCGAGCCGCAGGCCCCGCCAGGAGCGCAGCGAACGCTCTGAGCGCTCCGAACGGCCAGAGCGCTCCGAACGGCCAGAGCGCTCCGAACGGTCTGAGCGATCCGAGCGATCTGAGCGGTCGTCCGAGCGCGAATATCGCGGTCGCTCGCGCCGGGACGACGATCATGACGAGAAAGTGATCGGTCTGGGCGATCACGTTCCGGCCTTCCTGATGCGGCCGGCGACGCTCAAAAAGGCTAAGTAGCGGATCGGGAAGCGCGCTTGCGGGTCTTGGCCGTGCCCTTGGCCTTGCCCGCCACCTTCCGACGAGCCGCCGCCACGGCCATCTTTCCCAGCTCGGCCGCCTCGTCGGGATCGTCGAGGGCTGATTCGGGCATCAGCCAATAGCTCGTGAGCGTCTTGCTGCCGTCCTTCGTCTCGTAGGAAAACGGACGAGACCCGGCGTTCCGGAAGAAGCCGACGCTCTCGTCGTCGGTCTTGAGATAGAGTTCTCCGGACGCCACGAGCGCGAACATCAGCTCGTCCCGATAGACGCCCTGCCCTCCGAACATCCGGCGAATCTGGACGGGACCGAGGGCGCGGAAGATCTCGCGGATATCCTCGGATTCCATGGCTCAGTTGGCGGATTGAAGCGCAGGCGGCGTCGCCGGCGTGATCGCGACGGATTCGCCGCAGCCACAGGCCGAGGTCTGGTTGGGATTGTTGAAGACGAACTGGGACGACATCCTGGTCGTCTGGAAGTCCATCTCCGTGCCGAGCAGGAAAAGCACGGCCTTGGGATCGATGAGCACGGTCACGCCCTTGTCCTCGACCACCTCGTCGAGCGGGTTGACGCTTTCCGCGTATTCCATGGTGTAGGACATGCCGGCACAGCCGCCATTCTTCACGCCGACGCGCACGCCGACGATGGGACGGTCCGCCTTGCCGATGATGTCCTTGACGCGGTTCGCCGCCGCGTCGGTCAAGGTCACGACCTTGAAACCGGGTAGAGCCATAAGCCTTCTCTCCTGACGGCCGGGTTCAAGGCCCGGGCAGAACGAGTTCACATGATGAATAGATAGGCGATGAATGGTGCAACGTCGAGACACTTTGGGGTTGTGCCAACTGCCGAGGTCGACCATATCGGGATTGTCCATCCAAAAAACCCGTCGAAGGAGAGCCGATGCCGCATCACATGCCGCTGATATCCACCGTTGTTGTCGGCCTCGTGATGGCATTCGCCCTTGGCGCTATTGCGCACCGGTTCCGCCTTTCTCCCCTTATCGGTTACCTTCTCGCCGGCGTCCTCGCCGGGCCGTTCACCCCCGGCTACGTAGCGGACCAGGGGCTCGCCAACCAGCTCGCTGAAATCGGCGTGATCTTGCTGATGTTCGGCGTCGGCCTCCACTTCTCGCTCAAGGACCTGCTCTCCGTGAAGGCCATCGCCATCCCGGGCGCCGTGGTTCAGATCGCCAGCGCGACGGTTCTGGGCATGGGGCTGGCCTGGCTGATGGGATGGAACCTCGGCGGCGGGATCGTCTTCGGCCTGGCCCTCTCGGTCGCCAGTACGGTCGTGCTGCTGCGGGCCCTGCAGGAGCGCCGCCTCGTCGAGACCGAGCGCGGCCATATCGCCGTCGGCTGGCTGATCGTGGAAGATCTGGCCATGGTGCTGACCCTGGTGTTGTTGCCGGCTTTCGCCAACGCCACGGCCAGCGCCTCGGCCGACGTGGAATCCATCGTCATTTCCCTGGGCATCACGCTGGGCAAGGTGGTCGCCTTCGTGGCGATCATGCTGATCGTCGGCCGCCGGGTGATTCCGTGGATCCTGCACTACGTCGCCCATACGGGCTCGCGCGAGCTGTTCCGTTTGGCGGTCCTAGCCATCGCTCTTGGCGCCGCCTTCGGCGCTGCGGAACTGTTCGGCGTGTCCTTCGCGCTCGGCGCCTTCTTCGCCGGCATGGTCTTAAGCGAGTCGGAGCTCAGCCATCAGGCGGCCTCCGAGACCCTGCCCCTGCGCGACGCCTTCGCGGTCCTGTTCTTCGTCTCGGTCGGCATGCTGTTCGACCCGATGATCCTGGTCAACGATTTCGGTCCGGTGCTTGCGACCTTCCTGATCATCGTGGTCGGCAAGTCGCTTGCCGCCTTCGCCATCGTGCGGCTCTTCCGCCATCCGAACTCGACCGCGCTGACCATCGCCGCGAGCCTCGCGCAGATCGGCGAATTCTCGTTCATCCTCGCCGGTCTCGGCGTCGAGCTTCAGCTTTTGCCCGAGAAAGGGCGCGACCTGATCCTGGCGGGCGCCATCCTGTCGATCCTGGTGAACCCGTTCCTGTTCACCCTGCTCGACCGGTGGTTCGCGAAAGGCGAAACCGCCAAGGCAACGGCGAAGGCCGAGGCGATCGCCGCCGAGAAGGAAGCGGCTGCCGCGGAGAAAGCGGCGGCTGCAGCTGCACAGGAACCTCTGCCGGCGACGTCGCTTTCCGACCATGTGGTCCTCGTCGGCCATGGACGCGTCGGCAAGTTCATCACCGGCAAGCTGATCGCATCCGGCACGCCCTTTCTCGTCATCGAGACCACCAAGAGCCAGATCGCCGACCTCCAGAAGGAGAACCTGCCGGTCATCGTCGGCAATGCGGCCGATCCCGACGTGGCGGCCGCCGCCAACATCAGGCAAGCCCGATGCCTCCTGGTCGCGATTCCGGATGCCTTCGAGAGCGGTCAGGTGGTGGAGCAATCCCGCAGCATGAATCCGGACCTGCCGATCATCGTGCGCGTGCATTCCGATGCCCAGGAAGAGCACGTCATGAAATACGGCGCGAGCCGGGTCGTGATGGGCGAACAGGAGATCGCCCGCGCCATGTTCGCCGCAGTTCCCGACGCACCCCGGGAGCCGGTGCTGTCCTCCGTCGAGGAGGCGGACGATGAGGTTGCGGACGATGAGCGTGACGACGCCGCTGAATTGTCGCCGGAAGGTCCCGTGACCGAATCCGTTTCGGATCAGTCGGAGGAAACTGGGCTGGAACAGGAGCCCGTGCGCCGGTCTGCCGACGAACGGGGGCGTTAGTACATCCGCTCCCTTGTCATTCCGGGGCCGCGAAGCGGAGCCCGGAACCCATAACCGCCAGCACTTGCGAAAAGGGTGTGACGCGCATCGCACTTTCCTTGAACGTCGTGTTTATGGGTTCCGGGCTCGCCTGCGGCGCTCCGGAATGACGGTGCAAAGCGTTGCAACAACGAAAAATGGCCGGGACAAGCCCGGCCATAACGCGATTAGACGAAGAGGGATCGAGTCGTGGGCCTCACCACATGTCGAGCGCGACGCGCGCCTCATCGGACATGCGGCTCTGGTCCCACGGCGGGTCGAAGACCATGGCGACCTTGACGCTCTGCACGCCCTGAACGGTCGAGACGGCATTCTCGACCCAGCCCGGCATCTCGCCGGCGACGGGGCAGCCGGGGGCGGTCAGGGTCATGTCGATGGAAACGTTGCGGTCGTCGTCGATATCGACGCGGTAGATCAGCCCGAGCTCGTAGATGTCGGACGGAATTTCCGGGTCGTAGACGGTTTTCAGGGCCGCGACGATGTCATCCGTCATGCGGTCGAGCTCTTCCGGCGGGATCGTGGAGCCTGAAGACGCCTGCGGCGCGTTGGGCCCATCCTGGGTCGGGGTCATGTCATTCACAGGTCAATCCTCACGCAAACAAGGCTTCCGCCTTCTGCAGGGCGTCCGCCAGCTTATCGACTTCTTCCATGGTGTTGTACAGGCCAAACGAAGCACGGCAGGTCGAGGTCGCCCCGAAGCGCTCCAGCAGCGGCATGGCGCAATGGGTGCCGGCGCGTACCGCCACGCCCTGCCGGTCGATGATGGTCGCGACGTCATGGGCATGCGCGTTCTTCATCTCGAAGGCGAGGATCGCGCCCTTGCCCTTAGCGCGGCCGATGATCCGGATCGAGTTCATGGCGCCGAGCCGCTCATGGGCGTACGCCGAGAGCGCGGCCTCGTGCGCCTGGATGTTCTCCCGGCCGAGCTGCATCATGAAGCGCAGAGCGGCATCGAGCCCGATGGCCTCGATGATCGGCGGCGTTCCCGCCTCGAACCGGTGCGGCGGGTCGTTGTAGGTGATCGCGTCCTGGCGCACTTCGCGGATCATCTCGCCGCCACCCGAGTAAGGCGGCATCTTCTCGAGCCATTCGCGCTTGCCGTAGAGAACGCCGATGCCGGTCGGGCCATAGACCTTGTGGCCGGTGAGCACGTAGAAATCCGCATCGAGATCGCGCACGTCGACGCTGAGATGAACCGCGCCCTGCGCCCCGTCGACCAGCACCGGAACCCCGTGTGCGTGGGCGATGCGGATGATTTCCTTCATCGGCGTCACCGTGCCGAGCACGTTCGACATGTGGGTGATGGCGACGATCTTGGTGCGCGGAGAGATGAGCTTCTCGAACTCGTCGATGAGGAAGTTGCCCTCGTCGTCGACCGGCGCCCATTTGATCACCGCTCCCTTGCGCTCGCGCAGGAAGTGCCACGGCACGATGTTGGAATGGTGCTCCATGATGGAGAGGATGATCTCGTCGCCCTCTCCGATATTCATGCGCCCGAAGGAATCCGCCACGAGGTTGTAGGCTTCGGTCGCCGACTTGGTGAAGACGATCTCCTCGATGGAGCCGGCGTTCAGAAACTCGCGAACCGTTTCGCGTGCGCGCTCAAACCCTTCGGTTGCCGCATTCGCCATGTAGTGCAGGCCGCGATGAACGTTCGCGTAGCCCGTCTCCATGGTGTTCACCATGGCATCGATCACGACCTTCGGCTTCTGTGCCGAGGCGGCGTTGTCGAGATAGACGAGCGGCTTGCCATAGACCTGTTCGGCCAGGATCGGAAACTCCGCCCGGATCGCTTCGACGTCGTATGGCTTCACTTGCATGTTCATCGGCCTAACCATTTCTCTGCCGTCATGGCCGGGCTTGACCCGGCCATCCACGTCTTCCACGTCGGCGCGAAGCAAAGACGTGGATGCCCGGCACGAGGCCGGGCATGACGAGGCGCGTTATGCTCGCGCCTTCAGCCAGCCCTCGACCGTGCCGACGAGCGACTCGCGGACGGCCTCGTTCTCGACGAATTCCAGCGCCTCGCCCAGGAAGGCCTGAACCAGGAGGCTTTCGGCCTCCTTCTTCGGCAGGCCGCGGGCCATGAGGTAGAACAGGAGGTCCTCGTCGAGCTGGCCGCAGGTGGCGCCGTGGGCGCATTGCACGTCGTCGGCGAAGATCTCGAGCTCCGGCTTGTTGTTCATGGCGCCGCCCTCCTCCAGGAGGAGCGCCGCCGACATCATGCGGCCGTCGGTCTTCTGCGCGTGATGCGGAACGATGATCTTGCCCTGGAAGACACCGGTGGCCTCGTTGTCGATCACCGTCTTGAACAGCTCGCGGCTCTCGCAATGAGGAGCCGCATGCTCGACCACGAGGGTCGAGTCGCCGTGCTGCGTGCCTTTCAGCATCGTCGTGCCGTTGACGCGCAGGTTGGTGTTCTCGCCGTCGAGAATGGCGAAGACCTGATGCCGCGAGGTCGCAGCGCCGGCCGTCACGTTGATGCTGTTGAACAGGGCCTCGCCGCCGATCTTGGCCGCGAGCGTCGACAAGGCGAGCGCCTTGTTGCCCTCGGCATTGACGCGCACGTGCTGCACGTTGGTGCGGTCGCCGGCGATCAGCTCCACCACGTCGTTCGGCTGGTGATTGGCACCGTCCGTGCTCTCATGCGTCTCGAGCAGGGTCACCGAGGCGCCCTCCTCCACGACCACGAGAATGCGGGTCGCGGTGGCAACGGCCGAGGTCGCGGACGTCACGAAGCGCAGATGCACCGGCGCTTCGACGGGCCCGGCGATCCGGATCATCACCCCATCCGCCATGAAGGACGTGTTGAGCTGGTAGACCGGGTTGTCGTTCGCCCATTTCACCGGGCTCAGCTTCGCCAGCCAGTCATGGCCGTTCGCCAGAGCCTCGGCGAGCGGCACGATCTCGACGTTCTCCGGCAGGGCGTGGAAGTCCACCGCGTCGCGGACGAAGTGGCCGTTCACGAACGGCACCTGCAGCGCGTCGACGCCGGCAAGCGCCTTGGCGCCCGCGAGGGCGGCCTTGGCCTCCTCCGCGGAGGGCGTGCCGGCGAAGGGCGCGACCTCGCGCAGGAGCGCGCGCAGATCGGTGTACTTGAACTCCTCGACCCGGCGATGCGGCAAGCCCTGCTGGGCGAAATGCTCGAAGGCCTGAGCACGCGATTCCCCGTCGCCGGGCAACGCCGTCTTCGCGCTCTCGAAGGCCTGCACCAGCGCGGTTTCCGCTGGCGTCTTCATGAGGGTGACGTCAGCCATGTTACGCGGCCTCGCTTTCCCGGTAATCGGCGTAGCCATTGGCCTCGAGTTCGAGCGCCAGCTCCTTGCCGCCCGAGCGCACGATGCGGCCGCCATGCATCACGTGCACGGTGTCCGGGACGATATGGTTCAAGAGGCGCTGGTAGTGCGTGATGACGAGGAAGGCGCGGTCGGGCGAGCGCAGCGCGTTCACGCCCTCGGACACGATGCGAAGCGCATCGATGTCGAGGCCGGAATCGGTCTCGTCCAGAATGCAGAAGGACGGCTGCAGCAGAGCCATCTGCAGGATCTCCATGCGCTTCTTCTCGCCGCCGGAGAAGCCGACATTCAGCGCGCGCTTGAGCATGTCCTTGGGAATCTCGAGCTGAGTGGCCGCAGCGTTCACGCGCTTGATGAAATCGGGCGTGGTCAGCTCGTCCTCGCCGCGCGCCTTGCGCTGGGCGTTGATGGCAGCCTTCAGGAAGGTCATCGAGGCGACGCCGGGGATTTCCAGCGGATACTGGAAGGCGAGGAACACGCCGGCGGCGGCGCGCTGGTCCGGCTCCATTTCGAGCAGGTTCTCGCCGTCGAGCAGGATCTCGCCGTCGAGGATCTCGTAGTCCTCCTTGCCGGCGATCACGTAGGACAGGGTCGACTTGCCCGAGCCGTTCGGGCCCATGATGGCGGCGACCTCGCCCTTGTTCACGGTGAGGTTGAGGCCGTTGAGAATGCGCTTGTCCTCGATCTGGACAACCAGGTTCTTGATTTCGAGCATTGTAGTTTTCCTAAAACCCTCATCCTGAGGAGCGCGCCTGCGCGCGTCTCGAAGGATGATTTCAGCGAGACGCCCTCGTCCTTCGAGACGCCGCCTTCGGCGGCTCCTCAGGATGAGGGCTATGTTGCAATTAACCGACCGAGCCTTCGAGCGAGATCGAGATCAGCTTCTGCGCCTCGACCGCGAACTCCATCGGGAGCTGCTGCAGCACGTCCTTCACGAAGCCGTTCACGATCAGCGCCGTCGCCTCCTCGTCCGAGAGGCCGCGCTGCTGGCAGTAGAACATCTGATCCTCGGAGATCTTCGATGTGGTCGCCTCGTGTTCGAACACGGCGGTGGCGTTCTTCGACTCGATGTACGGCACCGTATGCGCGCCGCACTGGTTGCCGATGAGCAGCGAGTCGCAGTTCGTGAAGTTGCGCGCGCCCGTCGCCTTGCGGTGGGCCGAGACGAGACCGCGATAGGTGTTCTCGGACTTGCCCGCGGCGATGCCCTTCGAGATGATCCGGCTCGTGGTGTTCTTGCCCAGATGGATCATCTTGGTGCCGGAATCGACCTGCTGCTTTCCATTCGACACGGCGATCGAATAGAACTCGCCGCGCGAGTTGTCGCCGCGCAGGATGCAGGACGGGTACTTCCAGGTGATGGCGGAGCCGGTCTCGACCTGGGTCCAGGTGATGACCGAGTTCTTGCCCCGGCAATCGCCGCGCTTGGTCACGAAGTTGTAGATGCCGCCCCGGCCTTCGGCATCGCCCGGATACCAGTTCTGGACCGTGGAATACTTGATTTCGGCATCGTCGAGGGCGATCAGCTCGACCACTGCGGCGTGGAGCTGGTTCTCGTCGCGCTTGGGCGCCGTGCAGCCTTCGAGATAGGAGACGTAGGAGCCCTTGTCGGCGATGATGAGCGTCCGCTCGAACTGACCCGTGTTCTTCTCGTTGATGCGGAAATAGGTCGACAGCTCCATCGGGCAGCGCACGCCCGGCGGGATGTAGACGAACGAGCCGTCGGTGAAGACCGCCGAGTTCAGCGTCGCGAAGAAGTTATCCGTCACGGGCACGACCGTGCCGAGATACTGGCGGACGAGATCCGGGTATTCGCGGATGGCCTCCGAGATCGGCATGAAGATCACGCCGGCCTTGGCAAGCTCTTCCTTGAAGGTCGTGGCCACGGACACGCTGTCGAACACCGCATCCACGGCGACCCGGTTTTGCGGCTCGACGCCGGCCAGGATTTCCTGCTCGCGAAGCGGGATGCCGAGCTTCTCGTAGGTCTTGAGAATCTCCGGATCGACCTCGTCGAGGGACTTCGGCGACGGGTTCATCTTCGGCGCGGCGTAGTAATAGATGTCGTTGTAGTCGATCTTGTCGTACGACACCCGCGCCCAGTTCGGCTCATTCATGGTGAGCCAGCGCTTATAGGCGTCGAGGCGCCACTGGAGCATCCACTCCGGCTCGCCCTTCTTGCCCGAGATGAAGCGGATCACATCCTCGGAGAGGCCCTTGGGTGCCTTCTCCATCTCGACTTCGGTCTCGAAGCCGTACTTGTACTGATCGACGTCGATCAGACGGACCTGATCGATGGTTTCCTGCACTGCAGGCATTCGTCTCTCCCACCGCTCACGGCTTCAAGGGCCGCGGGTTGATGACATGGAAATGCTCGCCGGCCGTCAGGCCGCGCTCGCCTTCCGCTTATATAAGGTGCCGACCACCCTTTCGCACGCCTCCGCAAAGCGGAGCACGTCCTCTTTCGTGGTCGTCCACCCCAAACTCACACGTAAAACGCCCTCGGCCAGGGCGGGCTCAACCCCCATGGCGTCGAGCACATGCGATCGCTTGACCTTTCCGGACGAGCAGGCCGAACCGGAGGACAGGGCCACCCCTGCCAGATCGAAAGCGATCAATGCCGTTTCGGCTTTGAGGCCGGGTATGGCAAAGGCGAAGGTATTAGGCAACCGCTCAGCACTGGTAGCCACAACAATGGCATCGGGCGCGATGCGGAAAAGCTCGGCCCGAGCCTCCTCCCGCAGGTTAAGAAGGCGGGCAGCTTCCTGTTCCAGGCTGGCCATGGCCAACTCGGCCGCGGCCCCGAAACCGGCGATGGCCGCCACGTTCTCCGTGCCGGCCCTGAACCCCTTTTCCTGCCCGCCGCCGCGGACAAGCTTCTCGGCGATCTCGAACTGGTCGGAGGCCAGCACCAGGGCGCCGACGCCCTTCGGACCGCCGATCTTGTGGGCCGAGAGGGTGAGCGCATCGACGCCGAGCTCGGCCAAGTCCACCGGGCACTTGCCGGCCGCCTGCACCGCGTCGGTATGGATCAGCCCGCCATGCTCGTGAACGATCCGGGCCGCCTCGGCCACCGGCTGAAGCACGCCGGTCTCGTTGTTGGCGAGCTGAACGGAGACCAGAACCCGCTCCTCCCCGGCCCTTTCCAGCGCCGCCTTGAGCCAGGCCAGATCGAGGATGCCGTTCGAATCGACGGGGATGACCCCGACGGCGTCAGGGGAAAACCGGTGACCGTTGAGCACGCAAGGGTGCTCCGCTGCTCCGACGAGGAGCCGTGTCGGGCCAGCCTGTCCCAGGCGCCGGAAGCCCGGCGTCAGGACGAGATTCGCGGCTTCGGTCCCACCGCTGGTGAAGATGACGTTCTTTGGTCTCGCCCCGACGAGGCGGGCCACCTTCTCCCGCGCCTGCTCGATCTCGGCCCGTGCGGCCCGTCCCTCGGCATGGACGGACGAGGGATTTCCCGGCAGTTTCAGCGCCTGCAGAACGACCTCGGCCACCTCCGGCCGCAGGGGCGAGGTGGCATTGTGGTCGAGATATATGCGCTGGCTGACCGCCATGGCTGCCTGAAGCCTCACGAAATTCTTGCAATCGACCCTGGTTGCCGTGCTAAAGCACCCCAACCACATCTGTCCGATGTTTCCCCCGACGGTATCAGTCACCCGGGGCCAATGAAACAGTGGAACACTTTAGAATAGTTCTAAGGGTTCTTTTATGAGGATCCGCGGCCTGAAGTCAAGGTCGTGCGGGATTTTCCCTCTCCTGACGGAGAGGTGATCAAGAGGTTCGCGTATATGCCTGAAGTCATCTTTACGGGTCCTGCCGGTCGCATCGAAGGGCGCTACCAGCCGGCCAAGGAAAAAGGCGCTCCGATCGCCATCATCCTGCACCCGCACCCGCAATTCGGCGGGACGATGAACAACCAGATCGTCTACAACCTGTACTACGATTTCGTGAAGCGCGGCTTCTCGGTGCTCCGCTTCAACTTCCGCGGTGTCGGCCGCAGCCAGGGCGCCTTCGACCATGGCCAGGGCGAGCTCTCCGATTCGGCGGCAGCCCTCGACTGGGCTCAGTCCATGAACCCGGATGCCCGCGCCTGCTGGATCGCCGGCGTGTCCTTCGGCGCCTGGATCGGCATGCAGCTCCTCATGCGCCGCCCGGAGATCGAGGGCTTCATCTCGATCGCCGCCATGGCCAACCGCTACGATTTCTCCTTCCTCGCCCCCTGCCCGTCCTCCGGCCTCTTCGTGCACGGCTCGGAAGATCGCGTGGCGCCGGTCCGCGACGTGGTGAGCGTGATCGAGAAGGTGAAGACTCAGAAGGGCGTGAAGCTCGAGCACGCGGTGATCGAGGGAGCCAACCACTTCTTCGACGGCAAGGTCGACGAGCTGATGGTGTCCGTGGACGAATATCTCGACAAGCGCCTGGGCGCGACGGAAGAGGTCGCCTGAGCCGAGACCGGCACTGCACTCTCACCCATTTAAGTCATGACTGTCCGAAGCCGGCGCATTCCGACGCCGGCTTCGCCTTTTTCAGCCAATGCCAAACAAAGGCCGGCGGAAACGGGTAGTGACTTAAGTTTGGCCCCGCCCCGTCATTCCGGGGCCGCGCAGCGGAACCCGACCCGAAGGGCCACGCCGAAGGCGGGGAAACCTATAAGCGCTAACGCTGTCGAACAAGGCGGCGAGCTCCAGCTCTCTTCGGAAACGTCGTGGCTATGGGTTCCGGGCTCGCCTGCGGCGCCCCGGAATGACAAGGCAGAGTCAAACTGAGCCACGGCCCATTTTTGAACGGCCTCGTCCTAGAGCCGTTCCACTTGCGTGGAATCAGCTCTCTTCTTTGCTTGCCGCATTTTTGGACGGCGAACCGGAACCACTTCGCCGAAAAATGCTCTAGACCAGCAGGAAGTGAGAGGCCGTCAGGTTGTGACCAGCGCCGATCACGGCGAACTTGGTCTGTCCTGCCGCCATGCCGGAACCGTCGGCATCGTAGAAGAGCTCGCCGCTCGTCTTGTTGTAGACGATGCGATGCGATGCCGTCGTCGCCGCGGAGCCGGTGGTGAAGGCTGCCGCGGCAAGCGTAGTTCCGGATAAATTGCCGAAGACGCTGCGGCCGAGTTGGATCATGTCCTCGGCCACGCTGAAGTCCTCGATCGTGTCCACATTCCCGGTATGCAGTGCCGTGTCGAAGCGGAAATAATCGCGACCGGCACCGCCGACGAGCCAATCCATGCCCTCGCCGCCCGACAGGCTGTCCGAATGATCGCCGCCGTGGATGTAGTCGTTGCCGGCGAGCCCGAAAAGCTGGTCGTTGCCACCATTACCGTAGAGCGTGTTGCCGATACCGTCGCCGGTGAGCGTGTCGGCATGGTTCGAGCCTTCAAGGCCCTCGATGGACACGAACACGTCGCCGGCCGCGTCGCCCGCGGTGCCATACCCTGCCGAGAGGCTTGCCACCACGCCTGACGTCGCGCCCCAATAGACCGCGTGGTCGCGCCCGTCGCCGCCATCGAGTTGGTCGCCGCCGCCCCTTCCTTCGAGCCGGTCGTCTCCAGCGCCGCCATAGAAGCCGTCCCAGCCGGCCGTCCCGTAGAACTGGTCGGCGTGGAGGGAGCCGATCAGGCCTTCGATGGAGACATATACGTCGCCTGCGGCCTCCCCGGCGTTGCGCGACATGTTGAGGAGATCGACCAGCACGCCGGATGGCGCATCGGCATAGACGGCGAAGTCGAAGTCCGCCCCGCCGTCGAGAAGGTCCGCCCCCTCGCCTCCATAGAGATGGTCGCCGCCGGCCCCGCCCGAGAGCGTATCTGCCCCGGCAAGGCCTTTGAGCAGGTCATGGCCGGCATTCCCCACGAAAACGTCGGCCGCCGCACTGCCCTCGAGGGTGTCGCTCTGGAACGATCCTTCGATCACTTCGACGGAAACGTAAGTGTCGCCCGCCGCCTCGCCGGTGTTGCGCGCGGTATCCGAGAGGTAGACGCGCACGGCTCCGGCCGCCAGCGCGTAGCGCACGATGTCGCGGCCATTACCCCCATTGAACAGGTCGGCGCCGGTGCCGCCTTCGAGCCGATCGTCGCCGTCGCCGCCCGAAAGCTGATCGTCGCCTGCGCCGCCTCGGAGGACATCATCGCCGGCATCGCCCCAGAATGTGTTCGCAGCGCCGTCGCCTTCGATCGTGTCGTTGAAGCGAGATCCGTCGATGGCCTCGATGGAGACGAAGTGGTCGCCGACGGCTGCGCCGCCACTGTGGAAGCCCGTACCCCACAAAAAGACCTGCACGCCCGCCTTTTCGTCCCAATAGCTCACCAGATCCCGGCCATTTCCACCGTCGAAGATGTCGTATCCGGCTCCGCCATAGAAACGGTCGTCGCCATCCTCGCCGTAAAGATTGTCGTGGCCGGCATTTCCGTAGAGCTCATCGTTGCCCCGGCCGCCCTTGAGCACGTTGTTAGCCTGATTGCCGATGATCTTGTCGTTGCCGCTCCCGCCCTTGGCGTTCTCGATGAGGGAGCGCGCATCGCCTTGGTACTGGAAGGCGTTGTAGACATTTCCGTTGACGAAGGCCGTGTCTGTCTTCCGTGCGAGCCTGTCCTGGGAGAAACGTGAATAGCCGCCGGGCGTCAGATCGATCAGAGCGTTGCCGGCGAAGTTCGACATGTCATAGGTGTCGAGACCACCGCCATCCCAGATGGTCAGGAAGATCTTATTGTCTGCTCGCCTGCCCTGACCGATGCCATATTGGTTGAGATACTCGTCCCTGACAAACATCTCGCCCGAAAACGCATCCCAGCTATAGACGGTGTCGCCCACATTCGTCGTGAAGTCGGCGCCGTACATCGCCTGCAGGGCTGCGATGTCGTATTGCATGAAGGTCGACGGCCTGTCCGTGGTGGTTTTATAGGACATCACAGTGAATTCGGTTGAATCCCGTGCAGCCGACATTCCCGGGAGGCCGGGGACCGAGTCATGGGTATGCTTCAGGCCGAGCGCATGCCCCAGCTCATGGAGAACCAAGTAGTGGTTCGATCCGCCTTTCGGGACATAAGTGGAGGATCCGTATTCGAGCCAGGTCTCGCCGCCATAGACGGGCACGCCGGGATAATACCCGGTGCTTGCGTTGATGATCGATCCGGACTGGAAGCCGGCGACCTTGATCATCGCGTCGTTGCGGCCCGCGTAGGAGACGCCGGTCTTGATGTAACCGGCGACGGCAGCCATCGCTTCATGGATGGCGGTCTCCGATTGAGCCGACAGGCGTTCGTACCCCGATGCGCTGGGGTTGACCTGCACATAGTCGCCGCGGGCATCCGGAAGCGAATAGGTGATCGCATCGCCCTTCCACTTCGAGCCGGACAGCAGCGCCGCGACGTCCGAATCCGGATGCGATGGCCTGAAATACTCAGCCTTCCCTATCGACACGCCCGGGAGGTAGTTCGCCATCAGGACGTTGAAGCGCAATGGAAGGGTCAGGACTCCATCCACGACCCACTCGCCGATCCCTCGGAAAAAGTCGACCGCGTCTCGTGCTGCTCCTTCGAGCCAGTCCCACGCACCATCGAGCCAAGACATCGCGTTCAATCCTTAACGATATATTATCACTGTAATCGAAGACGGCAAGCTGGACAATATGCGAGTCGGCGGGCATGCACCGGTGGTTAATTCAATTCCAAGTTGAGCGCATTGGGCTGCCGAGAGGCGCCACTCCGTCGAAACCGCGTGAAATCCTGGCACGAAGCTGGTAGAGGGTCCGCACATTTGCGACAGGACCATGAGAGAGACGCGATGAACGCGCCGAAATCCGAATTTCTGAAGGTGCTCACCGAGCGCGGCTTCATCCACCAGACCTCCGATTTCGAGGGCATCGATGCCGCCGCGCTGGAGAATCGGCTCACCACCTATGTGGGCTACGACTGCACGGGGCCGTCTCTCCATGTGGGACACCTGCTCTCCATCATGATGCTGCACTGGCTGCAGAAGACCGGCGCCGGCAAGCCGATCACCCTCATGGGCGGCGGCACCACCCGGGTGGGCGACCCGTCCGGCAAGGACGAAAGCCGCAAGCTTCTCACCGTCGAGCAGATCGAGGCCAACAAGGAGAGCATCAGGACGGTGTTCTCGCGCTTCATCACGTTCGGCGACGGCAAGATCGATGCCATGATGGCGGACAATGCCGAGTGGCTGACCAAGCTCAACTACATCGAGTTCCTGCGCGATGTGGGCCGCCACTTCTCGGTCAACCGCATGCTGTCCTTCGACAGCGTGAAGCTGCGCCTCGACCGGGAGCACGAGCTGTCGTTCCTGGAATTCAACTACATGATCCTCCAGGCCTACGATTTCGTGGAGCTCAACAAGCGCTATGGCTGCGTGCTGCAGATGGGCGGCTCGGACCAGTGGGGCAACATCGTCAACGGCATCGATCTCGGCCGCCGCCTCGGCACGCCGCAGCTCTACGCCGTCACCTGCCCGCTGCTCACCACCGCCTCCGGCGCCAAGATGGGCAAGACCGCCTCCGGCGCGGTCTGGCTCAATGCCGACATGCTGAGCCCCTACGATTACTGGCAGTTCTGGCGCAACACCGAGGACGCGGATGTGGGCCGCTTCCTCAAGCTCTTCACGATCCTGCCCATGGACGAGATCGCCCGGCTCGAGGCGCTGGCAGGTGCCGGTATCAACGAGGCCAAGAAGGTTCTCGCGACCGAAGCGACCGCCCTCCTTCATGGCCGCGAGGCAGCGGAACTGGCAGCGGACACCGCGCGGAAAACCTTCGAGCAGGGCACGCTGGCGGAAAGCCTGCCCACCATCGAGATCGCCTCCGATGTCCTCAAGGCCGGCCTCGGCGTGCTCGCGGCCTTCGGGCCGGACTACGCGAAGCTCGTGCCGTCATCGAGCGAGGCGCGCCGGCAGATCAAGAGCGGTGGATTGAGGGTGAACGACCAGACGGTCTCGGACGAGCGCGGCTCATTGAGCCTGTCCGACGTGACCGCCGAGGGCGTGATCAAGCTGTCGTTCGGCAAGAAGAAGCACGTTCTGCTGCGTTCGGTCTGAAGCATTCTTCGGTAGTGACTTAAGATTGGCTCTGTCCCGTCATTCCGGGGCGCCGTAGGCGAGCCCGACCCGAAGGGCCACGCCGCAGGCGGGGAAACCCATAACCGCCAGCCTTGAAGAAAGCAGCGCAACGCTGCTCACCTCTCTCTTGAGCCGTCGTGGCTATGGGTTTCCACGCCTGCGGCGCGGCCCTTCGGGTCGGGTTCCGCTGCGCGGCCCCGGAATGACGGTGTGCCGGCCCCCACCAGAACGCAAACTGAGCCACGACCCGGAAACCTCAGCGTTCGGGAACCGTCGGCAGCGATCCTGTCTGCGGTTCCCCTCCCCCAGCACCGAACAGCTTGCGCAGGAAGCCCGGTGCCACCGCCGAGAGCGGATTGACCGTCAGAGACGGCGAGCTCGCCTGCCCGTTCAGGCGGAAATTGACCGCGAACAATCCCTCATACTGGCTTCCGCCAAGCAGCGGCCCGAACAGCGGCACCTGGGCGAATACGTTGTTGAGCCCATAGGCCGGGACGAAGGTGCCGGTAATGTCGAGCTTGTCCCGCGCATAATCGATGAAGCCGCCGAGCGTGAACCCGATCTGGTTGCCCCAGATGGCGGCATCCTTGAAGTCGAGCCGGCCGGCCGAGCGCGTGAACTCGAAGCGCGCCTTCGTGAACTGGACCTCGTTCACGTCCACGCGGACCATCTGCGGCTTGCCGAACTTGTCCTGCCCGGCGACGATCTGGGTCTGGGTCGGGATGATCCGGCGCAGGGCCGGTTCGTTGATCAGCGCGAAGGAGCGCAGGATCACATGCCCCTCCTGCGGCCCGTCGCCGGTGCCGAGCTGCAGGATGAGATCGCCGCGCGACAGCCGCTTGTAGATGTCGGTGAAGCGCAGAAGGGACCCGGCATCGTCCGCCTGGATGATCACCACCGGGCGTCCGCTCGTATCCGGCATGGTCTTGCCGAGGATGTCGGTGGCGCCGAGGCGCCCCTTCATGTCGAGCTGGCGCAGGTTCTCCTTGCGCATGGAGGCCTTGACGGAAGCGTTGGTGATTGCCTCCTCGTTGTAGCCCGTCAGGATGTTGAGGCTCAGGTCGAGGTCGAAATCCTTGCTTTCCTTCGCGGCGGTGCCGCCGCGGGCCGGGGAAGCGGTCGGCGTGCCTGCGCCCTTCATGAAGGGCCGCGCATCGCCGACATTGCCGCGGATCGTCACCTTGTAGACGTTGCTGGCGCGCTCGATCTGCGCCTTCATGTCGTCACCGGGCGAGAGCTTGAAGGTGGTAAGCTCGGCCTTCTCCAGACTGCCCTCGCTCGAAAGAACCGCATTCCCGCGCAGCTGAACCGGGCCGCTGTCGAGCTGAAGCTCGCGGATCTCGTTCGCGGGACCGTCCGCGAGGGTGAAACTGAGCTTGCCGGGTCTGCCGACCGGCTTCACCCAGCCCGGGATGAGCTGATCGATTCCGGCCCTGGCGAGATCGGCTTCGACAAGAATGATGGAAGGCGCCGCCTCGCCGAGCGGCAGGCTGGCTTTCAGGCCGATGGTGCCGGTCAGCTGCGAGCCGAAGGACAGGCCGCGCCTGTTGCGCGCCGCCTCGTCGAGGGAGAAGGCCACGCTGGCCTGCCCGCCCTGGCGGTTCTTGTGCAGATCGATGACGGCGGTGCTTCCTGCCAGCTTGCCGTCGCCCTTTACGGCGAGATCGCCTTTGTCATAGGCGATCGACAGATTGGCGCCTTCCAGGCGGTCCTTCCCGAAGAACTTGTCGACGCCGAAATCGCTGACCGTGCCGGTAACCTTCAGCGGCAGGTCGACGAAGGCCGGGATGTTCTCGACCGGCAGGCCGATGCCGACACGCAGATCCGTTTTGCCCTTCATGGTGGCCGGATCGATGTTGAACCCGGCGATCTCCTTGATGCGCGGCTCCAGCAGCAGGGCGCCCAACCCGTCGGCGCCCCCCGTGAGGCGGAAATCGATGCGCGCGACGGCATTGTCGTCCCAGTAATTGTCCAGCGCGAAGGTGCCGTCGGAAGCGTTGAGCGAGCGGTTGCCCGCCATCTGGACGAATCCCGAAGGGGCACGAAGAGACACCTTGGTGCCCGTCACCTGGCCCGCCACATCCATGTTCGAGATCGGCGGAATCCCCGCATCGACCTGGAGCACGCCTTTCGACACAGCGAAATCGATCTTGAGAGAATCGTCCGGCGTCGGACCGCCATGGACGGCCTTCTCGATATCCGCGCCCGTCATCGCCACCTTGAGATTGATGGATTCGAGCGTGCCTCCCTTAAGGTTCGAAGCCAGATACCGCCTCACCGGCGGCGCCACGGCTTCGGGCCAGATGCGCAGGGCCGAGCGGAGGTCTGTCTTTTCCGCCTGCACATCGAGATGCAGCCCCTTCGGGTCCGCGCTGGCGCCCAAGATGCCGCTGATGCGGGCCGACAGGTCCGGTCCCTTCAAGGTGATGTTGTTGATCCTGACCCCGTCGGGGCCCGACAGGTCGGCGGAGAAATCGCTCACACGGAGCGGCTTGTCGCCGGCGGCTGCCCCCGACCAGACGGCGTCGCGGCCGCTGAGGGACATGCGCCAGGGATTGTTTCCGTTGGGCATCGACAGGCGGCCCTGGAGGCGAAACTGGGTATCGCCCCCCTTCACTTCGAGGGATTCGAGCGCTAGCGCCTTTCCGGCCTCGTCCCAATGGGCTTCGATGGTGGCGTGCTCCACCGGGAAAGGCGAGGTATCCTTGTCGTCGATCTGGAGCGTGCCGGCATTGCTCTCGAGCCGCGTCTTCAGCTCCGTGATGCGCCCGTCCGCGAAGGCGATGTCGAAGCGTCCGGAGAATTCGATATCCGTGGTCGCGGGCAGTTCGGACGACCCGGCCAGCAGCAGGATGTCCTTGATCGGCGCGGCTTCGGCCGTGACGCTCGCACGGTACGAATCCTTGCCTTGCGCGATCACGTCGCCGTTCAGCTGCCAGGGACCCTGATCCCCCTCCACCGTCGCCGCGAACTGGCGGCCGCCGTTCTCCGCCCAGTCGAATGCGGCGTCCACGCGCTGGAACCGAGCCCGCTCGCGCCCGTCCGCATCGATGAAGACGAGGCGCGCATTGGTCAGCTGGGCCTGACCGAGCGAGCTGAGAACGCTCGACGGACCGACGATCAGTTCGAGCAGCGAGCCGATGGCGCCCGAGACGGGCGACGGCCCGTGGCCATCGCGGGCGAGCGAAGCCGCCGCCTCCTTGGAGGGCGTCGTCATAACGGGCGGGGGCGCGGCCGCCTCCGGCTCCGCCGCCACGGGCGAAAAGGTCAGTGAACCGTCCCGGTTGACGAGGACACGCAACTGCAGGTCCCGCACCTCGATGGCTTTCGGCTGAAGATTGGCCGTCAGCAGAGAGGTCAGGTCGACGCTGAGGATGGCATAGGGCGCCCGCAGGACGAGATCTCCGCCCGGAGCCCGGATGTCGAGGCCGTTCGCGCGCAGGGCCGGCGAGCCGTCATAGAGCTCGATGGCCGTATTCCGCAGCGTTACGTTCCAGCCGGGGCCGATCCGCTCGGCCAACGCCTCGGCCACCCGCTCGGGCAGGCGCCCGAAGGTCATGGGGGCGGCCGACAGGCGCAGATAGAACAGCCCGAGCGCCACCGCCACGAGGATCAGAAGGCCAAGTTTCACATACAGAGTGCCACGCAGCACGCGCCTGAGCAGGCTTCGTTTGACCGGGTCTCGCCGGAACAACGTGGTCAGAAATGGCCGTTTCATTCTATGACGTCAGACAATCCGGTTCTTGCGCTAAGATCAATCGAGGAATCAGAGGAGAGACCTTAGCCGTGTCCGGCGCCTCTCGCGACTGCTCCCGCCGCTTTCGTGCACCTGTGCACTTGGTTCGGGAAAACGGCCCCGGTTTTCCGGGCCGAACGGCACGCCGCTTTTCGATTGAGCATAGGATCGATCCCAAAAACGGAGTCCACTTTTGGATCCGATGTCCTAAAGGTTTCCAAACAGTACATTCCGCCGAAAGGAAGGCGACTCATGTCTCTTAGCATCGGATCCCCGGCCCCGGCCTTCTCGCTGCCTGCGACAGATGGTCGGGAGATCGGCCTCGAAGCCCTTAAAGGCCGAAATGTCGTGCTGTATTTCTACCCCAAGGACGATACCAGCGGCTGCACCCTGGAAGCCCAGGCGTTCCAGGCCTTGAAAAAGGACTTCGCCGCTGCCGACACGGAGATCGTCGGGGTGTCCCCCGACAGCCTCAAGAGCCACGACAAGTTCCGGGCGAAATACGCCCTCGACTTCGCCCTCGCCTCGGACGAGGCGACGCAGATGCTGCAAGCCTACGGCGTCTGGGTCGAGAAGAGCATGTACGGCCGCAAATACATGGGCGTCGAACGCACGACCGTGCTGATCGACCGCGACGGCACCATCGCCAGGGTCTGGAACAAGGTGAAGGTCGAGGGACACGCGGAGGAGGTGCTGGCCGCGGCGAAAGCTCTGCCCTGATAGCCGAAAGAGCTCTTGCCGCCAGGCGCCGCAACGTTTTACGGTTTCCGTCCGTTGCGTAACCCTTGATCGGACCAGAGCTCAGACGGATGCCGGATTACAAAGCTATTCTCTCCGGCCAGAGCTGGAATGCGCTCCCCACCCTCGGCAGCACGCAAAAGCCGGTATTCCTCACCTACACGTTCAATCCGCCTGCGCTCGACATGTTCTGGGACTGGTCGCGGTTCAGCAGTTCCGACAGGGAGGTTGCGCGGAAGGCCTTGAAGATGTGGGGGGATGCCAGCGGCGTCCGGTTCATCGAGGTCAAAGGGCATGACGCCGAGCTGAAGTTCCAGTGGCAGGAAACGTGGGACTCGGCCGTCGCCTGGGCGGAGTTTCCCGAATTGAGCCGCAACCGCGCCGGGAATGCGGACGACAGGGTCCGGGATACGTCCGGAGGGAACGTCTACCTGAACAGCCTCTACAGCAGCGAGATCCGGGAGAACGCGAACTACAAGCTCTACGTGCTCCTGCATGAGATCGGCCACGCGCTCGGCCTCAAGCATCCTTTTCACAGGATGGACCACAACAAGCAGCTGCTGGCTTCGGATCTCGACAAGGTCGAAAACACCGTGATGAGCTACACGGGCGGCGATGCCGACATGGGGCCGGTCCATCTCGGACCGCTCGATCTGCAGGCGATCCAGGCGCTCTACGGCGATCCTTCGCAGGACGGCCGCCAGGTCGGCAAATGGCACTGGAACCAGTCGAAGCAAATTCTGTCGCAGACCGGCAAGAGCAAGGCCGACATCATCTACGGGGTCGCGGTCAAGGATGTGACCAAGGGGGATGCCGGCAACGACAGGCTCTACGGCTTCGGCGGCGACGACATCCTGTCCGGAGGCACAGGCCGCGATCTGCTGAGCGGAGGTGACGGCAACGACCGGTTCACCTTCGACACCTGGCTCAAATCCGGTGCGAATGTCGACAGGATCCTGGACTTCGACAACGAGGTGGACACGGACAGGATCGTCCTGTCGCAAAAGATCTTCGGGGCGATCCCAAAGGGTCAGCTCAGCGACGCGATGTTCGTCG
Source organism: Microvirga zambiensis WSM3693 (assembly GCF_016735695.1). Taxonomy (GTDB): domain Bacteria; phylum Pseudomonadota; class Alphaproteobacteria; order Rhizobiales; family Beijerinckiaceae; genus Microvirga; species Microvirga zambiensis. Next base: position 27,327 of record NZ_JAERQD010000045.1, on the reverse strand, counting down.
ACGGGCCGGCTGCCTTGGACGCCGACGACAGGATCATCTTCGACAACGATGGTGCGCGCGCCGCCTATTACGACCGGGACGGCTCGGGCCCCGCTGCGGCCCTCTGCTTCGCCAAAATCCTTGGCGCGGCCAAGATCGGCGCGTCCGACTTCTTCGTCGTCTAACGCATCGATGAGCGCTGAAAACTGGGTCCACTCTTCCGCATGATGCGTCATAAATTGGAGCGACGCGCACTACCGGCACGCATCGCTCGTTTGCTTGCTTAGTCGATATCCTCGACCTCGGCGTCGCCGCCATAGACGCGCTGGGCGAGCGAGGCTTCCATGAAGGGGTCGAGGTCGCCGTCGAGCACGTCCTGCGGGCTCGTGGATTGGGCGCCGGTGCGCAGGTCCTTCACCATCTGGTAGGGCTGCAGCACGTAGGAGCGGATCTGGTGGCCCCAGCCGATATCGGTCTTGGCGGCGGCCTCCGCGTTGGCCTTCTCCTCGCGCTTCTTCAGCTCGGCCTCGTAGAGGCGGGCGCGCAGCATGTTCCAGGCGGTGGCCCGGTTCTTGTGCTGGGAGCGCTCCTGCTGGCAGGCCACCACGATGCCGCTCGGGATATGGGTGATGCGCACGGCCGAGTCCGTGGTGTTCACGTGCTGGCCGCCGGCGCCCGAGGAGCGGAACGTGTCGATCCGGCAGTCGGATTCCTTGATCTCGATGTTGATGCGGTCATCGACCACCGGATAGACCCAGACCGAGGCGAAGCTCGTGTGGCGGCGGGCGTTCGAATCGTAGGGCGAGATGCGCACGAGGCGGTGCACGCCCGATTCCGTCTTGAGCCAGCCATAGGCGTTGACGCCCTTGATCAGGAGCGTGGCGCTCTTGATGCCGGCCTCTTCGCCGTCGGTGATCTCGAGAAGCTCGACCTTGTACTTCCGGCGCTCGGCCCAGCGGGCATACATGCGCTGGAGCATGTTGGCCCAGTCCTGGCTTTCCGTGCCGCCGGCGCCCGAATGCACTTCGACATAGGTGTCGTTGGCATCCGCCTCGCCGGAGAGCAGGGTCTCGACCTGGCGGCGCGCGGCCTCGGCCTGAAGGTTGCGGATGGCCTCCTCGCCCTCCGAGATCGTGCCCTCGTCACCTTCAGCTTCGCCGAGATCGATCAGGGTGATGGCATCCTCGAGCTCCTGCTCGAGGCGCTTCACGGCCGAGATCTGATCCTCGAGCGAGGTGCGCTCGCGCATGATCTTCTGCGCGGCGTCGGCATCGTTCCAAAGGTTGGGGTCTTCAGCCTGGGCGTTCAGTTCCGCGAGGCGTCTCTGGGCGGTATCCCAGTCAAAGATGCCTCCTCAGCAGCCCGACTGACTGCTTGGTCTCTTCTACGAGGTGCTGGATTTCGGCGCGCATCGTTTCTTTGCTGTCCGTGCGTGTGGTGAACGGCTCTTACGGGGAGCCCTGCATCATGTAAAGGCGCCCTCACCTCAAAACCAACGGATTGCCTACGACTGAAGAGCAGCCGAAGGACAACCCGTTTTCGTTGTGTGAGAAGCGGTTTCTATATGGTGGCGGGACCGGTCAATACAATCCGCTCGGCCCCACGCCCACGGCCCGCTGGGCGCCCGGAGGCGGAGCCGGCGTGTATTCGGCCTGCGGGCCATCGTCCGCGGGCTCCGGCGGCACGTATTCAGGCGGCGCCTGCCCCGGCTTGAAGGCTTCGAGGATCGTTCCGCCGCCCTCGCCGCCGGCGCGGGTGCCGGAAGAGGCGCTGACGCGGATCAGCTTGATGCCGGCAGGCACACGGAACGGCGTCGCGGGCTTGTCCTTGAGCGCCATCTGCATGAAGTCGCGGAACACCGGCGCGGCGTATTGGCCAGCCGTCGCCGCGTTGCCGAGCGACTTCGGCTGGTCGTAGCCGAGGAAGACGCCGACCGCGAGATCGGGCGAGAAGCCGACGAACCACACGTCCTTGGCGTCGTTGGTGGTGCCGGTCTTGCCGGCGAGCGGCTTGCCGACCGCCTTGACCGACTGTGCCGTGCCGCGCTGGACCACGCCTTCGAGGATCGAGGTGACCTGATAGGCGGTGAGCGGATCGATCACCTGCTCCCGGGTCTCGGTGAGCTTGGGCGCTGCGCCTCCATCCCACTTCTCGGCATTGCAGGTGGTGCATTTGCGATCGTCGTGACGATAAAGCGTGCGGCCGTTTCTGTCCTGGATCTGGTCGATCAGGGTCGGCCGGATGCGGCGTCCGCCGTTGGCGAACATGGAATAGGCCGCCGTCATGCGCATCACCGTGGTCTCGCCGGCGCCGAGCGACATGGAGAGCAGCGGCAGCAGGTCGTCATAAACGCCGAAGCGGCGGGCATATTCCGAGATCGCCGGCATGCCGACCTCGTTGGCGAGGCGGACCGTCATCAGGTTCTTGGAATGCTCGACGCCGTAGCGCAGGGTGCGCAGACCACCGGCCTTGCCGTCGTAGTTCGATGGCGCCCATGCGGCCTGGCCCGGGCCCATGTCGAGGACGAAGGGCGAGTCCATGATCGTGCTCGAAGGCGTATAGCCGTTGTCGAGCGCGGTCGCATAGACGATCGGCTTGAACGAGGAGCCCGGCTGGCGCATGGCCTGGATCGCGCGGTTGAACTCGCTCTGATCGTAGGAGAAGCCGCCGACCATGGCGTGGACGCGGCCCGTATTCGGGTCCATGGCCACGATGGCGCCGGAGATTTCCGGGATCTGGCGGAGGCGGAACTGGCCCGGCTTGTCGGCCATGGGTTCCACGAAGACCACGTCGCCGACGTTAACGGAACGCTCGACCGGGCGGCGGGTCCATTTCACGCCATCGGCGGTCACCGTGCCGGTCTCGCGGTCCTTGACCATCTGGCCGGACGCTTCGCGGCGGGGCTGCAGGCCGATTTTGGCCTGTCCGCGCGCGACCTCGAGCACGACGGCAAGACGCCAGGGCTGCACGTCGCCCATCGCCGGCACTTCTGCGAGAGCCAGGCCCCATTCGCGGCCGGCAAGGTCGATCTTCTGATGCGCGCCGCGCCAGCCGCGCGCCTCGTCGAAGCGCACGAGACCGTCCACCAGCGCCTTGCGGGCCATGGCCTGCATCTTCGGGTCGAGGGTCGAGCGGATCAGCAGGCCGCCCTCGTAGAGGGTTTCCTCGCCGTAGCGCTCGGCGATGTCGCGGCGCACGCCCTCGGCGAAATAGCCGGAGGCGATGCTGTTCGGGGAGACCACCCTCGGCTTGACGTTGAGCGGCTCCTTCACCGCCGCATCCGCCTCCTCCTTCGAGATATAGCCGTTGGCGGCCATGCGCTCGATCACCCAATTGCGGCGCTCGATGGCGGCCTTGCGCTGGCGGAAGGGATGGTAGTTGTTCGGCCCCTTGGGCAGAGCGGCGATATAGGCGGCCTCGGCAATGGTCAATTCGTGGATCGACTTGCCGAAATAGTCGAGCGCGGCGGCAGCGATGCCATGCAGGTTGCGGCCGGGCGTCAGGGTGCCGAGGAAGATCTCGTTGAGATAGAGCTCCAGGATCTTGTCCTTGGAGAAGGTCGATTCCATCCGCAGCGCGATCAGCGCCTCGCGGATCTTGCGCTCGTAGCTGCGCTCGTTGCCGACGAGGAAGTTCTTGGCGACCTGCTGGGTGATCGTGGACGCGCCCTGCTCGCGGGACCCGCCGGAGCGCAGATTGACCACGACGGCGCGCACCAGACCCTCGGGATCGATGCCCGGATGCTTGTAGAAATTCTTATCCTCGGCGGAGAGGAAGGCCCCGATCACGAGCTTGGGCACGGAGTCGATCGGCACGTAGAGCCGGCGCTCGCGGGCATATTCGGCGATCAGGCTGCCGTCCGCGGCATGGATGCGGGTCATCACCGGCGGCTCGTAATTGGCGAGCTGGGCGTGATCCGGCAGATCCTTCGAGTAGAACCAGAATCCATAGGCCAGCCCAACGGCGCCGATCAGGAAGAAGATCGCTCCGACGCTGAAGAGGAAGCCGAAAAATCGTAGGACGAAGCGCATCCGTGGGTGTTCCATGACGGCGCCCGTGGCGCCTGTTTATGCAGATCTTGAAACGCGGACCCTCGTTACCCGATGAATCGCGCCCCCGCTACGGGTATCCACACTCTATCTATGGTAAAACTGCGGCGGCGCCCCTGCGGGCAAACCGCGCGGCGAAGAACCGGTCGACGGCAACGGACATCGCCGAGACCATCTTGGCCCGCCATTCCTCGGACATCAACAGGTCGAGGTCCTTCTGGCTCGAAAGATAGCCAAGCTCGACCAGCACGGAGGGGACGTCGTGGGCCCGCAGCACCTGGAAACGCGCCTGCCGGTGCGGGTTCTTGTTCAAGCGGGCGACGGAATCGAACTCCCCGACCAGGCGGCTGGCGAAGCTGTGGGAAAAGCCCCGCGTTTCCCGCATGGTCAGTTCCATCAGGATGTCGGACACGTCGTCGGGCATGTCGCCCGATTCGACGCCGGCCACCGCGTCGGCCTTGTTCTCGCGGTCGGCAAGCCTGGCGGAATCGGCGTCGGAGGCCCGCTCGGAGCCGGTATAGACCGTCAGGCCCCTCACCTCCTGCCCGCCGGCGATCGAATCCGCATGGACCGAAATGAAAAGATCGGCCTGGGCGGCGCGTGCCGCGCGCACCCGGTCCCCAAGGGAGACGAACACATCCTGATCGCGGGTCATCACGATCTTGTAGCGGCCGTTCTCCTCGAGTTTCTTCTTCAGCCGCTGGGCGAAGGAGAGCACGAGATCCTTTTCGACCACGTTGCCGGAGCCCGCCGCGCCCGGGTCGATGCCGCCATGGCCGGCGTCGATCATGATCACCGGCCGGGAATCCTTGGTTTCCTGGACGACAGGTGCGGCCGAGGCTTCCTTCGCAGCGGCCGAGCTTTCAACGGCCGCCTTGCGGAATTCCTCGCGATCGGCGCGGGAGAGCTCGATGGTCAGGATCGACGCGGCTCCGGTCGCATCGGGCGCGGTGGTCATGCCGGAGACGACGGCCGGCTGGGTGAGCTCCATCACCACCCGGGAGCGGCCCGGCGCGAAGAGGCCATAGCGATAGGAGGCGATCAGCCCCTCCCTGCCGCGCCCCGACTCGGCCGGCAGGTGGAAGGCGACCTCCGGCAGGTCGATGATGACACGATCCGGGCGCTCCATGACGGAGACCTGCGCCGTCACAGGCTTCGACAGAGTGACCTTGAAGCGTGTCTTGCTGCCCTCCGTCTCGACGGCGGCGGCGGCGGCGATCGTCGGGGTCCCAGGTTTCGCCCCGTCTACAGCCCAGGCGCGCTCGATCCCCGCGGCCATGACGATGGCCACGATGCATGCGCTGACGAGGCGGACAAAGGAGAAGAAGGGCATTGCAGATCGCCGGATTCGTGCGTCCTTCCTATACCGAATAGACAGCTTTGGTTAACGGAACCTCACGTCGCATGGGATGATCCTGAGACTCTGTTGCATTCATGGCACAGTGACAGAGGATCTTGCCAAATGCCCCAATCGATCTGTAATGATCTTGATCCCGTCCGGCATGGCCGAATCTGACGGCGGATCCGAGGAGACGGTTGTGTTGACCGATCCTCACGGAACCCGTCACCCTCGACAGGCACACGGACAGGACCATATGGCGACGCTTGTCGCCACTCGCCGATGACCGGTTTCCGGCTCATCGATATCTACGAAAGGGCCGTGTCGAATGGTTGCGCACGCGAAGTCAGCTTTGACCTTCGTTTCTGCACCGTTCGAATCGCGCGTTTCTTCTCGCGCACGCTCCTGCACCACCCTTTCCGGCTCAAAGCCGGCCCAATTCAACCCAGAATGCGCCCCAAAGCGGCGGCGCATGATGGCGATCGACAGCACTCCGAACGCAATCTCAGCCCGTCGCCTTCGTTTGCGGCGTGCCACTCCGCCCACAATGCGGCCGCTGCCTCAGGTCCTGCCCTCGATCGCCATGTCGAGAGTTCAACATGGCAAACAAGATGCTCATCGATGCCTCACACCCGGAAGAAACCCGGGTCGTGGTGGTGCGTGGTCAGAAGGTCGAAGAATTCGACTTCGAATCCGCTAACCGGAAGCAACTGCGCGGGAATATCTATCTCGCCAAGGTCACCCGGGTCGAACCGTCGCTCCAGGCGGCCTTCGTGGAATACGGCGGAAACCGCCACGGGTTCCTCGCCTTCAGCGAAATCCATCCCGATTACTATCAGATCCCGGTCGCCGACCGGCAGGCTCTGCTCGAGGCCGAGGCCGAAGCCCAGCGCGAGGAGGAGCAGGAGGAGGAGCGCCGCAGCCGCGGCCGCGGCCGTCGCCGGTCCTCGCAGCGCCGCGCCGAGAGCGACGAGACGATCGTCTCGACCGAGGCCGAGGCCGGAACCGGAGAAAACGTAGCGGCGGCTCCCGAAGGCGAAGTCTCCGATATCCCCGAGACTACGGGCGACGAGAGCGAGGCGGCCGCTGCCGAGGCGGCTGAGGCCGTCGCCCTGGTGATGGCCGAGGATACCGCTCCCGGCGAGAACGCCGAAGAGGCTGCCGTCGAGGCGGTCGAGGGCTCGGCGCATGTGGAGCCGGCACCCGCCGAGGCGCCGGCGCAGGGCGAAGAGACTGCAGATGCAGCCGAAGCCCGCGCCCCCGAGGGCGACACGGAAGCCGAAGACGAGGACGAGGACGGCGAGGACGAAGACGATCAGGACCTCGAAGAGCACGAGATCGTCGAACAGCTCGGCGGCGACGATGCCATCGAGGATCTTCCCCAGCGCCGGCGCACCCCGCGCAAGCAGTACAAGATCCAGGAAGTCATCAAGCGCCGCCAGATCCTGCTGGTCCAGGTCGTCAAGGAAGAGCGCGGCAACAAGGGCGCGGCGCTCACCACCTATCTCTCGCTCGCCGGCCGCTATTCGGTGCTCATGCCCAACACGGGCCGGGGCGGCGGCATTTCGCGCAAGATCACCAATGCGGCCGACCGCAAGCGCCTGAAGGAAATCGCCCAGGAGCTGGAGGTGCCCGAGGGAATGGGCATCATCCTGCGCACGGCCGGCGCCTCCCGCACCAAGCCCGAGATCAAGCGCGACTACGAATACCTGATGCGCCTGTGGGAGAGCGTGCGCGAGCTGACTCTCAATTCCGCCGCCCCCGCCCTCGTCTACGAGGAAGGTTCGCTCATCAAGCGCGCCATCCGCGACCTCTACAACAAGGACATCGACGACGTGATGGTCGCCGGTGAGGAGGGCTACCGCGAGGCCAAGGATTTCATGCGCATGCTCATGCCGAGCCATGCCAAGCTGGTCCAGCCTTACCGCGAGCCGCAGCCGCTCTTCGCGAAATACGGCATAGAGGCCCAGCTCGACGCCATGTTCTCGAACGTGGTGACGCTGAAGTCGGGCGGCTATCTCGTCATCAACCCGACGGAAGCCCTCGTCTCCATCGACGTGAACTCGGGCCGGTCCACCCGCGAGCACAACATCGAGGACACGGCGCTTCGCACGAACCTCGAAGCGTCGGAGGAAATCGCCCGCCAGCTCCGCCTGCGCGATCTCGCCGGCCTCATCGTCATCGACTTCATCGACATGGAGGAGAAGCGGAACAACCGCGCGGTCGAGAAGAAGCTGAACGAGTGCCTGAAGAACGACCGCGCCCGCATCCAGGTCGGCCGCATCTCGCCTTTCGGCCTGCTCGAGATGTCGCGCCAGCGCATCCGCACCGGCGTGCTCGAATCCTCTTCGATCCCCTGCCCGCATTGCGCCGGCACCGGCTTCGTGCGCTCGACGCCGTCGGTGGCCCTGCAGGTGCTGCGCTCGATCGAGGAAACTCTCATCAAGAATGCGAGCTACAACCTCGTGGTCCGCACGCGGATGGAGGCGGCGTTCTACATCCTGAACCAGAAGCGCGTGCATCTGCGTGAGCTGGAAACCCGCTTCGGCGTTTCGATTTCCATCGTCGCGGACGAGAGCCTGCACGGCACCACGACCTATGCCATCGAGCGCGGCGATCCCGCCCTCAAGCTCGAGCACAAGTCCATCGCCACCGGCATCCAGATCGACGCCATCGCCCCCGTCGACGAGCCCGTCGAGGAGGATGAGGTCGACGTCGAAGAGGAGAGCGCCGACGAGGCCCAGGCCGGCGAAGACCGCGGCGAGCAGGGTGAGAGCGATGGTGGCGGACGCCGCCGTCGCCGCCGTCGCCGGCGCCGTGGTCGCGACCGCGAGTCGTTCGCGGGTGGCGACCAGGCAGAGGATGGCGCCGAGGCCGGCGAGGCCGAAGGTGAATCCGACGAGGAAGACGCCGAGATCGAAGCCGGCGGCGAGGAGGCGGCTCCGGCCGAGGCCGGCGAGTCGGATGAGGAATCGCGCGGTGGGCGTCGCCGCCGCCGCGGCCGCCGCGGCGGTCGTGGGCGCGGCCGCGACGAGACGGTCGAGTTCGCCATGGAGGAAGGCTTCGTCGCCCCCGAGCAGGCCGAGGCGGAAATCGAGGCCGTGTCTGATGAGGCCGCTTCCGCGCAGGAGGCCGGCGTCGCAGCCGAGACCGAAGCGTCGCCGGTGGTCACCGTGGAAGACCCCATCGTCACGCCTGCGCGTCCCGTGGCCGAAGCGCCCGTTCCGCCGCCCGCTCCCGTGGTTCCCGAACCCGAGCCGGTCGCGGTCGTCCTGACCCCGCCCGACCCGGAGCGCCCGAAGCGCGCCGGCTGGTGGTCCAAGGCCAAGTCGGTCCTCAGCGGATCGTAAGGTTCACACAGAAATGCCCGGCTTGAAGCCGGGCATTTTCGTTTACAGCAAATGCTCCGCCGTCATGCCCGCACTTGTTGCGGGCACCCACGTCTCAGAAAACACAAACCTCATCCTGAGGAGCAGACTGCGTCTGCTCCTCAGAGGCTGGCTCATAATGCGCTGGCAACCCTCCTCCCCCTTGTGGGGAGGAGTGGGAGGTGGGGGTGTGAGCGCTGCGCTTTTCCAGTTCAGCACTGAGGCTGCCGCAGGCATCACCTCTCCCCGGTGGGGAGAGGTCGAGCGAAAGCGAGGGTGAGGGGGAGAGCGTTATCCGGAGAGGGCGCAACCCCTCACCCGCGCCTCCGGCGCGACCTCTCCCTCAAGGAGAGGTGAACCCGAGCCAAACCTTCATAGGCTATCGCTCGCACCCCGCCCCGACCCTCCCCACAAGGGGGAGGGAGAAGGCACCTGCGCCTCTCAATGAATTATGAGCCAGTCTTTGTGGGTTGGAGATCGATAAGGACGTGGATCACCCGGCCCTGGTCCCCGGATCAAGTCCGGGGACGGCCATGACGATGTAGAGCTGACTTATCTCAACCACCCCTTCAGCCGAGCCACCGTCTCGCGGCAATCGTTCTCCGAGCCTGCAAATGACAGGCGCAGGTAATGCGAGCCCTCGATGGGATCGAAATCGAGGCCCGGGGTCGCGGCGACGCCCGCCTCCTCCAGCATGCGCTTGGAGAAGCCGATGGAATCGTTCGTGAAGCGGGCGATGTCGGCATAGATGTAGAAGGCGCCGTCGACCGGATGCATCTCGGTGATGCCGACCTTCGGCAGCTCCTCCAGCAGATAGGCGCGGTTCCTGGCGTATCCTTCCTTCACCGCCTCGAGCTCCTCGGCCGAGTCGAAGGCGGCAAGTGCCGCCACCTGCGAGAGATAGGGCGGCGAGATGTAGAGGTTCTGGGCCAGCCGCTCGATGGGACGCACGAGCCGTTCCGGCACCACGATCCAGCCGATGCGCCAGCCGGTCATGCAATAGTATTTCGAGAAGGAGTTGATCACGACGGCATCGTCGTCGGACGCCAAGGCCGTCGAGGCCGCCTCGCCGTAGGTCAGGCCGTGATAGATCTCGTCGGAGACGAACCAGAGCCCCAGGCGGCGGCAGGTCTCGCCGAGTTCGGCGAGGGCCTTGCGCCCGATCATGGTGCCCGAGGGATTTGCAGGGCTCATGGCAAGAATGCCGTGCAAGGGCTTGTCCGCATGGGCCTTTTCGATGGCTTCCGCCGTCATGATCCAGCCGTCGGCCTTGGCGAGCGGGATCGTCACCGGCTCGATGCCGAGCGCCTCCAGGATGTTGCGGTAGGCCGGATAGCCCGGCGCCGTGATCGCCACCCGCTGCCCGTGATCGAAGAGGCTCAGGAAAGCGAGCACGAATCCGGCCGAGGAGCCGGTCGTCACCACCACCCGCTCCGGTGCGATGCTCACCCCGTAGGCCTCGCGGTAATGGCGGGCGATCCGCTCGCGCAGGGCCGAGATGCCGAGCGCCTCGGTATAGCCGATGCGGCCGAGATCGAGGGCGGCCTTGGCCGCCTCCCGGGCCGCGCGAGGCGCAGGCGCCGAGGGCTGGCCGACCTCCATGTGAATGACGGTATCGCCCCGCCGCTCCTTGGCTGCGGCCGCGCTCAGCACGTCCATGGCGAGGAAGGACGACACGCGCTCCATGCGGCGCGCGATGAGGGGCGAACGGAGATCGGCGGATGATTTGGTCATGGACAGGCTCGTATCCCGTTGCAGGGACGGTCTCAAGACGATTGATCGCGCCGCCCTGTCATTCCGGGGCGCGTAAGCGAGCCCGGAACCCATAACCGCTGACGGTTCACAAGAGCGCGAAACGCTTGCCGCCTCTTTCTGCATCCTCAGCGGTTATGGGTTCCGGGTTCGGCCTTTGGCCGCCCCGGAATGACAGGCGGCACAAGCAAAACGAACCCGTGATTTGACGCGGCACCGTTTGAGCCGCTAACTCGCAAGAATATGGACGAGTCTCAACTCCGCCTTGAACCATGGTTATGGCCCGGACTTGTCTTGAAGAATTCCTCGAAGGATTGGATATGCGCGCTTCGCTCCTCAAACTCGGCCAGGCCGTAGCCCTCATCGGCACGCTTGGCTTCGCATCCGCCGCGATGGCGCAGAATGCGACCTTCACCGACCAGCAGAAGCAGGCCATCGGCGAGATCGTGAAGGATTATCTCCTGAAGAATCCCGAGGTTCTCACGGAAGTCATCGCCGAGCTCGAGAAGCGCCAGGCCGAGGCGCAGCAGGTGGCGCAGGCCGGCGCGGTCAAGGAAACGAAGCAGTCGCTTCTGAACGCCGCCCATTCCTACGTGGTCGGCAACCCGTCCGGCGACGTCACCCTGGTCGAGTTCTTCGATTACAATTGCGGCTACTGCAAGAAGGCGCTCTCCGACGTTCAGACGCTGATGAAGAGCGATCCCAAGCTGCGGGTGGTTCTGAAGGACTTCCCCGTCCTCGGCCCCGATTCCGTGGAGGCGAGCCGCGTCGCGCTGGCGGTCAAGAACCAGCTCCCGGGCCAGAAGCTGTTCGACTACCATGTGAAGGTCATGGACAGCCGCGGGCGCGTCAACGGCGAGCGCGCCATGGCTGTCGCCAAGGAAATGGGCCTCGACATGGCCCGCCTGCAGAAGGACATGGAGAGCCCCGAGATCCGCAATGCGCTTCAGGAAAACATGGCGCTCGGCGACAAGCTGAGCCTGACCGGCACACCGGCCTTCATCGTCGGCGAGACCGTCATTCCGGGCGCCGTCGGCCTCGACCCGCTGAAGCAGCTGGTGGACAGCGTCCGCCAGTGCGGCAAGGCGAGCTGCGGGTAGTGCACACCGTCATCCCGGACTCGTTCCGGGGACCCACGTCTTTTGCCGTCCTTAAAGACGTGGATGGCCGGGACAAGCCCGGCCATGACGACGAAAAGCGCTGATCTGGATCTTCATGCCCTTGAGGAAACCCCGCCTAGCTTGGGAAAGCCTTGGTTTTCCCCTTCCCCCCTGCCCGCCTTTTGGCTAAGAGGGCGTTTCTGCCCCGCCAGACGGGGCTCCAGGGAATGCTCCTGATCCGATGACTACTGTCTTCGTCCTCAACGGACCCAACCTCAACCAGCTTGGCCGCAGAGAGCCTCAGATCTATGGCAGCATCACGCTTGCCGACGTCGAGAAGCTCGTGCGCGAGAAGGCCGAGGTCCTGGGGACAGCGATCACCTTCCGCCAGTCGAACCATGAGGGACATCTGGTCGACTGGATCCAGGAGGCAGGAACTCAAGGGGCCGGCATCGTCATCAACGCCGGCGCCTATACTCACACCTCGATCGCGCTGCGCGACGCCATCTCAGGCAGTGGCGCTCCGACGGTCGAGATCCACCTTTCGAATGTTCATGCTCGCGAGGGCTTTCGCCATCGCTCGCTCATAGCGCCCGTCTCCGTCGGCGTGATCTGTGGTTTCGGGCCCATGAGCTATCTGCTCGGCCTGGAAGCGGTTCACCGGGTGATGGCCGAGCGGGCCCGTCAGGCGAAACCCTCCCAGCACTAGATCCTCAGAGAATAGAGGTAGCCCCATGGCCAAGGAAAACCCTTTCGATCCCGATCTCGTCCGTGAATTGGCGAACTTGATCGCCGACACGGGTCTCAGCGAGATCGAAGTGGAGAAGGGCGACCTTCGCATCCGCGTGGCGCGCACGATCACCGCCTCCGTCACGGTTCCGATGGCGGCTCCGGCCGCCCTCGCGCCGGCCCCGGTCGTTGCCCCGCCTCCGGCTTCGGCCGAGGCCGTGAAGCCGGGCGCGCCTCATCCGGGCGCCGTTCTGTCGCCGATGGTCGGCACCGCCTACCGCAAGCCCTCACCGGACGCGAAAGACTTCGTCGAAGTCGGCTCCAAGGTCCAAGCCGGCGACAAGGTCCTGCTCGTCGAGGCCATGAAGACCTTCAACGAGATCGTGGCGCCCCGCGCCGGTACCGTGACCGCCATCTATGTCGAAGACGGAACTCCTGTTGAATACGGCGAACCCCTCCTCGTCATCGAGTAAGGCGCGACATGTTCGATAAGATCCTCATTGCCAATCGCGGCGAGATCGCCCTGCGGATTCTTCGCGCCGCGAAGGAACTCGGCATCGCCACCGTCGCCGTGCATTCCACCGCCGATGCGGATGCCATGCATGTGCGCCTCGCCGACGAGAGCGTCTGCATCGGCCCTCCGGCGGCCCGCGACAGCTATCTCAACATCCCGGCGCTCATCGCCGCCTGCGAGATCACCGGCGCGGATGCGATCCATCCCGGCTACGGCTTTCTCTCCGAGAACGCGCGTTTCGCGGAGGTGCTGGAGCATCACCGCATCGCCTTCATCGGCCCCAAGGCGGAGCATATCCGCATCATGGGCGACAAGATCGAGGCCAAGCGCACGGCCAAGCGCCTCGGCATTCCCTGCGTGCCCGGCTCAGAGGGCGGCATCAACGACGAGGCCGAAGCCAAGAAGGTCGCCAGGGACATCGGCTATCCGGTCATCATCAAGGCAGCCGCCGGCGGCGGCGGTCGCGGCATGAAGGTGGCGCGCAACGAGGACGATCTCGTCCACGCGCTCCAGACCGCCAAGACCGAGGCCAAGGCCGCCTTCGGCGATGACGCGGTCTATATCGAGAAATATCTCGAGAAGCCGCGCCACATCGAGATCCAGGTGCTCGGCGACGGCAAGGGCAACGCGATCCATCTCGGCGAACGCGACTGCTCCCTGCAGCGCCGCCACCAGAAGGTCTGGGAGGAAGGCCCCTCGCCTGCTCTCAACCTCGAGATGCGCGAGCGCATCGGCGGCGTCGTGGCCAAGGCCATGCAGGACCTGAAATACGCCGGCGCCGGCACCATCGAGTTCCTCTACGAGGACGGCGAGTTCTACTTCATCGAGATGAATACCCGCATCCAGGTGGAGCACCCGGTCACGGAGATGATCACCGGGATCGACCTGGTGAACGAGCAGATCCGGGTGGCGGCAGGCCATCCGCTCTCGGTGACGCAGGATGACGTCAAGATCGAGGGCCATGCCATCGAGTGCCGCGTGAATGCCGAGCATCCCTCGACCTTCCGCCCCTCGCCCGGCACGATCAGCTATTTCCATCCGCCGGGCGGTCTCGGCGTGCGCGTGGATTCCGCGGCATATCAGGGCTATCGCATCCCGCCGCATTACGATTCCCTCGTCGGCAAGCTCATCGTCCACGGCCGCACCCGCAACGAGTGCCTCATGCGCCTGCGCCGGGCCCTCGACGAGTTCGTGGTCGACGGCATCGACACCACGCTCCCGCTCTTCCGCACCCTGGTGCGCAACCCGGACATTCAGAACGGCCAGTACGACATCCACTGGCTCGAGAATTTCCTGAAGACAGGTGGCATTGAGGAAGCCTAAAGGGGGCGTTACCTTAAGCGGCATGAGGGCGGACCAGATCGACATCACGCCGGAGATCCTGCTGAAAGCCTATGCGGCCGGCATTTTTCCGATGGCGGAGGATGCGGATGATCCGTCGTTGTTCTGGGTCGAGCCGCGCGAGCGGGGAATCATCCCCCTCGACGGGTTTCACATCTCCAAGCGCCTTGCCCGCACAATCCGCTCCGACATGTTCGAGGTTCGCGTCGACCGGGATTTCGACGGGGTGATCGCGGGCTGTGCCGCGCCCGGCCTCGACCGGGAGAAGACCTGGATCAGCCGGCGGATCCGCGAGCTCTACGGCGAACTCTTCGATTCAGGCTTCTGCCACACCGTGGAGGTCTACCGGGACGACCGGCTGGTCGGCGGGCTCTACGGCGTGCGCCTCAACGGAGCCTTCTTCGGCGAGAGCATGTTTCATAGGGAGCGCGATGCATCGAAGATCGCCCTCGTGCACCTGGTCGCCAGGCTGCGCCGCGGCGGCTTCTCGCTTCTCGACACCCAGTTCGTGACCTCGCACCTGGCGCAGTTCGGCGCGGTCGAGGTTCCCCGGCGCACCTACAAGCAGATGCTGCGCCATGCCATGGAGCATGGCGCGAATTGGGATTCCTGGCCGCGAGACAGCGTCATCAGCGGCGAGGATGTGCTCGCCGCCATCGGGGTCTAGAGCATCGAACTTCAGCGATCCGTATTGATGAGCGGCGCAGCCGGACGGGGCTGACGCTGCGGCGCGGGTTGGCGCAGCGGTGCGGTCTCGACCGCTGGGGGACGCGGCGCGGTGTTGCCGGTGGGCGCCATGATGTCGCCCGGCCGCCCTGTCGCCGGTGCCGGGCGTGCGGTCTCCTGCTGGATCGGCGGCAACTCCTCCGGCGTCTCCTTGGGCTCGGCGATCACCTCCGTGCCGCCTTTGCAGTCGACGAGCCAGATATCGTAGACCGGGTGCTCCAGGCCGTGCAGGCCGGGGCTCGCGGCGAAGAGCCAGCCGGAAAAGACCCGCTTGGCCTTGCCGTCGGGGCCGGGCTCGTCCACCTCGATGAAGGAGGTGGTGTTGGGCGTTTCCGTCGGCGGCTTGGTGAAGCAGACCCGAGGCGTCATCTGCAGGGCGCCGAACTGCACCGTCTCGTCGACGGCGACCTCGAACGAGACGATCCGCCCCGTGATCTTGTCCAGACCGGAAAAGACGGCGGTGGGATTCTTGATCCTGTCCGCGTGAGCGGCCGTGAGGCTGCCGAGTACCGATGCGAGCACCAGGGCAGCCCGCGTCCATCCGAATGTCATCATACCGTCCAAGATACTGTCCAAGTCGATCCGTCCGGCCGAGGCCGGCGTGGAAGCAGTTGCGGCAACGCGATAACACGCGAACCATGATGGAAAAAGGGCAAGAGGGAAAAGATGGCTCGGAGGCCTGCCTCAACCTTCGTCCATTCACGACAAAGTCAAAGAAATTTCTGAACTCCCGGGTGCCGCTGCCAGTTAACGGGCCTCTATCGATCATGGAAGGCTGGTTATGGACAACGACAACGCGATCTCACGGCGGGGCATGATGGGGGCGGCTGCAGCCGGTCTCGCCTCGGCCGCCTCGGGCTCGGCAGCGGCGCAAAGCGGCGGCTCCACCCCAGCCGCTGGCGTGGCCAAGCACGATCCCACGACGAAACACCCCAAACCGCCCTTCCCCTCGCAATCCCAGCCTTGGCCGGGCCTTGCCGGCAAGATGGATCCCCGCCCCGACCATGGCGAGTCGAGCTACAAGGGCTCCGGGCGGCTGCAGGGGCGCAAGGCATTGATCACGGGCGGCGATTCCGGCATGGGCCGGGCGGCGGCCATCGCCTATGCCCGGGAGGGTGCCGATGTGGCGATCAGCTATCACCCGGACGAGGAGCCGGATGCGCGGGAAGTCATCGACCTGATCAAGAAAGAGGGTCGGATTGCAGTCGCACTTCCCGGTGATATTCGCGACGAAGCTCTGTGCTCTCGCATCGTGGCGGAGGCGGTGCGGCAGCTCGGCGGACTCGACATCCTGGTCAACAACGCCGCGCGCCAGCAGCAAAGACAATCGCTTCTCGACATCTCGTCGGAGGATTTCGACGCGACGATCAAGACCAACATCTATGCCATGTTCTGGCTGACCAAGGCCGCCCTGCCGCACCTGACGCCGGGCTCGACGATCATCCAGACCGCCTCCGAGCAGGCCTATGATCCATCGGCGAATCTGGTCGATTACGCCATGACCAAAGCCGCCATGATGAACTTCACCAAGTCGCTGGCGAAACAGCTCGGTCCCAAAGGCATTCGCGTCAACGGCGTCGCGCCCGGCCCGATCTGGACCCCCCTGCAGGTCAGCGGCGGCGCAACCCAGGAAAAGCTGCAGCAATTCGGCGGGGATACGCCGCTCGGCCGTCCCGGGCAGCCTGCGGAACTCGCCTCGATCTACGTGCAGCTCGCCGCAAGCGATGCGAGCTTCGCCAACGGCCAGATCTATGGCGCGGGCGGAGGCAGCGGCCAGCCGTAGAATTTTGCCGGGCTCCCGCCCACTTTCAGGCTCTTGTTTCTTCCAATGGCCACGCTGATCGTGTTGTTGTCACGAACACCAGCCTTGGCAATGAAATGAGAGCATCATGAGCGAAACCCACGCCTTGGGCGATGAGGCCCGCCGCCGCCTCGGCTTCCTGTCGCATGCGGAGACGGCGGCGCTTGCCCATCGTGGAGTTCTCCTGCCATTCCCTGATTCCGTGCTGGTCTCGCAGGAAGTGCAGGTCGGTGAAGGCGTGGCCCTTTGGCCCAATGTCGTCCTCCAGGCCCAAGAGGGCGGCGGCATCGTCATTGGCCGCGAGACGCAGATTTTTCCCGGCGCGAGAATCGTGGCGTCCGGCGGCGTCGTGAGGATCGGGGCGCTGGCCGAGATCGGCGAGGAAGGCGGCTTCACCATCAAGGCCGGCCCTGGCGAGATCATCGAAATCGGAGACGGGGCGCGCCTCCTCGGCGGCGGCTCGCTTACGCTGTCGAATCGAATCGGCCGCGGCGCGCAGATCCTCGGCCCCATCCGCTGCCAGAACTGCACCCTCGGCGACGGAAACAGCTACCGCGATCCTGATCCGAATGCGCGCGGCGGCGTGCTGAAGGGCGCAGGAGTCGCGCGCAATATCGACATCCCGACCGGTTCCGTGATCCAGGCCTTCGGGCTCTTCGCCGAGGGAATCGTCAGGCCTCAATCGTATTTCCACCCCAAGTCAGCCGGATAAATCCCATGTCGCAAAACCTCTCCGCCCCAGGCCTCAAGCTTGGCCTTGGACTGGTCTCCATCGGCCGCGTCTGGGGTGTCAATCAGAGCGCGCCGCCGAACGAGGACGAGGCGCAAGCGCTGCTGGCAATCGCTCTGGACCTCGGCATCGCCATTATCGATACCGCGCCGGCCTACGCGGTGAGCGAAGCGCGTCTCGGCCGCTTTCTCGCGACCCTAGCGCCTTCCCGCAGGCAGGCGCTCACCATCATGACGAAGATGGGGGAACATTGGGATTTCGAGCGCGGCACGAGCTTCGTCGATCACAGCCGCGACGCGCTGGTTCGAAGCATCGATCGAAGCCTTGAGATCCTCGGCTCCATCGACGTCATGCAGATCCACAAGGCGACGAGCGACGTGGTCGCCCAGCCCGATGTGGTCGCTGCGATGGACTATGCGAGACGCTGCGGCGTGACCGCTTTCGGTGCCAGCGTCAGCGATGTGGAGGCGGGCCAGCGGGCGCTCGACAGCGGATTGTACGACGCGCTGCAGTTCCCGCTGAACATGTCGAGCACGGGCCTGTCGCCCTTGGTGCCAGCCCTGCGCGCGAGCGGCTGCGCGGCGATCGTCAACCGCCCCTTCGCCATGGGCGGGCTGGTTGTCGGGCGGCCTTTCGAGACGGCAGCAGCTTCGGCGTTTCGCTATATCGAGCAGGAGCTTCCGAACGCAGTGATTCTCACCGGGACCGGAAAAGCTGCGCATCTCGCGCAGAACGTCAGGGCGTTTCGGGAGCTATGAGAAATTGAACCGGGAAAACGCTTCTCCGACCACGTCATCACCGGCCCTGTGCCGGTGATCCCGACGAAGAAAAGCGCCGCACTTCACAGAATCGGGATGGCCGGGACTGATCCCCGGATCAAGTCCGGGACGGCCATGACGAAGGTAAAGACCTCACCCCCGCTCAAGTGGATTCGGAGCGGGCTCCTGCATCGGATCACCCTCCTTCACGCGCCGCTCGAAATGGGCCGTGGAGCAGGTGTGGCAGCACAGGAGGCCGCGGTCGGACCAATAGGCGGGGCCATTTTCGACGCGGCCGGCATGATATGCGAAATCAGGATGCCCATAGGGGCGTCCGCATTCGATACAGGCACGGGCTTGGGGTCTCTGCAGCATGGATGGCGAAGGCCGTTGCCGGCCCTACTCTCCCGGCGTCCAGGGCACGTAGTCGCCGGTCGCAGAGGGGCGCTTGCCGGAGGCCAGAACCGAGCCCTGCGGGCGATAGGCCTGCGCCGTGCCGGTCAGGTTCGGAATGAAAGGCTTTTCCCACGCATGCGCCGTGTAGCTCTCCTCGCTCGGAGCGACGTCGCCGTTGTGGCACAGCCAGGCGCGCCAGCCGGGCGGCACCTTCGAGGCGTCGGCATAGCCGTTGTAGACGACCCAGCGGCGCTCGGCGCCCACATTCGAGTCGATCGGAATGGGTTGGGTGTAGCGGTAGTACTTGTTGCCGAACTCGTCCTCGCCCACGAACTGTCCCTTGCGCCAGGTGAAGTAGCGCGTGCCGAGGGTCTGTCCGTTCCACCAGGTGAAGAACTGGGTGAAAAACTCTTTCATGCTGCCGCCGTCGGAAGGGTTCGTGAAGGGTTCGTGAATTTGCGCGGAATATGGCGGCAAGGGGGAGCGAAGTCCAGCCTTTGCGAGTCGCGAAAACGAGGCACTGATTCTCGGATTCGGCCCTTTGGGAAGGCGGACGGGCAAAATCCCCGCATTCAGGCCATTCTGGGGCATCTAACAGCCCTTCCGAAGGCTTCCACAGGAAGCTAGCGAATTGATGCGCCGGCACAACATCTCTGGCCTTTGCGAGGCGACTCGAAGCCGGCGAAATTCGGTCGCCATCGAAGTGCGGAACGGATTCTCAAAGGAGTCTCTGTTACTTAGCCAGTTTTCCACATTCTTAACAATCTTCCACTATATATAGTTGGAACGATGAGCCGCGACACAAGTTCTTGACGTAAGGCTCGCAACACGACTAGCTTGCCGGGGTACCGATCAGAGACCGGCAACCGCCTCGAAAGGGACGGTTGGAACCTCCCCAGAGTAAGCGTCATAGTTCCGTGGCAACGCGATTGCCGCGCGACCTGTGGCGTCTGGAGGAGGCCGAAACTCGGGCGGTCATGTGGGCGATCCGAAGAACGGATCGTTGGGGCGTCGAACAATAAATTTGGGCTGATGAGCTGCGGGGCAAATCGCGGCCATGGGGACGTTTGTCCTCAACACTTAGGAATCTGACAATGCGGATCGAGCGGCGTTATACGAAAACCGGCCAATCGCCTTATTCCTCCCTCGCCTTCCGGCTCGCCACGAGCGAGATCCGCAATCCGGATGGCTCGATCGTCTTCAAGCTCGACAATATCGAGGTGCCGGAGACCTGGAGCCAGGTGGCCTCCGACGTGCTGGCCCAGAAGTATTTCCGCAAGGCCGGCGTCCCGGCCAGCCTGAAGAAGATCGAGGAGAACGACGTTCCCTCCTGGCTATGGCGCTCCGTGCCCGACGAGGCCGCTTTGGCCGCCCTCCCCGAGGATCAGCGCTTCGGCTCCGAGATTTCCTCCAAGCAGGTTTTCGACCGCCTCGCCGGCTGCTGGACCTATTGGGGCTGGAAGGGCGGCTATTTCTCGTCCGAGGAAGATGCCCAGGCCTTCTATGACGAATTGCGCTTCATGCTCGCCAACCAGATGGTGGCGCCGAACTCGCCGCAATGGTTCAACACCGGCCTGCACTGGGCCTACGGCATCGACGGCCCCGGCCAGGGCCACTTCTATGTCGACTACAAGACCGGCAAGCTGACCAAGTCGAAGTCCGCCTACGAGCATCCGCAGCCGCATGCCTGCTTCATCCAGGGCGTCGAGGACGACCTGGTGAACGAGGGCGGCATCATGGACCTCTGGGTGCGCGAGGCGCGCCTGTTCAAGTACGGCTCCGGCACCGGCTCCAACTTCTCGAAGCTGCGCGGCGAGGGCGAAAAGCTCTCCGGCGGCGGCCGCTCGTCCGGCCTGATGTCCTTCCTCAAGATCGGCGATCGCGCCGCCGGCGCGATCAAGTCGGGCGGCACCACGCGCCGCGCGGCGAAGATGGTGGTGGTCGACGTCGACCACCCGGACATCGAAAGCTACATCGACTGGAAGGTGAAGGAGGAGCAGAAGGTCGCGGCGCTCGTCACCGGCTCCAAGCTCGGCAACAAGCACCTGAAGGCCATCATGAAGGCCTGCGTGAACTGCGAGGCCGAGGGTGACGCCTGCTTCGATCCGGAGAAGAACCCGGCTCTGAAGAAAGAGATCAAGATGGCGCGCCGGGTCATGATCCCGGACAACTACATCAAGCGCGTGATCCAGTTCGCGCGCCAGGGCTACACCGACATCGACTTCCCGATCTACGACACCGATTGGGATTCGGATGCCTACCTCACGGTCTCCGGCCAGAACTCCAACAACTCCGTCTCGCTCACCGACGACTTCTTGCGCGCGGTAGAGACCGACGCCGACTGGCACCTCAAGGCGCGCAAGGACGGCAAGGTCCTGAAGACGCTCAAGGCGCGCGACCTGTGGGAGCAGATCGGCCACGCCGCCTGGGCCTCGGCCGATCCGGGCCTGCACTTCAACACCACCATGAACGACTGGCACACCAGCCCCGCCGGCGGACGCATCCGGGCCTCGAATCCCTGCTCGGAATACATGTTCCTCGACGACACGGCGTGCAATCTCGCCTCCGCCAACCTGCTGCAGTTCTTCGACCGCCAGAACCACAAGTTCGATGCCGAGTCGTTCGAGCATGCCTGCCGCCTGTGGACGGTGGTGCTCGAGATCTCGGTGATGATGGCGCAGTTCCCGTCGAAGGAAATCGCGCAGCTCTCTTACGAGTACCGCACGCTCGGCCTCGGCTTCGCCAATATCGGCGGTCTGCTCATGACCATGGGCCTGCCTTACGATTCCGACGCTGGCCGCGCGCTCGGCGGCGCGCTCACCGCGATCATGACCGGCGTGTCCTATGCCACCTCCGCCGAGATGGCGGGCGAGCTGGGTCCCTTCCCGAACTACAAGGCCAACGCGAAGCACATGCTGCGCGTGATCCGCAACCATCGCCGCGCGGCACATGGGGTGTCGGAAGGCTATGAGGGCCTCGCCGTCAACCCGGTCCCGCTCGATCACGCCTCCTGCCCCGATGCGGACCTCGTCACCCATGCCAAGGCCGCCTGGGACAAGGCGCTGGAGCTCGGCGAGACCAACGGCTACCGCAACGCGCAGGCCACCGTGATCGCGCCCACCGGCACGATCGGCCTCGTGATGGATTGCGACACCACCGGCATCGAGCCCGACTTCGCGCTGGTGAAGTTCAAGAAGCTCGCCGGCGGCGGCTACTTCAAGATCATCAATCGCGCCGTGCCCGATGCGCTGCGCGCGCTCGGCTACCGCGAATCCGAGATCGCCGAGATCGAGGCCTATGCGGTCGGACACGGCTCCATGAAGCAGGCGCCTGCGATCAACCCCGGCTCGCTCCGCTCCAAGGGTTTCACCGACGAGAAGATCGACGCGGTGGAGAAGGGCCTGAAGAGCGCCTTCGACATCAAGTTCGTCTTCAACCGCTGGACTCTCGGCGAGGACTTCTTGACCGGCACGCTCAAAGTGCCGGCGGAGAAGCTCAACGATCCGTCCTTCGACCTGTTGTCCTTCCTCGGCTTCTCGAAGGCCGATGTGGAGGCCGCGAACATCCACATCTGCGGAGCGATGACGCTGGAAGGCGCGCCGTTCCTGAAGGTGGAACACTACGCGGTGTTCGACTGCGCCAATCCGTGCGGCAAGATCGGCAAGCGCTATCTCTCGGTGGAGAGCCACATCCGCATGATGGCGGCCTCGCAGCCCTTCATCTCGGGTGCGATCTCCAAGACCATCAACATGCCGAACGACGCCACCGTCGAGGATTGCAAGAACGCCTACATGCTGTCCTGGAAGCTGGCGCTGAAGGCGAACGCCCTCTACCGCGACGGCTCCAAGCTCTCGCAGCCGCTGAACTCCGCTCTCATCAGTGATGAGGACGAGGATGCGGAGGACGCAGCCGAGCACGTCGCCGCCCTCCCCGCGGCGGCAAAAGCGGCGCACGTGTCGGAAAAGATCGTCGAAAAGATCGTCGAGCGCGTGGTGGCCCTGCGCGACCGCGAGAAGATGCCCGACCGCCGCAAGGGCTACACCCAGAAGGCCGTCGTCGGCGGCCACAAGGTGTACCTGCGCACCGGCGAATACGACGACGGACGCCTCGGCGAGATCTTCATCGACATGCACAAGGAAGGCGCCGCCTTCCGCGCGATGATGAACAACTTCGCCATCGCCATCTCGCTCGGCCTGCAATACGGCGTGCCGCTCGAGGAATACGTGGAGGCCTTCACCTTCACGCGCTTCGAGCCGGCCGGCTTCGTGCAGGGCAACGAGCGCATCAAGAGCGCCACCTCGATCCTCGACTACGTGTTCCGCGAACTCGCGGTCTCGTATCTCGCCCGCAACGACCTCGCCCATGTCGACCCGTCGGAAGCGGGCCCCACCACCATCGGCTCGGGCGAAGCCCAGTCGAAGGCGCCGGAGCCCGCGCCTGCCACGGCCATCGTCTCCCGCGGCTTCACCCGCGGCACCGTCGACCGCCTCATGCTCATCCCGGGCGGCGCCGGCAGCGCCGGAGGCATTGTTCAGCGCACGGCGGCGGTGACCGTCGGTGCGAACGCGCTGAAGGGCGAACTCGCCCCGGTCGGTGCAGCGGTCGAGGAGAAGGTCGGCGAAGCCGAGATGTCCAAACTCGCCTTCGCCGCGCCCGCCCCCTCCATGGCCGACAAGCGCGCCGAGGCCAAGATGAAGGGCTATGTCGGTGAATCCTGCCCCGAATGCGCGAACTTCACGCTGGTTCGGAATGGGACGTGCTTGAAGTGCGATACCTGCGGATCGACGACGGGGTGCTCGTAAGACGGAGCAAGAACGCTTAGTCGAAAAACGAAAATGGCCGGGTTCGCCCGGCCATTTTTATGACAATACTGGGTTTGAACGCCCAGCTAACGCGCCGCTCAACAAAAGTTCTAGTTGCCAACCAGAAGTGGCAGCAATAATGTTTCGCCTCGATCTATAGGTAGCCCTACGGATGAGAACACTTGATACCGACGAATTGGTAAAGCCTGATATGCAGGCGGTCCTTTCCAGGACTCATCTCGCGGTTGAGTTGCATGACTTTCTGCTTCCAACTTTTGAAGCAGTCTCGAATGCAATGCATGGAATCGAGGCCCAATACGAACAAGAGGCTAAACGGTTAGGCAAGATCCACATACATTTTACTAATCCCACTGATCCGACGAAGTTCAAAATTACTGTCACTGACAATGGTATTGGGCTCAATGATGAGAACTATAAATCCTTCAAAACTCCTTTCTCCGGCTATAAATTAAAAGAGCATGGCCGAGGATTTGGCCGATTTATCGCATTTAAGGTTTTTGCACGAACTGTTTATTGGAGCCAATATGCATTCTTTACTGAATACAAATCGAGGTCATTTCGGTTTGACATATCCCAAGAAAAAGAATTCGCGTACTTAAATGATAATATAGATTTCGAATTTACAGGTGTTCGCGTTGAGCATGATCAGCCACTCACGCCTTGGCATGATCTAATCAGAAGCTTAAATGTGGAAGACGTAGCTGACGCCATCGGCAGTCACTTTTTGCCATACTTTTTGTACCGTTGGCTCCCAAGTATCACTATTCAATTTGATGACGCAGCTCCGGAAGATATTACTTCTCACTTCAATTCAGTGTTTGTGCAGTCAGATTCAGGGCAAATTGATTGCGAAGTTGACGGTAGCACTGAGACGCTTCATTACTCGATCACAAAAATCCCAAAGACACGTACTTTTAAAAACCATTGCCTGCTGTTCTCCGCAGCAGATCGAATTGTAGGTGCTCCTCGCGATTTAACAAACAAATTAGGCCAGCCGCACTTCGTTGATGAGGCAGACAAGCGATATATAGTGCTGGCAGTAGTACGCAGTCCTGCCTTTGAGACACGATTAAATGATGCACGCACAGGTCTAAACATCCCAATTAAAACAATTGAGAAAATAGTTACAAAGATCAGCGATGTCATCCAAGTTAATGAGAACTCGCAAATCGACAAGATAAAGCGGGATCAAACTTATAGCCTTGGTGAAGCACTCCGTGAGAATCCAATCCTGAGGATCGGTCTCAAAGGGAGATCCGTAGGCGAGTATGTCGCCTCTAAGCCAAACAACTGGTCAGCAGAAGAATTTATATCGGACTTGGCTATTGAGCGCTTCAGAGCGTCGAGTGATCTCACTAGAGCAATTACTAAAGCCGCAAATAATCCAGTAGACTATCAAAACCGCATTCAGGAACTCGTGAGCAAGCTTGATGCGAACAAAAAGGATGCACTTGCCGAGTATGTATTGCATCGGAAGAGCGTAATTGAACTTGTTGAGGCAGCACGTAAATTTAAGGAAGACACCAAGAGAGCGCCAGAAGATGTTATCCATGAATTAGTATTTAGACGATTTACTGACAATAAGTCTCTAGATTATTTCGAGCACAATCTCTGGCTTATTGACGATGCTTTAGCCTTTTTGCCTTATATATCAAGCGATAGGACTATGCATGGAGGCGGCCGAAAGAAGGGAGATAAAATCACTGACATCGCGTTCTTTGACGATAGCATGGTGCTCGGAGACAACGACGGGACAACAATCACAATCGTCGAATTCAAAAAGCCGAGTAGAGACGATTACGCCTTTGGAAACTCCAAAAGCGATCCGGTCCTTCAAGTAATTGATACGCTCGATCAAGCAGTAGCTAAGGGCGGGATCTCAAAGACCGATGGGACACACTTTTCATTTGCGGGCGTGATCAGGCGTTTTGCATTTATTGTGGCTGACCACACGCCGAGTTTAGTTAAGGTTTTTCAAAGACACGACTTCAAGAATGACTGGAACCCCAAAATATTCTTCAGATATCGCGACAATGAGCAGATATTTATTCAAGCATTCGGTTACGACACCTTAGTCGAGAACGCGAAAAAGCGAAATCAAGCTTTCTTCTCTGTACTACTAGGCGAGTAGCAATTTTATATACTCAGGTTCTGCCTTACATCCAACATCTTGCCAGGATTGCCCAAGGCGTGGAGCGGTGGCGGATCGATTGCCTAACTTCCCCGCCGTCATGGCCGCGCCCCTCCCGGCCACCCACGCCTTCAAAACCTCCCCGCCCCTAAGACGTGGGTGCCCGCAACGAGTGCGGGCATGACGGCGGAGGATGGTGGGGATGGTGGAGGGCTTGGGCCTATCCGGGGAGCCGGAACGGGGATGCCGGGATGATCCTTGGATCAAGTCCGGGGATGGGCATGACGTTGTGGGCGTCGAGGCGTGGGCGTGAGGGCGGCTGCGGCGGCGGCCGGTCCTGGGGTGATGCGGGGCACGGGCGCGCTTAAGCGTTCAGCACCTCGTAGAGATCGTCCCAATCCGGGTTCATGCCGTGGATGAGGCGCACCTTCCAGGCGCGGGGCCAGTGCTTCATGGTCTTTTCGCGCTGGATCGCGTCGCGGATGTCGCAAAAATGCTCGTACCAGACGAGGCGCTTGAGGCCGTATTGCCTTGTGAAGCCGGGAATGAGGCCCTCGCGGTGCTCGAAGGCGCGGCGGGCGAGGTTGCTCGTCACGCCGAGATAAAGCGTGCCGTTGCGCCGGTTGGTCATGAGGTAGACCCAGCCGCCCTTTTCCATCGGAAAATGATACGAAGTTGCATTAATTCCTCAACCGTCATGCCCGGCCTCGTGCCGGGTATCCACGTCTTTTTCTGCACGGCGGTTTAAGACGTGGGTGCCCGGATCAAGTCCGGGCATGACGGGGTGGTATCGACGTCTTGTTCTGCGCGCGATTTCAGACATGGGTGGCCGGATCAAGTCCGGCCATGACGGTGGCGGGTGTGGGCACGCCCTCACTCATTCCTCCACCCGAACACTCCCTGCACCACCGCCCCGCGTCCAGTCGGCTCCGGCGGGTTCTCGCGATCGGTCGCCTCGGGCGTGGGGCCGGGCCGGCGGATCGTCGGGCGGATGCGGTCGCCGCGGGCGAGACGGACGATCTCGGCGAGGCCGCGCATCACGAGCCATGTCATGCCGAGCAGGGTCGCCGGCACGGCGAGGAGCCAGAGGGCCTGGATGGATTCGGGCCAAGTGTGGAACTTCGAGAGCCAATCGGCCCATGCGCTGTAGGGCTGGTCCATCGCAGCAACTCCCTCGAGTGAAGCGACCACCAGCAGGGCTGGTGGCCGGGGAGTTGAGAAGCCGTCAGGGACGACCGCGCTGCCCTTTAGGCTTTCGCCCTGGACATGCGACAGCGCCTCCCCGGCCGTAAGGCTGGGAAGGCATCGTTGCGGCGGATGCTTGCGCCGCCCTGACGGGGTTCTCACGCCCCGGAACCGGGTGCGCCCGGCTCCGGAAACGAGATAACACGAGACGGCGGTGCGGGGTCAATGGCCCCGCCGGCACGCTCCCCAAGCGTCATGGCCGCCCTCCGTTTCATCCCACATTCCCACGTCATTCCCATCCTCTGCCGTCATGATACCCTCCGCCGTCATGCCCGGGCTTGTCCCGGGGATCAGTGCCGGTGATCTCGATCCCAAAGGCGCCCCGCTCGCCACGCTCGGACCGGGAATGACACCCGCGCCGTCATGCCCGGGCTTGTCCCGGGCACCCACGTCTTTGCGACGCGGCGGTTCTCGAAGACGTGGGTGGCCGCACCAAGTGCGGCCATGACGGCGCGGGGGTGGGCATGGCCAGTGAGAGCGTGATGTTATGTTCTCACTTTGTTCTTGACATCATTCCCAACCTCGGCTATATCGTTGCCTCAAGAC
>NZ_JAERQD010000044.1 GCF_016735695.1 Microvirga zambiensis WSM3693 | reverse complement strand
TTAACGGCAGCTCCTTTTTTGAACGCCGCCTGTGCGGCCGGATCGCCCTTCGGATGCGAGGGCCGGGTCTTCTGGCGCGACAGGTTCAGCCGCCTGAGCAGGCACGAGAGTCCCTATTCGCTATAGCGAACCCCATAGCTTCGTTCGACATACTCGCACAGGTCAACCAGACGCCAGGCGCTCATCCCATCGCGCTCGGGCTCAGGCCCGCGCAGGATATGGGCCTTGAGCGCGGCCTGCTGACCAGGGCTGAGCTGCTCCGGGCGGCCGGACCGATGACGCTCATGCAAGCCGTCCGGTCCCGCGGCATCGAAGCGTTGGATCGCATCGTGCAGGGGCTGACGCTCCATGCCGGCCAGCCGCGCCGTCTCGGCCCGGGTCATGCCCTCGAGCGCGTTGGCGATCGCCAGCAACCGCAGATCGGATGGCGCGTAGTCCTGACGGATGGGGAGCCCGGCCATGGTGATCCCCTGCAACTGTGCCCCGCCGTCAGGGGATCACGCCAGGCACATCAATGCAAATCCGAGTCAGCAATTCTCTGGGCGGGTATTACTCCTCAAAGGCCTTGGGCCATGTGTGAGATCGTGCCACCCCAGGCTACGACTTGTCGCACGATCACCGTATGTGCAGTTGAGACAACCCGCGGCAGCTTCAGCCCAAGTACAGTGGCCGGCGCCGCCCTTGTCTCCGTTATCGGAGCGGCAGGCGTTTGGACGGCGTCGAGATCCTTCGGTCGGGCAGGTGGAATCACGGTCACCACCAACTTGTCCTGCCCCGAAATAATCTTCGGCTGGCCTGATCCTGAGCGTATCTGCGGTCGCGGCGTCCTGGACGCAGGATCGGCAGTGGCCTGCAATCCAAGGCTTACATCCTGTGGCGGTGCGAAGAACTCGAACCGACTCACGAGTGTCGGAGCAGATCGAGCAGGGGAAGCCATCTCCGGAAGTTCCGCCGCAGTTGCTAAGCGATCGACGATCTTCCCCGATGGGCTCAGCGTTGGTGGCAACACACGGTCAGCGAGATGTTGCTCGTCCGTTAAGCGCTTCGGCTCAGTGCTTGCCGTCAGCGCGCATAGGCTGACGGCCAATGAGACCGCTGACAAGCTAGCCAACCTGAACGTCTGGCGTGTTCCGAGATGAAAAATCATAGATGATCCATGCCTTAAGGTATAGGGCGGTCTGCCTCCCGTGCGTTCTATATAAAGCGCTGCCCAGCCGAGCGTGTTTCCGGGGTGTTGCTGCCTGATTGAGAATGGTATCTGGTTCGCCAGACCTCCGATGCAAATCTACCCGCATCTGTGACTATGTGGTCCGTCGCGAGTTCGAACCTGTTGAAGAGGATGCCTACAACCAGCTTCTGATCAACCGATCCAAGCGCCGCCTCAATAGCCTTTGGCTATTTCAAAACAATCCGAGTTTCCGAGGAGCTCAGCTCCACACCGGACAGCAAAGCACATAATTTTGTAACTGAACGTTTCTGAGCTCGCCGGAGCAACACTTGCTAACAAATTCCCTCGCAGATCGAGGGTTCCAGTACATTATCGGCAACACACGGCACTTACCTGTCACAGCGGCATGGCGGCTTGCGACGCCCATGTTTCGTTAGTGAGAGGAAGTAGTATTGGTTTCGTTGAGGCCCCTTCGCACCCTGCCCAACCTTGCGACGCTGGCGCTTACAGTGGCCGCCTGCACACCCGGTGAGGCGGCCAAGGAAACGGCCGCGCCCGTATCTGCACAGGCTGCTGCGACATCACTAGCGGTCCAGGCGGAACCCGTCCAAAAGACCCCAATCATCGCCACATTGCCGGTGACCGGAACGGTTTCGGCATGGCAGGAGATCACTGTCAGCTCTGCCCTGGGAGGCCTTTCTCTTGATGAGGTCCTGGTTCAGGAGGGTGACCGCGTTCAGCAGGGTCAGCCAATCGCCCGCCTCGATGCCCGTCAGCTCAAGGCTCAGATCACCCAGCAGGAAGCAGTCATCCAGCAGGCTGAGGCGAACCTGGCGAAAGCGGAGTCGGGTTACAAACGGGCGCAACAACTCATCGCAACAAATGCGGTCAGCAAGGAAGTCACTGAGGAGCGCGCAACCACCGTTACAACCAATCGGGCGCAGTTGGCCCAGGCTCAGGCCTTCCTCACGCAACTCCAGGTCCAGCTATCGCAAACCACCGTCACGGCACCCGTGGCAGGCCTGATTGCCGATAAGCCTGCCGTAATCGGCTCTGTCGTTCAGGTCGGCACTGAACTCTTGAACATTATCCGGGATGGGCGCCTGGAGGTTGAGGCGAAGGTTCCGGAGCAGCATCTGCCGAGTATCCGCAAGGACCAGGCCGCCGAGGTGACCGACGCCGCCGGTCGCGTCACGAGTGGTCGAGTGCGCGCCATCGCGCAGAAGGTGGACCCCGCCACACGCCTTGGCACCGTCTATGTCACTCTTGGAGAGAATTCCGGCCTGCAAGCAGGCATGTTCGCCCGGGTCAGGATCGAGTTGCCGGAGCGCTCCGCAATGACGGTGGCGGAAGCGTCCCTGACGTGGCGCGACGGCCAGCCCCATGTCTTCGTGCTGAATGAGGATAGCACCGTCTCGCTGAGGAAAGTTTCCACAGGTGATCGTCGCAATGGCCGCATCACCATCCTCGATGGCGTCAATGAAGGCGAGACCGTCGTGGTCAATGGTGTCGGCTTCCTCAATGACGGCAACCGCGTGCAAATCGCGACGCGACAGGCCAGTACGCGCGAGAGCCAGCTATGAACAGGATCTCCTCCTGGTCGATCTACAATCCGATCCCGACCATCGTTCTCTTCCTGGTGCTGACGCTCGCAGGCCTCTACGGCTATGGGCAGCTGCGCATCAACAACATGCCCGACACGGACATGCCGACCGTGACGGTAACAGCCCGTCAGACGGGAGCCTCCCCCACCGAGCTCCAGGCACAGGTCACACAGGTGATCGAGAATGCGGTGTCCGCCCTCCGGGACGTGGAGGATGTCTCTTCGACGGTCACCGAGGGAAGCTCCGTCACAACAATCGAATTCGAGTTGGGAACCGACCTCGATCGGGCAACGAGCGACGTCCAGAGCGCTGTCTCCAGCATCCGGGCAAACCTTCCGGCAGCCGTTGAAGCACCCACTGTCACGCGCGTCGAGGCTACTGGTAACGCCATCCTGACCTATGTCATCGAAGCTCCGGGGATGAGCCCCGACGAGCTGAGCTGGTATGTCGACAACGACCTCGTCAAGCAGCTTCTCGGAGTCACCGGCGTTTCATCGATCAAAGGCTCGGGAGGCGTCGACCGGATTATTTGGGTCAAGCTCGATCCGGACCGGCTCGCATCGTTGGGGATCAGCGCCACCGAAATAAGCCAGACGCTCGCCAACGTGAACGTCAACCAGCCCGGTGGACGCGTGACCCTCGGCGGTCAGGAGCAGTCCGTCCGCACGCTCGGCAGCGCCCCGACGGTTCAGGCCCTCGCCGAGACAACCATAACGCTGAATGGAGGACGCCAGGTCCGCCTCGCGGATCTCGGCACTGTCGAGGATACCTGGTCCACCCCACGCCAGCGGGCGCGTTTCGATGGCAAGGAAGTGGTGGCCTTCAGCGTCTATCGCAGCGTCGGCTCGAGCGAGATCCATGCCACGGCGGCCGTGCGCCGGAAGGTGGCGGCGATCTCCGCCGGCCGCAGCGATGTCGCCATCACGGAAGTCACCTCTTCGGCAGATTTCGTCGAAGAGAGCTACGATGCGGCCGTCGAGGCATTGTGGCTCGGCGCCCTGCTAGCGATCGGTGTCGTTTACGTGTTCCTGCGTGACATTCGCGCGACCCTCGTGTCCGCAGTCGCGATGCCGCTGTCGCTGATCCCGACCTTCGCCGTCATGGCGTGGTTCGATCTGTCACTCAACACCATCAGCCTGCTCGCACTGTCGCTGGTGGTCGGCATCCTGGTGGACGACGCCATCGTCGAGATCGAGAACATCGTCCGGCACATGCGTCAGAGCGGCAAGAGCGCCTACCAGGCCGCTCTCGAGGCGGCGGACGAGATCGGCCTTGCGGTGGTGGCCACGACCGCGACGCTGGTTGCCGTGTTCCTGCCTGTTGCCTTCATGCCGGGCATGCCCGGACAAATATTCATGAGCTTCGGCATCGCCGTTGCCGTGTCCGTCCTGTTCTCGCTGCTCGTCGCCCGCATGCTCACCCCGCTGATGGGCGCGTACCTGGTCCGAGCGGGTGGGCATGACAAGGGGACCTCTTTCTGGGTACCCACCTACCCGTGGTTTCTCCGGAAGGCGCTACGCTTCCGTTGGCTCACGCTGATCCTCGGCATCGTCTTCTTCGCCGTGTCCATAGCGCTTGCCACGCAGCTGCCGACCGAGTTCATGCCGTCAACCGACCGCGGCCGGTCGATGATCTCCGTCGAGCTCCCGCCCGGCGCGACCCTGGCCGAAACCGATGCCGCCGTCCTTCGGGTGACCGAACTCTTGAAGGGGGAACCTGAGGTCAAGAGCATCTTCGCCTCGATCGGGACCCCGAGCTCATCGGACATGGGCCCCGCGAGCGGCAGCAGCGCCAGCGAAGTTCGGTCAGCAACCGTCACCGTCAGCCTGGTGGACAGGCGTGATCGCTCACGCTCGCAGCAGGAGTTCGAGGCAGCGAACGCCGCGAAGCTGGCGACCATCCCTGGTGCCCGCATCAGCTTCGGCGCAGGCGGCTTCTCCGGCTCGACAGTGTCGGTGACACTAGTCAGCGACAATACCATGGCGCTCAATTCAGCCAGCAACCAGCTGCTGAACGAGATGGCCACCATCCCTGGGCTGCTGAACCCAACATCTTCGGCCGCAACGGCAAAACCTGAACTGATTGTCACGCCGGACCTCGATCGCGCGGCAGAGATCGGAGTGACGCCTGCAACGATCGCCAAGACGGTCAATGTAGCGACGCTCGGTGACACCTCGACCAATCTCGCCAAGTTCAATCTAGGTGACCGTCAGATCTCAATCCAGGTGTCGTTGGCGGACGGCGTGGTCAACGATCCTGAGCAACTCGCCAACCTGCCCGTGACCGGCACCAGGGCTACGGTGCCACTGGGCTCAGTGGCCAGGATCAGCTTCGGTGCGGGCCCGAACACCATCGAGCGTATCAACCGCACCCAGAGC
Source organism: Microvirga zambiensis WSM3693 (assembly GCF_016735695.1). Taxonomy (GTDB): domain Bacteria; phylum Pseudomonadota; class Alphaproteobacteria; order Rhizobiales; family Beijerinckiaceae; genus Microvirga; species Microvirga zambiensis. The sequence goes on along the minus strand of NZ_JAERQD010000044.1, from coordinate 49,554 downwards.
GCCACCATCGAAGCGGATCTGGCCGGCCTCACTCTGGGCGAGGTCACCCAGCGGATCCGCGTCCTTCCGATCATGCAAAATCTACCGGAGGGCGTTGCGGAAATGCAGCGAGGGGATGTCGAGCGCATGCAGGAAATGTTCTCCGGCTTCGCGGTCGCAATCGTCTCAGGAATCCTCCTGATGTACTTCACCCTTGTGCTGCTGTTCAAAAGCTTTGTTCAGCCGATCACCATTCTGGTCGCTCTCCCCTTATCGGTCGGTGGTGCACTTGGTTTCCTCCTGCTTGCGGGCAGTAGCTTGGGCATCTCGACTCTGATCGGCATCCTGATGCTGATGGGAATTGCGGCCAAGAATTCGATCCTTCTCGTGGAATACGCTCTTGTCGCGCTGGAACAGGGTTCTGACCGGTTCTCAGCCCTGCTTGATGGCGCCAGCAAGCGCGCCCGTCCCATCGTCATGACCTCGATCGCCATGGGCGCGGGCATGCTGCCGATCGCTCTCGGCATCGGCGCTGACGCCGAGACGCGCGCGCCGATGGCGATCGCGGTGATCGGCGGCCTTGTCTCGTCGACGCTTCTCAGCCTGATCTACGTGCCCGTTGTCTTTACATTCATGGACGACCTCCAGCGTTTTCTCGGCAGATGGCTCGGCCGGCTTCTCGTCGAGAAGGGTCGGCCAAGCCCGCCAACTGGAGAAGCTGTCTTGTCACAATCTGCTATGTCCGAGTGAGTTGATCTGCTCCTGACCTGGCCGTCACCAGATGTTTCCTGTCCCACAAAGCGGCGGGCTACAGCTTTCGTCGTGATCGCCTCGATGACGTGCTGCCGCCTTATCGGGCGGATGTGTGTGGATTCAGAGCTCGTGCAACGGATCCATCAATCGGTATTCACCTGCTTTTCAACCTGCGGACGATATTTCGAGAAAGGTTTTTGCATTGAATCGCCCGTCAGAGCCATTGCGTCGTGCTCGATGCAACGTCTTAGCGGGGGGTGATGGCCTGCATGAGAAAGGCCAACAGACTGGTGTTCCCCCTCATGCTGTTGCCCAGCAGGACAAAAAGCGGACGGCCCATCGCCCTGTCAGACCCGGGAACTCAAGCGCCAGGCCGCTGGGGTTCCCAACAGGTCGATGAATGCTTCCGACTTGTGAGAGAGACTGTCGCAACAAACAGTGGCCGCGCAGCTTGCGTGGAGATCTGGTGCTTTCAGAATGCCCAGTGTCATCGACGGTGCATCGTTATCAGGAATTCAATTCAGGGAAGAAGTTGCAGCAGTGGGTGGTTCCAATTCTGTCGAGCCCTCAGTTTGCCACTCTGCCATCATCGTCAGGGCCGTACGCGCTAACGAACGGAGTTCTTCCCGCAGCGGCTCGGGTGCCGAGCTCCATGGCTCTGCGGCCTCGAGCGTCGCATAGAACTGCTGGGCGATATGCTCAACGGGCTGATCACACCAATCCATTCTGTGCTCCACCAATAGAAGCCCGGCCTTGGTGACGAGCCCCGCCGTGGTGGAGCGGGGCTCTGTTGTCGGCGCTGGCCGTGAGACAACGGGAGCCGCTGAGACTCGGCAAGATCTGCGGTCCGCCTCTGGTCTAGCGACGCCATGTGGCCCGCTTATGTCTGGAATGTTTCGCCTTCGTTTCTCTGACGCATCCTTTGGGAATAGCTTAAGACCTCCAAAGACCTAATATGGGACGATCCTCTATAACCTTCAGCATCGCCTGACGTCTTCAGATCTCGGGCAATCAAGAATGCCGCAATGATAGGCTACCCTCACATCACGTAAACCAATCACAGCGATTGACGTGATCAGGAAGCTCGAAGAGATTTCGTCTTGGGCACTCTTGGACATTTACTGGCGCGGGGGCGGGACCCTACCCGGTTGCGTCGCAAATTTGGAAAAGAGACAAGGAAAGGACAGACGCTCGATAGTGCGTTCAGGCAGCGAGCAGATCGAACTGCTCTGCCAGTGAAGGCTGCGGATTGTAGGCATACTTCGCCTGTCCTTTCCGCATCATGTGGATCATCTCGATGCCGCCCAGGATTACGCGAGCGCTGTTCACCGACTTGAATCCAAGCATGGGGCGGATCCGCCGCTTGATAGCGCGATGATCCTGTTCAATGCGGTTATTGAGATATTGGCTCTGCCGGATCCGGATCGGTTTCAGCTGACGTCGTGATCGGTCTTGTAGTCGGTCCGTCGTGTCGCAAGACAGGATTGCCTCACGGTTCGTCTGACTGCCGTCGATCACAATCCGCTCGGGTCGGCCATGCCGCTCCAGAGCCTTGCGCAGAAACCGTTTGGCAGCGGTGAGGTTTCGCCGCTCACTGAACCAAAACTCAATCGTATCGCCATTGCTGTCGATGGCACGATAGAGATAGCACCACTGGCCTCGAACTTTCACGTAGGTCTCGTCAATGTGCCATCTGCCAGTGGCGGCCCGCTTGCGCTGGTTGAAGCGTTCCAGCAGTTCGGGTGAATAGCGAATAACGGTGCTGTCACATAAACTTGCATCAGGCGCACTGGGGCAAACTCGGTCGGCGGACCGGCTCACGCGGCAACTCCGGCGGCAGACTTCCACGCCGCTACGGCCTGGAGGCGGTGGAGGTGGGTAGCGAGGGCAGAGCGGCGGGAGCGGGGCGGGACGAACAGGTTTCTGACGGCTGAGAAAACCGAGGTGAACCGCTGCAGGCCTCCCGGTGATCGGAACCCCTGCATCGCCCGCTCACGTTTCCGCAATGGGAGATGCGAGTTCTCCGCCCGGTTATTCAGACCCTTATGCGAGCGATGCTCGACCCTTGGCATGATCTGGCGCCGGGCGGCAGCATAGGAGCCCAGCTTGTCGGTGATCAGCCGCTTGGGAGCGCAGCCCTGCTTCTTCAACAGACGTTTCAGCAAGCGCTTGGCCGCTTTGGTATCGTGCCGCGTCTGGACGATTTCATCAAGGACATAGCCATCCTGATCGACGGCCCGCCAGAGCCAGTGCCTTTGGCCTGCAATGGTGATCACGACCTCGTCGAGATGCCAAATGTCGCGCCGCCTCGGCCTCTTGCGTTTGAGGCGGCGGGCGTATTCGGGCCCGAACTTCAGAGCCCAGCGCCGGACGGTCTCGTAAGAAACAACAATACCACGCTCAAGCAGCAGTTCCTCGACGAGCCGCAGGCTCAATGGACACCTGAAATAGAGCCAGACCGCGTGGGCAATGATCTCGGGTGGAAAGCGGTGGCGCCTGTAGCTGACGAGCTTGGTCATGGCAGCCCGTCTACACGGCTCGCTCTCATAGCTGGGTTAACGTGACATCACCGTCTGGACAGCCCCGGCCTCGGCGATCCTGGAGAAAGTCGCCCGTGCGAAACAAGCGTTAGAGTCACAACACTAGGATGTGACCGTCTGATACTTCCGCAACAATTCATTACTCCGCGGCGGATCCCGGTGCGGGAGCCGGAAGTGATTTGACATCAGGAGGCTGGGGAGCTGCCATGACGGATTGGATCTTTGCTGCGAGATCGCTGGTCTGGTAAGGCTTATAGAGAAGGTCGACGTCGTCGATTGTTTCGTCGCCGTCCACATAGCCGGTGGTCAGGAGCACCCGGATGTCCGGCGTTTCTTGCTTGATCAGGTGTGCAAGATCGATGCCGTTGAGTTCACCTGGCATCCGTACGTCGGAGAACACGAGGCGCACGTGTCCGTCCGCTTTCAGCAGCCGAAGCGCCTCGTCGGCGGATGCAGCCTCGATTGCCTCGAAACCCAGCGAGCGGATTGTCGAGAGCGCCACTTGGCGAACTGCCGGATCGTCCTCGACGACGAGCACGGTCTGCCCAGCCCCGAAGGGCTCTACAACGGCGGGTGGGGTTTCCTGCCGACGCTCGACGACGCCTTGCGTCCGAGGCAGGATCATCCGGATGCTCGTGCCCTCGTTCGGTACGCTGTCTATCTCCACATGGCCATGGGACTGCTGGACGAAGCCATACACCATGCTGAGCCCAAGGCCCGTGCCCTTGCCACTCTCCTTGGTGGTGAAGAACGGCTCGAACACGCGCTGCAGCACCTCGGGAGGCATGCCGGTTCCGGTGTCGCTGACCGTAATCATGACGTACTCGCCAGCCGAGACAGCCGTGCCTTCTTCCATCACCCGGTTTTCGACGGCAATCGTCAGGTCGCCGCCCTCTGGCATGGCGTCACGAGCATTGACCGCAAGATTGAGAAGCGCGGCCTCGAGTTGCGCCCGGTCAACCTGAGTGGGCCAGATCTCCTGCTCCAGCTGAAGGCTGGCGTTGATGCGCTCGCCCAAAGTCCGCCGCATCAGGTCGAGCAACCCGGGCATAAGAGTCTTTAGGTCGATGGTCGAGACCTGCAGTGGCTGGCGCCGCGAGAAGGTGAGAAGCCGATAGGTGAGGTCGGCACAGTGCTGCGCGCTCTCCATTGCCATCCGCACGCGCCTCTCGGCTGTCTCGTTGCCTTGAATGGATTTCCGAAGCAGATCGAGATTGCCGATGACGACGCTCAGCATGTTGTTGAAGTCGTGGGCGATGCCGCCCGTAAGGCGGCCCACCGCTTCGAGCTTGCTCGCGTGGAGCAGGTTCTGCTCCATCTGCGTGCGCTCGGTAATATCGAACCACATGCCAAAGCACTCGCGTGGGCGGCCCTCGTCATCGTGCATGAGCAATGTCTGATCAAGGAAATGGCGCTCCGTTCCGTCGGCACAGCACCAGCGATATTCGAGAGTGACGGCGCCTTCATCACGCAACTGCTGGAGCTGACTCAAGACTCGATCCCGATCCTCCGGCTTGAGCCGCGACGACCAGAAATCCGGACGTTCCAAGAAAGCCTCCGGCCTGAAACCGGTGATGCGGTCAATGCTGTCGTTGGTGAAATGAAGCTGCCGGTGATCCTCATCGACAGAGGCGGTGTACAGCGCAATCGGCAGCGACTGGAGCACAAGGGACTGATGCTCCTCGCGGCGACGCAGAGCCTGCTCGGTTTGCAGCTTCTCGCTGCGAACCCGCAGGTTCTCAATCAGGAGGCGACGCTCCTCCTCGCCCTGCCGGCGGATCTCCTCGGTCTTGCGATAGAGATCAACGAAGATGTTGACCTTCGACTTCAGGATCAGCGGCTCGATCGGCTTGAACACGTAGTCGACCGCGCCGGCCGAATAGCCACGAAAGACGTGCAGGTCGTCCTTGTTGAAAGCCGTGAGGAACAGGATCGGCACCCGCGCCGAGCGCGGCCGGTTGCGGATCAGGCCGGCGACCTCATAGCCGTCGAGCCGCGGCATCTGCACGTCGAGCAGGATAACGGCGAAATCATGTTGCAGGAGGTGCCGCAGGGCGGCCTCGCCGGAATCGGCCGTGATGATCGCGATGCCGGGCGAGCGCAGCACTTCTTCCATGGCCAGGAGATTCCTGGGATCGTCATCGACCACCAGGATCTTGGCAAGGACCGGTTCGGACCGGGGGGAAACTGAGCCGAGGCGGAGTGCGCCCACGTGTGACCCCACCTGCCTATGATCTTCCATCATGAATTCAGCTTGGTCCACGCACAAAGGGCTGGCTTGTTATCAAACATCTTCATTCGAACATAGTGGCCCTAGCTTGTGTGCATGTCACTTTGCCTTTAACTCTGAGATTCGTCGCGTTGGGTGACGAAAGGCGATATTCTTTGCCCTTAAAGGCGAGATGCCGATCAGGTTTGTTCGCTGCTCTTTGATCCCTGCGTGGGAACGCGGTGCTGGATCTGGCGCGATACGATCGACGGTGGCGAGCAAACGGGCTTCCTTGTGATAGGTCCGGAGCAGGGCGGCCTTGGCGAACTCTGTCAGGTCCCGTTCCATCTCCATCGCAGCCAGCCGCACGCCCCTGTAAACGCTGTCTCACTTTTAGAGGGAAAATCTCGATTTTATAGGCAAAATCTCGCATTTAGCGGCAAAGGATTGCCCTTGATTTTGTTGAGTTCCTTATCTCGCCTTTAGGGGCAAAGTGACATCCGGTCAGCCTGAGGCCCACAGCCCCCTAAACTGCCCCGATGACCCGACCGAATGTCGTAAGAGTCGCCATCTAAGTAACTGTGGGAAAATATAAAACTTAGAGTAATGGTATCGAGTGAAGGCATCACTACGCCATGGTATGAGACCGGTTCGTTAAGTCGATCAGTATCGATAACTGGCGCTTATCGCTACCAGGGTGATGCTGAGGCTTTCGGGGCGATTTGACCGCAGTTTGGGTTACTTCCGGCTTGGATCTGCGCCATGCGACGGCTTTTCTCCGCGCTCAAGGCCGTGCCCGAGCAAGATCCGTCATCAGTGTCGATCCCAGAGCCGCCCCTGAACCGCGGCAGGGATCGGGGCGCAAAGGGACCATCGCCGTCAGGAGGAGACCTTAGGGCAGCCTCTGCCGGCTGGCGAGCGCTGACCACGCCAGGATCCGGGGCAGCCAGAGCGCCCTCCCCCTCCGCTTTCGATCTCGCGTGACCGATTGCCGATCCATCCTGTCTCAATGCTCCATCGGGAACACCTTGCGCTGTCCGGCCTGTCCAGAACGTGAGGCAGATCATCTCCAGGCCTTGCTCTGTATTCATTTTTGTTTATATTGAAGACATCGCAGTCCAAAGAGGCTCTTAATGTCCCGCACCACGACAATGACAGTCAGACTCAGCGGAGCGTTGAGCGAGTTCGTCGCGGCCAATGTCAGCGAGACCGGGTCCTACGAGAATGTCAGTGAGTACGTCCGCGATTTGATCCGCCGCGACAAGGAGCGGGTCGAGCAAGAAGCCTTCGAGCGGCTGAAAGCGGAGCTGGCACGGGCCTTTGCCGCTCCCGAAGCCTCCTACCAAGCGCTCACGGCTGCCGACGTCATCGCACGCAACAAGGCGTAGTGCGACATGGCCTCGGTCCGGGTCCAGGAGGCGGCCTCGCATCGCCTCGACGAAATCTACCGCTACACACGCGACCAATGGGGGGCAGAACAGGCTGAGCGGTATATCACCGGACTGTTTGCCGCCTTTGCTAAGATTGACACGCACGAGGTGCTCTCTCGCCCGATTCCGGCCGAGTTTGGGATCGACGGTTACTTCTTCCGATATGAGCGTCACTTCGTTTACTGGCGCAAGCTCAGCAATGGCGACATCGGCATCGTGACAATCTTGCATGAACGCATGCATCAGATTGATCGATTTCGGGACGACTTTGGATTGTAAACCCTTCGCGCCAGCGCGGCATGTTGAGCTTACCAGTGTCTGACCTTCCCTGGCAGGTCTCGATGACAAAAGCCGAGCGCCTCATGACGGTTGTGTCCACGAAAGGCCAGATGGTCTTGCCCAAATCGATTCGGCAGCACCGGCACTGGGCGGCCGGAACCCGGCTGGTCGTCGAGGAGACGCCGGAAGGTGTCCTGCTGAAAGCCGCCCCTGTGTTTGCCGCGACCCGGCCAGAGGACGTATACGGCTCCCTGCCCTCTCAGGCGCCCAAGACCCTCGAGGGCATGGACGCCAGCATCGTGGCCGAGGCCAAGCGGCGCCATGCCGGCGATTGATACCAATCTGATCGCTCGCTACCAGACGAGCGATCATCCTGAGCAATCGCCGCAGGCAAGAGCCACTTGGTGAAGGCGGTGGGATGTACCGCCTTCGTCGGCTTCGACCGGTGCTTTGCCAAAGCCGCCAACCGGGTCAGCGAGAAGGTCAGAGCGCCATAAGGACCCTGGCCGCTGTCTCAGACGAGGCCACGCGGGCAGCCTCCCGCCACAATCCCAAGAGCCCCGATGGTGCGGTCGCCCCTGGCCTTGTGGCGTGCTATGTCCCGACCATGCTCGAGCCTTACCTGCGCCAATGGGGCCTGGTCGCCACCGGAGACCTCATCGTCACGCGCACCGGCCAGCTTGTGCCGGTCCTCTTCCAAGGGCAGCCGGCGATGCTCAAAGTCACGGACGCCGCCGATGAAAGGCATGGCCACCTGCTCATGCGCTGGTGGGCAGGGAACGGCGCCGCCCGGGTACTAGAGCAATGGCGGTTCTGACAGAGCCAGCGCACCATGGCTATCTCTTTGTTCCAGAAGCACTTCCCGTCACGAATCATTATTCGAAGCGGGGCCCGTTGCTCTAGCCCACGATGACGGCGCGGTCCTGCTCGAGCGCGCGACTGGCTCTCGATCCCTGGTCCGGCTCGCCGACGACGGTCAGGACGAGGCGGCCACCCGGATCATCTGCGATGTGGCCCGTCAGTTGCACGCCCCGCGAAAAGCCCCTCCCCCCGGTCTGGTGCCGCTGATCACCTGGTTTGAGGCCCTCGCCCCGGCGGCGCGGGCGCAGGGCGGCATGCTGGTCCACGCCGCCAACGCGGCCGCCGACCTGCTGGCGTCGCAGCAGGAGATCGTGCCACTTCATGCCGACCTGCATCACGAGAATGTCTTGGATTTCGGAGAGCGGGGCTGGCTTGCGATCGATCCGAAGTGGGTGATCGGCGATCGGGCCTTCGAGTACACGATCCTGTTCTGCGACCCGGATCTGGGCCTGCCCCATCTGACCATCGCCCGACGGCCCGAGATTTTCGCCCGGCGGCTCGCGGTCGTGAGCGAGGCGGCGAACCTCGAGGTCCGGCGCCTGCTCCTCTGGATCCTCGCCTGGGCCGGATTGTCGGCCGTCTGGCAGATCAGCGACAATCTGGATCCCGGCATCGAACTGCAGGTAGCGGCGATGGCCCTGGCCGCCCTGAAGGCCTGATCTTGCTCACCAGGTTTCGCTGGAATCCGCAGCCTCCATCAGCTCACGGCCGATCCGACGCAAGGCCTCATCAAGGGGGGACCCTTGGCCGGCTCCTTTGGATCGAAGTCCCCTTCCCTGCCCGCGGGCGAGCCGTCGCTTCACGAGCCGCGTAGCCTCGACGGCCAGATAGCCCAGCTCCTGATCCGGCAGCTCAGCCAGGAACGCATCAATCTCGGGCCTCGTCGCGCTTGTACCCAGGCGGCCCAATGACACCGGCTCGGGCGGGAGCGCTTCCTGCTCAGCAGGCTTTGGAGGGACGGCTCGACGAACCGGTTTGGCCGGCGGCGGAGGTGCCCCGAACAGGTCTCCCTGTCGCGCATCGCGAACCGGGCTTCGTGCCATGCCGCCTCCAGCGTTTCTGGTTCCGTTAACCATACTGGGTCGTGCGGCTCGGCCGATCAATCGCGCCGGCTAGGCTCTCTCCGCGGTCCAGCAGCTAAATCTGCCCTCCTTGAGGTGCTTCCATGGACAGCGGCTCACAGTCCTGTTTCCAAATCATTCCGTGTTCAGCATAGTCCCGTCAGACGACAATTCGAGGCGTAGGAGCAGTGACCGTTGGCCTGTTCGGCATCTCAGATCAAGCGCGCCAAACAACTTGACGCTCTCGCGGCTGTTCTGCCGATGGCGGCCGCCGATCGTTATGCCGAGGTCTTGACCGACGCCGATGTTGCCACACTCAAGCACCTCGCCGATACCGGGATGGGCGCCAACACGCTGCGCGCCCTCGCCTCCGACCTCGCTTACCTTGAGGCCTGGTCTCTCGCCGCTACCGGACGTGCGCTGCCCTGGCCGGCGGACCCTGAACTCCTCCTGAAGTTCATTGCCCATCATCTGTGGGATCCGAACCAGAAGGCCGTCGATCCGGCCCACGGCATGCCCGACGCGGTGATCGAGGAGCTTTGGGATCGCAGGATCCTCAAGGTCAGAGGACCGCACGCTCCCAAGACCGTATCCCGGCGCCTGGCCAACTGGTCGACCCTGCACCAGTGGAAAGGCGTTGTAGGCCGGTTAGATGATACAGCTGTCAGGAAGGCCGTCCGTCTGGCGATGAAAGCCTCGGGGCGCACCCCTCAGCGCAAGAGCCGCAAACCCGTCACCCGCGATGTCCTCGACCGCCTCCTGGTCACCTGCAGCGGTTCGAAAGCGATCGATCTTCGCGATCGGGCGATGCTTCTGGTGGCCTTCGCTGCCGGCGGACGGCGGCGCAGCGAGGTCGCAGGTCTGAAGCACTCCCAGATCACCGTGGCCGACCCGATCAAGCTGCAGCCCAGGGATCCGGCGTCACCGACGGTGCCCTGTGTCCGGATCGCTCTTGGACGCACGAAGACCACCACGGCGGGGCAGGGCGCATTTGTGTTCGCAGCGGGGAGGGCGGCTGTGGCCCTGCAGGAATGGATGCAGCTTGCCGAAATCACGTCCGGGCCGATCTTTCGCGAAGTCCGGAAGGATGGCTTTATCGGGGCAGGCCCACTCAGCCCGCAATCAGTCAACCTCATCTTGAAGAAGCGCTGTCGAATGGCGGGACTGGACCCGGCTGAGTTCAGCGCCCACGGGCTACGCTCGGGCTTCATGACCCAGGCTGGACGAGATGGGATCCCTCTTGTAGATGCCATGCGGCAGTCCACGCACAAGTCGGTTCAGCAAGCCGCTGGCTACTATGATGAGCAGGAACATGCGCAGAGCCGATCTGTCAGAATTGACGTATAGCAGTCGCCCGTTGTGCCCCCATCCAGCCAAGACGTGATGCCCGACAAGTCCCTCATTCTCGATTTGTTACAGCTGTAACAGACCGTCTAGGCCCCTCATGCTCTCTGGATCTAAGTCCTTCCTGCTCTGCAATTACAGTGGCCCAGAACCTGCCTAGTCAACTGATCTAACCGCAAACGCCATCAGTAGCCTCGTAATCCTGGACGACGATCCCTGTTGTTACAGCTGTCGAAACAGCCAAAGCAGCCCAGCCCTTAACCGAAGAGGTCACGCTCCCCTCATTGTGGCGGCGATGATAAAGCCTCCCCGGTTCTGGTCAGCGACACACAGTTTGGACGAACAGTGTCGACTGTCGAGCCAGGCAGTGGGCGAGGGGATCCTCGACGAGTCCAATCTGTGCCTTGAATTCCACGAGCGGTTCGATTCGGGCATCCTTTCTTGATGGCGGAGCAAAATCACCATTGTTACAGCTGTAACAATGGTGATGTCCCGTTCCAAGGACACGCAATCCTAGATAGCTCAGCAACAACGACATCTAGGACTAGGCAAGTCCTAAGGTTGTTACAGCTGTAACATGCCCTCGCATCACAGGCAGCATCCTATTACCGAGAATCCCAGAGTTGCGGCCCTCATCGCAACAAACAGCGTGAAAACTGGTGCCAGAAGGCAGATTCAGCACGTCACGACTTGAGTCGTTAACGTTAATTTAATCTCTTAGCCCCCCAATCTACGGAAGAAACCGTTCCCTCGGCGATAATCCGTAATTAGGAGAGACGATGTGGCTGTCCCGCAACTGAAACCAGACCATCTTCCTCAGGAAGAGACCAAGGGACTGAGTCCCAAGGTCAGCCTCGAAATCATCCGCTCTCATGCAAACGAACTTTCCGAGCAGTTGAACCTTCAGCGAAGGAAGATGTTTCCTCCGGTAGCTCAGAAGACACTCCGGAAATTTACCTCTGGGGAGGCCGCCAAACTTATTGGCGTTGCCGATGCATATCTTCGTCAGCTTGCGCTGGAAGGGAAGGGGCCGCAGACCGAAGTGCTCAGCAATGGCCGGCGCATGTACTCCCTCCAAGACATCCACGACCTGCGTGCCTATCTTGACGACACTGGAAAGGCTAGCCGGCGTTACGTCAAGCACCGCTCGGCTGGAGAACACCTTCAGGTGATTTCATGTGTCAACTTCAAGGGCGGATCTGCCAAGACAACGACGGCTGCCCACCTCGCACAGTATCTAGCGTTGAACGGATATCGCGTCCTTGCAGTCGACTTGGATCCTCAGGCCAGCTTCACAGCGCTGCACGGGTTTCAACCGGAGTTCGATGTTCACGAGAACGAAAGCATATATGCGTCAATCCGATATGACGAACACGCGAGAGATCCCCGAGAAATCATTCGTCACACCTACGTTGCTGGGCTCGACATTATCCCGGCTAACCTAGAGGTCATGGAGTTTGAGCACGACACCCCGACGGCTCTAGCAAATCGCTCTCCAGACGATCCGATGTTCTTCGAACGTATCGGTATCACTCTCAATGAGATTGAGAATGATTACGACGTCGTCGTGATCGACTGCCCGCCGCAGCTTGGCTACCTAACTCTCTCTGCCCTCAGCGCATCAACTTCTATCCTAGTAACAGTTCATCCGCAGATGCTGGACGTGATGTCGATGAGCCAGTTCCTTAAGATGGCTTCCGATCTTCTGGACGTCGTCAGGGGGGCAGGGGGCTCGGCTGAATATGACTGGTTCAGGTATCTCGTGACGAGGTTCGAACCAGGTGACGCGCCTCAGAGCCAAATGGTGACATTCATGCGCGAAATGTTCGGCGAATTCGTCTGTGAACATGGCATGGTCAAGAGCACCGCGATTTCCGATGCAGGAATAACTAAGCAGACGATCTACGAGGCAAGCCGCGAGCGGTTCTCAAAATCCACCTTCGATCGCGCGATCGAAGCCATGAACAACGTGAACTCCGAGATTGAGCATCTCATCAACAAGGCTTGGGGGAGGGCCTGATCATGAAAAAACACTTGGCAATGCTCAAAGTCGAAAAGAGCAACGAGACTTCCCCAATGCCTGAACTGGCCGTTGTTCCACGTTCAGATAACGTCGGCTTCCCAGATGTCGTCCTCGCCGAGGTCTCTGCCGCGCTATCTGAGCAGAGTTCGAGTAATGCTCCACTGCTGCCTGAGCCCGCCTCAGCCTCAAGCATATCGGCAGCATCCACAAGTGCCAAGTTTCGGGCGGGTGGTTGGGCGGATCGAATGAAAGGTTCTCGGGCAGTCGGATCCGTCGCGACCGCTCTAGGCGATCTCCGAGATCACAACAATGCTGAAATCGCTGAGCTTAAGCGACAACTCGCGGAAGGCCAGCCCATTGTCGAGTTGGATACCGACAAGATCGATAGTTCCTTTATCGCCGACCGGATGGACAGTTCCGATGAAGCGACTGAGGAACTCAAAAGCCTCATCCAAGATCAGGGCCAGCTTGTACCAATTCTCGTTCGGCCCCACCCTGAACACGCTGATCGGTACCAAGTTGCCTTCGGCCACCGGCGGCTCAAGGCTGTGCGTCTACTGGGCAGAAGGGTTCGTGCTGTCATCCGTAAGATGACCGACGAGGAACTGATCATTGCACAAGGTCAGGAGAACAACGCACGCCTCGACCTAACCTACATCGAGAAGGCTAGGTTTGCTTCGACGTTGCTTAGGATGAGCTTCAGTCGAAAGGCAGTCGAACAGGCGCTAACCGTAAACCACTCGCAGGTTGTCTGGTTCAAACAAGTCACAGATGCCGTTCCTGACGAGATACTAGTCTCAATCGGCCGTGCCCCAAAGATAGGCCGTCCTCGGTGGTTGCAGTTCGCGGAAGTCATTGCCAAGCCCGGGAACATCAAAAAGGCACGAGCCATCATTCTCACAGAAGACTTTCTAACTCAGTCTTCGGATGATCGTTTCAGCCACTTGGCAAAAGAACTGACTGAAAAGAAATCCGAACCGGCACTGCAGGCCGTCTGGGCGGATCCCAAGGGGCGGAAACTGGCTAGCTTCACCTATACAGATACTAAATGTACTGTGCAGATTGATAGGCGCGACGATCCCGACTTTGCGGAATACCTTTATTCGAAGCTCGGAGATATCTACCGCGATTATGAAGCTCGAAAGCCCGCCTCGGAGTAATCAAAGGGGGCAGGAGCCAAGGCTCCTGCCTTTCTCTCACCAGGACGAAAACACTCAAACTCGAATTGTTCTTTACAGCTGTAACATCGAGTATCGTGTGCGCGGTTCGGATCTCATCAGCCAGGACTTCGGACATATCGGATTTCTGTCCCTCAGCAACGACCTTAAGCAACCTTTCGATTTGTAGTCTCAGGGCCTCTTCAGTCGGCGTATGGTGAGAGATGCCAGGCTTTCAGACGTTGGCAGGCTCACACGCAACATTTTGGGACGAATGGGCCCATCCACACCGTTCGACTCCGAGATTAGAAATAATTAGAGCGGGCGTACAGCCTCAACAGGACCAGTCCTCGTTTAACGCGCGGCGGTCCATGGCCGCTAAATGCCAGCAATGGCAAAGGGGAGGGTACGAGCGTGTAGGAACTGCTACCCGCAGGCAACATTCTGTACATAGTCAGATGGTGCGTTCAATCGACCGTTTGGCAATGTATAGAACGCTTTTGAGTAGCCGGTTGGAGAGGGCCAAGCGTTCCAGTGGCCACCACGCAAACGGGTACAGCCTTCAAAGCGAATAGCTTCCGATCCTCCAGCATAGCTACGGCTTGTTTCGCTTCGGCTGTGCGGACTATAGCCTTAACCGTCAATGATTTAGCTGACAAGGATTAGCGTGACTTTCAGGATCTTCGGTGCGGATTTTGATGACGAGGGACCGCTGGCTCCCCGAACGTATGACCTGCCTGAGCTGCCGTGGGAAAATATCGCCGGCCGGCTGGAGTCGATTACCATCGCAACGCTGCGCTTCGATGCCCGCCTAGAGGCTTCAGGCCTTGCCGCTGGCTGGCAGTCGCGCTGTGACATGACTGAGGCCGTACGGGCCCTAATCCTCGACGGCCACTTGGTCGATGTTGGTGATCTGGTCTTGCACGATGCCAGCATGGATGTGCGCCACCCGACCCACGAGCTCACACGAGCCGCAGCGGCTCTTCGTGCGCGTCGGACAGCGATGGCCAGGCAGGCCCCTTGGCCGGTTTCGATCGATGGATTGGCAGCCCTCCGTGGCATCGGCCCCGTCAAGGGCGACAGCGAACGCTTTCGGAAGAAGGCGAAACGTGATCCGGATGACGAGGAGGCGTATCCGCTCTATGCGAACGACTCCGACCCGTGGAAGGCGCACTTTGCTGAGATCGATGCGCTGCTCGAACGCACCGGTAAGGTGCTCGCCGGCGAAATCCCGCTGCCCAATCGCCGGTCGCATTTGGTCTACGATCCGGATCAGGACGAGTCTGAGAGCGAGGATGCGTGGCTCGATGTGGTCAAGCGCACCAGCCACTGGCCGGCGGTCGCAGCGGCGGCTGTGGCGTGGAATGCCTGGCTCGATCTCAACCTCTATGCCCGCCAGCCATGGCTCGGGCTCACGATGGCCGCGTCGATCCTGCGGGCCCGCGGCCTGACGAACCACCTGCTTCCACTTGCGGCGGGATTCAAGCAGTCGAAGTTCCGGCCGCAGGGCAGGGAAGGGGCGAAGGAGAAGCTCGATGGCTTCTGCAGCGTCATCGACGAGGCGCTGACCATCGCCAACAAGGACCTCGACCGGCTGATCCTGGCACGAGAGTTAATGAATCGCGTTGCCGCCAAGACTCGCAGCAACTCGAGGCTGCCGGAGTTGGTCAACCTGTTCCTGTCGCGGCCGCTGGTGACGGTGCCGCTCGGCGCCAAGCTGCTCAAGGTCACGCCCAAGGCTGTAGATCTGATGCTGGCGCAACTCGGCGGCGCGCTGCCGCGCGAACTCACTGGCCGCACCCGCTACCGCGCCTGGGGCATCGTTTAGGTCGGATTGCGTAGTAGGCAAAAGATGTTGGAGTGTGAGAAGCTTCGGCTTTCTGGCCCTGATGACAGGGATTGCTTCGATGACCATAGGCATTCTCTGCGCCACACCCGAGGAGTTCGACGCTCTCCACCACCGGTTCGAGTTTGCCCCGGAGTCGACCACACTGGCCGGGTTCCAGTTCTGGCGAGGGCACGTGCCAGAGCGGACTCAATCCATCGTTTTACGACCTTCGGATGCGAAGACCTGATTTTCGCGGGCGTCGCGGGAGCCCTTACCGACCTTGAGGTCGGCTCGGTCGTTCTGGTCACCAGAGGAGCGACCCATGACTATGGGCTGTTAAGCAATGGTGTCTTCACGTGTGTGCCGGTTGGAGACCTTCCGCTGCCGGGAATTGTCCAGCCGTTGCAAGATCTTCCCCGCGTCCCAGCCCAGGTTGAGCAAACCTTTGTGCGTCTCCGGGAACGCATGGCCGACAAACTCACCATTCACCTCGGGGCGGTGCTATCGGGGGATGTCTTCATCAACTGCCAGGACGCCCGAACCCGCCTGCGAGACCTTGGCGGGGACATCGTAGATATGGAGTCCACGGCTGTGCTGGACGTCGCCCGCCGCTTCGGCAAGGAAGCCTACATTGTCCGCACGGTCTCGGATGGGGCAGGGGACGACAGCCATCTCTCCTATTCGGAGATGGTATCCATCGTCGCCCATAACTCAGCGATCTGCGTCGAGGATCTGCTCAAGATCATGCACTAGTCTAGGATGATCTTGGTCTTGATGGCTTGCTGAACTTGCTCCTTCGCGGGCGTGCCGGCACCATGAAGGCGCCTTGACCGCCGATGACGCAGTCGCGGAAGTAAGAGGTCGAGGTCCGGATCGTCCACCGGGCCCGAATTCTTCAGCATGATCGGCAGACCGTTGATCGCAATCCCTTTGGCGACGGCCTCGTCGCGGGCGTGCCTAACTGGGCGGCCCTGATTGTTGGCGCCATCGCCCGACACATCAATCATCTTGCGCCCGACATCCAGTCCACTTCGATCAAACAGGTTCGCTGCTGCATCGATGGCGGCCGAGACCGACGTGCGTTGTGCCTGCCGCTAGGGCGTCGAGGCAATCCTGTCGGCAAAGGGCATCAGGCTCTCGGAGTTGTCGAGGACCGTCCAGGGGATGATCACCTTCTGCTCGTCGACACCAGCCCATTCCATGTAGGTGACGCAGATGCGGCCCAGCATGCCGCGGCGGATCACGCGTTGATCAGCGGCGAACGGAAGGCTTCGGCAAAGCTCTCCCGCTGCAACTCCTGCTCGTCCCTGTCCATCGAGTAGGAGATATCGACCGCAAGGACGAGGGCAACAAGCGGCAACACGCGCGCAGAGCGGAGCATGGCAACCCTCCTGGCGATCAGCCGGAGGGACAAGAGTTAGAGCCAGCCCCTCCACTTGAAGCAATGATAGGGCAGAGTGACTACCTCAGTAGAGCCCAATTCGAGTTTACCAGCCGCCATCATCCCAATATGGGTCGGATCGATAGCCGTAACCGCCACGCCACCCATACCCGCTCGGACGAGCATACGGATCACGGTATTCGTAGTAGGTGCCGTAGTTACGGGATGGACGATAGTACTCATGGCTGTAGCTCCTGCGCCGGTGCTGGCCACCATCGCCGTAGTAGCGTCCGTCTGGACCATAGTAGCCGGGGCCATAGGGTCCAGCTACCATACCATTGCGCCATGTTCCCGTGCTTTCTCCTGCTTGCGCCGGTGCTGACCAAGCTGCGACGGCTCCGAAGATTGCGACGATGGCTAATCCTGTCTTTAAGATACGAGTGGTAAGCATGATAACCCTCCGCAAAGGGATAGCTACGGAGAACAAGACCTATGTCTCTCAAGGTGTTCCCTTTGAGAGACTCGCTATCAATATCGCGCGAGTGATGAACTGCGATTGAACCCTTCCATAGACGATTGTTCATCTTCCAGCCAGGAACGCGGAGGGCACATCTCTCCACTCGCTGCGTATGATTGCCTGTGCCTTCCGCCGATACTGGGCGGCTTTCTTAGAGCGCTCTACAGACATGGCCGATTGTTACATGAGCAACGGTGGCGTTAGCGCCTTATGGTCTACTTGGATCGAGACCGTCACGGTAAGGACCCTAGCCCGCGACACCGCCAACGATCTTGCCCTCCTGAAGGCCGACCATGCGGCCGCCAAGGTGGCCACGATCCGCCCCGGCGTTCGTCTGGGCGAGGCTGTGGCGGCCTTCGGATTTCCCCTCAACAGCGTCCTGGCGAGTTCCGGCAACTTCACCCACCGCGACGTGACCGCGCTGGCGGGGATCAGGGACGACACCTGCTTCCTCCGGATCTCGACCCCGGTTCAGCCGGGTATCAGCGGCGGGCCGCTGCTAGACGAGAACAGCAATGTCGTCGGCGTGGTGACCTCGAAGCTCAATGCGCTCAAGACGGTCGCGGCTATCGGGGACCTGCCGCAGAACGTGAACTTCGCGATCAAGGCGGGAGCGCTCGCGACCTTTCTGGAGAGCACCCGGGTCGAGTTCCAGACGCCAGTGACCGCGACCCGCCTCGCGCCGCCCGATCGCGCCGACATGGCCAACGCCATTAGCTTGTTCGTCCGATGCGAGTGACCGAGCGCCGGGCCGTGCAGCGACGCGACAAGGATCTCACGGGTCAGCATTGGCATCGTTGATCTCGATCCAGTTTCCGTCAGGGTCCTGGAAGTAGACTTGCCGGATACCGTCTGGTCGGACAGTGATGTCCTTTGGTTGCCGGGCGAGGCTGACATAGGTTACCCCGTGCTGCTCCAGACGGGCCAGCGCTGCCTCTAAGTCTGTGGTGGCAAGCGCCACATGGGTGGAGAACGGGCGGGATCGCTCCTGTTCAGGGTCGCCGCCGATCAAATGGAAGGTCCGGAAGCCGTCGATGATGAACCATCGGATATGGGTCTTGCCGACCCTGTTAGGGATTTCCTGAAGGCCAAGGACATTGGCATAGAAGTCAGCGCTGGCATCGACATCACGCACGTAGAGCGAGACATGATGCAGAGTGAAGAAATCAGACATGGCCTGGCATCCTTGCCGATACGAGCCCACTGTGCGCTCATCCCTGCATCATGCAAATCGTTTTATAGGCGCCCGATATCGCGACACGAATACTTTCGTGATCTTCGAAGGGTCACGAAGCAGCACGAAACCGCTCGAATGCCGTGATCCGCTCGGTGAAGGGCTCCACGTCTCGACGGTAGATTTCCTGCCGAAGGAACTTCAATTCCGCCTCATAGGCATCCTCGGCAAGCTCGATGAACCATGATTTGGGACGGCCGTCCGTGCCATCGTTCCAGCGGTAACCCCGCTTCTTGAGGTTGTCCTTCCTGTCGAAGGGCGAGCCTTCCGCCCAGACCCGCAGCAGGGCTTTACGAGCCGACCTGAGAAGGCAGGACATCGCGTATCCAGCATCCCCGGGGAGGGGAGATGCCAGTACCTCCAGAAGGGCATGGCAGTCCTCGACAGCCCGATGCCCTTGGTGAAACCAGCCGCATTGGGACAGAAGGTATCCCAGCTTTGAGCCTTCGAACCCGAACTCGGACCAGGATACCTCGGAATGTGAGCAGGCCCAGGCCTTCAGGGAGAAACCGTGAGCAAGGCGCTCGCAGAAAGGGCGGTCGAAACGGGCATTGTGGGCGATCACAAGATGGGCGGGCTGGATGAACGCCTCGACGGCATCAAGATCAATCATGTGGCCTTTCACCATGTCCGATGTGATTCCCGTCAGGCGTGTAATCTCCGGCGTGACGGGGACGGAGGGCTCCCGCAGGGCATTGAAGGTGCCGACGACATCACCGATGCTGCCGTCCTCTTCATACGAGAACGCCACCATGCCGATTTCGATGACCTCGTCCCGGGTATGGTCGAGACCGGTGGTTTCGGTGTCCACGATAATGGCGAGCTTCTGGCCGGGGATTGCTGCGCGGGGCGTGACAACAGGTCGTGGGTAGAGGCGGCGTAGGATGCGATACTGGCCGCTCGCCTCAAGGGCATGAGCGGCTATCTCGAAGTCGGACGGATCAAGCCGGAGCGCACGCTTCTGTATCTGCGGCTTTATTTGGATCTCAGAAGTGGCAGGCTTTTGAACCGGTGCTGCCGCGTCATCCAATCTCAGAAACAGATCGGCCTGCCCCGGCATCCAGTCTCTCCCCACGACGGTCGATTAGCCGTCGACATTCACGAATATGCGAGAGAGTAGGATGGAACTGGTCGCTATTAGGTTAATAGTGAGTGACTAGGGGCACTCTCGAAAGGTGAACTGTTGCTCTTACATCTCGGGTTGGTTGCCATGCAGGCTGATGGCGCGGATGACGTCGGCGCCGAGTGCCTGAGTGTTCTTCGTCTCGCTCCTTGAGTTTAGGATGTTGACACCGACATCAGCGGTAATGGGTAGAAGAGCATCCTTGACTACGATGGGTTGAACGATGCCGTCGCGAAGAATGGGAATGGCACCGCTCTAATATCGGACAATCTCAAGGCCCGAATAGCTTGCGCGCGCAGTCACCCGCAGTTCCTCGACAGGGCGCTTCTCGCGTCGATAGCCCTGCGCAATGGAGCATCTGCGGTAGCGTGATCGTCTGCACCTCCTTCGTCGACCTTGAGCGTGCCGGTTCCGGGCCGGCCGACACTGCTCATGTTGTTGAACGCAAGGCTTAGGGCGCTGAGCCCCTCGTATTTAAAGTCGAATTCCACTTTCTACTTGCCGGGCGTCAGGCCCTTCCCACTTGACCCGCTTCAGGTCGACAAGGGTTCACAGGAACACCGGCTTGCCCTTGAGCAGATAGAAGCCGTAACCGGCGAAGCGCCCGCCAGAGGTCAGGATCATTCCCTCGGCGCCTCCCGACGGCACGTCGAGATCGGCCGTGATCGTATAGGAGGTGTTCAGCAACACCGGCGAGTCGCCCTGCGGCAGCCCCGTCATCGGAGGGGGTAGACGAATTCGGAACGCCCCGCCGTCAGGTTCGGTCGCGGCGCGACGATGCGTGCGGCAACGGAAGCATCCAACGGGAACACCTGATGCTTCGTTGCCTCGGCAATGAACATCTGCTTTAGCTCCGCTACCTTCTGCGGGTTCTTCTCCGCCAGGTCGGTGGTCTGGTTGAAGTCACTGCCCGGTCGCACAACTGGCGCACCTGGCTGTTGAGCGGATCGGGATTGGCCGGGCCGAACGCCTCCCAGGGCGCGTGGTTGACCTTGGCGCTCAGGGACCAGCCGTCGTTGTACAATGCCCACTGCCCATCATCTCGAAGCACTGCGTCGTATGTCGCGACGGTGACTTGGCATTCGCCGCATCGAAGGTGTAGGCGAAGCTCGTGCCCTCGATCGGGGCTTTCTTTATACCGTCGACGGTCTCTGGCGCCGCAATCCCGGCAGCCTCAAGGATCGTCGGCACGACGTCGACCACATGCACGAATTGTCCGCGCAGGGCGCCCTTGTCCTTGATGCGCGCCGGCCATGACACCGCCATGTTCTGGTTGACGCCGCCGAGTTGCGAGGCGTTCTGCATGAACCATGAGAACACCGTATCGAAGGCCCAGGACCAGCCGGCCGACATATGGTTGTAGGTCTGCCCGGTGCCCCAGACGTTGTAAACTTCATCTGGACCTCGACTGGCAATTCGTTCAGGCCGTTGAACCACGCCACCCTCGGCGCCTCAGGAACACACATTCTGGGCTTTCTGGAACCGGCAGAAGTGCAAGGTCGGATAAGCCCCGTTTGGTCAAGTTGGTGTCTTGTTCTGTCAAGCTGAGCACTGACTTTTGTGGGACGATGCTGGCATTAAGGGCGCCCTTCGACCGCCATCCCAAGCCCCCCGGAGAGAAACAGTGCGATTCCCATCGATATTGACGCTTGGCACGATCAGCTTGATGCTGGCCGCGTGCCAGACCCCGCAGGAGGCGGTTCAGGTCAAGGAAGACCTGCTCGCGGCAGCCGGTTTCACGCTTCAGCCAGCCAATTCGCCGGCACGGATTGCCGCCATGAGAAAGCTCCCGCCGAATAGGTTCGTGCGCCAGACCTCGGGTGGGACCGTGGTCTATGTCTATGCCGATCCCGCCGGGTGCCAGTGCGTCTATTTCGGCAACCAGACGGCGTGGTCGAATTATCGTGCCGCCGTCTTTGCCAAGCAACTGGCAGATGAGCAGCAGATGACGGCGATGATGAACCAGGATGCATTCGACTTTGGCCCGTGGGGTCCCGGCTTCTGGTAGGTCGTTGCTTGCGTCGAGATGCACGGTCAGTCCGATGCCTGTGGGAACTGCAGGGACGGGCTAGCGACCATCTCCGACCGCGACTTGGATCATCCGGTTCCTGAGCGAGGTTGCTTGCTGAGACCTGTCGCTATGATGTGCTGAAGGAGGATGTGATGACCGTCAGATCTGTCTTGCTTCTGGTCCTGGCCTGCGGGGCCGGGCTCACGGGCTCGCTCGTTCGATCGGCGAAGGCCGCGACCTTTACCTGCCCGGAGACGGTGACGCCGGATGCGCCGAAAATCATTCCCTCCCTGGGCGATCTGCACTCAGGGTCACCCAGCCTCACAGCGGGTGATCGCATCGGTGAACTCGTGGCCAGTCTGCGGACGAATGGATTGAAACCAGCTCTCATCGTTGACCATCTGGTTGCTGCCTATTGCCCACTCGTCGCAACTGACGCCAACCTCTCGGACAAGCAGAAGGCCGATCGGGTTCGGCGGTTCGCGAGGCAGGTGACGGGATTGGCCTACGGGCAGCCTAACCAGGAGGAATTGGACGTTCTCGTCGACGTGCCCTTGACGCCAACGGTTCTTCGCCAAGTCGAGCAAATGGCGGCTTCGGCCGGGATGTCGCGGGACGCATGGATCGAGCGTGCGATCAAGCAACAGTTGGCGGTCCCGTGATCCAGCAGCGTCGATCTCGGCCTCGCACCGGCGCTATCAATTGGATTGGAGGTGCCAGCCAAGGCGTGGAGTGCTGTACTAGCTATTGGAATAAAAGTCGCTTTGTGATCACCTGGGAACTCGTTGGGCGTCCGCGCGGGCACCGCCGCTCGGGCATCCGGCAAAGTCACTTCTGTCCTGGGCGGCGCATTCCTCAGAGCGAGATGCCAAACCGGCCCGCAGCCGAGCGAATATGGCTTTGCATTGCCGCTTCCGCCGTGTCGGGATCTTGGCTGGTTAATCCCTCCAGAATGGCCTCATGCTCACGCACGGTTTCACTCAGACGATCGAGTTGCGCCATGGGAAGTCGTTGACTTTCGACAAGCATTTCACGGACTGGCCGGTACATGGCGGCGAGAACCGGGTTTCCGGAGAGCTCAAAGATCATGTCGTGAAACTCCGTGTCGTTGACAGCGAGGTTGATCACGTCGCCTGTCTCGAGGGCGTTTCGCATGGCGTCGGTGCACCGTCTCAGGCGTTCCTCGGCCGGTTTGTCGATGCGAGCAGCCGCGAGCCTGGCAGCATAACCCTCCAAACCTAGGCGGGCTTCATAAACATCGGCTGGCGTGCAGCGATCCGAGTAGCGCCACAGCGGCCGGCGTGCATCGGCTTTTGCGACGAACACTCCGCTGCCCACCCGTACCCTCACAAGGCCCATGGTCTCAAGCACGGTCAGTGCCTCCCGCACCGACGGCCGGCTCACACCTAGCTGCTCCGCCAGTTCCCGTTGGGAGGGCAGGCGCTGGCCAGCCTTGAGACCGCCCTTCAGGATCAGGCGCTGGATGTATTCGACGATGCTGCGTGGCACGGGCGTGCGGTCCGCGAGTTCCAACTCCGGCAGGTTCACTGCATCGCTCATCATCTGTCCCCACCCATTCTCACGTCGGAAGCCCATGGAGCACAAGGTCGCGCCTCTGTAGCACCATCCTGACTGGCTCCAAGACCGGCTCCAAGCTGCACGATTTGTCTTGACGATGCGACAGGATAGCTGCACGTTCAACTGGTCAGATTGGTAAGACCAGTTTGGCCAATATTACCGGCCTTTGCAAGTTCCCAAGGAGCCGGCCACCAGACGGCAGCAGAGAGACGATCGCCGGCGATGGATCCGGTGTGCAAGATGGAGGACCAGATGTCAGTGAAATTCACCCGGCGCGGCACATTCGCCGCAACCTTGACCGCCGTATTGGCGATGTCGGCAGGGACGACGGCCTATGCTGCCGAAATGAAGGTCGGCGCGAACGTGGGCAACGTTCCGTGGGAGTTCCAGAACGAGAAGGGCGAGATCGTCGGCTTTGAGGTCGACCTCGCCAAGGAAGTCGGCAAACGCCTGAACATGAACGTGTCCTTCGTGAACATTCCGTTCAACGGGCTGTTCGCTGCGGTACAGTCGGGTCAGGTCGATGCCGCCGTATCCTCGATCACCATTACCAAGAAGCGCCTCGAGTCGGTTTCCTTCGCCCAGCCTTACTACGATAGCGACCAGTCTCTGGCGGTGCGGGCGAACTCGGGCATCAAGAACCTGGAAGGCATGGCGAGCAAGGTGGCTGCGGTCGATACGGGTTCGACCGGCGACATGTGGTCGACGCAGAACCAGCAGAAGTACAAGTTCTCCGACATTCGTCGCTACGAGGGCCTTGCCCCCGCGATGCTCGACCTCGCCGCGGGCCGCATCGACGGCTATGTCAGCGACATCCCGGCCGTCCAGTACTACATCAAGGACAAGCCGATCTACCAGGTGGTGGAGCGCATCCCGACAGGCGAGCAGTATTCGATGATGTTCGCGAAGAACAGCCCGCTGGCGGAAAAGGTCAACGCCGAGATCACGAAGATGAAGCAGGACGGCACGCTGGCGAAGATCCACGAGCAGTGGTTCGGCGCCAAGGCTGAGCCGAACTCGACGACCATCAAGGTCATGGAGATGCCCAAGCTCTGACGAGCAACACTCCCCGAGCGTCCGACCTCCGCGCCGGACGCTCGGCATGGCCACGAATCTTAAGGCGCTGCCCGTCATGTCCATCTTCGACACCTTCCTGAACTGGAAGGTTTTCATCCAAACCCTTCCGCTCCTGCTGTCGGGCCTGACCACCACGCTGACCCTGGGAGTGACCGCCATCGTCCTGGGCTTCATCGGCGGCCTGGTTCTCGCGCTGCTCCGGCTCTATGCCAGTTCACCCCTGAGACAGATCGCCGTCGCCTACATCGACGTCTTCCGCTCCATTCCGATCCTGGTTCTGCTCGTCGTCATCTACTACGCGCTGCCTTTCGTCGGGCTGCGGCTCTCCTCCTTCGGCGCTGCCGCCTCGGCCCTGAGCCTCGTTTCCGCCGCTTATTCCGCGGAGATCTTCCGGGCGGGCATCGAGGCAGTGCCGAGGGGCCAGTTCGAGGCCGCCCGCGCCATAGGATTGAGTCCCTGGCGGCGTATGAGCGACGTGGTGCTGCCGCAGGCGCTCCGGATCGTGATCCCGCCGATCACGTCCAATTCCATCAACGTGATGAAGGACACGGCCCTCGCATCCGTGGTGGCGATGCCGGACCTGCTCAAGCAGGCAACGCAGGCGCAGGCGCTGGCGGCGAACCCGACGCCCCTCATCAGCGCGGCCATCATCTACATCCTTATCCTGATGCCGCTCGTGCGCCTCGTCGGGGTTTTCGAAAAGCGACTTGCGGTGAGGGGACGATGACGCGCCCGATTATCGAGATGAGGAACGTCGTCAAGTCGTTCGGCCTTTTCAAGGCGCTGCAAGGCATCGACCTCAGGGTGAAAGAGGGCGAGATCGTCGTCATCATCGGTCCGTCCGGCTCGGGTAAGTCCACCCTGATCCGCTGCATCAACCAGCTCGAGGAGCACAACGGCGGTGAGATCATCGTCGACGGGGCGGAGGTCGGCCGCGGCCGCAAGAGCACCGTGCTCACCGAGGTGGGAATGGTGTTCCAGAGCTTCAACCTCTTTCCGCACATGACCGTGCTCCGCAATGTCGCGCTCGGACCCGTCCGGGTGCGCGGCCTGTCATGGGCGGCAGCGGAGGAGCGCGCCCAGCGCCTTCTGGCGCGCGTCGGGCTCGAGGACCACGTGGTGAAATATCCGGCGCAACTCTCCGGAGGGCAACAGCAGCGCGTCGGAATCGCCAGGGCGCTGGCCATGGAGCCGAAGGTCCTGCTCTTCGACGAGCCGACCTCCGCATTGGATCCGGAGATGGTGGGCGAGGTCCTGGATGTGATGCAGCAACTTGCCAAGACCGGGGTCACCATGGTCGTCGTGACTCACGAGATGGGATTTGCCCGCAAGGTCGCCGACCGGGTGGTGTTCATGGACGGAGGACGGATCGTCGAGGAGGGGCGTCCTGACGAGATCTTCAATGCGCCGCGCGATCCGCGCCTCAGAAGCTTCCTTCAGGCCGTCCTGTCCCACTAGGCTTTCACACCCGTGCAGACCCTGTTCCCAAAACGCTTGACGCCGTCAGCCTTCAGCCCTTTCGGCGAAGTGCTGTCCTTCGACCCTGAACGCAGCCGCCTGGTCAATGACGGAAGGGCACTGCGCTTCGATACCGACACTCGCTTCGACCACGCATCTCCCGATGGCGAGCCCGTGCTTGCCGTCTACCGGGCCATTGGCGGGCCGCTGCCGATGCGGCTCGTGACCTTCGAACGGCATCCTCTGTCGTCGCAGACGTTCATAGCTCTCTCCGCCGAGCGCTTCCTGATTGTCGTCGCTCCAGAAAATCGAGCCGGACTGCCCGATCTCGCGCGTGCGGAAGCGTTCGTCGGCCATCGGAGCGAGGGAGTGAACTACGCCCGCAACCTCTGGCACGCTCCGATCGCCGCAATCGGCGCCGACGGCGACTTTCTCATGTTCATGTGGGAAAGCGGCTCCCCCGAAGACTGCGTTTTCCATCACCTCCACGAGCCGCTTGTCGTCGGCTCGATCCAACCATTCGCAGAATAGGTGCTTCCATGTCCCTTGATCTCGCCTTCGTCCGCTCCCAGTTTCCCGCCCTGGCGGACGGCTTCGCCTATTTCGACAACGCCGGCGGCTCCCTCGTCCTGCGCAATGTCGCCGAGCGCATCTCGGAGTATCTCCTGACCACGAGCGTGCAGACGGGCGCTGGCTACGAGCATTCGCAGCGGGCCACGAGCCGGCTCATGGAGGCTCGCGCCAAGATCGCGCGGCTGCTCGGCGCGCAACGACCGGAAGAGATCGTGCTGGGACCCTCGACCACCGTCCTGGCCCAGTTCCTGTCCCGAGCCATGGAAGGCCGCCTCAAGCCGGGTGACGAGATCATCGTCACGAATTTCGACCACGAGTCCAATGTCGGCCCATGGCGCTCCCTGGAGAAGCGCGGCATCGTCATCAAGGAATGGTCCATCGATCGCAACAGCTACGAGATCGACCTGGATGAGCTCGATCGCCTGATGACCGAACGGACCCGGCTCGTGGCGGTGACCCATGCCTCGAATATTCTGGGCACAATCAACCCGGTCAAGGAGATCGCCCGCCGTGTGCACGAGCGCGGCGCCGAAATCGTCGTCGACGCTGTTGCCTATGCTCCTCACCGGGCGGTGAACGTGAGCGATCTCGACGTCGACTACTACATCTTCAGCTTCTACAAGACCTACGGTCCCCATTTCGCCGTGATGTACGGCAAGTACGAGAAGCTGCTCGACCTCGATGGGCTCTATCATTACTTCTATGGGCGCGAAAAGGTGCCGATGAAGCTCGAACCTGGCAACACCAACTACGAGCTCGCCTGGGGTTCGGCCGGGATTGTCGACTACATTGACGCCCTCGGCGGCGGCACCGGCGACCGGGTCGCCATCGACGTCGCCTTCGGCAAGATCGCGGCACACGAGACCCTTCTGGGAGAAAAGCTTCTCGCCTATCTGAGGGACCGCAACGACGTGCGCATCGTCGGGCGCCGGGACAGCGCAACGGATCGCCGCGTGCCGACCATCGCATTCAAGGTGAACGGACGCGACTCGGCCGAGATCGTGCGTTCCACCGAAGCCGACAGGATCAGCATACGCTTCGGGGACTTCCACTCTCGCCGCCTGATCGAGCATCTGGACCTTGCCGAGGGCAATGGCGTGGTGCGCGTCTCCATGGTGCATTACAATACGCCGGAGGAGGTCGATCGGCTGATCGAAAGCCTCGACCGCGCGCTCGCCTGAGGAGGACGCCATGGAGCTCGATCTCGCGATCCGCGGCGGCACCGTCGTCACCGCATCCGACACGATCCGCTGCGACGTGGGCATCAGGGGTGAGCGCATCCTTGCGCTGGGCGAGAATCTTCGCGCCCAGCGGGAGATCGATGCTCCCGGGCTCCTCGTGCTCCCCGGGGGCATCGACAGCCATGTTCACATCGCCCAACCCTCCGGGCCCGGCGTAGTGATGGCGGACGACTTCGCGTCTGCCACGGCTTCGGCCGCGGCCGGTGGCAACACGACGGTTCTTCCCTTCGCACTCCAGCAACGGGGCACGTCGCTTCGCGCCTGCGTCGAGGACTACAGGCGGAAGGCCGAGGGCGAGTGCTACGTCGACACGGCCTTCCACCTGATCGTCTCCGATCCGACGCCTGAGGTCCTGGGGCAGGAGCTTCCCGCACTGCTCAGGGACGGCTACACGTCGTTCAAGGTATTCATGACCTACGACGATCTCGTGCTGAAGGACCGCGAGCTGCTCGAAGTATTCGAGGTGGCGCGCCGCGAGCGCGCCCTCGTGATGGTGCACGCGGAAGGATACGACGCAATCCGCTACATGACTGAGCGCCTCGAGCGCGAGGGCCGGACCGCTCCGTACTACCATGCGGTTTCCCGCCCCGAGATCGTGGAACGGGAAGCCACGCACCGGGCGATCAGCCATGCGGAGCTCGTCGATGTGCCGATCATGATCGTGCATGTGTCGGGTCGTGAGGCGATGGAGCAGATCCGTTGGGCACAGTCCCGCGGCCTCAAGGTCTATGCCGAGACCTGTCCGCAATACATCACGCTCACCGCCGAGGATCTGAAAGGTCCGGACATGGACATGAGCGGTGCGAAATACGTCTGCTCGCCTCCGCCGCGAGACGTTGAGAGCCAGGCGGCCATTTGGGAGGGGCTGCGCAGCGGCGTGTTCCAGACCTTTTCGTCAGACCATTGCCCATTCCGCTATGACAGTCCGTCCGGCAAGCTTCACCCGAACGGCAAGTCCTCCTTCCGCTGGGTGCCGAACGGCATCCCCGGTGTTGAGACCCGCCTGCCCATCCTGTTCTCGGAGGGCGTTTCCAAGGGACGGATCTCCCTCAACCGTTTCGTGGAACTGACCGCCACCAACCACGCGAAGATCTACGGGCTCTATCCACGCAAGGGTTCCATCGGCGTCGGTTTCGACGCGGACATCGTGCTCTGGGACCCGAACCGGCGCGAGGTCATCCGCCAGGAGATCCTGCATCACGGTGCCGACTACACGCCCTGGGAGGGGTTCGAGGTCATCGGCTGGCCGGTGACGACGTTGCTGCGTGGCCAAATCGTGGCCGAAGAAGGACGTATCGTCGGTGCGAAGGGAGCTGGTCGCATCCTGGCCCGGGACGTATCGGCCTATGCCGCGGGCAGCGACACCTGAAGCCGGCGTTTCCGTCCGCTCTCCCTAAAATGGGCAGCACAGATGCCGATGCCGCCCCCGGAAGTCCAATTTGGTACAGCCGACGATGATCGAGATTGCCATTGTCGCGCGCACTCGGAAGGAAACTTCGCTGCTGCGCACGCTTAAAGCGAAGTTATAGGGATGCCCTCAGATAACCGAAACTCTGGGACATGCCGAACAGCATTGCCGTCGCCTCTGGCAAACGAAACCAATGGATTTGAAGATCACCAAGGTCTCCGTTTGCACATCCGCGAAGGAGACCGAACGTCCGCATCATGCGGGCACAACAGACATTCATGAGGCATCGGCAATTTCCTTGCGTGACCGAGGCTGTGTGAAAACGCTGATGAGCCACTCCATGAAGAAACTTTATGTCTCGTAAGGTTTGCTAGGCCGGGGAATCCTCGGTGCAGACGCCAGAACTTGTACAAATATTTTGCCCTGATCGGTCTGGTTCGCGTTTTCACACAGGCTGGTGACCCAAAGCCGACGGTCCCTGCCGCTCAGGATGACCAGTTCTCCCTGAACTCGCCGAACAACGTCAGTCCGCCACAGGCGTAGAGCGTCTGGCCGGTCACGTATGAGGCATCGTCGGAGGCCAGGAATGCGAACACGGCCGCCATCTCCTCCGGCGTGCCTGCACGGCCCATCGGAATGTGGCTTTCGACGTTCGCCCGCGCCTCCTGGTCATCCTTCCAGCCCGCATTGATGTCGGTGACGATCGCTCCCGGGGCGACCGCATTCACCCGGATGCCGCGATCGGCGTATTCCAGGGCCAGCGTCCGCGTCAGGTTCCTGAGGCCGCCCTTGCTGATCGAGTAGGCGATGAAGCCCGGTTTCGGAATGATCTCGTGGGCGCTCGAGCAGTTCAGGATCGTCCCTCCGCCGGGCCGCGAGAGATAATGTCTGATCGCAACCTGCGAGCAGATCAGGGGACCGGTCAGGTCGATATCCAGAATGCGCCGGTATTCGTCGACGGGATAGACGTGGCTCTCCGCCTGTGACTGGATGCCGGCGTTGTTCACCAGGATGTCGAGATGTCCCCAGGCCGAAAGCACCTCGTCGAACATGCGCGAGATCGCGTGCTCGTCACCGACGTCGGCCTGGACGATCATATGCGGCTTGCCGGAGCCGCCGGTCGTCTCCTGCGCCTGGCGCAGCGTCTCCTCCGCGGCGGCGTGCGATCCGCTGAAGTTGATAGCGACGGTGGCGCCTTCCTTGGCAAAACGGACGGCGATGGCCCGACCGATTCCACGTGAGGCTCCCGTGATCAGGGCATACCGCCCTTCGAGACGGCCAGTCGTCATGATGTCGGTCCTCCGGAATGCTCGGGTTTTTGCGAACGTTGCCGTGATTGTCCGGCGTGACCTGCCAAAGCCTCAAGCCTGGGGCAGGGGTATCCGGGCATCGGCGGCGATACTGATCCCCCATCCATCACCTAGGCGTGGCAATGGCGTTGACGAGATCGAAAACCCCGTTCTGGGCCACCGACACACAGGTTCCTGTTCTCAAGCGTCCGTGAAGGCACGCAGGACATCGGCCGAGGGGTAGGGGGCGGCAGGGCGCCGGCTTCAAGAGATCCTGCGGATGACCGCCTTGCATATTCAATCGCCATCACCTGCACGTGATGCAGATCCGGCGTATGAACACATCCGCCTTGACGTTGACACGAGAAGGCTCGTTCCCATGTCGATTCATGGAGGTCACTGCGATGATGACACGCCGGACCCTGGTGAACGCCGGTATCGCGAGCATTGCCGTTGCGGCTGGGATATTCAGGCGGATGCCCCGAGCCTTCGCCGGCGAGCGTTTCGCCGTGACACATACCGATGCCGAGTGGCGCAAGCTTCTCAATCCCAGCCAATATGCCGTGCTCAGACGGAGCGGCACCGAGGCACCTTTCAGCAGCCCGTTGCTCAACGAACATCGCAAGGGGACCTTCACCTGTGCCGGCTGCGGGCTCGAGCTGTTCTCCTCAACGACCAAGTTCGAGAGCGGTACCGGTTGGCCCAGCTTCTGGGCGCCGTTGGAGCAGGCGGTGGGCATTGAGGAAGACACATCCTATGGCATGGTCCGGACGGCGGTGCACTGCCAGCGGTGCGGCGGCCATCTCGGCCATGTCTTCGATGACGGGCCACCCCGACCGGGCAGCGCTATTGCATGAACGGTGTCGCAATGAACTTCCTTCCCGCAGCCTGATCCACAGGGAGCCCACCGATGAGACCAGCCGGATCTGCCACCGCCGAGCGTCACGCGAGATATTCGACGACCGTCCTCTTCCTCTCGGTTGTCCTGACGACCGTTGAAATCCTTGCAGCCCGACCTGCCGGCCAGCGCCCGTGATCGCACTCTCGGCTTCCGTGCTCCCTGGGCCGGAGGCATCAAACTGTTTGAGGTCGTTGCTGGAACGGAAGCGGTCTGGAATCCGTTCGTCATCAGGGAAGGATGAGCGGATCGTGCCTCGCTTCGTTGCCAAGCCGTTCAATTGGGTGGTTATACTCACACTGGCTTCAGGCAGACGGTCAATCCTGCGGCATGATCACTGCCCAACCTGAGGGGCGCACTCCAGGTGCCGATTCAAATCTGGCCCACCCAGATCTCATTCCAATCATTCTTTTGGCTTCGCCACCATGCCAGCGCGACGCTTGTCCTTGAGCTGGTAGCCCTTGCCACTGATCTGCACCACCGTCGAGTGGTGCAGCAGCTGATCGAGCATGGCCGCCGTCAGCACGGTCTCCTCGGCTAAAATCTGGTCCGAACTGCCAAAGGTCGGATTCGAAGGAAGGATCATCGCGCCCTTCTCGTAGCGTTTGGCCACCACCTGGAAGAACAGGTTCGCCTGCTCGCGGCTCATTGGCAGATATCCGATTTCATTGATGATCAGCAGCCGGTAGATGTTGACGGCCCGGTGCAGGACCTCGTTCCAACGCCCCTGGCGCTGAGCACTCTCCGACAGCAGAACCAGATCAGCCGCGGAGATAAAGCGCACCTTCCAGCCTCGCTGGGTCGCCAAGTAGCCGAGCACAATCGCCAGATGGGTCTTGCCCACTCCGGAGGGGCCCAGCAACACCACGCTCTTGGTCCGCTCGACAAAGGCGAGGCCTGCCAATTCCAGGATCTGCTGGCGAGGCGCACCGCTGACAAAGCTGAAGTCGTAGCCGTCGAGGGTTTTGATCGCTGGGAAGCGTGCGGTGCGCAAACAGGTCGCGCGCCGGCTGGCGCCGCGCGAGGCCTGTGTCAGAAGGTCCACGTGACCGCAGCGGCCGATCAAGCAGAAAGCATTGAGACGTGAGCCGTAAGAAGCCCCGTCCTTTAGGTCGGGGAGCCATTCACTAAGTCGGATGGAACTCTAGGTTCTCCAATCCCTTGATGGGCATCGGCTGCCTCACAAGGACCTAAGAGGCTGACTCAAAAAGACTTGTGATCGTTCAGGTCCTTGCGAGCCGCCTGGTCAGCATCCGGATGTGGGCGATGAAGACCCAAGCCACCGCACTTTCAATGGAGGCTTCGAAGTCCTTGGCCAGACGGCGGCAGCGTCCAAGCCAACCGAAGGTTCGCTCCACGACCCAGCGGCGCATGAGGACCGCAAAGCCTTTGGCCGCATCCGAGCGCTTGATGATCTCGATGGTCCAGTGCCCGAGAGTGGCGATCGCGTCGCGCAACTTATCGCCCGCATAGCCGCCATCGGCAAACACATGGCGCAGCCAGGGATAGAGGGCGCGGATCGAGGTGAGCACCTCCACGGCACCATCCCGGTCCTGGATGTCGGCGGCATGGACGCGCAGCCCGACGAGATGGCCTTGCGTGTCGGTGATGATGTAGCGCTTGCGGCCCTTGATCTTCTTGCCGGCATCAAAGCCGCGCGGTCCGCCGGCTTCGGTGGTCTTCACGGACTGGCTTCTCTGTCGCGGAGGATTCAGTCAAGTGGGAGATAGCCACAAGAGCATGGTTGATCCGCTGAAAGGTGCCGTCGCGTGACCAGGCATAGAAGTAACCCTTCACGGTCGAATAGGGTGGAAACTCCTTTGGCAGCTGGCGCCATTGGCACCCGGTCGAGGCGAGATAGAGAATGGCATCGGCCACGGCGCGCAGGCATGTCATACGCGGACGCCCGATCCGCCGGGCGGCGGGCATGAACGGCTTGACCAGCGCCCATTCGGCATCTGTGAGATTGCTTGCATAACGCAGTCCATCCCGCCGATACTGTCGGCGAGTGGCCTCGGTCCAAACCATCGTGACCTCCATCGAATCTTCGCAAATCCGACGGAATCACAGGGCCTTGAGGCCACTCAACCTTTTTCAGTCAACTTCTAAGCTGGACTTTGGCCTTTTTTGAGGGCGCCGGAGGGTCAGATGTGGATCCAAAACGCACGCTCTGAAGCGATGTAGTCCAAGGCCCGCTCCAGGGTCATGGTGGGCGTGCCGAACGGACCGGGAGCTTTCCACCGCTCGCCATTCCACCACAGCACCTGAACCTTCTCGGGATCGTCGGTCGGACGCAGGCGTGCGACAGGTGCTCCGGTGCGCCGGCTCAGCAGCGAGTAGCCGCCGCCCCGCTTCTCCACCACCACATCATGCGCGTGGCAGAAGGCTTCGAGCCCCTCCAGGATGAGATCGTGTTCGGGCATGGGCAGGCCATCTCCGCGGGAAGGCGTTGATCTGTCGGTCATCACGTCCGTCAGAGCGCGCCATGATATCTTTCGCACCGGCCCCTGTCCTCCTCCGATGGTTCGCGCCCTTTGCGAGCGCCTTCACCGCGCCAACCTTGCGGGGCGTGCTCGTGCTGATCGCCGGCACCATCCTGACTCCGGGCCGACGCACCGTCACGGCCGCCCTGAGCATCCTGGGCCTGCGCGAGCTCGCCAGCTTCACCACCTTCCATCGCGTGCTCAACCGCAACCGCTGGGCGCCGCGTGATCTCGCGGGTCGGCTGCTGCATCAGCTCGTGGAGACCTTCGTGCCTGAAGGACCGGTGGTGATGGCCATAGACGAGACCATCGAGCGGCGCTGGGGCTCCCGGATCAGGGCCCGCGGCATCTATCGCGATCCGGTTCGCTCCAGCCATGGCCACTTCGTCAAGACCTCGGGCCTGCGCTGGATCAGCCTCATGCTCGTTACGCCGATCCCCTGGGCCGGTCGGGTCTGGGCCCTGCCGTTCCTCACCGTCCTGGCGCCCTCGGAGCGCTATGCCCATGAGAGAGGGCATCGGCACAAGCTGCTGATGTCAATGCCGATTGAATCGTCCTCAGAAGCGCCGAAGTAAAATTCCCCACTTCTGCCGCCTACGTCCTCAGGGGCTCGGGACCGTTTTTCGGCGGCCGTCCCCGTGGGCGGGAGACGTGCGCCGGATTGGGTGGCGTGATGAGCGCCTTGGAACGCACATGCTCGGGCATCAATTCGGCGTGCTGCCGCAGCCGGTAGCTTGAGCCCTCGATCTGCACCACCACAGCATGGTGAAGAAGGCGATCCAAAAGGGCCGTGGCGACAACAGCGTCTCCAAAAACCTCGCCCCATTCCGCAAAGCCGCGATTGGATGTCAGGATCATGGCGCCTTTTTCATAGCGGGCATTGACCAACTGGAAGATCAGGTTACCCCCGCCGGATACCACGGGCAGGTACCCGATCTCGTCCACGATCAGATCGGCCAGCGTGCAGAAGTACACGCTCTTGCCGGCCTTGACCGCCTCGACCCCGAGCGCGGTGGCAAGATGGCTCTTGCCGGTGCCGGGCGGGCCGAGAAAGTGCACGACTTCGCAGCGGGCGACAAAGCCCAACTGCGCCAGGGTCAGGATCCGGTCCCGGTCGAGCGAGGGCTGGAAGGTGAAGTCGAAGCCCGACAGCGTCTTGATCGTCGACAGCCGCGCCATGCGCAAGCCGGTCTTGATGCGGCTGTTCTCGCGCAGGCTCAATTCCTCGGACAACAACGTGTCGATGGCCTCCAGGGCACCGATCTCGCCCTGCTCGAGGCGACGCACGATGGCGTCGAGCGCCTCCAGGGCGCGCGGCATTTTCAGGCCGACCAGATCCTGGCGGATCCGCTCCAGGGTCGTGGGAATGAGGTCCAGGGGAGCACTCATGCGCGTGTCTCCCGAGCCAGGTGACGGGCGACCGCGTCATAGAATTCGAGCGAACGCTGGGCGACCACGTCGCCGGTGCGGCAGACCAGGGCGACCTCGGCTCCACGCCTTTGCGGCGCGGGAGGGCTCTTGCGGTGGCCGGGCGCGACCCGGCGCTGGTGGCGGCCCTCCAGAACGGGATGGGCACCAATCAGCGCCCCATCCTCGAAGATACGGATCTCGTCGGCCAGGGTGTGCACCTCGACCACGCGCCGGCGGGTAGCATCGGGCACGCTGTAGAAGTTGCCGCCGACACTGACCATGCCGTCGCGCGAGATCCGCCGCTCCAGCCGCAAGACGGAACGGAATGGGGCCAGCGGCAGTGGCCGGAAGAAGGCATGCTCCTCAGCAAAGGCCTCCATGACAACGCGGCACGTGGTGGCATGTACGCGCGGGTTGGCGACGGTGGAAAGCCAGTGCTGCAGCTGCCGGTTCAGGTCCTCGAGATTGCTGAAGGATCGCGCCAGGAAGAAGTCCTCGCGGATGTAGCGGAAGGGACGCTCGACCTTGCCTTTGGTCTTGGCCCGGTACGGGCGGCAGGCTTTGGGATGGAAGCCGAAGTGACGGGCCAGATCGATGAGCGCGCGGTTGTAGATAATGCCGCCAGGAGAGGTCTCGCCGGTGACCACGGTCTTCATGCGGTCGTAGAGCACCTCGTGCGGCACGCCGCCCAAAGCCTCGAACGCCGCCACGTGACAGCGCAGCACGGTGGCCAGGTCCTGATGCAGCACGAAGCGGGCCCAGATCAGGCGGCTGTAGCCGAGCACCAGCGAGAACAGCCAGACGACGCGCGGGGTCGTGGGCTCGTCGGTGAACACGACCTGGAACTGGGCGAAGTCGACCTGGGCCTGCACACCGGGCGCGGTCTCGAAGCGGAGCTCGAAGGGAGATGACGCGGCGGGGCGGATCTCGCGCAGAAAGTCGGTGACGGCGGTGTAGCCCCCGGCATAGCCGTGCTCCTTGATCTCGCGGAACAGACGGCTGCCGGTCAGGCCCGGGAAGGCGCTCACGCGCTCGCGCAAGTAGACGGTGAAGGGGTCAATAACGGTCTGACGCGGCTTGCGTGGGCCATAGGCCGGCGCCTCGAGGCCGCGTTGGATGTACTTGCGCACAGTCTTGCGATCAAGGCCGCTCTGTCGGGCAATGGCCGAGACCGACATGCCCTGCCGGTGCCAATCCAGGATCATGACTAACTCCCCAAGCTGGATCACCGCATGCCCTCCTGATTATCAGGAGCAGCATCGGCAAAGAGGGGCTGCCGGTCTTCCCCGGGACGGCCAAAACGATTGGCCACCGCACTCACCTGGGGAAAATTCAATCGGCAGGTCTGGGGAGTTTTACTCCGGCATCAACAGGGGTGACGGCAGGGCCCGTTCGAAGTTGGTGATGGCTTTGCCCTGGCGATGGTACAGGCCGCTTTCGATCTGGTGGACCAGAATGTTGCGGCTCCAGCCATGCTCGATGGCTTGACGGGCGTACCAGAGACGCTCTGCCGGATCCTTTACGGCCTCGACCAAGCGAACGTTGTGGCCCCACGGCAATCGTGCAACAACCTGTTGCACCATCTCCCGGTCAGGATAGGCCTCGGCAAACGCCCGCATGTATTTGAGGTTTCGGCCTGAGAGGCCGGTCATGTCCGGAAACGCCCGTCTAAGATCGTCGCCGAGCCGGTCGATGACGCGAGCTCCCCAGCCTTCCGATGCCTGTCGGACAAGGATGTCCTGGCCGATGCTCTAGTAGAGCAGGATCAGCTCTTGGTTCACCGCGACGGCAGCCCGGAGACGAGCGGCGCGGATCCGCTCCTTCAGCTCGCTTAGGAGCGCCGTATAACCGTTGAGTTCCGGTGTGGGAGGCAAGCTCACCATGGTTCAACTCTAGCAGGGACAAGGTAAATCGCTTTAGCCGAAAGTTGTTACTTTTTAGCTCCTGACATAAGTCGTTTCTTAACGAGATAGCATTTCATATAAAGAACATTTTGACAATAAGTCTGTGGCGAAACGGATCCCCCGTCGCCTGGTAGAGCATTTGACCGGCGAGCAGGACAGAGGCACACGGGAGGCTTGCGCCTGGCTTCTTCACTCCTAGTCTTCTTGCTTACCTTTTTTTCGGTAAGGACACGCGCCAAACCGTGGCGGAGAGTACCATGACAGATCACAGCCACTCCGACGATCCGCACGAGCACTGGAAGCACCACGGCGTTCAGGTGATCAAAGGCGACCGCCTCGATCCGAACACGGCCCAGACTCCAGGCATGTTTCGCCAGGCCGCGATCAATCATGCTCGGGTGGGGGCTCAGAAGATCTGGGCGGGCACGGTTTCGATCCAGCCGAACGCCAAGACCGGCGTGCACCACCACGGCGAGCTGGAGAGCGTCATCTATGTGGTGCGGGGCAAGGCGCGCATGCGCTGGGGCGAGCGGCTGGAGTTCGTGGCGGAGGCCGGTCCTGGGGATTTCATCTATGTGCCGCCGTTCGTGCCCCATCAGGAGATCAATGCCAGCCCCGACGAGCCTCTCGAATGCGTCCTGGTGCGCAGTGACAACGAAGCCGTCGTGGTGAACATCACCGATGTGGACCCAGTCGAAAAGCCGGAGGAGGTTTACTGGGTCGACCCAATCCACAAGCACCCGAAATAGAGCCAGGACAGCGGCTCAGAGACAGGCTCAAGTTTAGCCCCGATGCCCTATCAGGCTAGCTGCGATTTCACTTTGCCCAGCCCTCACCCGCAAAATCAATCCCGAAGACGGAATTCACACCCGCATGCAAGCCTACAAGACGCTGGAAGCACGCTTTGCCCGCATCAGCTCGATCGAGGACGCGATCGGCATCCTGCAATGGGATGCAGAAACCATGATGCCGGACGGAGCTGCTGATGGCCGCTTCGATCAACTCGCCACACTCAAGGGTCTCGCCCATGGGCTTCTCACCGCACGCGACACGGGCGATCTCCTGGACCGAGCGGATCAGGACAGCAGCCTTCTCGGCGATTGGCAGCGCGCCAACTTGCGTGAGATGCGCCGGATCTACCTCCATGCCGCCGCGGTTCCGGCCGACCTCGTCGAGGCCAGCTCTAGAGCCGTTTCCCGGGCGGAGCTGGTGTGGCGCGAGGCTCGGCAGAAGGGCGATTTCGCCCAGCTCCTGCCGCACCTGTCACAAGTGCTCGCTTTCCAGCAGCAGATCGGCCAAGCCAAGGGCGAGGCGTTGGGGCTGTCGCCTTATGACGCCCTCCTCGACACCTACGACCCTGGCCTTCGCCAGGCTGCCATTGACCCTCTCTTTGCCCAAATCGGTGCCGAGTTGCCAGCCCTGATCCAGGAGGCACATGAGCGGCAGAAGAGCCTTCCTGTCATCCAGCCGCTGGAGGGCCCCTTCCCTGTTGATGACCAACGCCGCATCGGCGAGCAGTTGATGAGGGCCGCTGGGTTCGATTTCGACCGGGGGCGGCTCGATGTCAGCCTGCATCCCTTCTGTGGGGGATCCACGGGCGACGTCCGGATCACCACTCGCTATAGCGAGGCAAACTTCATGAGCGCGCTCATGGGCGTGCTTCATGAGACCGGACATGCGCTCTACGAGCAGGGCCGCCCGGAGACATGGCGCCGTCAGCCAGTTGGGCTGGCCCGCGGCATGGGCCTGCACGAGAGCCAATCCCTGCTCATCGAGATGCAGGCCTGTCGGAGCCGGGAGTTCGTGACCTATCTAGCACCCCTCGTGCGGGAGGCTTTCCAAGGTGAGGGGCCAGCCTGGAGTCCGGAGAACCTCCATCGCATCCTGACCAGCGTGGAGCCGGGCTTTATCCGCGTGGACGCGGACGAGATCACCTATCCTGCTCACATCCTGGTCCGCTACAAGCTCGAGAAGGCAATGATTGCCGGCGACCTCCAGATTCAGGATCTCCCTTCCGTCTTCAACGACGAGGTCAGAAGCCTCCTCGGTCTCACCGTGCCCAACGAAAGCCTGGGTTGCCTGCAGGACATCCATTGGCCTAGCGGTGCATGGGGGTACTTCCCGACCTACACGCTCGGGGCCATGACGGCGGCCCAACTCTTCAGAGCCGCCTGCCAGGCGGATGCGGACCTCCTCCCAAGTCTGGCGAAGGGTGATTTCGCGCCGCTTCGGATCTGGCTGCGCGCCAACGTCCATTCGAAGGGGAGTCTGCTGACAACCGACGAGCTTCTGGTTGCTGCAACCGGGCGACCGCTGACGGCGGAGATCTTCCGCGTTCATCTGCAGGAACGGTATCTCGGACGCTGAGGGGGCCTTAGCTGCAAATGACGTTGATCAGTCTCGCCCTGGGCCGCTTGCTATCCTGGACAGCCATCATATTGATCGTAATCCTGGTTTCCGTAGGCCTGCTTACCAGACGAGCTGAGGCACAGCCCGATAGTGATCCGTGCCGGCCAGTCCAGTTTGCTGACAGCACCTTCGTGGTCTGCACGGCGGATCTCCGCAAATACGAAGTGAGGCTGTTCTGGCGAGGGCCAGGCGGGGAAGTGCTAGGCTCGTTCGATCGCTTGAAACAGACACCGGAGGGTTCGCGCGTCGCTTTCGCGATGAACGCCGGCATGTACCATGAGGATCGCTCGCCCGTGGGTCTTTACGTCGAAAATGGCAAGGAGTTGAAGGCGGCTAACACAAGGAATGGTCCCGGAAACTTTCATCTCAAGCCGAATGGCATCTTCTTTGTTAAAGGCCGTCAGGCAGGCGTGCTTGAGACGGGAGCCTATCTGAAGCGGACCAGCAAGCCGGATTTTGCGACACAGTCGGGCCCGATGCTCGTCATCAACGGGCAAATCCACCCTCAATTCTCAGAGCAAAGCACCTCGCGCAAGATCCGCAACGGTGTTGGGGTGAAAGGCCAAAGCACGGTCGTATTCGCGATTTCAGAAGATCCGGTCACGTTCAGCACATTCGCTCGCTTGTTCCGGGATGAGCTAGACTGTGCCAATGCTCTGTTCCTGGACGGAAGTGTCTCCAGCCTCTATGCCCCTTCCCTGGAACGGATGGACACGCTCATGCCTATGGGTCCGCTCGTTGGAGCGCTGCGCCGACGCCCATGATAAGCGCTGCCGACGCTGCCAATGATCAAGCCTGGGGGGTGGGACTTGTCCCGCCTCACGTTCCGCAGAACGTCTGATAGACGCGCTCGCTTGGCTCCGGGGGGGCAGCATAATGTGCAAACGACGGCTGGTCCTCGTAGGGTTTTGAGAGAACCATCAGCAGCTCCTCGAAAGGAGCAAAGTCGTCTCGTTCCACCGCAGCTTGGATCACTATCTCCACGCGATGATTGCGCGGGATATAGGCCGGGTTGACGGCTCGCATCGCAGCTTGGCGACTTGCGCCATCGTGCGGCTCATGACCCAACCGTTCCCGCCAGCGGGTGGCCCAGGCGTCATAAGCAAGCGGGTTGATGAAGAGATTGCGAACAGCCGTGTCCGCTTCAGGTCCGGCAGCGGCATCGCTCAGCCGCCGGAAAGTCAGAGTAAAGTCCGCCTGGTTCTCGGCCATGGCCTTCAGAAGATCCCCGGCGAGCGTCGAGTCCCCCTCGCGTTCCGTCAGCAGCCCGAGCTTGCGCCTGAGCCCTTCGTGATAGGCTGCCTCAAACTTACCTGAGAAGGCTTCGAGCGCTTCGTTCGCTTCCGCGACAGCCTTTTCCTCATCCTGGGACAGGAGCGGCAGAAGCGCCTCGGCCAACCGCGTCAGGTTCCAGAGGCCGATGCGCGGTTGGTTGCCATAGGCATAGCGGCCGTTCTGGTCGATGGAGCTGAAGACCGTTGCCGGATCATAGGCGTCCATGAAAGCGCACGGGCCATAGTCGATTGTCTCGCCTGCAATGGACATGTTGTCGGTGTTCATGACCCCATGGATGAAGCCGAGGTGCAGCCAACGGGCAATGAGATCTGCCTGGGCCGCAATGACTTGGTCCAGGAGTTCGCGATAGGGCCGGTCACTCTCGGCGGCCTGTGGGTAGTGCCGGCCGATGACGTAATCCGCGAGGAGGCGCAGCCCCTTCACATCCTGCCGGGCTGCGAAGAACTGGAATGTGCCGACCCGTATATGACCCGAAGCCACCCGGGTGAGAACTGCCCCGGGAAGCAGCGTCTCGCGGACAACCGTCTCGCCGGTCAACACTGCGGCGAGCGCCCGCGTTGTCGGCAGCCCAAGCGCCGCCATCGCTTCACTGAGGAGGTATTCGCGCAGAACAGGCCCCAACGCCGCACGCCCATCACCGCGGCGCGAGAACGGTGTCGGACCTGAACCTTTGAGCTGGATGTCCCGGCGGACGCCATCTCGATCAACGACTTCGCCGAGAAGAATGGCCCGGCCGTCACCGAGCTGCGGTACGAATTGCCCGAACTGGTGCCCGGCATAGGCCATGGCGATAGGCTCCGCCGTATCCGGAACCCAGTTGCCGGACAGAAGCTCAACCCCATCAGGACTGGAGAGGAGATCTGGGTCGAGGCGGAGCTGTAAGGCGAGATCCCGGTTCAGTCGGATGAGCCTCGGAGCCGTCACAGATGTCGGTTCTACACGCGCGTAGAAGCTGTCGGGCAAGCGTGCGTAGGTATTGTCGAAGGGGAAATGAAGGGTCATGGATCCGATTCATCGTCAGGACCACGGGAAATCGTATTGGGCTTCCGGGAAAACAAGAGTCATCGTAATCTCGGACCAGTTTCAAGGTGCTCCCATTTCAACCGCTACCTGATGGGCCCGCACGAATGGA
This sequence comes from Microvirga zambiensis WSM3693, assembly GCF_016735695.1. Taxonomy (GTDB): domain Bacteria; phylum Pseudomonadota; class Alphaproteobacteria; order Rhizobiales; family Beijerinckiaceae; genus Microvirga; species Microvirga zambiensis. Next base: position 7,668 of record NZ_JAERQD010000044.1, on the reverse strand, counting down.
GCCCAGACCTCCCACTCCAGGTTTTACTAACTCCTTCATGCCCTTGCATGCCCTTGTGCATTAACGATCTGGCGACCCGCACCTTCTAATCTGCCCCGCCAGGCTCACGCATGAGCCTGTTACCACAGGTTGAAGGTACGGGCATGCGAGGCCAAGCCGATCTTTTCTTGGACTACGACGCACCGCCTGGCCCGATCCGAAGGCCCACGGACGATATCATCGTCAAGGCCAAGCCACGCAGCGAATCCTTCGAAGCTCCTGATCATGAGGCTGCTGCCCGGATGCTGGAGGCCACCGGCGACTATCGTGTTCTCCGCCGATTGCAGCCCCGGCCCGTCGTGGTTTCGCGTGCGCCTTGTGACGGCGAGAAGATCGCCGTCATCCTGGACACTGAAACCACGGGCCTCGATCACACCCGGGACGAGGTCATCGAACTTGGCATGGTCGCCTTTCTGTACGATGAGGAAGGGCGGATCGGTGATGTGATCGGCACGTTCAATGGTCTGCGCGAGCCGAGCGTGCCGATCAGCCCGGAGATCACTCGCCTAACGGGAATCTCGCCCGACATGGTTGCCGGCCAGGTGCTCGACCTTGAGGCGGTCGAGCGCTTCATCACACCGGCAGATCTCGTCATCGCGCACAATGCGCGCTTCGACCGCCCCTTCTGTGAGCGCCTGTCGAAGGGCTTTCAGGTCAAGGCCTGGGCCTGCTCGCATTCCGAGATCGCCTGGAACGGGCTTGGGTTTGAGGGATCGAAACTCGGGTACCTTGTGAGCCGGTGCGGCTGGTTCCACCAGGGCCACCGGGCCGTCGAGGACTGCCATGCCCTGCTCGAGGTGCTCGCAGCGCCCCTGCCCTCCGGAGCCGGGCTTCCCTTCGGACATCTGCTCGCCGCGGCGCGGAAGGCGCTCGTGCGCATCTGGGCCGAGGGCAGCCCGTTTGACATGAAGGATAAGCTGAAGGCGCGAGGATACCGCTGGAACGATGGAACCGACGGCCGGCCGAAAGCGTGGTGGGTGGAGGTTGACGAGGAGACCGGCGAAGTCGAGCTCGCCTTTCTCCGGCGCGAGATTTACCGGCGCGAGGTCGAGCCCTACACCCAGAAGGTCACTGCCTTCGAGCGGTTCCGGTCGGCACGTTAGTCGACGGCAGCCTTCTCTCCCGGATGAGGACATCCTCTGGAGCTGACCCGAGCCTTGAAATCTTAGCCATTTACGGCCATCTCATCGCCCGCCGGAGCAACAAGGTTCATCTCACGCCATGACGACTTCTGACACCACCGCCGCTGAGAACCACACCTTCGAGGCCGACGTCGCCAAGCTGCTGCACCTGATGGTGCACTCGGTCTATTCCGACAAGGACGTCTTCTTGCGCGAACTGATCTCGAATGCGGCCGATGCCTGCGAGAAGCTGCGCTACGAGGCGATCTCCCACCCCGCCCTGCTCGGCGATGATCCCAAGGCGCGGATCACGCTGCTGATCGATACCGATGACCGCCGCCTGACGGTCGAGGACAATGGCATCGGCCTGAGCCGGGACGAGATGATCGAGGCGCTCGGCACCATCGCGCGGTCGGGCACCAAGGCCTTCATGGAGCGGATCCAGGCCGCCCAGGGTAGCGAGGGGGCTCAGCTCATCGGCCAGTTCGGCGTCGGCTTCTACTCGGCCTTCATGGTGGCCGATCGGGTCGACGTTGTCTCACGCCGAGCAGGCAGCGAGGAGGCCACGGTGTGGTCGTCCGATGGCAAGGGCTCCTACACGGTCACGCCCGCAACCCTCGATGACGCCCCGACCCGCGGCACCCGGGTGATCCTCCACCTGATGGAGGATGCCACGTCCTACACCGAGCGCTATCGGCTCGAGCGCATCGTCAAGGAACAGTCGGGCCATGTTCCGGTGCCGATCTTTCTCGTCGAGAAGCCCGGGGCGGAGCCGCAGGAGGTCGCTGATGGCGCCGCTCTCTGGGTCAAGCCGCGCTCCGAGATCACGCCGGAGGACTACACCGACTTCTACCGCAGCGTGGCCGGTCAGTTCGACGAGCCGGCATTGACGGTGCATTTCCGGGCCGAGGGCCGCCACGAATACACTGCTCTGGCTTTCGTGCCGGGCTCCACGCCCTTCGACCTGTTCGACCCCGACCGCCACGGGCGGATGAAGCTGTATGTGAAGCGGGTCTTCATCACCGACGAGGCTGAGATCCTGCCGCGTTACCTGCGCTTCGTGCGCGGGCTCATCGACTCGGCCGATCTGCCGCTCAATGTCTCGCGCGAGATGATCCAGGAGAGCCCGCTTCTGGCTGCCATCAAGAAGGGCGTGACCAGCCGCGTGCTCAGCGAACTTGATAAGCTCGCGCAGAACGATGCGGAGGCTTACACCAAGGTGTGGGAAACCTTCGGCCCGGTGCTGAAGGAAGGGCTCTATGAGGACTTCGAGCGGCGCTCGATGTTGCTGGGACTGGCGCGGTTCAGGACGACGGCTTCCGGCAGTGGATGGCGCTCGCTCAAGGACTATGTCGGCTCCCTCAAGGAGAACCAGACGGCCATCTATTATGCGACCGGGACGGATCTTGCGCGTCTTGAGGCCTCTCCTCAGCTCGAAGGCTTCCGGGCGCGTGGCATTGAAGTCCTTCTGCTTCCGGATGCTGTCGACAGTTTCTGGGTCACGGCTGGCGTCGATTACGAGGGCAAGCCGTTCAAGTCCATCACCCAGGGCGGCGCGGATCTGGCGCTCATCCCGTTGGTTGATGGCAAGGACAATGCGGATGCGCCGGCAACGGAGGCGGTCACGCGCTTCATTCAAGCCGTGAAGGCAACCCTCGGTGATGCCGTCGCCGATGTCCGCGTTTCCGAGCGTCTGACGGAAAGCGCCGTCTGTCTCGTGGCGCCTGAGACCGGCATGGACCGGCAGCTGGAACGGCTCCTGGCACGGGCAGGACAACTGGGATCGGCAGCAAAGCCAGTCCTAGAGATCAATCCGCGCCATGACCTCGTTGTCGCCTTGGCGGCTCTCGGAGATGCCGAACAGACACTGCGTGAAGACGCTGCGCATCTCCTGCTTGACGAGGCCCGGATCCTGGACGGCGAACTGCCGGCTGATGCGAAGGCATTTTCGCAACGGCTAGCACGGGTCATGCACCGAAGCGTTTCCAAGGACTAGACCGGAACGACTATAGAGCGCGCGCGGTTTGCAATCGCCGCGCCTCTCTGGGCTCGGTGCGACCTTTATGTTCCACTTGGCAGTGTTCTCCAACACCGTTGCGACGCTGGGAGTGTAACATTCCTTGTTTGCCACGGTGGGACATTCTAACTTTGCGCTTACAGCAAATAGACCGGTAACAAAGATTTTGACAAGAAGTCCCTAGGCTTGTCGCTACAGGGCTGAGATAGGCTCCCTTCTCGCTCATTTAGCGCCCGAATCCAGTCTGTGGCTTTGCCGGCTGGAAGCCTTCTCATGAGTGACGCTCATCCGTCCCTTGAAGGCCACGTTGCCCGCCCCAACGGCGAAGCCCAACCACAGCCCGTCATGAACAGCAGATGTGCCGTTGGAGACTAAAGCGATTTCAGCCATGGCTATAAGCACGCTTACAATATTTCACGTTATAAGGTCATAATTCGACTGAGTGCACAATGTTCTTCACGAACGGCGCAATGTCCCTTTGACATCTTTGCGCAAATTGCGAAATAACACTTGCAGCTGGAGGCGCATAGGTATCGCTTTGAAACCACGTAAGAATCAGCTCGAACTGGCACGCAAACTGGGCGTTTCCGTCAGCACAGTATCGCGCGCGCTGTCCGACTCTCCTGGGATTGGCGAGGATCTTCGGCGTCAGATTCAGAAGCTGGCGAATGAGGTTGGCTATCAGCCTCGTGGATCGAAAGCCCGTAGTTTGAAAGTCGCTAGTCGGAAGGCAGTGGCGTTAGTTACGCTCGATCGTGTTACAGGCGGTCTTGCGAGCTTCTACGACGGCGTACTTGATGGCATGCTCCTCGAGGCACGGCGTTCTTCGATGGATATCGATGTACGTCTCATCGAGGAGAGAGCACTCGTTCTGAAGCTTTTCCGCGGCCAGGTCGACCCGAGCGCAGCTGGAATGTTCTTTGTCGGTCTCGACCCACCGGAGGATGTTCGTAATGCCTTAGTCTCAGAACGAATACCGACGGTACTCGTGAACGGCGTAGATCCGTTGATGCGCTTCGACTCAGTCGCCCCGTCCAACTTTTTTGGCGCATACCAAGCCGCCAAGATCCTCTTGGATGCAGGTCATCGCTCCCTGCTCTACGTTACCTCGAAGTTGCGCGGGACAACACAACAGCGGCTTCGTGGCTTCTGTGCGGCTGTCACTGAAACCTCAGGTGCAACGATCGAGGTCTGCGAGTTGGCAGCACCAACACGTGAAGAGGCGGAGAAGGCAGTTGATCGCCTTGTCACAGGCCGGCAAGCCTGGACGGGTGTCTTCTGCATGAATGATCTCTACGCGATCGGTGTCATTCAGGCACTCCAGGGCCGCGGCCTAAGGGTTCCTGACGACGTCTCAGTTCTAGGCTTCGACGATCTACCATTTGCTTCTATGATGTCCCCGCGTCTGTCGACAATGCGAGTCGAGCGTGAGGCCATCGGTCGTCAGGGTGTTGAGTTGATGAACCGACGTTTAGCGAATCCTAGCCTCGCTACCCTGCACGTCGATGTGTCGGTAGTCCCAGTGGCAGGCGGGACGGTTCGCTCCGCTAGTCAATGAAGGAAAAGGTTTAGCCCTTTACCGCCCCAGCCATGAAACTCCCCATCACCCGTTGTTGCGTTAAAACAAAGACAATCACCACAGGCACGACTGTAAGGGTTGATAAGGCCATGGTCGCCTGAAAGTTGATCCCGTACTCTGTATTGAGTGAGATCAAGGCAACCGGCAGGGTGTAAGTTTCGGGTCCGGTCGAAAGGACCATCACCGGGAACCATTGCTTCCAATTCAGGAGGAATGCGACAAGCGTTGCGGTCAAAATCACCGGCTTAGCGATCGGCACAATAATAAGCGTCAAGATTTGCCATTCCGAGGCGCCGTCGATACGGGCTGCTTCGATCATCTCCTGCGGCACTGAACGGAAGAACTGCACAAATATGAAGAAAATGAGCGGCACGAGGCTCATGACGAGGATGATCCCGAGGGTGCTGCCGAGTAGGTTTAGTTTGTAGCTAACAAAGTACAGCGGTATGACCAGCAGCATGTGGGGGTACATGATCGTGAGCAGGAAGCTGTATCTGACGCTCGTGAAGAGAGGGAGCCGCGGGTTCCGGTATAGGGCATAAGCTCCTAGCCCTGTCGCACATACGCCGATGGCCGTCGCAAGTACGGTAATCACGACTGAATTGAACGCAAAGCTCGATAAGGGCGTCCCGCCGATGGATGCGATCGTCTGGAATGCGGTCAGGTCGAGATGTTCTGGAATGAGGCGCAGCGGGGCTGAGAGGATCGCCTCCTGACTTCGGAAAGCGCTAACAAGCATCCAATAGAACGGGTAAACAAACATGAGCGCGATAGCGGTCGCGACTGTGTAGAGCACGGTGGATTCCAAGGTCGCCCGGACGGCCGAACGTCTGGCTTGATCCGTTACGGCACCGTCGCTCATCTCTGATCACCCTTTTCCATATACCAGTAAGATGCGGCGACGACCGCGAAGACAATTACAAAGAGAATTGTCGCAATTGCGGTCGCTTCACCATACTGCGCACTGTTAAATTTAGAGTAAGCATAGTAGGAAACGAAATTTGTTGAGAAATTGGGGCCGCCCTTCGTAATTACGAAGATGACTGTAAATGTCTTCAGAAATTCGATGAGTGCGTAGACGGTGTTAATCGTAATGGCGGGCCGGAGTTGGGGCAATGTCACATGGATGAAACGCTGCCAGCGATCTGCGCCGTCAATTTGAGCGCTCTCGTCAAGCGATTTGTCGAGGAGCTGCAGGTTGGTCAGAAAAATTAGGGTATAGAGTCCCACATGGTGCCATGCCTCCACGAGAACGAGAGTGACAAATGCGCTTCCAGGCTGCGTAACTCCAGCGAAGGGCGGGAGCCCTAACCCGAGAAGAGCTTGGTTTACCACACCAAAGTTCTGGTTGAACATCCACTTCCAGACAATGAAGCTTGCAACATCCGGCGTGATGACTGGCAGAAATATCGCCAGTTTGAAAAAGGTACGACCGCGAGACAGCCTTGGGTGCGCCAGCAGGATCGCAAGTCCGATCGCCATGGAGACGTTCAGGATTACAGACAGAAATGTGTAAACCAGAGTGCGCCACAGCGAAGAGTGGAACGCTGGTTCGGCGAGTACAGCGCGAAAGTTGTCGAGCCCGACGTAGACCGGGCTGTCGCTTAAAGCCGTATAGGAATCGGTAAAAGCGACGCGTATGCTCTCGGCAATCGGCCATATGCCGAAAAGCGCTGTAAGCACGGCGAACGGTGCCAGGAAGATGTAGAGCGTCGCGTATTCCCAGTTCCTCTGGCCAACTCGGGGCGACGAGAAGGCCGAGGAACGGTTGATTGTGGCCGAAGAGGACATAAGGGTCCCTGAAATTACTGCGACGAGGATTGGCCTCGCCGCAAGATCACCGCACAAAAAATCGCGAGTAAAGGGCGGGCACGGCCGCCCTACCCTCATCCCTTGCTCTTTAAGCTGGCCTGTTCCTCGCGGAGTTTGTCGGCTGTCGCCTTGACCCAGGCGTTCAGGTCCTTTGGTGGATTGTTGATCGCCTCAATGAGGTGCTTGTAATAATTCTCCTGCAGCTTCAGGTACCAAGGGAAAGTTGAGCTCAGGAAGTCGTCTGTCTGCAGTTTGACATCCGCAGTAAGGAACGGCTTTAGGCCGGGTGTCACGGTCGCTGTGTCCAAATCGCTTCTGACAACCCCGCCCATATTGTTGAGGGAAATCTGCTGGGCCTGCTTTGAGACAATGAACTTGACGAACTGCTTCGCCGCTTCCTTGTTCTTGGCATTCTCGGGAACAGCCATTCCTCGGACTGAGCCCACAACCAACGCGCCTGGAGTGCTTGTGAAGCTTGGATACGGCACAACCACGTAATCACCAGCAGGAGGTTGTTTGTCCCACTTTCCAACATTCCAGTTTCCCACCCGGAACATGCCTACGCGCCCTCCTTCGATGAGCTGATACATGTCCGTGAAAGTGTGGTTCACAGTTTCCGGGGAGACGAGTTTGTATTCGGTGAAGAGCTTTATGTATTCCGTGACCGCCTTGGAAACGTCAGGTTGGTCGATGACAATATCGCCTTTCTCATTCACAAGCGGATGTGGCAAGCCGTTGCCGTAAACAAGGAGGTTGATGCCGCCGCCGGTAATGGAAGGTGCGTCGCCAGCCTGCATGGCAATCCCAAACGTATCTTTCCTGCCGTTCCCGTCTGGGTCTTGCTCCTGGAACTTCTTGCCAATGCGAATGACGTCGTCCCACGTCTTAGGGGGCTGTTCGCCGACTTTCTCAAGCCAGCTCTTCCTCACCCCGAGACCCGTCATGGTGCGTTGGAATGGGATCTGCACAACGCGATTCTTGAAGGTCGAAGCAGTCCAGTCACCGTCCGTAAGGGAGCTCTTGTGCGGATACCGACGCAATCCGTCCATGTGTACCGACTTGAAGTCGTCCACGCTTCCGATTTAATCCCGTCCACCCTT
>NZ_JAERQD010000043.1 GCF_016735695.1 Microvirga zambiensis WSM3693 | reverse complement strand
TCTATATTGACGTCTATATAGACAGACCATCCACACTCTCACTCACTAGCGCAATGCGTCCTTCCTCGGATGCGTACATTGGAACTTCATTTGAGGAGTTCACACAGCCGGTGACGCATACGCGCGGCAAAGACGCTAGGCGCGAGCGACCGGCAAAGCGTACGATCAGCACATTCAAGGCTTCGCATCTGGATGTCGGAGAGCGGACCCGCCTCAGTCGGCTCCACCAGGCTGCAAGAGCCAACAGGGCTTGGAGCAAGAAACATCGCGTTGGCGCATTGGCACGTCAGAAAGCTCGCCAGGCCTGGCTTGTGCATCGTCCGTCATCGCGGACGATCCATCGGAACTTAGTAATACCGAAGAGTCGGGTTGCCTCGCGTTAATGCCACGGCAATCTCTGGTGCAGTCTGTCGTGCAATTCCGAATTATCCCCCGCCACTATGGCACCACCTCCTCAGCGAATGGAATACTTTGCTCGGAGCCGGTGGGCCGCGAGTGGCACTGATGGCAATCCTTTCAATGTGGTTCTTCTCTCCGATGGTTCGGTCCTCAGCGTCCGCTTTACAGCGTCGAGATTTCTGCGCTGATCGACAACCCTTTACAAACGACAGGGTAAGGGTGCCCTGCTAACCGTCAGCCGCTACGAAGATGCTCCAGCGATTGTCCGAAAAATCGGCATCAGCCAGGCAAGCGGGATCGCGACAAACCATCGGAAGATGTTCAAGTCGACCCCCAGCGATCTGCCGAGCATCGGCAGAGGAAAGATGATCCCGAGTAGAACCAGGAAACCAAACCGCTCCAGCCTGGCAAATGGCCGTGCCAGTGCGTTGGGCAGAATGCTCAAGACGACGCGTCCTCCGTCCAGGGGCGGCAGGGGAAACATGTTGAAGATCGCCAGGACCAGGTTCAGCAGGATCGACTGGTAGAGTGTCTGAACCAGCCAGGGGACGAGCGCCTCCGGCAACACCCAGGCAATCCTTAGGAGACCAGCGGACGCAACAGCGAGCAATACATTCGCCAGTGGCCCGGCCATGGCGACAATCGCCATGTCGCGTCGGGGATGGCCCAGACGCCCGAACGCCACCGGAACAGGCTTTGCCCAGCCAAACAGGAATGGAGCCTTGGTCAGAAAAAGCAGTGCAGGAAGCAGGATCGTTCCAAAAGGATCGACATGCTTCAGTGGGTTGAAGGTGACACGGCCCAGACGGTGCGCGGTGTCGTCCCCTAATTTCCACGCTGCATAGGCATGTGCCGCCTCATGGAAGGTGATTGGGATAAGGATTGGGACGATCCAAGTCGATGCCGCATAGATGGTGCCAGGGAAGTCCAAACAGCAATCCTCATCCCTGCTTCGCTACTAATGATAGGCAACGCTCGGCATTTTTCAAAAACCTGTCAAGAAGCACGATGAGATGGAGAGACACTGGTTATCAAGTCATGCCCGCGCCAAGAACAATGGACTTCATTGGTCCTCGAACACGATCACGCAGCTCGCTCCTGCAAGCGTTCAAGTTGTGCAACGCAGGGCATCCGCCGGTTTCGATGGCGCTCTTGCAGCTTTCGGATTGTCGTCTGCTTGAGCCAATCATCCACCGCGCTATTCCTGATGGTCTCAACGTCGCCTTCGTGCTCGAAGTCAATGTTGGCGAGGGTTGTCCGAAGCGATTGCAGCAGGGGTAAATGCTCCACCGAGGCCAGAGGGGACGCTTCGTTCCCAGGGTGTACAGAAGGGCGTGCCGGTGTGGCGGGCATAGCTTCCTCCAGTTGTTACAGGTCAATCAAGGTGCCTTGCTTTGGGTGCCGTTAGAGACCCGATTGATGTGGCGGAACATCGGCCAAAGCGAGGATTTTCGCTGCCCTTATACATCGGCGGTCGGACAGGGCCACATATCTCAGGGCTCGTCACAGCCCTGGTTGGCGTTTTTCTGCGAAGAACTGCGATCGCGGGCCATCTTCACCGATGCCTTCCGCGGGACACGAGGGCAGGCCGGACCTGTGGGGTTCGAAGAAGGGGCCACGATCGGAATGGAACTCGTGGCATTGATTGAGGCGCCGCGTCATCGCTTCCAGAAACCACCGCTTGATCCGTCGCTGGAAAGCCCGCTTCATCCCTACCTCCGCATTGTCAGGACCATTGAATGGTGTGGTCTGGTTCGCGTGTCGATCTGGCTCTAGCTTGCAGTGATCGATCGCAAATGATCGCAGGTAATCCTCTCATCTGAGCATGTGTGGAATGCCGCGTGTCCCGTTTCGATCAGATTCGAATGAGATCCTGGCTAAGCCTCTGTTACTGCGCGGGCCCCGTTCACCTCCAAAGCAGACGGTCCGCGTCCCGTCTGCTTTGGAGAACGGTGCTGATCCCTGAGCCGGATCGGCCCGAACATGCTCACCGCTGTATGGTTAACAGATCGCTAACGGGCGCTTGCTGGCGATCGTTAACTTCCTGGTAACCATCTTGAGCGCGGAATGGGCATGCCTGCGAGGGGCGGAAAGCTGAAACGGCTCCGGTTCGCCTCCTTTTTGCTGACGACCCCTCAGTCACGCGTGTGCCTGCGTCGGTGCCGTGCCCCTCACGGTCTCTCTGGAGAAATGCCAGCGATGAAGAAGCTAAGGCCAAAGCATACCAAAGCCAAGACAAGGCTCAGACAGGGCAGGGTGCTCGTCGTGACCTCCGGCAAGGGCGGTGTCGGCAAGACAACCTCGACGGCGGCACTGGGAGCGGCCCTCGCTCAGACGGGTCAGAAGGTCGTAGTCGTCGATTTCGATGTGGGCCTGCGCAATCTCGACCTGGTCATGGGCGCCGAGCGGCGCGTGGTGTTCGATCTGATCAATGTCATCAAAGGCGAGGCCAAACTCGCGCAGGCCCTCATCCGCGACAAACGCGTTGACACGCTGGCTCTCCTGCCGGCTTCACAGAGCCGGGACAAGGACAGTCTGACCGACGACGGGGTGGCGCACGTCATCGGTGAGCTGCGGCAGCAGTTCGACTGGGTGATTTGCGACAGCCCGGCCGGGATCGAGAAGGGAGCAATCCTGGCGATGCGGCATGCGGATTTGGCCGTCGTTGTCGTCAACCCGGAGGTGTCCTCGATCCGCGATGCCGATCGCATTATCGGCATGCTCGATGCCAAGACGGCGAAAGCCGAGAGCGGGCGCCGCATCGATAAGCATTTGCTTCTCACCCGCTATGATCCCGTTCGTGCCAGGCGTGGTGAGATTATGAAGGTGGATGACGTGTGCGAGATCCTCTCCATTCCGCTCCTGGGGATCATTCCAGAGAGTGGCGAAGTGCTCCTGAGCTCAAACGTTGGAGCTCCGGTGACCTTAGGCAGCCCTGGAAGCCCACCGGCCCAGGCTTACCTTGACGCCGCGCAGCGGCTGAAGGGGGAGGGAGCCGAGATCGCTCTCGCACGCGAGAAGCATGGTCTATTGCATCGCCTGTTCACCCGGCGGGCCGCATAGACCGGTTCAGCCACTCACAAGAGCGGGACGAAGCACGGATCTAATGATCTTCACGGAAGTGGGGTAATATAGGGTGGTGTTGATCATCGCAGTTTCTCTAGGCACGCAAGTCTCTCTGTCACAGGACTCCCGTGAAGATCATTAGAATACATTCTGAAGCCTTCCGGGCTGCCCAGAGCGAGTGGTTTGAATGTGATGTTAATTCACGACGCGGCGTGAACGATGCCCGAGCGCCGGGGTGGAAACGGTCTAGGCCTGCTCCCGCCTGACGTAAATCGGTTCAAGCTGGTAGTCCTTTGAGAGATCGTTGGCCTGGTCGACGGCTTCCTCCATCGACCCGAACGGACCACTCACGGCGATGGCCGTCCCATCGATGAGCACCGTCACCATGAACTCCATCGCCCGCTCGGGCTGAACCACCTCAGCCAGGGTGATGTTGTTGCTCTGGTCCTCAGGAACTTCGTCGGGCATCAAGAGGTGGAGGCCGGGACCGGTCATTGGGGATCCTTTGGCTTCATGGGACCACGAAAAACGACGAGATAGGCTGGAAAGAGCTTCACAGGGAACAAGACCCCAATCAATGGCTACAGAATCTCCGGCGAAACGATGCGCTGAACATGCCTGAACCGCGCTCTAGCGCCGTCACGGATGGGCTAAAGCAGACGGTTTCACGACTGGCGGGCAAACGCCTTAAAGGGGCACGTGAATGACGTCGTTGACATGAAGAAAGCTCCTAGAGCTAATTCCATAATGTTTGTTATGCGAAATGTTATCTCGTTAGATATTTGTCCGATGCTAACACCAGCTTCTACAAGGGATCCCCTACTGTTTCTCATCTTCACAGATAGCCGCGGGAGCACTTTGTGCGAAGTGTGGTTCGTTTCCAAAGTTGCCTTAGTTGTCCAAGTTGCCAATCGGCGGAACAAGGCTTATCTTAGCTCCAAGGGAGGAGCAGATGGCTCGCATCAAAGACCCTCAAGCGAAAAAGCGGCCGTCTGCTCGGAAGTACTCCAGGGCGAAGTCATCCGTGCATTCATCGGTTCACTCATACAAAGTGGTTGGTGATCCAGCACAGGTGCTTCGGGAGATTCCCGACGGAGTGCTGGTCGCGTTAGTCCCCCCAGACGCAACGACGGAGAAGAAGCTGTTGCGGATAGGGTCCGGACGGATCCAACGGTTTCGGGGGCATCTGGCAGGGCCCCAGGGCCGTCTCTTTGCCCGGGTCAGTTCAGGCCCAGTCCAGAAAAAACCCGTTGTTGATGCCTCTGCGTTCGAGCCCAGCTCGCGGGCCAAGGCACTCCTCAGAGGCGTTCAGATCGCCCAAAACGATCTGAAGGAATCGGGCGGTGCCTACGACCTGGATCAGGTTCGTGTCCTGATGAATGGCATTTCACGGCAGATGGTGGATCGAAAAGTGCGCGAAGGCAGCTTGCTGGCCGTTCCGGGTCCGAGCAACCGACGAGCCTATCCCACCGTGCAATTCAACCACGATGGCACGGTCGTCCCGGGTCTGAAGGCGGTGCATGAGGCTCTCCCAACAGAGAACCCCTGGGCGGTGCTGAACTTTCTTGTTCGTCCCGATCCGCGCCTGAATGGGCGCAAGCCAATTGATCTCCTCAAAGCTGGCGATATCGACTTGGCTGTCGACGCTGCCCGGCGCATGGGTCAGCAAGGATCGTGACGGCACCATTGCCGCCACCAGATCTTGCTTCGCGGGATCCGGTCCTCATCACCCTCGAGCCTGGCGAGATCCTCCACCGGTTCTTCACGTCAGCATACAACCCAATCCATTTTGATCGCACCCGGGATAGTCGCCTCAATGCGCCTGATGCATCGTATGGCGTCCTCTACACGGCCAAGGACGCGCGTGGCGCATTTGCCGAGACGTTTCTCCGAGAACCCGGCCGCACTCTGATCCCCTCAGACCTTCTGGCCAGGAAAGCGTATGTACGGCTGCGGATTACGAACCATCTTGTGCTGATCAAACTTGGAGGGCCTGGTCTGGCCCGAATGGGAGCGACAGCGGAGGTCGTGCATGGCGGTCTTCCGTATGACGTCCCGCAAGCCTGGTCATCGGCTCTGCGCGACCACCCCATCCGAGCGAGTGGGATTGCCTATTACGCTCGCCATGATGATGAGGCCCTTTGTTATGCCATTTATGGCCATGCCGCCGCAGCTATCGTGGAGGAATACCGCGAGGCCCAGCTTGATAGGGATTGGTTCTGAGACATAGCCGAGCTTTATGGCGTTGGCTTGGCGCCCTAATCCCTCACCGCTCTCATGGACACTCTACCTGCCTATGCTGGTCACCCGAACGGGGAAATTGAACCGGACCGGTCCCCTGCCCGGTTGCGTGAGCACCCGGTGGCCGACCCTAATTCGCAATGCGATGCTCGGAGAACCGTTGGCGCCGATCCGACACAAAGTTACGAAAAGTAACAATGAGTGACGAGAATTTGTCCCTTCACAGGCAAAAGAAATGCAAGATGCATTGCCGCCAAAGCTTGTCTGCAAGGGGCTGAATGTGTCAGTGCGACAGGAGCTTTCAAGGCTGTGGCCAAGACCTTTAGGTGCGAACAGACGAATGATCACGATCCGCGGCGTTCACAAGGATTTTTCGATCGACGGAGCTAAGGTAACGGCACTGAGCCCAACTGATCTTGATGTGCGCCGCGGCGAATTTGTTAGCATCATTGGACCATCCGGTTGTGGGAAGTCGACCCTTTTGCGCATCCTCGCTGGCTTGGAGACGGCAAGCGGCGGATCCATCGACGTTGACGACGGTGACCGGGCCCGGCAGCGGGTCGGCTTTGTTTTTCAAGAGCCAGTTCTTCTCCCATGGCTCTCCGCGCTTGAGAATGTTCGCTTCCCTCTTGATACAGCCAGGGTCGCTCGAACTGAGGCCGACAGCCGTGCTTTGGACTTGCTAAAGCTCGTTGGATTGACTGGTTTCGAAGCTGCCTTGCCGCGTGCCTTGTCCGGCGGAATGCGTCAGCGCGTCTCGATTGCGCGTGCTCTGTCATATGATCCTTCGCTGCTCCTGATGGATGAGCCGTTTGGCGCTTTGGATCTGATCACTCGCGATAGACTGAATGATGAACTCCTGTCGATTTGGTCGCAGACGAAGAAGACCATTCTGTTCGTGACTCATAGTGTTGAAGAGGCCGCCTACCTTTCGGATCGGGTTGTTGTGATGTCTCCTCGTCCTGGCCGTATCAAAACCGTCTACGACGTGAATCTTCCTCGTCCTCGAGGGGAGAGAACCAAACTGGATCCGGCGTTTCACCAGTTGATGGCTGACCTTAGGCGGGATCTGCAATGAAAGGCTTCTGGAGAGTTCTTGAGACCACTTTCGCCATCGCAGCCATCGTCGTCGCATGGGATCTCTATACACGCTATTGTGATATCCCCGACTTCCTGCTGCCTTCTCCGGTGTCCGTTTGGAATGCCCTCGTGGAGGCTGCCAAAGGACAGCTTTTTGATCATCTTCTCTACACCATTACCATTCTAGTTTCGGGTTATGTGGTGGGAGTGGTTCTTGGTATCGCCAGTGGGCTTGTTCTTGCGAAGAGTGCAAGGTTAGAACGCTGGTTGTCTGGTCCAATCCTTTTCTTACAAACCGCCCCAAAGATCGCACTCGCGCCACTCTTTGTCATTTGGTTCGGCTTGGGCATCACATCCAAGCTTATCCTGATTGTATCGCTTGTCTTTTTTCCGGTTCTGATTGCGACACTCGTCGGCATCCGTTCAGTCGATAAACGACTCCATGACCTGGCGCAGGTGCTCCATCTCAGCCTCTGGCAGCGTTTCCGGCGGATTGAGTTTCCATCGGCCCTTCCAGAGATCTTCATCGGTCTACGCGTGGGGGCCGTGCAAGCTGTGGTTGGAGCTATCCTTGCTGAATGGATGGCTGGTAAGCAGGGCCTAGGCTACCTGATGACGTTTGCAACAGCCACTTACAAGACGCCACTTCTGTTCGGGGCGGTCATCGTAACGGCTCTCTTGGGTATTGCCGTCTATCAGATCATCGACTTCGTTGAACGTCGCCTCCTATCTTGGCGAGAACAACCATGACCAACACAGCATCACGCTCAGCCGCGTTCCCCTGGCTTGAGGGGAGCCCCACTCATCTGCCTTGCGAGGCAGCGGACGTCATGCCGTCAGTCCTCCTTCCAGGAGATCCGGACCGGGTGTCAAAGGCGGCAAGCGTCCTGGAACAGGTGACGGAGATTGGGCGCCGGCGCGAGTTTCAAATGGCCCGCGGCACCTGGACTGGCACACCAATTACGGTTTGCTCGACAGGGATCGGGGGGCCCTCAACCGAAATCGCAGTGGTGGAGCTTACTAACCTGGGTATGAAAAGAGGGATCCGGGTTGGCGGCATGGGAGCGATCGATCCCAGTATGCCCCTCGGCTCATTCCTGATTGTCGACACGGCCCTGCGGAATACTGGAACTGCTCGCATCTATGATCCTTCAGGTGAGCCAATCCCCGCCTCGCCTGAGGTCGTAGAGGCGCTTGAGCGTGCAGCGCAGGCGCTCAACCTTCCTTTCCGCAAGGGAGCAATTTACACTACGGACTCCTACTACTGGGGACAAGAGCGACTTGCTCAACCTAAGGGCGACCCCAGCGGGCTGCCAACCGCCGGGCTGATACGACAGCTGACCGAGGCTGGCGCTGTTGGTATGGATATGGAATGCGAGGCGCTGTTTGCTGTCGGCAGGGCTCTGGGCGTCCAGGTTGGGGCTGTTCTGGCGGTGCACGGCAATCGCGCAACCGACCAATGGCTGGAAGACTACGAAGAAACCCAGCACAATCTTATTCGTCTTGCGGCAACAGCAGCCGCTTTGCTCGACGCTCAATAGTGCGTCCAACTTGGGAGGTTTTCGATGAAACGCAGAACATTTCTCGCAACCGGCGCCGTCGCAGCGGCTGCAGGTGTTTTTCCACGCATTGCGAGAGCTCAAAGTACTGAGGCAGTGACGCTGCAAATCGATGGAGCAGCTGTTCCGTTCTACGCTCCCATCTATGTCGCCCAGGAGAAAGGACTCTTCGCGAAGAATGGTCTCGAAGTTCGCATCGTCTACGCGGCTGCGGCCGACATCATGCGCAATGTGGCGGCCGGGAACGTCCAATTCGGTTTCCCGAATGGCGACGCGGTTATTGCCGCAAAAGCTAACGGTCTTCCTGCCAAGGTGGTTCATACCACCTATCAACGCGGCATTGGGGCAACCCTTTTCAAAACGTCCAAGAACATCAAGACCTTTGCCGACTTGAAAGGAAAGACGGTCGCAGTTACGAGCCTCGGAAGTCCGAACTACCTGCAGCTGCAAGTCGGACTAAAGCAGGCAGGCCTGAAGCTGGACGACGTCAACGTGGAGGTGATTGCCACGGGTGCGATTGTCCAAGCCCTGCAAGCTGACAAAGTTGATGCCATCGTTTTCTCGGAACTGCGGCGCTACAACCTCGAAGCTGACGGCGTGCAAGTCGGCATGATCTCCTCAAACGACTTTCTGCCATCGTTCGGCAACGTCGTTGTGACGAGCGATCGGTATCTCCAAAGCAATCCAAAGGCAGTGAGCGGTTTCAATGCTGCTCTCAGTGAAGCAATTCAGTGGGTGATTGACGGTCACGTCGATGAGGCGTTGACGATTGCAATCGACAAGCACGCGCAGACTTGGAAGGGGCAGGAGGCTCTGCTGAAGCGAGCGTTCACAGAGTCGTTCATCCCATCAATTTGGCAGAGCCCGCTAACGAAACAGAAGGGGCTTGGCGCAGCGGACTTCGCGGCTTGGCAGAAGAATGTCGATATCTTGGCTGAATACAAAGTCATCGAGAAGGGCTTCAAAGCCGACGATCTTGTGGTCCAGCCGAGCGATATCAAAGCCTAATAGTCCTTCAACCTCCGTCGACAGGCGGAGGTTAACCCATCCATGGGCCATAATGACAATAGCCAGTATCCTGATTGCTCTCCGATCACTAGCCATCGCAGTGGCGATCTGGTGGATTGTCGTCCTTGTGGCGAATGTGCCGGCCTATTTGCTCCCTGCGCCGGATGCTATTGCGTCTCGCTTCGTTTTCCTCGCGCAAACGGCGGAGCTCACGAAGCACATCCGTGTCACTCTTGGTGAGATTGGCGCCGGATTTATTCTCGGTGGTTTTCTCGGTGTTGCGTTTGGGTGGTTGTTCGTGCGAGTGCCACTTCTCGGTCGGCTGCTGTCCCCCCTTATCTTAGTCCTGCAGACGGCACCCAAGATTGCGATCGCCCCCTTGCTTCTCCTGTGGCTCGGGTTGGATATGGGACCGAAAATAACTCTTATTGCGATCGTGACGTTCTTCCCGGTGATGGCAGGTGCTGCTGCGGGATTTGCAGCTGTCGAAAGGCCTTATCAAGATCTCGGCACACTTCTTCATCTAAACGCATGGCAGCGCTTTCGACGGATAGAGCTTCCTTTTTCGCTGCCACCTATCTTCGCCGGGTTGAGGATTGCCTCTACGCAGGCAGTCACCGCGGCGGTGATTGGTGAACTTATGGGAGCGACTTACGGCCTCGGCTATCTCCTCAGCTTGGGGCAAGAGAACGGCGATGCCAGCGTGGTCATCGTCGCAATCCTGGTTTTGTCGACAATCGGTTGGGGTTTCCATGAATTGATCCGCGCAGGCGAACGACACATCCTTAGCTGGCATGCCAGTCAGATCGGACTGGAAGCCCGCGTCTGATCCGCGGTTTGAAAACTTCGCCAATGCTGCGCAGGGGGACGAACCGACACAGCTCCATTTCGGTCGAGCACTGTAGTAGCTTGATCAAACCTGGGTTCGTCTTCTTGGTTCCCATCGCTCCAGCAATGGCAATCTTCAGGTCCCTTTCCGAATAACGGTTCGAATTATCTCGACCGGAGTAAGACGACATACTCGTTAAGCGGATTGACCCTGTTTGCCGGTCATCGCCTCGATTGCCTCGAAGCTCCGCGTGAGCGCTCGCCAAAGGCTGCCGATCTCCTCCGATCCAGCCGATCCGGAGTGGGACTCGCTCACCCCGGCTCCATAGGCCAAGGAGAGCGTCAGCTCAGGGCGGTGGGTGATCTGACCACTCCATGTCGGAACCTCGAGCGTCTGCATCGCGCCTCGTGCATCCGCAACACTCGGATCCGTCGAGCCGTTCCTGGCCGGCGCAGCATTGATTACCACAGCATATGGCTTCTTAAGGTCACGGCACATTTGGATCGTGGCCTGAACGGCGTCGATATCGAACAGCCCGGCGCGCATTGGGATCACGACAAGATCCGCGTGCCAGATCGCCTCGGTCACGGAAGCTTCCGCGTTGGGTGGCGTGTCGATCAAGACCCATTCAGCCCCGGCCCGCCGCGCCTTCGCCAAGGTGGCCGCGAGATGCTTGGTGCCAACATGGAGCGTCAGATCCGGCGAGCCCCGAACCCGGTGCCAAAGGGCCAACGACCCCTGAGGGTCCGCGTCAATCAGGAGCGTCGGCCGAGAGTGCTCGGCCATATAGCTCCCGAGATGCGCGGCAAGGGTGCTCTTTCCGGAACCTCCCTTGCGGGAAGCAAAAACCACGACATTCATGCCAGTCCCCCAGTCTTGATCAAGCAATGCATCGTCGCGCGAGTATGGTTAACGGAGCCTTATCGCTTGCCAGACAGCAAAACGCCCTCACCGAGGGGTCGTGACAGACCTCCGGCTGAGGGCGGTTGGAGCCCGGTCGACGAAATTGGATGGATCCGCAACCAGGGTATCTGCGGCTCAAGGAGGCTGAAACCACTAAGCCAACCTTGGCCGTTCAACCGTGGCAATTTTATGGGCCACGTTCCCACGATATCCTCGTCGTAACTTTTGATGCGCGCCGGACCGATCCTGTCAGATGGCTCTGTGCCGCCATCCTGCAGAGCGACCGCGGACTTCTTGTCAATGACCCCTTATTCAAAATTTTATAGCGTTTCATGATATGCGAGGCCTAACGGCTTAGAAGCATCGGAATTAGTGATGGTCTCCCGTCTGCTTCACGGCGTAGGCAGTAATCCTACCGACCGGGCGGGTTTCCGATGCTGGTTCGCAACAGTGTTGAACTTCGATGGTGTCCCGTTATGGAGGCGATTGCGCAAGCATCCGGAGTATGGCACTGAAGCAAGAGAATAATCGTCTTGATCGAGCTTCGCCTAAGTCACTGTTTGCACCCGCTTTTCCTGCGTACAAGCCGGAGCCGATCCGGAGGATGAAACGCTTGTCCCTGCGTGCATTTCAACTGTTGCTTGGCGTCATTATCTGCGGCTTCGTGATTTCGGCAGGGTATGTTTCGACCCTCGTGGTCAAGCGGCAGTATTCGCTCGAGTATGTTTCCCGATATCGCCCATCCTGGGATGCCAGTCAGGCGTCAAATGAGTTCGTTCGACTTGAGCAGCGCCTTGCCGAGTATGGGGATCCCGGTAGTGATGTCGATGAAGGCGAAATTAGACTGCGCTTTGATATACTTATGGATCGCGCCAAGTCATTTCTCCGAAGCGATATCCTGACCGAACCGCTTCGAGGGTACCCGGAATACGTGGCTGCCCTCCGTCAACTCAGTGATATCCTGCGAACCATTGAGCCGCTTATCGATAATATCGATCAGCCAGGCGCAGCTCAAAAGGCCTTGCAGGCCGTAAAGCCGCTCGAAGCGATATTCATCCAAATTGCTTCCGTCGCTCACTCGTACAGTGCGAACACTGTTGCGGCCGAGCAAGAGGGTCTGCTCCGTATGCACTGGAGGTTCACCGGCATCGTCGCCGGGCTCATTCTTTCCGGATTTATTCTCCTAGCCCTTCTCCTTCGCCACATTGGCTTGCTCAGCGGAGCGCACAAGAAGCTACGCGTGCTCGCCCACCGCGATTCCTTGACTGGTCTTGCCAACCGCGCGCTGTTTCAGGAAACCCTGGAAGGGATCCTGGCAAATCGCGACGGCAACAAAGTTACCCAGGCGGTGCTGCTCCTTGATCTCGACCGTTTCAAAGACGTCAACGACTCGTTTGGGCACGGAATGGGCGATGCCCTCCTCAGGGAAGTCACGACACGCATTAGCAACTGCGTTGCCGACGGTGACGTCATTGCACGCCTTGGTGGCGACGAGTTTGCCGTTCTTCAAATGGGCGTCACCAACTTGGAGGGATGCGCGCGACTTGCGACGCAGATCGTGACTGCTCTTGGTGCCCCTTATTTCATTGACGGGCATGAGATCGTCATCGGAGCCAGTATCGGCATCGCTCTCATCCGAGAGGGAAGGACACCGAGTCAAATCCTTCAGTTCGCGGACCTCGCCCTATACCGCGCCAAGGCGGTCGGACGCGGCACCTACCAGTTTTTCGCTCCTGAAATGGACGAACAGCTACAGGCCCGTCGCCAACTGGAACTCGACTTGCGTAAGGCGATCAGCAATGACGAACTGATGCTCGCATATCAGCCGATCGTAAACCTCAAACTCTATGAAATCTGCGGGTTCGAGGCCCTTCTGCGCTGGAATCACCCCGAGAAAGGAATTATCGCACCGGGTGATTTCATTCCGCTCGCCGAAGAAACCGGGCTGATCGCCAGCCTCGGTCGGTGGGTCCTTCAGCAGGCCTGCACCGAGGCAGCCAAATGGCCAGACCACATCCGCGTTGCTGTCAATCTGTCGCCTGTGCAGTTCCGATCCGGTAATCTCGCCCAGCAGGTGATAACAGCCCTCGATGCCTCCGGTCTTTCTCCAAACCGCCTGGAACTAGAGATCACAGAGTCGGTGCTGCTCCAGGACAATGACGCGACGCTCGCGACGCTTCACCAGCTTAGGAGCATGGGCATACGCATCGCTTTGGACGATTTCGGTACTGGCTACTCGTCCCTGAGCTATCTGCGCCGGTTCCCCTTCGACAAGATCAAGGTCGATCAACTGTTCGTTCGGGACCTCCCCGACGAGGGGGATGCAGCCGTGATCGTTGAATCGATCGTAAGGCTCGGAGCGAGCCTGAGAATGATCACTACCGCCGAGGGCGTTGAGACTGAAGAACAGCTCGTTCGGCTCCGTGCTGCCGGGTGCATCCAAGCTCAGGGCTTTTTCTTCGCGAAGCCAAAGCCCGCCCGGGAGTTGAGTTACAGTTTGGAGAGCGGCCCGGGACTTGAGCGGGCGGCCTGAGCCGTCCACTTCGACGAGCCGTCAACAGGCTCGAAGTTAATGAAAACATGAAAACGGGCAACACTATTTGCTGAGGTAATCGTCAGGTCGCTGATCAATGAGAGAAAGCCTCAGCACCACGGTCCTTTTCCGGTAGAATGGAGCCGGGGGCATGGACCACATTGGCCCCGATCCGACAGCCATCGCCCACGATGGCGCCGAACGTCACGGCACCGGTTTGCTCGTTGTGCCCTCGTGGAGGATGAACATCGCCGTTTAGGCGGTTCGCGACGATGATTGGCGATGACGGCGCCAGCTTCCACGAGCACGTCCGCGGCCAGCAGCCGGTCTCTCACAATGGAGGCCGTGCCGTTAAGCATGATCCATAGGGATATCGACGCTTTCGTCTCCCGTTTCGGCAATATCGCTTACGCGCCGTTCGTGAGCCACATCCCCGAAGAAAACCCGCCGAATCTCAAGGACCTGGACATCCTCATCTTGGATGCCTTGCTTACACGCCGCGCCCCACGCATTTCTCGCTGCCGGAATTGTTGGAACTGTTAGGGCAGGGTGAGCCCAAGCGAGCTATCCTGACGAACCCGCAAGCTGCCTGGGAACATATCGATTTAAGTTTCAAAGCCTTTGTTATCAGCCACAGTTATCTAGCCGCAAAGTTAGAATGTCCGGATCCTGCAATGTAAGAGATCACGCGCAGCAGCTGCATTTGAAAGCTCGGCTTGACGGTCTTAGGTGCACCGTGGGATGCAAGTCGCATGACTTCCTCAAGCCCGCTGCGCGATTTCGCTCTTGCCTTCTATGCCCACCCGGGCGTCAGCCCAGCTTGCCTAAAGCTGCAGGACGAAGGCGGGGTGGATGTACTTATGCTGATTGCTTTGCTCTATGCCGATGTGCGGCTCGGCCGACCGCTCAATACGGCAGGAATAGCGACGCTCGACGCTGAGATCGCCAACTGGCGCCGAATAGTAATTCTTCCCTTGCGTCGCGTTCGGGTTCAGTTAAAGCCCGGCTGGGCTGAAGTGCCTGATGCCAACCGGCTAGCACTGCGCGAGAAGGTGAAGGCGCTCGAGTTGGAGGCGGAGTTCATCCAGCTTTCGGCGATCGAGACTTGGCTACAGGCTCACTCCTCGAATGCCGGTCTGCCGCTAGAGCAAGCCCTGCCGGAGCTTCTCAAAGCTGAAACTCCCAAGGATGGGGCGCTCACCAAAGCCTTCGACGTGGTAGCACAAGCCGCCCGCACACTCGGCTGAGAGGTTCATCCGTCCTTCCACCGCCGGACCAGCCCGGTATCGACGTCGAAGAGATCGAGCATTCGGCCGATCGTGTGGTCGATCATGTCATCAAGGGTCTGCGGCCGTGCGTAGAAGGCAGGTACGGGTGGGGCTATAATCGCCCCCATTTCTGAAAGCTGGACCATCGTTCGCAAATGGCCGCTGTGCAGGGGAGTCTCGCGCACCATTAGCACGAGGCGTCGCCTCTCCTTTAGCACCACGTCTGCTGCACGGCTCAGAAGGCCTGTGGTTACGCCGCTGGCAACCTCAGACATCGATCTTATTGAGCAGGGTGCGACGATCATTCCTGCAGTCCGGAACGAGCCACTGGAAATAGCCGCACTAATATCGGTCGGCGCATAGGTGCGGCTCGCAAGATCGCGCACCTCTGCCACCTTGTATTCGCTCTCATACGCCAACGTGATTTCGGCCGAGCGGGTCATCACCAGATGAGTCTCGACATCAGCTTCTCGCAGGACCTGAAGTAGACGGATCCCATAGATGACCCCTGACGCTCCAGATATGCCAACCACAATACGGCGCGGATTGCTGCTCATCGTCTGACCTTCTCTCTGGCTTTTCAATTATTCATCACACTATGCAATGCAATAGCAATTTGCGCCCCGGCCCTAACTACGATGATGCTAATATAAGTCCACTCGAGCGAAGGCACTCAGCTCAATCGCAATCTTCGCCTGGAGGCGGAATCTGGAAGATAAGCACCATGTTCGTGTGGCGGATGTCCCAGACATTTTCGCCAAGCGCTACGGCCCAGTCCTTCAAGTAGCTCGCACCCGTGACGGAGGCTCTGCAGACGACTATGTGCTGCACTCGGGTGATATCTATCGCCTAGATGGGTCAGATACAGGAGGTCTGGCGCATCCCTAGCATGAAGTCTCTAAAGCCCTCGCAATTCCAAAGCTAGATGTGCCGATAGCAGCAGCCGGACAGCTTTGCCGACTGAGGGCAAAAAGGAGGAGGGGCCTTCGGCCGCCCCATCATGTTTCACGCTCGTGACCGGAACCTCGATCGACCCATTCGCGTAGGTCAATATCGTCTTCTCCAGGAATTGACTTGCGGACGAATTCGGCAGCTCGGCCCCAGGGCATTGTGGCGTCGATGGCGAGCCGGCCCCAGTGATCCTTCTTGGCGTCCCGGTAGAAGCCCGGGATATCATTGAGGATCATGGCCCGGGTATCGGCCCTGCCACGGGTCAGGTAGGCCCACATCACGTCATCTAGATTATAGATGTCGACATCCTCATCCACGGCGATGACGACCTTGTTGTAGTCAAGATAGGAGCCCATTGCGGCCAGCAGCGCATGCTTGGCGTGCCCTTCGTACTGAACCTTGAGCTTGATAATCGTGATCATCACATTCGGCCGGCAGCAGATGTCGATGATTCCCGGCACCTGCGCGGCAACGTGCCGATAGATCCGAGCGGCCGTCACAGCCTCGAGCGGGCGCAGATCCTCGGGCGAGCCGCAGACAAGGCCGTGGAACACGGCCGCGCGGCGATAGCTGACATGGGTGACCTCAAAGACATGATTGTCGCCAACTTCGACGTAGTTCCCCATGAACTCGCCGAACGGGCCTTCCGGGCGACGTTCGTTGGATACGAAGCGGCCTTCGACCACGATATCCACGGAGGCAGGCACCTCAAGGTCGATGGTCTTACAGCGGCGCATCGGCAGCTTCCTGCCCGCGATCTGGGCCGCCATGTTCAGCTCACTCGCCTCGTAGGGCAGGGAGGCGCAGGCCGACAGAAAGATTTCGGGCGGACAACTCAGCAGCAGCGCCGCTTCCAGTGGCTGGCCGCGCGATTCCGCCTTGGCCTGATACCGCGCCAGATCGTGAGTGCCTCCGAGCCGCACTCGAAGCTCCGTATCGCTCACATACATCGATCTATGAAAGGACAGGTTCGGCACGCCACTGTCCGGCTCTCTCGCGAGATAGATCGCCGAGGTGAAATACGGGCCAGCATCCCGCCCGTGATAGGTGATCGCAGGCAGATCGGAGAGCGTGCCGGAGACGAACTCGGCTTCGACATCCGAACTGGCTTGTTCAAGCACGTCTGCATCGCGGCTAGCGAGGCAGGCGTCGGTCAATTCGATCCAGCGTTCGCAGAAGCTGCATTCACCCGCGCCGATCAGCCGTTTCAGGCGCTCATGGCTGCCATAGAGATTGGAGATGACCGGCAACTCGCTGCCGCCTACCTTCTCGAAGAGGACGGCCTGCTCACCCGCCTTCTGCACGGCTCGGGTGACAGCGGCAAGCTCATGACACGGATTGACAGGGCGCTTGACCACGGCGAGTTCACCGCGTGCCACGAGATCTAGAATGAAGTCCTTCATTTTCCTGCTTTACCCGTGCTGTTGTTGCATTACGTAATTTGATCACGTTAACCAGTTACGCCTTGCAGCTAAACTTGCTCAGTGGCCTCATGCAAACGTCTCCTCTCATCTCGAAATGCCGCTAAGTCCTGACCGAACGACTTCCATGCCGCGAATTAGCACGGCCTGCCGCCACTCAGGCTCATCCGGGTAATAGGCGTGAAGCATCAGTGCTTTGACTTGTTGCGCCTTGGGATGAGCCACGCCACCATTGAGATGCAGCCAGCCATCGAAGCGTACCGCGTCACGCACAACTTTTTCCGATCGGGTGCCAAATTCCAGGCCGATTGGGGTCCAGACCAGCCATGGCGCAGCCCGCTTGTATCCATCTAGAATGGAGGCTGCGCTTCCTGCATAAGCCGTGTTTGCGCTTTTCGTATGAGCGACCGTGCCGTACCAGTCGCTACAGCGTTTGCCCTCATCGCTGTCGGGTGCCATGCCGCTTAGGCATTCTCCAAAGCCGAACGGGCCTAAACCAGTGTGTACATCGATCAAGCCGCATATCTTAGCCGACTTCAAATGATCGTTGGCAATCTGCGCAACCGTCCTTGCCGACCATGAGGGCGCCAGCCCACCGTAATAGAGGCCCTCAGGGTGCGAATACTGACCGAGCTTGATGGCAGACCGAAATGCCAGTTCGCCCCTTTCCGTCCGATAGGTTTCAAGCTTTGCATCAGAGGCAGCTAGCGCATCAGCGGAAAAATCCTGCGGGATGATGAAATCTGCTACATCTCTGTAACCGGGATTATCGAGGCTGCCTGGTGCATCCCAATCGATGAAATGCCGGTTGAGATCGATATTGTCTTCGTTGAACCGGCGGTTCCAGGCATAGCCCCAGGGATTGATCGCATGGACCAGAAGGAGCGCTACATCGCCGTCGTCTGAAAAGGTCGGTTCCTCCAGTGCGGACAATTGCAAAGCCGATCCAGGGTAGCCCTCGACGCCGTGAAGGCCAGACTCCAAAATCAATACGCGACTAGCGTCCGCCGGACCGATACGCGCGACATCTGTCGCCAATGTCTCGTTGGCTGGACCGACTTGTGGATGGAGATAAGAGGTCACTGGCATATTCTTCGCGCGAGCGCTCGCCAGGAAGCGCTGCCGGGCTTCGGAATAGCTGCTTGAGAAGAAACCTATGGTCATGGACAAACCTCTTCTTTTGAGGTCCAATAGTTTAGACTTAAAGTAAAAATGCAAGTGGTCTGCCGCTTGGAAAGGGAACGGTTGATGAAAAAACTCCTTAAATGGTCCACGGCCTTTGGTGCACTTATGTCTCTGGTTCTTTCTGCCTCTGCCGTCCGGGCCGGGCAATCCGACGACACGCTTCGCGTGGCGCTTTCACGAGAAACGGATTTCATCGATTCCATCCACACAAGCAGCGCCGACTCCGATCTGTTCGGGACGATCATCTTCGACACCCTGATTTATGCCGACCGAGCGACGGGCGATTTCAAACCGCTGCTTGCTTCTTCCTGGAACTGGACAAGTGACAAGTCGGTTGAATTCAAGCTGCGCCAGGGAATCAAGTTCCAAAACGGAGAGACCTTCAACGCAGATGATGTTGTCTTCACCTTCAAGCAACTGATGGACATGAATAACAAGTTCCGTCAGCAGCAGCAGGATTTTGGCAACATTGCTTCCGTTGAAAAACTTGACGAATACACCGTGAAACTTTCCCTCAAGCAGCCGGAGCCGACCTTCGAAAACGTGCTTGCTTCGCGTGTGGGCATCTGGCCGAACGAATACACTGAAGCAAACGGCCACATGATTCATGCGACGAAGCCGGTCGGCACCGGTCCGTACGCGCTCAAGAGCATGCAGAAGGGCTCTTCCTATACGCTGGTAAGGAACGACAACTATTTCGGCGGCACACGCCCCAAGCCGACGATTGGGACTATCGAAATTCGTGTCATCCCCGAAACGCAGACGCAAATCGCGGAACTCATGTCAGGCGGCATCGACATGGCGCTTTCGCTCTCTCCGACAGATGTCACGGCGTTGCAGGGTGCACCGGGTGTCATTGTACAGACCGGCCAGGCGACGCGGATGTATTTCCTGAGCATGAATGTCGCTGGCAAGGACAACAACCCGCTAAGTAACGCTGATGTTCGGCGCGCCATCTCTTATGCCGTGAACAAACCTGAAATGGTTCATAGCCTCGTCAGCCCCGATGCTGCCGTCTTGGCAACCAATTGCAATCCATCACAGCGGTTCTGCATCACTGACGTGAAACCGGTTTACGAGCTCAATCTCGCCAAGGCCAAGGAACTGATGAAAACGGCCGGTTATGCCAATGGGTTCGATGTTACGTTGATGGCTGAAGCCAACATCCGGGCGATCGGCGAAGCATTGCAAGGGTACCTGTCAGCAATTGGCATCCGGGTCAGGCTTGAGACAATGCCACTGCCGGCTTGGCGCGAACGCTATATTAAGGGCGAATCGCAGATGAGCATTGTTGGTTGGGGCAGCGGTGTAACATCATTGGACATTTCGAATACACTCGGCATCTTCTTCAACGGGTCTTCCACCGATTACGTGAAGGACAAAGACATCACCGAGTGGAATGCAACCGCCTTGCGCACAACGGACAAAGGAAAGCGTGAGGAACTCTATCGCAACACGCTGACTCGCATTAACGAACAGGCCTACGTTCTTCCCCTATACGGCACGGTCGCAACCTATGTCCTCTCGGAGCAGGTCAGGTATCAAGCTCCGGTAATCGATTTCCCGGACATCTCGCTTGCAGGTTGGGCGAAGTAGGAGACAAAGCGGATACGGTGATGCTGAGCTTCGTTCGGGGCAAACTGCTCGTCTCACTTCTCGTTCTGTTGACGGTGTCGTTGGTAGGATTTGCGCTCCTGCATCTTTCCGGCGACCTTGCCGCCACGCTTGCGGGAGAGAATGCCAGTGCCGAACAGATTGAGGAAATTCGACGATCGATGGGGCTCGACCGGTCTTTACTGGCCCAATATGCCAGTTGGCTGACCGGGGCAGCGAGAGGCGATCTCGGCACATCCTTCTTCACCCGCGAGACAGTGTTTTCGCTGTTCATGGCCCGGATCGGCACCACCGCCATCCTCGCCGTATGCGCCCTTGTCGTCGCCCTCACAATCAGCCTGCCGCTGGGTATGCTGGCTGCATTACGACCTAACTCTTGGCTTGACCGCTTGGTCAGCAGCTTGGCTTTGAGCGGTCAGGCATTACCCAGCTTCTTCCTGGCGTTGATGATGGTCAGCATCTTCGGCGTCACGTTACGGTGGCTCCCCGTTTCAGGCTCCTCAACTCCGCTTCATTATATTATGCCTATTGTGGTGCTGGCGGTCGGCGCAATCCCGGCGCTGATGCGACTGACACGGTCCGGTGTAATGGAAGTGCTCGAACAGGATTACATCCGAACAGCCCGCTCCAAGGGCATACCGACGGCTCGGATCATGCTGAACCACGCAATGCGCAACGCCATATTGCCGATTATATCGCTTTCAGCCGTGCAACTTGGCACGCTTCTTGGAGGTTCGGTCATCGTCGAATCGGTATTCGCCATCGATGGGATTGGCCTTCTGACATACCGATCAATTCAGAGAGGCGACTTCCCCGTCGTGCAGGCAATGCTGATGTTCGTTTCCGCGGCCTATATTGTCCTGACATTGCTAGCTGACATCCTGAACGCATGGCTGGATCCTAGATTGAGGCAGAAGCGCTGATGGAAGAGATACAATCATCTCTTCCGGCGCCACGGCGCCTGCGTATGCGGCGAGCGCTCCAACATGGCGGCTTCATCTTTGGTTTCGCCATTCTGTTCGTCACGATTGTCATCGCGATATTCGCGCCGTTCATCGCGCCGCACGACCCCATCGCTCAGAACCTGGGGGTGCGGCTGCTACCCCCATTGTGGATGCAAGGTGGTCGCCCAGACTATTTGCTCGGGACCGATCATCTTGGTCGCGACTATTTAAGTCGCCTCATCTACGGTAGCCGCGTTTCGCTGATCGTTGGCTTCTCCACCATGTTAATCGCAGGGGCAATCGGATCAGCGCTTGGCTTTGTCGGCGGATACTATGGAGGACGGACTGATGACATTGTGACCTATGTCATCAACTGCAGGCTCAGCATGCCCGGCCTGCTTGTTGCGCTGGCCGTCATTTCGCTGGTAGGCGGCTCTCTGGCCACCATCATTCTCGTTCTCGGGCTGCTTTTCTGGGATCGCTACGCTGTGGTCGTGCGAACGGCGACACAGCAAGTGCGCAATGCTGATTTTATAGCTGCAGCGCGAGTTGCTGGAGCCTCGGCACCGTGGATCATCTGGAACGAGATCCGGCCTAACGTTCTCCACCACATTCTGGTCATTGCCACTTTGGAAATGGCGATGGCTATTCTAAGCGAGGCAAGCTTGTCCTTCCTCGGCCTTGGCATCCGCGCGCCCACGCCCTCATGGGGCCTTATGATTGCTGAAGGCCGAAGCTTCCTGTTCGCCAAACCGTATCTCGTTTGGGTTCCAGGCATCGCCATTTTCCTGCTGGTCCTGGCAACAAATCTGCTCGGAGATGGATTGCGCGATCTTTCGCAGCCGGAGGGCCGCCGATGAGCCCGCTTCTCGACATCGAAGGCCTCCGGATCGACATCCCTGGTCATGCTGGTCTCCTGCGCGCAATTCGCGGCATCAGCTTTTCGATCGGGGAGGGGGAAAGCTTTGCGATTGTCGGCGAGAGCGGCTGCGGCAAGTCGCTGACCGCCATGTCTGTGCTCGGACTTCTACCACGCAGCGCGGTCCTTTCCGCCGAGACCATGTCTTGGAAGAACCAGGACATGCGCATGTTCGGGCGCCGCCAGTGGTCTCATTTGCACGGACTAGGGATCGCCGCAATATTCCAGGAGCCAATGACGGCGCTCAATCCGGTGTTGCCCATCGGCGATCAGATGATCGAATCTTTCCTTCATCATCGCCTTGGCAACCGTAGGGCGGCTCTGTCCCGTGCAGGGGAGTTGCTCGAACGCGTCGGGGTTGTGCCGGTGGAAAGGCGCCTGCGACAGTATCCACACGAAATGTCTGGCGGACTGCGCCAGCGTGTCATGATCGCCATGGCGCTGATGTGTCGTCCTAATCTGATGATCGCTGACGAGCCGACAACCGCCCTCGATGTTACGACCCAGGTGGAAATCCTCGCTCTGCTAAAGGAACTGCAGGCGGATACCGGTATGGCCTTGATGCTCATTACCCATGACCTCGGGGTTGTCGCCCACGTTGCTGACCGGATGGCCGTCATGTACGCCGGCGAGATTGTCGAAACCGGCTCTGTGGCCTCCGTCCTGACGCGTCCGGCCCATCCCTACACCAGCGCACTTCTTTCTTGCCTACCGACGCGCGGCCAGCCACTTATCCCTATTCCAGGCGTGGTGCCGGCACTAATTGGAGAGTTGCAGGGTTGTATCTTCCGGAACCGCTGTGGGTTTGCGATGCCTGACTGTGCAAGTCAGGTCCCAGAACGCGAGGTCGCTCCGGGCCATGCTTATCGTTGTCTACTTGCACGTGACGATTCGGGATCGACGACAGACTCATCAGCCGCGCCATTGGAGGCATTCCAATGACTTCGCTCCTGGAGGTGAACAATATTAGCCTCGCGTTTCGGCAGCGAACTGGTTTTTTCTCGCCACCTCAGCTTATCCCGGCTGTGAAGTCCGTTTCAATGCAAGTGAGAGAGGGCGAAGTGATGGCCATCGTCGGCGAGTCCGGCTCTGGGAAATCGACACTCGCCAAGCTTGTGCTGCGCTTGCTGATGCCGGATACAGGATCGATCACGATCGATGGCAGGCCATCAAGCACGCTGAGCCCGCGGGACTTTGCGAATCTCGTGCAACCGGTTTTCCAGGATCCTTATTCATCTTTGAATCCTAAGCGAACCCTTGCGGACATTATCCAGATGCCGCTCATTGTGCGCGGCGGCGTTTCTGCAAAAGAATGTCAGGATCGTGCACGCGAGCTCTTCGGAAGGGTGGGCCTGCCGATGCGTCTCTTTCATACCTATCCGAACCAAATCTCGGGTGGGCAGCGGCAACGCGTTGCAATAGCGCGTGCCTTGATGTTGCGTCCGAAGTTACTCGTCTGCGACGAACCGACGTCGGCACTGGATGTCTCCGTCCAAGCACAGATCCTCAAGCTGTTCGAAGAGCTCAAACAGAGCTTTGGCCTGACCTATCTTTTTATCAGCCATAATCTGGCTGTGGTCGAACGCATAGCCGACCGCATAGCTGTTATGTATCGCGGAGAGATCGTTGAACAGGGTGAGACTGCACCTTTCTTCGCAGCTCCTCGTCATCCCTATTCCCGCATGCTGCTTTCGAGCGTCCTAATACCTATTGCAGGACGGCCATTGCCGCTTGTTTCGCGCGATTTTGAGACATCGGTAAGCTGTGAGTCTCCTGCGACGGAACGCCCGATTGTGGCCACTCGCGGCTGCAGGCCATAAGCTCGCCAACCTTCTAAGGATTCAGGGCTGCAGGGACGTCGCTGGGACCGAACCTCTGCCCCGAATAGAACCCGCGTGGTGCAAGCCAGGCGGGTTTTCTTGTACCCGTTCTTCGCCGCATGACGACGGAGTTGCGACACGCCAGGAAGCGTTGGACAACATCGTTGACAGTCGATGTTCACCGGTGGTTCACCAGCCAGGGAGCATCGTTGGATATCGGTCGCCCGACTGGTGCGGCCTCTCACCGCTTGGCGGAGCCGGCCGGAGAAGCCCGCGACGACTTCACGATCTTCTCCGCACTCGCCTCACGGCTTGGGGCAGAGGAGGCTTTCACGGAGGGTCGCAACGAGGAGAGTTGGCTCCGGCATCTCTATGGCTTGGCGCGCCAGCGCATCGCCGCTGCTGATATGGACATCCCTGATTTCGATGCCTTCTGGCGCGAGGGTGTGACCCTGTTGCCGGAACACGTAGCGGTCAAGCCGCTCCTCGCCGACTTCCGTTCTGATCCGGTGCGGTTCCCACTTACGACCCCATCCGGTTTGATTGAGCTGTTCTCTGAGCGGATCGCAAGCTTCGGCTACGCGGACTGCCCAGGCCACGCCGCGTGGTTGCCATCCCAGAAATGGCTCGGGGCGCCTGCCGCAGATCGCTTCCCGCTTCATCTGATCTCGAACCAGCCGGTCACAAAGCTGCACAGCCAGTATGACCATGGCAGTCATGCCCGAGATGCCAAAATCGCTGGACGCGAGCCGATCAGAATGAACCCGCAGGATGCCACACGCCGTGGGCTTTCAAGCGGCGATATCGTGCGCGTCTTCAACGATCGTGGTGCTTGTCTGGCAGGCGTAAGCGTTTCGAATGACGTGCGTCCAGGCGTCGTCCAGTTGTCGACAGGGGCGTGGTTTGATCCCCTTGAGCCGGGCATGCCTGGTTCACTCGACAAGCACGGCAATCCTAATGTTCTGACGCCTGATCGTGGCACATCCGCACTGGCCCAAGGACCCAGTGCACATTCCTGTCTTGTTGAGGTCCAAGCTTACGATGGCTCTGCGCCGCCCGTCACGAGCTATCAGCCGCCACCATTCCTGCGAGGATCGCAGTGACTGTGGACGGATCGAATTAAGGGCTCTTGCTGGCGCCTTCTATCGGCGACAGCCGGCATGAGGCATCACATGACCAGCTGACGTTGCACTTGGACCACCGAGTTGCTGGAGGACCTGCCGCGCCGCAAGCGGCCTTCGCCCCTTCAAGGAGATGGCGCTGGTGAGCCAAGGGAATGGCATATCTTGAATGTAAATCATCCTCGGCCCTCGGCCCTCGGCAATGGTGCTTTCGACGGCGGCCCGATCAGCCACATCGCGACCCGCCGTGTGACCTTCCGGCTACAGACATCAGGGCCGAAATCGGACACATAACACGAGCCGAGTGACACGGTTTGATCGCCCCTTCCACCGTCTTCCGGAACTCGCCGCAGTCATCGAGGTCTTCATCATGCCGCCGACAGAGGTTGCAGCGCCTATCTTTGCTCCGACACATGCCCCGACATTCACGCAGGCTGCTGCGCGGTTTGTCGTCTCGTTTGCCGCCCTGATTGGCCTGAGCCTGCTGCTGACGGCGCTCTGAGTCCATATTATTCGGCGCCTGTGCCCGCGGCGATACAGCCAAAACGATTGAGATTAGGTATTGTGCGTTACCCTTGAAGGAAAGGCTGGGGGGCTAATCCTCCCTGGAAGGGAAGCGCCTCTGCCATGCACGGGGCGCTTCTCTTTGTCTGCGGCATCTGACCTTCACCAGTTGCGCTCTTAGGTCACTGTCTTTTCCAGCTCCAAGTCATCATATCTAGATAATGCGCAAACCAAAGCCGTTCTCGGTTGAGATCAAGAAATCCCGTGCACCAGGGCAGGGAAGCCACCTGCCGCCGAGGCGTCTGTTCGAGCCCGCGCCGGTGGCGAGCAGGAACCTCCAGATCGAGACGCCACACGTTAAGGCTGAACCGGCAGCCGCTCCCCGCATTCTGCCGAGCATCGTCAAAGCGGGAGAGAGCCGGCCGGAGCCCGTTGAGCCTGTTCGCTCCAAGCGCTCTGAAGCAACGGCCAATCAGAAGCAGATGGCGTTCGACCTGGCGCCCCTGGTCCAGGCGGACGAGGAAAAAGCCATTCCAGTTGCGCCAGTGATCGCCAATGCATTGTCACATGCCGACAGTCCTGCCGCTGAAAAGGATGCAGTGCCGGTCCGTAACGCCGAGCCCGTGCACGATGGAAGCGTAGGGGTTGCTGCGCGGAAGGCCAGAGAGAAGGCCTCCAAAGGTGTGAAGCACAGTGAAGCACCTCACCCTATGACAGGGAACTTAGCTCCCAAAGCCGGGACGATCATGGCTCCGGCATCGGAACCCGCGAAGGCAGAGGCCTGCCGATTGACTAAACGTCAGGCCGCCGCCATTCAATTGGCAAGGCACGAGCGCTGGAAGCGGCGTCTGCATCCCGCCTCTTGGTAGGGAAGATAGAGACAAGAGCACGATGCGGGCCTCGGCCGGGATACATCGCTTCCGAGTTCAGCATCTGATAAAACCCTGTGGTCAACTAGACCGATATTTAGCAGAGTTTTAAGCTTTCCCTTGCCCGGACATTTCAAATTTGGCTTCTAGTCGATGGGACTATAGGGGCCAAAATGACAATCCGAAATCTTGTAGCGGTGCTCGCAGGGACGCCGCTTTTGTTAGCCTGCGTCAGCACCGAGACCGTCCGTTTCCAGGCCAATGCCAATCAACAGGCTATGGTCCGTGACGGTCGCCAAGCAATTGCCTCGAAGAGCAAGAACTCGATCGTCCTCGTGAGTCCAGCATCCCGCGAGTTTCAATCTGGAACCCGGCCGGTCTTCGTAATCGGCATCAACAATCTCACAAAAAGCCCGCTCGAATTCGCGGTGAGCAACATTGCTGTTCATCAGAAGTCCGCGGACGGCAGGGTGGTCGCTTTGCCCGTGAAGACCTACGAGAGCCTTGTCGCTGAAGAGCGCAGCAAGCAAGTTGCACAAGCGCTTTTGGTCGGCCTAGCAGCAGGAGCTAATTCGTTCGCCGCGTCCCAAGCAGGATATGGCACGGCCCGCGCCAACGTTTACTCCACAACCTATACACCGTACGGCTCATACAATCGTGTCAGCACCGTTACGGCATCCTATTTCGATCCCACGGCCAATGCGATCGCTCAGGCAAACGCAGCCGCGCAGAACGACGCAATGATCGCAAGCACCGTGGAGCAGGGTCGACAAAGCCTTGCGGGCCTCGAGCAATCAGTCCTCAAGGACAATACGATTCTTCCAGGTGAGTGGTATGGCGGCCAGTTGCATTTCGAGCCACCTCAGTCTGACGGGAGCGATGCGCCTAAATCATACCGGATCAATATTGTAGTCGGATCTGACGTTCACGAGATTGAGGTCCGACAAGAGGCCGTCAAGAGTTAAATTGCCATGCGTGTTCCCTGCACCATCATCGCATTACTGATTCTCTCGGTTTCCGAAGGGTCTGCGGTTGCCAGTGACCGCAATTTCGGAGGCTATGAGTGCACAGATGACTGCTCTGGCCACAGAGCGGGCTATCTCTGGGCAGAGCTTAAAGGAATAACGGATCCAACTGACTGCCCTGTTCCCAGGAACTCTTGGTCATTCCATGAAGGTTGTCTGGCCTACGCTGAGGACCCTTTTCGTGGTGCAGACGAGGACGATGATGGAGAAGAGATCGAGTAGGTCCCCGAGTTCAATCCTTCTCTGTTCGTCTTCTGCGATTCGTTCAAATCCGCGCGCTCGCTTCCTGAGACGGCTTCGATTGTCTGCCTCTTT
Source organism: Microvirga zambiensis WSM3693 (assembly GCF_016735695.1). Taxonomy (GTDB): domain Bacteria; phylum Pseudomonadota; class Alphaproteobacteria; order Rhizobiales; family Beijerinckiaceae; genus Microvirga; species Microvirga zambiensis. Next base: position 27,243 of record NZ_JAERQD010000043.1, on the reverse strand, counting down.
CTAGCGCCATTGAGCATTGGAACTCCCAGCGGTCGGCGCGGTCTTCTTCAGGCCCGAGAAAGCCCCGACGAACCGCTGGGCTTCGCCTACACGGTCCTTCAGGAAACACCATCGGGCAGTCTTGTTATGAGTATAGGCCCTGCATTGCGCCTCGGATCGGCAAAGGGACGTACAAAGCTCCAATGAGACCTCTTTTTCGACCCGATAGTCTCCCCCGGGAATGTCGAAGTCATCGGCCGCAATAAATTCCTGTTGCGGTTGCGGCGGAGGAAGGGAGGGCAATGAGGGCTGCAGCACTGGTGGAGTTGGCATGGGCCCTTTCGCAGATGCTGGAACCTGGAGATCAGCAACGCTGAAATTCCCATCCGACCAAGGGCATCTGGAGGCAAGTGCCAAGGCGTCGTTGATATCCAATCCGGCATGCTGCATCGTCGCCAGATTGGCGGTCGGCGCAACTGGTTTGGCATTCGGCGATTTTCGGTCTGCCAGTTCGACCTTAACCTCAACCCCATTGACCTTCGTCAAAGTGTAGCACCAAGCCTGGTTCCAGGATGTGTCTGCCTCATTATCGAAATGATGACCGACGCTGACAGTCCAGGTCCGGCCCAGCAGCTCAACTTGCCGATTGGCGAACTTGGTGAAGTTCGTTGTTATGATGTCGGGCTGTGTTGGTGCCGGGTCGGACTTGGTCACCGGAATATCTGGCGGACGCGGAGCCGGGGCCGGTGGCTGTGGCACTGGATCTGGTATGGCCTGCGCTTGGATCTGTGGCACTTGACCGGTAAGGTTCGGATTCCGATCGAGCGCAAACTTGATTCCGAGACCGATGCCGATTGCGACTAACGCAATCGCTGCTCCGGTAGCGATGCGCCGAATGGCAACGGCCTTATTTGTCTTCTCAAGCGCTTCAGCCTGGGCCTGCAGGGTGGGAATCGAGGCCCGAAGCAAAACCTGCTCGATGGCTTTCTCGAGCAATGACGTGTCATGCCGCACTTGCATTGGGGGCGCCCTTAAACTTAACCTGAATCAGGTCGGCAATTTCGGCTGGCAGATCCTGCTGAAGCGTCTTACGAACAGCGTTCGGATCGTCGGTCAGGATCGGTACGTAGAGAACCTCCTTGATGATCTTTTCGACAGGCACCTCTACGCGCTTCTCCACTTCCTTTTCGACCGGGACCTCAACCGGCACCTGAACCGTCCGGGTACGCTTGAACCGCCACCGGATGAGCCAACGGCGCAGGTAGTCGGAAAGTGTTCGGGTTCCTCTCGTCTCCCGAACTTCTGCGGAGCGTTGCAGTCCGAGAGCTACAATGGCGGTCAGAGGTCCTGCAAGGGCAGCCAGCGCACCGAGCGACCCAAACCAAACGATGGAGATGAAGCCGGCCTCCTCGACACTCACCACCTCCGGATTTTTACCATACAGCCTGCCGGCCAGGCGCCGGATCTGATCGTTGCGGGATGTGACGACCCGCTCTTTCTCAAGGATAGTAAGCTCATTCTGCAGTTGGGTGACCCTCACCCGAAGGCGTTCTGTTTCGAGAGCATTCGCGGCCGCTTTCTGCTGCGCATCCTGCAGCTGAGAGAGGGTTCGATTGCGACGGTCCTGCCATGTTGTCTGGAGGTCGCGGACTTCCTGCTCGAGTAGGTTCTGGCGCTCGACGAGACGACCACGGGCCTGTTTCTCAGCTTCAGTCTCACTGTTTTCCAGGGCTGCCTGTTGCTCTCGCAGAATACGCAGGTCTCCTTGGAGCCGTTGCTCCTCCACACCGAAACGCTCCCGGATCGCCGGGACGGGATTTCTCAATCGCGCCAGTTCCTCCTCCAACCGGCGGACCGTCGCCTGATCACCCTTTTCACGTGCCGTTTCAATGCGTTTCGTGAAACTCTCTCTCTGACGCTCAAATGGCTCAAGCTGGACGCGAATTTCATTGTCCCGCCGCTCGATGAGTTGTTTGAACTCCGTGTCCTTTGCTGCAATCTGTCGAGCAAGCGATGCATATTGTGGGTTCTGCAACTTCAGGTTCTCAATCTGACTTTGAACCCGCTGGATCTCGTCTTGCTTCCGTTGGCTTTCGGCGGCTTCCATCTCATTCAGCCGATCGACCTCTGCCTTAACATCGGCGACATGGCTAGCAGACGCGAGGGCGACCAGTGACTTCTCGGTACTTTGGAGCTCAATCTGAGCTGCATTCTTCCGCGCCTGAATTTCCTCATATTGGATCTGCCGTTGAGTGGACGCACGCTCCAGGCCAAGGAATACGGTTTCGAAGGTGATCAGCGCCAAAAGGCAGAGGGCAATCGCAAGGACCGGTTTCCAGATCCATCTGACCGAAAACAGCAGGGTCGCGATCGGAATCTTCGTCAATTCAGCCAGAGCGACCATAAAGAATGGAGCGCTGGCCAAGGCCAGGTCCAGACCGCTGACCGATAACTCGGTGCCGAGGCTCGCGCTGTAGGCCTGATATCCGAGCGCAAGACCTGTCGCCAACCCGATCGAGGCGGCGACGATCTCAAGCGCCCAAGCCACGCGGTAGGTCCACTGACCATAGACCGCCAATTTCGCATTAAACGCCGACGCCATTCATGCCCCCGACCCAGAACGGTAGTTTCACCATCCTGAAAAAGCTTAGCCTTTTCAAGGGAGTTCTATCGAACACTGAAAGCAAAGGGGAAACGCATTAGTATTTTGGTTAAGCGCTGAGGTGGTAGTTTGAACGGTGCAAGGCGGCGCCTGTCTCGACTACGAGACGCTGCGCCGCGAACTGCCACCGCATATCGAGCCGGCCTATGACGGCCTCCAGATCGAGATGCGCTGAGACGGTCAGCAACTGCCGACTCGATTGCGCCGTCAAGGAACGGTCAGCTGAAAAGGGCCAAAAGCCCATCTCCCTCAAGGAGTTCATCAATTTAAGTTCCATAAGATATGTTATGCGAAATGTTATCTCGTTAATAAACGACTTACATCAGGAGCTAAAAAGTAACAACTTTCGGCTAAAGCGATTTACCTTGTCCCTGCTAGAGTTGAACCATGGTGAGCTTGCCTCCCACACCGGAACTCAACGGTTATACGGCGCTCCTAAGCGAGCTCAAGGAGCGGATCCGCGCCGCTCGTCTCCGGGCTGCCGTCGCGGTGAACCAAGAGCTGATCCTGCTCTACTGGAGCATCGGCCAGGACATCCTTGTCCGACAGGCATCGGAAGGCTGGGGAGCTCGCGTCATCGACCGGCTCGGCGACGATCTCAGACGGGCGTTTCCGGACATGACCGGCCTCTCAGGGCGAAACCTCAAATACATGCGGGCGTTTGCCGAGGCCTATCCTGACCAGGAGATCGTGCAACAGGTTGTTGCACGATTGCCGTGGGGTCACAACGTGCGCCTCGTCGAGACCGTTAAGGGTCCGGCCGAGCGTCTCTGGTACGCCCGTCAAGCCATCGAGCAGGGCTGGAGCCGCAATGTCCTGGTCCACCAGATCGAAAGCGGCCTGTACCACCGCCAGGGCAATGCTATCACCAACTTCGAACGGACCTTGCCATTACCCCAGTCAGAGCTCGCCAGGGAGCTGATCAAGGATTCCTATAGCTTTGACTTCCTGGCACTCGGTCCCGACATGTCCGAGCGCGAACTCGAGCGCAGCCTCCTGGATCATCTCCGCTCCCTCATCCTTGAGCTCGGCAAGGGCTTTGCCTTCGTCGGCAGCCAATATCCTCTTCAGGTGGGTGACCAGGACTACTACCTCGATCTGCTCTTCTACCATCTGCGTCTGCGCTGTTTCGTGGTCCTCGAACTCAAGATCGAGGACTTCAAGCCAGAGTTCGCCGGGAAGATGAACTTCTATCTCTCAGCCGTTGATGACCAGCTTCGCCACCAAACTGATGGGCCAAGCATCGGGATCATCCTCTGCAAGGGAAAGAACGCCGTGGTGGTGGAGTATGCCTTGCGCGATTCCGCCAAGCCGATGGGGGTTGCTGAGTACCGCCTCTCTCCCTCGCTCCCGATCCAGCTCCAAGGCAACCTGCCAACGGCTGAGGAACTCGCCCGTGAATTCCCCTTGATGTCAGCTGTGAAGCTCCGGATCGAAATCGAGCGCGAACTGCGCTTTCTGCTGCAAGCACGCGGCCGAAGCACTGGTGGTATCGGAATCGGTCCTATGCTCCAGGAGTTGGACTTGGACGGCATCGCCCTTGAGGGTGTGGATGAGTCGAGATCGCGCTGCAGGCGATGAACCAGGCTTCTCATGGCCTCGATGTTGATCCAGACGCAGCGAAGCAAGCCATTGAGATTGGCACTCGGGTCTTAGAGGCACTGAAGCGCTTGAACAGCCGCTGACCACCCGACGCGGATGTTACCGAGGGGACGTGCCAGCCGCCGGCACTATCGGACATGGGGGATCGTGTCGGCGTTGGCTCTGGCCTATACTGGCCGCCGTGAATCTTGGTTGGATGGCTTGTGATGGATGATGCGACGCTTCGGATCCTCACGATGGCTAAAGAGATGGCTGGCAGCGAGCAGCGGGCTGCGATCTGGTTCAAGCATCAGCCGATTCCGGGCTGGGACGGAAAGACAGCGTCTGACCTCGTCCGCGAGGGTAAGGCAGATCAGGTCCTCGCTTATCTCGATGCCTTAAGATCCGGCGTCTATGCGTGATCCAGAGGAGGCTCGCGAGCTTGGTACACGACCTTGTCACGACCGACCCCGAAATCCTGGGTGGTACGCCGGTCATCAAGGTTACACGCGTCCCAGTCTGTTGACGCGGCGGCATCCATGAAGGCGGAGATCTTGCGGGATCGCATTCTGGCGGCTTCGGCTAGACTTCTTGTCAAAACGTTTGTTATGCGAAATGTTATAATAGGTTAATGGACATACCTGAATCCGCCTTTGCGCCTCCCCTCATGCTTGTGAACGGTCAAACTCTTGGCAAGCATAGCAGCGAACCACTCTTGCAGTTCCGCAGTTATTGACCTAATTTATGCAGTACCGCAGGGAGCGTAGCATGAATGGAACTCTACAGGCTGTTGCCGAACGGATGCCGGTTGACCGGCAGCGACTCGCGCTTGAGGGCTTCTTCAGCATCATGGAGCACTGGGAGATCGACAACACGGTCGCCCGCAGGCTTCTTGGCTCGCCCGCCGAACGAACTTTCTATGAATGGAAAAAGGGTAAAGTCGGGCGTATCTCCGAGGACACCCTCCGCCGGATCGGCTACATCGCCGGCATCTGGAAAGGACTGCAGATCGTCTACTCGCAGCCCGATCTTGCAGACAGCTGGATCAAGCGGCCGAATGCCTTCTTCGGCGGACAAGCTCCGCTCCAGCGCATGGCCGCGGGCGATGTCACCGATCTTGCTGCCGTCCGTACCTACATCGATGCTGCCCGTGCCCCCTGGTCTTGAGATCGATGAGTCCAAGGTTGAGTGGACCCAGGCTTGGCGCATCATTGCCTCACGCTTTCCACCCATCCATCTGTTCGAGCGCGTTTCGTCCAACCCTGCCGTCTGGGATGCGTTGATCGAACTTGAGGAGATCACCAACCCCCGCGTGCGGGATCAGGTCGGACAGATCAGGCTGGTACCGCCGGAGCGTCGGGTGAGCGGCGTCAACGCCTCTTGGGTGATGGCGTCCTTCACCCACGTGAACCCCAAAGGGTCGCGCTTCTCCGATGGGACGTATGGGGTGTACTACGCAGCCGACAGTCTTGAGACGGCGATCGCGGAGACAATCCACCACTTTGCGGCGTTTGCACGCGATGCAAATGATCCTGCCCGGCGAGAGGATATGCGAGTGCTGGTTGGCAGCATCTCGAACAGCTTTCATGACGTGAGAGCTCTGCTGCCTGAAGAGCACCGTGCCGCGGTACTCGATCCAAGCGAGTATCATGCGGGCCAAGCCCTTGCCCGTTCACTCCGCGAGCAGCACAGCAACGGACTTGTTTATCCGAGCGTGCGCCTCCGGCATGGACAATGCGTTGCGGCTTTCTGGCCGGATGTTGTCGGCATCCCGCGCCAGGAACGTCATCTCCAGTACGAATGGAATGGCCAGACGGTGACACGCTACTTCGACTATAGCCTGAGCGAGTGGTTCCCTATCCCGACGGCCTCGTAAGAAATTTACAACAATCTCCTCACCGCTCGCACATATCTAACAATTTGCCCTTACTTCATGACACGCAATTCCAAGTCTCCAAATTGCCTACTCCACCGCTGTTGCGACAGCATTAGGTCTTATTGATCAGCCTCTTGGCATCTTACGGTTAAGGCGCTAAGTGCCTGCTCATCTCCGCGGCTCACTTTGATGCCGAACGGCCGAGACATAGGATTTTTCGTCTCGGATTCTTTTCTACTAACGATCAGGATTATCCCAATGTCCGGTATCGCACGTCAGTTCGAGCCGCAGATTACCCGCAGTGGCGGCGCGCCCTCGAAATTTCGCTTTACCGTCCACTGCTCGGACTGTGCCGCTACCGACAGCTACGAAGCGTCAAGGCCCACCAGCAATGACGCCGTCAGGGGCTACTTCACGGATCGCGGCTGGCTGCTTGGCCGGGCGGCATCCTTTGACGTTTGCCCAGCCTGCCTCGCTCGTCCGCGTGATGGTCAGAAGATGGAGCCCGCCGGCCAGCGTCGCGAGACCAAAGCCATGGACGCGCGGCAACGGGACACGGCTGACATCCTGGCCCGGCACCTGGGCAAGCCTGAGGCTCTGGCAGCCGAGGTCTTCCGGCCTAGAGACAGGCAGCCCGCCCCGCCACAGGCGCGAGACACCAAGGCTCCGCCTGCACCGTCTCCTGCCCTGTCCGATAAAGCAGAGCAGACCTTCGTCGCGATCGCGGCGGACTTGAAAGGCCTGCGCGCCGCCGTTGAGCTCATGGCCGCACAGATGAGCCAGTTGGTGGCGCTTGGCAGGAGTCAGATCGATGCCCTTGCCAATCTGCCCCCTGCCCTCACCCAATCGGCTGAGGGCCTCTCGGACGGACTTCGGCAGGTTGCCCGTGCCATCGAGGCATTCCCACCGGTGCTGCCACCTGTGCCGGATCACGTCACCCCGGCGGAGGCTGACGCAGGTCCCGCCCAGACGCAGGCCGTCGATGCCGAGCCAGCACCCATTGCAGAGCCGCAGGTGCATGAACTGCCCCAGCGGAATAAGGGTAGGCGGACGGCGAAGAACGAGACCGTCGCGAGCGGGCCTGCCGATATCGTAGTGAAGTCCATTTCAGATGCCAGAGGCACGAACCGGTACTACACCTCGATCCGCCTGCCGCGCGCGCTATGGGATCGGGCGGGATTTGGATCCGATGACCGCTTGCTGCTCGACTGGAGCGGCACGGCTCTGAGCATCGAGCGGGCACCCGAGGGCGGCGTGAAGCCCAAGTCGATCGGCGGTACGACGGTGATCCTTCAGTCCTGGAAACTGGGAAACGTGAACTTGGATAAGCCCCGATTCACCAGCACGAGCGGCTCCCTGCAGTTGATCGACACCAAGAAGCAACCAAGGGGCTGATCATCGCGGGGCAAGTGCGGCCTGCCCAAATGAAATCGAACGCACCCTGCTATCGATATGTCTAGGGTCCGCTTGACATTAATTTATAACGTTGATAATGCTCGCCCATACGACCGGGCGGCCACTTCACACGACCCGCGTTGTCATGGCGACGTAGAGCGCTTGGGATTCTGATCGGGCTTTGAGGCCACATCCCCCGGTCACTGTGCAGATGGGTCCCCGCGGCGGCCCCTGCAGGGAAGTGGCTCGCGGGGTGCGTTCCTTTAGTCCTGCCCGTGCCGAATCCAATGCAGGTCATCCCATACTCGGATGGCTTCAGTGATTAAAACTTCCCCTGCCCTCGCCTTTGCATCGTCCTGCCAGCGTTACACACGTGCTTCATTCATAACCGAAGCCCTGGGCTCGAGGACGCCGTGCGATCTCCAAGTTGACAGCGCGTCGATTCCAGACAGCCCGCACCAAGGCGGGTTGCCGCTGGCGTTGCTCATTGCCGAGCGAAGGGCGCAATTTGGCGCGTCACCAGAATTCCATAGCTGGTTAGACTTCTCGCGACGAGTCTACGTACGGATCGAACCCTAATCGGGCTCTCCTACGCCGTTGAAGCATCGCATGACGCTGCCCCCTCGGGACGCGGCTCACCCCACCTTCAAAAGCTGCTGACGGAAGCCCGAACGCGAGGTTCCATGCAGCGCATGTTGCAAGACAAACCATGTCCGATATTTTCCATGCCCGCATCGAGGCCATGCGCCTCAGCTTTTACGACAACTCGCTTAGAAATCGGCTTATCAATCTGCCTGCTAACGGCAGTCGCCGGATGCTGGTTCTAAAAGGATCTGCGCGTGCACTCCGAGATGCACTTGACGCTGGGCAGATTCTTGAGATCGGCAAAGACCTCGAGACACAGATTCCGCTACCACTCGCGCGGGAGATACTCTGCGAGATCCTGGAAGAAGATGCTTTGCTGCAGGATCGGCAAGGACTTTCTGCCATCCGACTTGGTCTTGGCGTCGCCGCCTGGAATCACCCGAAAAGCGAAAAGCTGCTTTATGCCCCACTCATCCTGAAGTCCGTTCAACTGGAGGTCGGGCCTGATCGCATCCTGATGCGTGGTGCACCGCTTTCCGACGAAACCAACCCGTACCTCCTCCGGAACATCGGCATTCCTAAAGAGCATCTGCCGAATGATCTCCTCAATGAACAATGGACTCACAGCGTCAACGAACTCCCTGGCTTCGAGGACCGTGCCGTATTCGGTCTTTTTCCCCAGACCGGTCAGGCCATGGCCGACCGCCTTGACACCGAAAGGCACCCTCAACTGCTGACACATGCGACGCTTCGGCGCTTGGCCGTCGCAAACGATGCCGCCGAACTCGCCGCGACCCAGCCTCCGGCATGGCAACCTTCGATCCTTCAATCACAAAACGCGCAAGCGGCCAGCAGGGACAGCTTTCAAAATGAGATCATTACACTCGTCCGCCAGGGCTGTCCTGAAATCGTTGTCCAAGGACCACCCGGCACCGGCAAATCGCAAACAATCGTTAATTTAATCGCGAATGCGATAGTCGACGGAAAAAGCGTCCTGTTCATGGCCGAGAAAATGAACGCCGTTGAGGTCGTGTGGGAGCGCCTCAGGAAGACCGACTACTCCGCTACTGCGCTCATGCTTCAGGGCACAGGGCTCGACAAGGCAGGTATCGCCAGCCGCCTTGGTGTCACTGAAAGCTCTCACATCCAGAGCATACTAATAGCCTGTTCGGAGCAGGCGCGTCCTCGAGCTATCCTGACGTCACCACAGGCCTTCGCTCTGTACATACCACAGGACTGGCGCTTCGACATGCTGATCATCGACGAGGCGTCTCAGATGCGTCTATCATCAGCGGCCGCAGCTATTGGTACTTCGAAGCAGATCATCGTCTGCGGCGATAGCAAACAAATGCCTCCGAACCCTCCCACATCTTTCAAAGGCACAATTGATACCGACGATATGGTATCAATGAGTCTCTTGTCTGCTGCCGAACGGGTGGGCTTTCAGAGCAAGATGCTCAAACGTCATTATCGATCACGGCACCCATCGTTGATCGATACTTCTAACCGGCTTGAGTACGATACCGAACTTCGAACAGTTCCATCGCCTCTCCCAGCGGACAAGTTTGGGCTCCACTATCACTATGTCGAAAGCGTCTATGATCGCAAGTCACGAACGAACGTATTGGAAGCCGAGGCGATCGTAGAGGCGGTTCGCGGACAGGTCAGAGCGAATCCTGATTACACAATCGGCATCATCACGATGAATGAACCTCAACGCGCCCTCATTAAAACGCTTCTGGAAAGCGACAATGGGAACACGGCCATCCCCGCGACAGCGTGCTTGTTCGTTCGGTCCATCCAGGACATTCAGGGGGAAGAGCGCGATATGATTTTTGTATCGCTTGCGTATGGACGCACCGAGACCGGTGAGTACCACCGGAATCTGGGTCCAATATCTGCCCCACACGGCGAAAATCGTGTCAACGTAATGATGACCCGTGGTCGCTATCGGACATCGATTTTCAGCGCGTATGGGGCGACAACTTTGCCGATGACGGGCAGTAAGGGAGTAGAAGCTCTCCGCTTCCATCTGCACGCCGCCCAAGCTGGGCATCGCGCGTTAGCGGGTAAGCCATTACGACAAAGTCCACTGGTGAAGCGCCTCGCCGCCGAGGACTACACCGTCAGCAGGTTCGGACGCGCACTATTGGTCCGGAAGGATCAAAGAGAACGAGAAAAGATTTCTTCGCGGTATATCGGCATAATCTACCTTACCGGTACCACTGATCCCCTTGAAGAAGAGTCCGAAAAACAGCAGCTTCAGTACGCAGGCTGGATCGTTACCGACTTTTCTCACGCTCTGATAGATGCTGATGATATCTTTGATCGACCAGAGCTTCGCACACTCCTCAGCGCCCTCAATGATATGAGTCTACGCTCGATCTTTAGACGTGCCTGATCGGCGTATGACAGCACCTGATTCCAACGTTTGAATCTGCCAGTATTGCACCGGTTCGCGGGCCAAGTACTGAAAGTATGCAATTCGTAATTCATAAAGATTATGAGATAGACATGGGTTCGTTTCCTTATCCATGGGGCAAAATGCGGCCGACGGCTTGGCGCAATGCCCTGAAGCACCAACTGAACGAAATCGCGTCGTTGAAGATAGATGCGACGACGGCCTACCGACGCGTCGTTGGGGAACTCGAACGCAAGGATCAGGTGATCCGCCAGCAGCTTGAGTTCCTTGACAAGGTAACGTCTGGTGGAAAATACAACAGCCAAGTCGCTGAGGATCTCTTACGGGACTACCGTCACGTCTTGCTGCCGAACGACCAAACAGAAGTTCATGATCGGTCTGATCCTCACCGTCTGCGCAAGTCGCGAGCGAAGGTTCGTGTGACGAAAAATTCGGTCATGGACATTATGCGTGGAGTGAGCCCGCCGGATTCCGGCGCAGGCGGTGATCATATCGTAATTCACACGGCCTCAGAATCGCCTCTCGGTCTTGAGCAGCCCATTCCCGCCGGCCAACAATCTGACAACAATGGTCTGGATCAGAAGCATCCGACGTTCGAATCTTCCGACAGCGGCGAGGCAGCTTTAGAGGCCGAACGTCAGGAGCAAGTTGAGAAAGTCGCACGTCAAAATGCGTTTGTGAGCTTCGAGGGCGAGGCAACCGAGGAGTGCAAGCAAATGTGCGAAGGCAGAAGATGCTATGACTTTTCGGATCCGTGCGATGAGGAAAGATTCCCGTTAGAGCTGACTTCACTCTACCCGAATTTTGAAAAGACTTTTAACCTCACAGCATTGGTCCTCATCGAGGATATGCCTGAAGATGACTATAAGGCATGGGTAAAAGTGGTAAGATACGGCCACCTACCGGAGGACGAACAGGAAGAGAAGCTGTGTGATGCCATGACGCCGTATCGTGATATGAAGAGCTTTATCAAAAACGGAAAAAATTTTATCTGGAAAGATATCCAGCGCGAACACGCTCGGAGAACAATATGGCCGTGGATTCGCTTGCGGTTTGAGTTTGTCGACACGCTGATGCTCGATCGGGCAAGCAATAGTTTTACCGAAGATGACTTGGATGCCTTGGCGAAATTCGACTATATGGTCGAGGGCCAAGCGAGCGCTGATCAGCGACGCCAGTATGCTCAGATCATCGATTTACTGCAATGGCCAAAGGAGACGTCACGTCGTGAGCTTATCTTGAGAGCCGACCCTGCATATGATCTTGACCTCCTTTATGACTATGACTCACTGCTCGACTACTCATCCGACGCCGGCCCGGCGAAAAACATCCCCGTATGGAGAAGAATGCGGGAGCCGAGGCCATCCAGCGTCGATGATGCACTTATACGGCTATACGAGAGATCGGGAGAAGCACGGTTGGTTTGACAACTGCTCTTGAAGCTGACGCGCCTTGGTAGATATCCTCAAACGGGTATCTACTCTCATGGCGACCGACTTTCTTCCCTTACCACCGCTTGCAAACAAACGCACAAAAATCCGATAGCACTTGAGCGCGGAATCGGTACCTTTACATCTCTGGAGGGATGCGACATGCCCGACCAAGTTCGACCTATAAGCAACGAGGACCTGTTGGAGGCTGGGGTCACTGCCATCGGCTCGTGGCGGGCGCAGGGATCCGGCCCCATCCAGAACTCCACGCCGCTCCACGGTCAATTTTCAGGCTTCCTCGATTGAGGGGCCCAGATTCCCAGTCCTACGCTTCGCTCCTGCCTTTGGGCCCTAATCCAACCTTCGCGCAGACGAAAATCCTCTGCGACCGCCTTGAATCGGCGAACCTCCTCTTGCTGCTTCCTGCGCTGCCGCTCCTCCTCGGCGAGCATTGATGGTGTCGGAATGATGAGCCGGGATTTATCCGTCGAGCTGTGGCAGTTCCGACCTGTGGATATGGAAAAGGCAGGACCGCCGTAACGGGTTGATGTCTGGAGTGTTACCCGATCACGCCCAGGTTTACATACTTCACCTCGGGGGCCAAACGTAAGCGTTCCAGGCCGGGCTCTGTTCGGGCCTTGCTTTCTCGAGCGACAAAAAGAACATAAAAACCCGACGCGGACGCTGAATGTGAATGACGGTGGACTGCGGTTCTCAGAGACCCTCATGCTTTGAGAATTTCGTAACAACCCTCACAATATCTCGGCGGTTGATCCTGCTAGCGATCCACACGCTGCCATCAGAGCTCTTCTCGTCGAGCAGGACATTCCTGAGCAGCGGATCGGATGATTGGCCTCGGCCTTGTTATTCGGGTATGTCCGCAGACGTATCGGTGTTAACCCCGCACAGTCCTTCTGAAGCAGGCGTTCTGGAGGTTGAATCTCAGCCTTATGGTCATTCGAGGCGATCCCGCCGGATGGTGGCTCCCGAGATCGCTGACAGATCACTGAAGTCGTTAGGGCCGACATGCCGATTGGTGGCCAGGGCGACAGATTGGCCGGTGTACTGACAGCATTGGCGATGCTCCCCTTCAACGACCATATCCAGATCGGAGAAGATGTAGGCAGGAACGTCATGCCAAGGCGGGTGCCTCGCTCGGGTGAAGACTCCTAGACGGTCAGGACAGTCGATCCGGTGGTTTTGCGCGCTTGCAGATCCTGATGGGCCCTGGCCGCATCCCGCAGCGGATACGACTGGTTGACCTCGATCTTGACCTTGCCCGAGAGCACGACGTCGAACAGGTCGCGGCTGATGGCCAGCAGATCGGCCCGCGTGTCTGCATAGGTCCGCAAGGTGGGACGCGTCACGTAGAGCGAGCCCTTCTGGGCCAGCATCCCTAGATCGACCGGTTCAACCGCGCCGGAGGACTGCCCGAAGAGCACCAGAAGCCCTCGCGGGGCAAGACAGTCCAGCGAGGCGGAGAACGTGTCCTTGCCGACCGAGTCGTAGACCACCGGAACCATCCTGCCGCTCGTGATCTCCCTCACCCGCTCGACGAAGTTTTCACGCGCGTAGACGATGGGATGGTCGCAGCCATGAGTTCTGGCGAGTTCAGCCTTCTCGTCGCTGCCAACAGTGCCGATGACAGTCGCACCCAGCGCCTTGGCCCACTGGCAGGCGATGAGACCGACACCGCCGGCAGCGGCGTGGAACAGGATCGTGTCGCCTTCCTTGACCTTGTAGGTCTGCCGGAGAAGGTACTGCGCTGTCATCCCCTTGAGCATCATCGCAGCTGCCTGCTGATCCGAGATGCCGTCCGGCAGCACGACCAGACGATCCGCCAGCATGACGCGTTCTTCGGCGTAGGCTCCTTGGGGGCCTCCCGAATAAGCCACCCTATCGCCGACCTTCACGTCCGTGACACCGGGTCCGATCGCCTCAACCACGCCGGCCGCCTCAGTCCCGAGAGCGCTTGGCAGGGATGCGGGGTACAGGCCGGATCGCACATAGGTATCGACGTAGTTGAGACCGATGGCCGTGTGGCGGATACGGGCTTCTCCCGCTCCGGGCTCGCCGAGATCGACCTCTTCCCAGACGAGAACGTCAGGCCCTCCAGTCTCATGGAAGCGAATGGCGTGAGGCATGGTGCGATTCCTGTCCGTGATCGATCGTGGCCCTACCTTAGGAGGCAATGGACGGTCCGCAAGGGGGAGGACGAGCAGCCCCGTCTCGGAATTCCGGGAGCGGGCGTTTGAGCCTCTCGATCCCGGGCAAATTGCGTCGGGAGGGCTGACTAAGGATCTGCCGCCGTCATGCTTCCCTAGGTTCGAGCCTTGCCCGCAAGGCGGCGTTCTCCGCTTCCAAGTGGGCGATCCGATCCCGCATGGCCCCCAACCCCTCCTCGATCTGGGCGAGCGTGAAGCGTGGCGTGATATGTTGCGGGCAGTTCCAGTCGAAAGCTTTGAGATGGAAGACGAAGGCGCGCTCGACCTTGGCCTTATATTCGGGATGGCTGAGTTCAACCGCCAGGTCTGGCGCATTCGCAAGGTCGACCACCTCGACGCGGGCGTAGACCTTCAGCCGTTGCCGACCGTCAGCCGGAAGGTGGGCGAACTGGAGGCCCGTCTCGGCACGCCATTGCTCATTCGCACGACCCGCAGGTTGAGCCTGACCGAGGCCGGCACGGCCTATGTCGCTGCCGTCAGGCGCATTCTGGAGGAGGTCAATGAGGCCGAGCGGATGGCGGCGGGGGAATTCATCACGCCCCGAGGCGAGCTTGTCCTGACGGCACCGGTGTTGTTCGGCCGTCTTCACTTGCTTCCTCTTGTGACGGAGTTCCTTGATGCGTATCCCGAGATCGATGTGCGGCTGGTCCTGTCGGACCGGAACCTTCACCTGATCGACGATCACGTCGACATAGCGGTGCGCATCAGTCCGCTTCCGGACAGCAGCATGATCGCGACCCGGGTCGGCAGCATGAGGACGGTGGTCTGTGCCAGTCCTCGGCTCCTTAGCATTCATGGGTATCCGAAGACACCGGATGAGCTGGCCGGCATGCCATGTGTAGGCTTCGACATGCTTGCAGCCCGGTCCAATTGGGTCTTCCAGGGCCGAGGTGCCAAAGCCGCCATTCAGGTAAAGGTGCGACCGCGTCTGATCATATCGACGGCTGAGGCGGCGGTGTGGGCCGCGGTGCAAGGCGTGGGCGTCACCCGGGTGCTGCACTACCAGTGCGCGCAGGCTGTTTCGGATGGGAAGCTCGAGATCGTACTGCCGGCGTACGAGCCGGCCCCGCTGCCGATCCATCTACTCCATGCCGAACGCGGTACACTGCCGCTGAAGATGCGGGTTTTTCTCGACTTCGCCGCACCCCGATTGCGCGAGCGGCTGGACCACCTTTCATAGAATAACCGGGAACGACTGCAACGACTGTCGAGCCATGACGATCCACACCGCGTCGGGCGGCGACGTTGATGGCCTTTAAGGAGGTGATGGGTACCCAAAGATTGCTGCCCTTGGACACTGGGCTCAGGATTGCCGAAACCAGATGGTCCTCCTCCTTCCCTGCCAGTCTCGTTGATCGTCCCATTTTGCCGGCCTCCCGCCCCGGCAAGTGATCCACGGGCCATGAAGTTCAGAAGGCCACTGTTTGGCATGTGAGCCGAGACGGCCAGGTGCCACCTCCTTGCCCTGGTGCAACTCCTGCGCACGAGGGACTTTCACCGGCGGCTCTTGTCACCCTAATTAGAAACCACTGACGGCTGGCCGCGAGGATATGGTCACTGTCGTTCTCGCTGCAGTCAGACCCGCTTGGCCCGTTCCGGGAGACGCCCCTGATGTGCGGAACGGCAACGCCGCATGCACACACGGGATCGCGGTTCTGTCCCGCTGTGCGGTTTCACAGGGGATGGCAGGCGGGACGACTGCACCACCGGGTGCCTTGATTGTTTCAGTTGAGAGGAAGTCACGCCCGGCATTGGTCGATAACAGCCAGCCGTGCTGTGAAACGATTGCGTCCCTGCCGGTTGCACTCGGCTCGCACGCAATTGCCCATCCCATCCGTCCTTATGCAAGCCGCCCGGCCTCATCGCTTGCACACATGCGCTCCAGCTACGGGCAGGACAAGCCCGCAATGATCAACGCAGTGCAAGTCGTCGTGCCTCAAATTTTTCAGTGAATTTGCTGTATTCGAGAGCGATGCTTCGTATTCTATGACTCAGAATGCGCACTGCAACCGCGATAACCCTATCGCTTTCACTACAAAATATCGACTACTTTGGCAAAATCTCTAGATGACAAGACATTCTCGCTGAGCTAGAATTTAATTATCGCCGAATATTAATCCTTAGTGTGTTTATAAATTAATTTTCTCACCCTTCACTTGGCATCTCTTGATCGGTCCTGCCGAGCAGCGAGAGCGTCTCATCGGAATCCTCTAGTTGGAGCCACCTATGTTTCACGCGTCGGTCGGGGTTAAGGTCATGCGCACCAGGGGATATGTCAGAACCCAGGTCAAACATGCCTTGCGCGAGGGTGACGCCAGCGCCTCGGTGCGGCCCGGTGCAGTTCCGATGGCAGGATGGGCTTGCAGCGCGGTGATCCCGGAGCGGCCGCGCGATTACGACGCTGCCTTTAAAGCCGCCCCCAAGCACTTCGGCGCTCGCTACCGGAAGGGTGCGCCTCTTGGTGTGAATTTACAGCTCAATGTGGCGCCGGGATGGATCAGAGAAGTCGGGGATCTGCACGATGAGCGGAACGAACGCAACCGACTTCTCTATCAAGCGGCGCTAGATTTCGTTCAAGACGTCAAGGGTGTGGTAGCAGCCAGGATGGATCTCGACGAGGAAGGCGGTGGTGTGGTCGACATCTACCTCGCACCGGTTTTCCCCCGCACCAACCGTCTTCGGAAAGACGGGAGCCGAGGGTCGGAGATCCTTGAGATCTCCGTGAGCAAGCTCAACGCCTTCTGGCGGGAGCAGAGTGGCGAAAAGACGGGTTATTCCGGTGTACAGACTCTATGGGCTGCGTATTGCGCCAAACATCTCGATCCACGCATCCAGCGTGGTGACCGGAAGAGCGAGACTGGGCGAGAGAACCTCACAGTGCCCGCATTCAAGGCTGAGGCCGCCTATGCCAAGGCCTTGGTGGCAGAGGCCGAGACGATCATGGAGCAGGCCCGCCGGGACAAGGCGGAGGTGGAGAAGGAACGCCAGAGGCTCACCGATGAGGCTCAGGCAATCATGACCCACGCTCACGAACTGGAACGAGAACGAAACCTTTTGCACGCAGAAATCCAGATGTCCGAGGATGCCTATGAGTTGGCTCAAGCCGGTCTCAAGAAAACCGAGACGAAGCTAACAGACAGACTCCGCCGGCTGGATGAGGAGGACGAGCGCCTCACGACTGCGCGGCACGAACTCGCCAGCACGGAAGCGCAACTCCGACGCGACCAAGTGGATCTCGCTGAGAAGAAGCAGAAACTTAAAGCGGAAGAAGAGCGTCTGGCCCGGGAGCGAATAGAGCACGCAACTAAGATACGTGAAGCGGACCAGCTCATTGAAAATCTCCGCGCTGACCTGGAAACAGAACAAAGCGACGTGAGAAAGCTGAGGAACGAATTGACGAGCGCGCGCGCCGCAGTTGATCAAGATCGGCGGCAACTGGAAACCACGAAGGCAGAAGTAGCTCGCGATCACATTAATCTCATAGCTGAGAGAAAGGCGATTGCTCAGGAGCGCGAGAAAGTGGATCAGCAATCCAATGCTCAGGCCAAGTGGGCAGAGGCGCTGGAGATGGGTGTCGACAGAATTTTCAGAGGACAGATCCCATCGAAGGACGTTCTTAAGCAACAGCTTGAGTTGCAGCCTGCAATGGATCCGCTCCTTCTCGCATTCGACAGCTTTCTGAAGCTACACCAGATTGCCGCGCAGACATTAACAGAACAGAGCGCGGCAAAACGTAAACTCCAGGAAGCAAAGCAACTCTTTGCCAACTTAGCTGAGGGCGAGGCGCAGGTTGAAAAGCAAATGGGAATTCTGTCCAACGCACTTAACCGGATCGGGTAGATTCAGCAGCAACTCTCACGAGAAGGCCAGGAGAAGTTCATTGAAGCGCAAAGTGGTTTCGAGCAAGTCAAAGTTATCAGGCAGCGGCCTAACAAGAAGCCCGGCCAGGGTCTGGAAATATGATCACCTCATTGAGGCCGCGAATTGCGGAGGCGAATGATGACTAGTGAGCCCGCCCATGTGTCTTATGGAAGGCCTCAGTTGCTGCAAGAACGTCAAGTGATAGAAGGCAAAGTATTATATCCGCTCGAAGCATCTTTTCCGATGCAGCCTGAGGCGCTTGAGCGTCTTGCAGATCACCGCGGCTCGCCTTTGCGGCCGAATCGTAGGGTCATTCACAATCTGTGCAACTTACAATCCGAGATCTCGAGCTCGAAAATGATCAGATTTCCTCGCCATGAGTGCGGCTTAAGTATCTGTTTCGAACGCAATATAGATATCGACCCAAACGAATTAGTCGTCGCCAATGACCGCAATTTGACCGGTTTGGTATGGGTCAGTCGAGAGGAACACCAAAGAGCAGTCGAAACTCGTTCCAAGTGGTGGATTAGCATAAGGCTGGAGGACGGGCTGCCTCGCGAATTAGCCGCCTCCAGCTTCAACGCACTTATTGATTTCTTTGACGAAGACGGGACATGCGCATCCTATGGCACTGCGAGCCAGTTCCCTGATGACATGGACTTCATCGTAATCACGCATCACCCAGTCCCGCGGAACTCTTCAGGGAAAAAGAAACGCCCGGTTGAGAAAATGGTCGATCTGTTCCGCGGTAAATGGGTCAGTGACGAGCAGCGCCAGAAAGCAATCGAACTTACCTCAATTTGGACGATAGCAATCCGTGGGCCGCGCATCCGCTCGTTTGTACTGGCTGCCGCTGAATGGGATGTTTTAATTGAGGCAGCCAATGCGGCTGTCAACGAGAAGCGCGCCGTGAAGAAGCGGTCGTCCTCTGCACGCCGTCCAACGCGGCGCCGGCCTCCAGTCCAAGGGGATAGCTCCGAAAAAGCCGTTCCACCCTCACAGGGACGCAGCAGAAACAATCGGAGAAACTTACTTCGGCGCATCTGGGAAGGGTTACAGGCATTCGCGCAAGCTGTGCGGTGATGGCTGAGATCAGCCAGTACCGACTATTCTCGGAAACCAAAATGGACGGCCCGCGGGCGCGACAAACCTACCAATTCGGCTCCAGCGGGCTCAGCCTTTCCTTATTAAGAAGCTGGCCCGCCACCGACTGTGCGATTAGCCGCTCCCTGCTTGTCACCCTTCCG
Source organism: Microvirga zambiensis WSM3693 (assembly GCF_016735695.1). GTDB lineage: Bacteria > Pseudomonadota > Alphaproteobacteria > Rhizobiales > Beijerinckiaceae > Microvirga > Microvirga zambiensis. Next base: position 7,980 of record NZ_JAERQD010000043.1, on the reverse strand, counting down.
GCGTCTTCCAGGGCGCATACGAAATGTAGGCCAAGCGGATGAACAGCAACGTCAACATCTTCTGAACGGAAATCTCCATCGCTTTTGGCTCGCCTGTCTCAGCCTCGTAAAGGAGCTGACAACTCTGACCGGACAAGTCCTCGCGGGTGGCGATCCACATGAGCTCGATCACAATCTGGCCGGGCGTATGAGTAAGCACATAGCCTCCGATTCTGTAGGACATCGGGGCATTCCAGGATACCCGACGTTCCTTACCCTCTTCATCCAGCTCCACGTCGCCGACCCCGGCAGCCCGCCCGCGCAGGCCAGGCCCGCGGCCTTGGAACAGGCCGGTGAACGAGAACCGCCGCCGGGGCGTGACCGGAATCAGCGTGATCAAGCGCCGCGCATTCTCACGGGAAAACGTCGCCCCATCCATCGTCAGACGGTCCAACAACCCATGCGCCTCGAGCCGCGCCTCCATCGGAAGGTCTTGATTTCCTGCACCCTTACTCACCTTTCGCCTCCTCATCAGAAGAGGTAGCCGGCTGCGCATCGGCTGATGTGTCTGTCGCTTCCTGTGTTGATAGCTCGCCGGCCGGGATGACCTTGATCATCTCCTCGCCCAGCACCAGCCGCACCGTGTGAGCGCCCGCAGCTTTCGCCTGCGCCAACCGCGCATCGAGCCTTTCGCGCGGCAATAAGGCATCCTCGATACGGGGCTCGACCGATGGGTCCATGGAATGAGCCAGGATCCGACCATCGATCCCGCCTTGCTCCAGAACAAGGCCATGCGAGGCAACCTGCTCGGCAAAGCTGCGGCAGTGCTCCAGGACTGCCTCGCCCGGGGTGAGAGCTTTCAGGGCAAACGCGGTATCGATGCACTTGAGGAGTGAAGCCGGGAAGCCGGCATCGACGAGGAGCTTCAGGCATGCCACATGCAGTTTGTCGGGATCCGGCTCGCTGCGGGCGATCCGTCCGATCTCCTCCTGCGCAACCTCGGTGGTCAGGACGAAGATCGCCTCGGCCAGAGAAATCCTTTCGCCAGCGTCTTCGTCCACGAAGCCTTGGTTCCAGGAGCTCTGGAGGGTCTTGACGAGGTTAGGGTGGGCCTTGTCGATATCCTGCAATACGAACACGGCAGCCGGATTCTCCCTCACCATGCGCAGCAGAGAGCGGACTTCAGTTCCACCGGAGTCCGGTGCAAAAATATGGGCCAGATCCTCGCCATGACTGGAGGCCAGTTCATACAGTCCGCCGGTATGACGAAAGCTAGCGGCAAGGCCCAAAGGCAGCCCGAGATGGTCGTCGTCGACGTTGGGTCCTACGACGAGGAACACGCCAGGCCTGTGTTGCTGCGGGCTGAGGGCGAGGTGCCGGCAGATCTCGGCCGCAAAGGCCGCGACAGCAGCATCCTGGCCGATGAGTTGCCTTTGTGTTTGGGTGACGAGTTCGCGTATGGCCTCGTCAACGGTGAGGGAACGTGTCGACATGAAGTGTGTCTCGTGGGGAAAGGGTGATGGGACGGTAGCTGGCGCTTTTGTGACGCAGACCAGCCTGTTGCAGGGCGCGACGCTGTCAGCCTCTCCAAGGCCGCACCGTTGTGGCTCGGCCTCAAGCGAAGCGTGCTTGTCCTTTTGCGGGATTTGCCTTGTCTTGCCCTACACTGATCCAGGTGCCTTCCCATCGTTCTTCCTTGGGATTGTATCTTCTGGGGTCTTCCTCCTTCCCCTTCCTCACTGGCGCCAACTGCGCCATGGTCCGCACAATGCGTTGTTAAAACCGGCATCGCAGGCGTCTCAGCTGAGACGCCTCTTGGTCGGGGCATGCCATTCAATCTGTGATAGGATGATCGCCTGCCCGACGGATGCGATCACTGAGCATCAATTAAGGAATGGCTCGCGATTCAGGTGTTCCGCACCTAGCAATTGCGATGCTGTTGGTGGTGAAGCCAGGTTTCCCAGGGCCTCGCTTGCCTTGTTTGCTGCAGATTGGATTTTAACAATCTGCCAGCCCCTGCTGACCACACGTCAACACGTCCAATGAAAAGCCATAAGCCATTTCAGGCCGATTGATCCATTAATAGAACTCGAACATCAAAGAATAATCCAACCATGACGGAGTAAATTTCGTGTAACAACACTTTTGACAAGAAGTCTCTGGCCGTAGATCAAGCTTGTGGCTGCGGACTTTAGAGTGGCTGACTTCCCGATCATTCAGCGCCCGGACCCGGTCTGCGGCTTTCCTGGCGGTGACTGGAAAGACGAAGTGCCTGGATGCGCCCCTTCCTTGAGAACGAAGTAGGTGTTGATCAGCGCCACGATCCTTCGGCCCAGTGCCTGATCCTCGTCGTCGTTCTCCGTGTCGAGGATCTCGAGCCGGATGTCGAAATCAGGGTCGCAAATGAGAATGGCCGGATCCTCCTCGTCGGATCCCCGGCACTGCAGGAACCAGCCCTCATTCGGGTTCGGGTCTTCTGGACGGAGATCCGCATTCAGACTCTCGACGATGCACCGAGCGAGATGATCGTTGATCCGCGTGCCATTGTCATCGCCGAAGATGATCCGGGGCTCGCCGTGAGGATCCCTGATGACATGCCGGCGCTCGTTTCCAGGACGGGCGATGAAGAGGGTCCAGTGTGACGATGGGCTCATAGGCTACTCTTTGACTGACGACGAGTAGTAACGGACTATGCCACGCCTATGGCAAACATCGATCCGCCCTAGGATCAATCTTTGACCATTCCAATTGAGATGTCGAGCCAGACGCTGGATGGCAAAAGCTGACGGTACGCCTGGGACAGCGCAGCGTATTTTGTTCAAGTCGTCCGTAAACTTATTTTGTCATCACGGACGTAGTCGGCATCCAAGGTGCCGAATTGCTGGATTGAGGTGGCCACGTAACCTGCGAGGGTTTTGATTGCGAACATCACGAGCAATTCTCGATTGATCGAGGTCGACGGAGATCATGTTTCCATCCTTGGTAAGGTTGGCACAGGGGTCGAGAGGTTCTTCCGTTCGTTGTAGCCTGACATCCGACTTGCAGGTCCAATACCCGAAAGTCTACAAACGAGCTGTGACAAGGCCAAGTCGTCTCGCTTTGAGCTCGTATCCTTACTGGTAGTCATTGACACCTTCTGCAGCCCGAATGACCTCTTCGATGTGCCCTGACCGCAGTCGGTCGATCGGTGCCGCGCTATCGGTGTACGGATTGGGCGTGACCAGCCACTCCCACGCCTCCTCCGGTGATGGGAAATATCCGGCAACCCGATCAAGTCCTTCGACCGGTCGGGAATGATCAAACTGGCGCGCCGGATAGACGAACCCATGGGCGTCTTTGCGGAAGGCAATGACCGTCCCGCTCTCTCGCCAACTTTCGAGCGTCGCGGCGGAGATACCGAGCTTCTCCACCATGCGGTCAGCAGCCAGGAGTTCGGATGCTGCCCAATCCGTCGAGTCATCATCGACTGTGATTTCGTCCAGCAGCGCTGCACCCTGTTCCAGGCTGACCAATGGCCCAAGGCCGGATCCCTGGATGAAGAGTACGCCGTTCCTGGGAGCGCCGAGCGGTCTGTCCAAAGGCCGAGGGCCGTATTCCACTTCCCGAGATGCCTCATGGTCAAGATCTGCAAGATCATCTGCAAGGAGGGCTGTATTGCCGCCAGGGGTCTCCTCTGTTGACAGAACCCGCCTCGGATCCTGTCCTTCATGGTCCCGAGCAATGTCGATGACGTCCTCGAGGCGCCCTGCTCTCAGAGCCTCAAGCGGGGAAATCCCTTCCAGCGCATCATCCGGGACCAGGAGCCATTCAAGCCGCTTCCAATCGGCCCGGATCGGCATCACGGCCAAGACCTTGGAGAGTCCCGTCACGATTCCGTCCGGCGTGAACTGACAGGCCGGATAGCGGTAGCCTTCTACTGTTTCGACAGCGATAAGCTCGCCCGTCTTACGCCTCTCCTCAATCAGCGGCTCGGGGATTTTGAGGATCGCGGCGACGTACGAGGGCATGTAGAGCCCACCAGCCAATTTGACCAACTCGGCTTTCCGTACCTCACCGGCCGCTGTCAGTTCGGCTATCGTTGACACGGTCATGTCAGTACGATCCTCCGTTGATCTCACTGATCCGCGAATTTTGTCGATGCCATGTGTGTCTCCAATGACTTTCCGATTGTTCACTGGCGGTCTGGCAAGCGGATCACCGATGCACTTAGCGATAGTCACTCATCTGCTCTCATACGTACACTCCATACTCGATCTGACCCAGTAGCGTGAGGACCCTACCTATCTTCCCTTGCGCAATAAGGTCCAGCGGCGTGGCTTGCAGGACCTGATTATGCTCGACTAACCAGATGAGGCCCTGCTCACCGAAGACCTCTTGTGCCTTTCCGATAACCGCGGCGATCTCGGGATCGGTCCCTTTGAGGGATCTTAGCCGCTCGATTTGACGCTCGAGACGGGCGATGACCCGCTCAATGAAGTGGTCGGTGTTTGCCGCAGTGTAGGGCCTGAAGTCTCGATCCGGTTCAATGGGCGGCATGTGGTCTCCCCCGCGAAGGAACTTCAGGAGCATGAACTCGCCTGCCTCCGTCGCCATGAGCTCGACCGGCGAACGCCCGCCGAACCACTGGTGAGGCCTCGTCAGGAAGTCCTCAGGGTCATCGTAAAGATCAGCAATCAGGGTGCGGATCTCGTCGGCCATCTCTGTCATGGACGAGAGTCTAGCATCACGGCTGATTACGGCCAATTCGGTTGGAGGCTGCGATTGCCATCGTGCTGACGTGAAACATAATCCCGATCATGGGTATGGGGTTCTCTGTCGAGCGGTCATGGCCTCCACCGAGCCTTATCAGGACATCATGGCGGCGATCGAACGCCACTGGACGATCCATGCGCTCCGGCGGTTTCGCGAGCGCTACAATCTCGACGATTATGAACCAGACTCTTTGATCGACCTCGTTGATCGGATCGAGCTCAAGTACCGAGCTGCTTTTGCGAGTCCGTATTGGGACCCCTACCCTAGGGTCATGGTCATCGCCAAACTGACACGCCGCAATCTCTCAGCATCCCCGAAGGTCAGGATCGTCTACCAGCGACGAGAACAGATGATTGTGACGGTGCTCCCGCTGAAGCAGGACCCGAACCGCCGAAACAAGCTCAAGACCCTCAGAGTATGAAACCAGTCGTGTTGGTCGAGCTCTGCCGAGAATTTAGATCATGGCAGGTGGGTTCTGCGGAGTTTTGACAAGAAGCCCGTAACGGATGCCGTGCCATGTTGCTCCCGATCGGGAGGATTTCATGCGGAGCAATCAACGGCTGGCCCAGCTCTGGCTCGATGCCTTGGCAACCGAACTCGGGGCCTCGGTAGGTACCATTGCCACCTACACCGACGATCTCAACTGTTATCTTTCCTGGCTCGACGAGAACAGCCTCGGCCTGGACGATGTCGGCCTGGAGCAGATCCGGGACTACATCGCTGGTCTCGATGGGCGCGGCTACGCGGGCTCGACCATCGCCCGCAGGATCACGGTGGCGCGCGGCCTGCACAAGTTCCTGATCGCCGAGGAACTCGGCTCGCGCGATCCCACCGCCCATCTGTCGGCCATGAAGCGGTCGCGCAAGCTGCCCTTCGTCCTGTCGATCACCGAGACGGAAGCGCTGCTCGAGACGGCGCATCGGCTGGCAGCCGATCCCTTGGTCGGCCTCTACCGGCAGGCTGGCTATGCCCGCCGGGCGGCCCTGTTCGAGACCCTCTATGCCTCAGGCATGCGCATCAGCGAGGCCCTGTCCCTGCCCGCCGATGCCGCGCCTCCCGGCACCCGCATGTTGCTGGTGCGCGGCAAGGGCGACAAGCAGCGCCTCGTGCCCCTGCACGACGGAGCCATCGCGGCCATCGCCCTGTGGCAGAAGCTCGCCGGCGCCTATTCCGGCGGAGCGCCCTCCCCCTGGCTGTTCCACCCGGTGCGCAATGGAGTCAAGGCTCTGACGCGCCAGGCGGCCCTGCTCGAGATCAAGGAAGCGGCGGTGGCGGCAGGGCTGGCCAGCCCTGAGCGGGTGTCACCGCACGTGCTGCGCCATGCCTTTGCCACCCACATGCATTCCGGCGGTACCGACCTGCGCGTGCTGCAGGAGCTGCTCGGCCACGCCGGCATCGAGACCACCCAGATCTACACCCATCTCGACACCTCGCGCCTGCACCAGATGGTCCGCGACCTCCACCCGCTCAACGAAGAACTGGAAATTTGAGGATCCGGGCAGCCGATCTCACCGATCAGGTGTTGGAATTTGGGAGTTCGTACCAATTCGGACCTGCCACCGAGTTCAGGATCTCAGCCGATGAATGACCTGTTGCTGCCAGGCACGATGAAAATTCTGCTGATCGTGTATCACTCGATGACCGGTGGTACCCGCCAGATGGTTGAAGCCGCTGCCCGTGGAGCAGCGTCGGAGTCAACCGTCCGCGTCCGCCTGCTTCCGGCACCGGTCGCGCAGGCTTCTGATGTTCTCGAAGCGGATGGCTATATTTTCGGCACTCCCGAAAATCTGGCAGCCATGGCCGGGCTGATGAAGGACTTCTTCGATCGAACGTACTATCCGGCGCTCGATCGGATCAGCGGGCGCCCCTACGCGATGCTGATCTGCGCCGGAAGCGACGGTCACAGCGCAGCACGTCAGCTTGCGCGGATTGCGACCGGGTGGCGGCTCAAGGCCATTGCTGATCCGCTGATTGTCTGCACGCACGCGCAGACGCCAGAAGCGATCTTGGCCCCTAAAGTCATAGGCCCAGACGATCTGAAGCGCTGCGAGGAACTCGGGGCCGCACTCGCGGCGGGCATGAGTATTGGAATGTTCTAGACGGCAAGATAGTGCGTTATGAACATGATAGAATGGCAGGCGCCACTCGTCAGCAAGCAGACTCTTTGTTGCCACGGCATAGCTGGTCAGCCTCTGCATCTCCGATTTCAGAGGAAGAGATCGCGCACACAACCTGCAACTATCAGGTCGACCCATTTCTGAGCTGGTAGCCACGCCTCCGCTTTCGCTGAAGCCACGTTTCAAGAGCCTCCACCGCGCATGATTGGTTGTCATGAAGCTCTATCCTCCTTTGCCCCGGATATCCGATACGGCCCCACTCGCGGATCAGCGTGGGGTTGCCAAACAGGCTGGGCTCGATCGCTAAGACATAGTAGCGAGCCATGTTGCAGGCGGGTTCAACCCTGTCGAGGACCAGGTACTGTATCGTGTCGTCGGACATGCCTCCATGTTGCGCAGGGCGCGAAGTGAGGTCCAATCAAAGTGATGAATCCATTGCGCCGCAACGATTCAAATCCGTGATGTACCAAACCATCGAAATGTCAGCGCAGCAACTCACAGGGCATATTCGCTCGTCTCGTGCCTGGCTTCTCCCCTCCCCTCATCCACGTCGTTATTGTCTCCCCTGAGGGAGGTTCCGTGCAGCCTTTTCGAGCGCCATGACACGCTCCTCGAGAGCACCGATCGACGTCAGTGTGTAGGCCAAGCTGCCGGCCGCCAGCCCCGCGGCAACAATAGCGGTGATCAGGGAGCCGGTCTCAACGGCTTTGTCCCCGACCCGGGTCCGCTGCAGAGCCTTCTTCAGGTACCGCTCGAAGATCACGTAGAGGACGAGCCCGCCTACGACGGTTGAAATCAACACCATACCTTTGCCTCCTTGTTCTCCGTCCTACGCGGACAGCTCTCCTGTGATGAGCGAACTGACCATTCCAACGTTGCCCACCGGACACTCGGCGCAAGCCAGTTATCGGTGCGCGCAGGATCCCCTCCCCTCACGACATCCTGCGTCTTCGCATGGCCAGGAGCTCGACGCCCAGGTCGATGCGGCCGGCTTTGACCAGGCGCGCCATGGCGCGGAAATAGCCGCCCGGGTTCTTGATCCGGCCCTCGCCGCGCGAGACGTCGTCGTCGTAGAGCTGCAGCACGTAGATCACCGTCACCGCGGCCCGCACCAGGCCGATCTCGGCCACGG
>NZ_JAERQD010000042.1 GCF_016735695.1 Microvirga zambiensis WSM3693 | reverse complement strand
TCGGCCACACGGACCTGGAGACGGCGGGGGCGTGGTGGAAGGGCCACATCCATCCCGACGACCGCGAGCGCACGGTGAAGGACATTCACGCGGTGATCGCGGGCGACCGGGAGCACTGGAGCGCGGAGTACCGCTTCCTGCGGGCGGACGGATCCGAGGCCTACGTCTTCGACCGCGGCTTCGTGATCCGGGACGGAAGCGGGAAGGCCGTGCGCATGATCGGCGCCATGCTGGACCTGACCGAGCGCAAGCGGGCGGAAGCGGCGCTGCGCGAGAGCGAGGAGTTCACGCGCCGCATCCTCGAGAGCTCGACCGACTGCATCAAGGTGCTCGATGCGGACGCCCGCCTGCGGTTCATGAGCCCGGGCGGCATGGAGGTCATGGAGGTGGACGACTTCGGCGCCATCGAGGGCTGCGACTGGCGCGGCTTCTGGTCAGGGCCTGACCACGACGAAGCCCATGAGGCGGTGCGGACGGCCCTTGCCGGCGGCAACGCCCGCTTCCAGGGCCATGCGCCCACGATGAAGGGGCACCCCCGCTGGTGGGACGTGGCCGTCACCCCGATCCCCGGCCATGACGGCTCGATCGACAAGCTCCTGTCGGTGTCGCGCGACATCACCGAGACCAAGCAGTTGGAGGAGCACCAGCGGTTGCTCATCAACGAGCTGAACCACCGGGTGAAGAACACGCTCGCCACCGTGCAGTCGATCGCGAGCCAGACCCTGCGTAACGCGGCGACGCTGGTCGAGGCACAGGCCGCGTTCGAGGCCCGGCTGTTTGCCCTCTCGCGCGCCCACGACGTGCTCACCCGCGAGAACTGGGAGGGGGCTAGCCTGCGCGAGATCGTGGCTGAGGCGGTCGCGCCCTACAGCAATGCCCGCGAGGATCGCCTTCACCTCAGGGGGCCTGACGTGCGGTTGTCACCCCGGATGGCGCTGGCGCTCGCGATGGCCCTCCAGGAACTGTCCACCAACGCGGTGAAGTACGGAGCGCTCTCGAACGAGACCGGGGAGATCCGGATCTCTTGGGGGCTCGATGCCACCCAGGTCCCGCCGCACCTGCACTTGCGCTGGGAGGAGAGCGACGGTCCTCCGGTGCAGGCACCGAAGCGGCAGGGCTTCGGGACACGGCTGATCGAGCGAAGCCTGGCGATGGACCTGAACGGCGACGTCGAGATCCGGTTTGCCCCCGGCGGGGTTGTCTGCACCGTCGATGCGCCGCTCGAACCCGTCGCCTCGCCATCGCCAGGGCACGCGGGAGGGTAAGGGCTTCCCCGGACTGGATTTCCGCCACCCAAGCTGCTCTAAGTCTTTCAACACAGACAAGAAAGCGGACGCGGGGCCATGAACTCGAACCTGGATGGAGCGCAGCCGATCGCACCCGAGCAGGGCGGCGATGCCGCCGACGAGCTCGCGTATCGTCTGCGCCAGCAGCAGCTCACGGCACGGTTCGGCCTGTTCGCCCTCAAGACGCACGACATCGACGCTCTTCTTCGGGAGGCAGCCCGCACCTGTGCCGAAGGCCTGCGCAGCGAGTTCTGCAAGGTCATGGAGTTCCTGCCCGCCGAGAACGAGTTCGTGGTCCGGGCCGGCGTAGGCTGGAAGCCGGGCGTCGTCGGCGTCGCCCGCACCGGTGCTGACCTGGACAGTCCCGCTGGCTTCGCCCTCAGGACGGGGCAGCCCGTGATCTCTAACCACTTGGCCGAGGAGACCCGCTTCCGCACCCCGAAGCTCCTCGCCGACCATGGCGTTAAGCGGGCGATCAACGTCATCGTCCAGGGAGATGGCGGTGGTCCCTTCGGCGTCCTCGAGGTGGACAGTCCGACCGAGGGTCGGTTCACCGAGCACGACCTCGCCTTCATGCAGGGGTTCGCCAATATGCTGGGTGTCGCCATCGAGCGGCAGCAGGCGGAGGAGGAACTGCGGGCCAACAAGGCTCTTCTCCAGCGGGCGCTGGAGGACCAGGACGTGCTGAACCGGGAGATCAGCCACCGGGTCAAGAACAGCCTCCAACTCGTGGCCGGCCTGCTGAACATGCAGGGGCGGGCATCCGGGAACGACGACCTGCGCCGGGCGCTGGCCGATGCAGAAGCGCGCGTGCACACCATCGCGCAGGTCCACGACCGCCTGTGGCGGCACAACGAGATGCGCTCCGTCAACCTGGCGGAATTCCTGGGCGAGCTGTGCGTGAAGCTGCGGGGATCGGCACCCCACTTCACGGTGGGATGCCACATCGATCCGGTCGTCGTCCCGACCGATCTCGCCGTCCCCTTGGGTCTGCTCGTCAACGAGCTCGTGACCAATGCCTTCAAGTACGCCTACCCCGGAGGCTCCGGGGAGGTCCGGATCGAACTGACGTCGGACAGCCCGGAGCGGCTCCGGCTGGAGGTGTCAGACGCGGGTGTCGGGCTGCCGGCCGACTTCAACCCTTCGCAGTCCAGGAGCCTCGGGATGCGGCTGGTCGCCAGCCTAACCCGGCAACTCGGCGGGCAACTGGAATGGCAGGATGCCCGGCCTGGGACGAGGTTCGTGCTCGAGCTGTCGGCCCAGGACAACGGCCGGACCGTGACATAGAGGGGCTGGATCCTGCTTGATGACCCTGGCTCGTGATCGGCATGGATCCTGCACGCTGGACCTCAAGGCCCGTCCTTCAATCCTGATCATCCTGTTTTGCCGTTGCGCCGACGGACACGTTGGCGCTCGACACGGGCTAAGGCGGCAGCGCCACTTCACCCGACATCGGTCCCGAAGCGGATAGTCGCAGCCTGTAGCGCAGGAGCCTCTCACGCGGCAGTACCACGGACGCCACTCGGCCGAAGGCGGCGAGCGCCCGCTGGTACTTGTGCAGGCGTTTTCGTTCGGGGCGTCGAGTGCCGTTCCTCTCGGGCATCATGTCCCCTGCTCGGATGCCCGTCGGGGCTGTCTTGCTGCAAGGCCGGAAAAGCATGCCGGCTGAGTCTCTCCGGAAGGAAGCATCGGCCAAGTTGTCTCAGCCGATCCCTCCGGGGTCGACCTCGGTCGATCTTTGCCTACTTAGGAGGCATTGTTTGAGATCTTGGCATTAGGAACAAAGACCGTTGCTTCCGCTTTCGTCGGGCATGCCTGGCCCGAACCTCCATACCCGTGCTCTCATTCTGGTCGTCGAGGACGAGGCACTCGTCCGCATGACTCTCGTGGATGTGCTGGAGGATGCGGGGTTCAAGGTGATCGAAGCCGCGCATGCGGACGAGGCGCTGCGGGTTCTCTGTGCCGTCTCGGGCATTCACGCGGTTGTCACTGACGTGGAGATGCCACGGGGCAGCATCAACGGCTTCGAACTGGCCCAGAGGGTCCGTTCGGATCGGCAGGACATCGGGATCCTGATCGCATCGGGACGGGCCGCTCCCAAGGCAGGTGACCTGCCGGAGGGAGCCCTGTTCCTCAGCAAGCCGGTTCATCCCGAGACGCTCGTGCGGCTGCTCACGAGGCTCCTGACCTCCGATCAGATGTGACGGGGGATTACGGCCTGTCCTTTTGGCCACGGGCAAAGCGCTCATGCTCGCTGCTCAGCCTGTCGATTTCCTGCGCTTGGGCATCCTCGGACTGGACCAGGGTCGGCGGGTGCGGCAGGAGCGGGTCCAGTTCAGCCTCGATCCGGGCCATTTCCTGAACCTGGTGTTGGACCTGCTCTTGCGCCTCAAGCAGGCGCTGATGGAGCTGCGCCGCCTCAGTCATAGCTTTCTCGGCACGTTGGATCAGAGGTCGTCTTTGATGCCCATGACAGAGCCTGCGCGCACGATTGACGGGGGCTCAACATCGGACCGCCGCCCGTGTTCCAGGGATGACCCTGTGCGATGGATGGGGACCACGCTGATGAACCGGGGAACGACCTGCCCCTGTCAGCGTGGTTCGCGTTCCAGGTTCAGGAACGTCGGATCGAACTCGGCGACCTCTTGCAGCCGGGGCCAATCCTCGATGGTCACCGTCGCCCCGCGCCAGGCGACCAGTTCCTCGGCCCGAAGCTGCTGGATGATCCGGTTGACGTGAACGGTCGAGAGCCCCAGCACATCCCCAAGCTCCGCCTGGGTCAGAGGCAGCTCGAAGCTCATCTCCTGGGTCAGCCCCACCGTTTGCAGGCGCAGGAACAGCTCACAGAGCAGATGGGCGATCTGGTTGAACGCCGGACGTCGGCCCATCGCCACCAGCCACTCCCGATGGGTCGCGGCATCGATCAGAGTGTGCAGCCACAGCAGCCGACCCAGGTGGAGGTGCTGGTCGGTGATCTTGCGCAGGGTGGCATGGGGAACCAGGCCAATCCGGCAGGGCGTGATGGCCATGACCCCATGATCCATCTTCTTCTGGATATAGCTGTGCAGGTCGACGAAATCGCCCGACATGTGCAGGGGCGTGATCTGGCGCTTGCCGTTCCGCAGCAACTTGTAGCGGGCGGCGAAACCGTCCAGGAGGACGATGCTCTCGGTGGGACGATCGCCCTCCCGCACCATATCCTCGTCTGCAGCAACCTCTTTGACGCGGGCGACGGCACCCGTGAGGACCTGCTTCTCCTCGTCCGAGAGGACATCGTACCGTTCCAGCCTGCGGATCAGACGGGAGATCACGGGACGCTCCTTCCACACTCCTCATCGTCCTCTGTGTAGCAGAGGTGCGGCCAAGGTCACAATCTTGGCGGTAACCCACACAGGTCGTCGGGATCGCGGTTTTCGGAGGGTGCGTGGCCTTACTCTTCGGGATCTGAAGGGTGCTCTGTGGTGAGCGCGAGGGTAACCCGCAGAACCGTTCGTCCTGCCTCATCCCGGACGCTGACCACGAAATCGCGCGGATCGCCATCAGCAAGCCCATCCTTGGCCATGTCGGCCAAAGCGGCTCGAGCCTCGGCTTTGGCCGCTGCGATGTCCGACAACTCCATTCCCACTTCGTCGACGGTCCGGAAATCGCCATCATCGGTGTCGAAGAAGAAGCAGCGCCTCAGCCCCATTGCCCCTGGGTGCAGGGGCCGAGCATCCGACTCGGTGCTCGAACGAGCGCCGGTTCCCTGAGATCGACGCTCTGCTTCCTCTGCCAGTAGCTCCCACTGCTTGGCGGTCTCAAACAGATGCTGGCGGGCGTCGCTGATCGAGATCTGCCGGGCGAGGGTTCGCGCTTCCTCAGCCAGCCGGCGGTACTCGGCTGCCTTGTCATGAGAAGGGATGTACACGGCCTGGACCCCTTGTGTGGAGCATCACTCGGTATCAACCGCCATAAGGTGATGTCGTTCACCGTTCTACAGGGTTTCTCGCACATCGGCCACGCATCGGCAGGACAGGCTGCACTTGTGCGGGCATATCGGGCGACCAAGGACGAAGGTCGGGAGTTGGCACTCCTGAGACGTAAGACCGTATGTCCGCCTGTGTTGAGTGTGTGGCTCGCCCTACTCTGCGCCTCCGAGGGTTGCTCGGGTGGGCTGAGCCGATCCTCACCGCAGGAGGACGAGCCATGGGACAGTCTACGGAGGTTTTTGTCGGAATTGATGTCGCCAAAGCGCGCAATGCTGTTGCAGTTGCTGATGGCGAGCGCGGCGGCGAGGTTCGCTACCTGGGAGAGATCGATGCTTCCGCGGAGAGCATGCGGCGCTTCGTGAAGCGCTTGGCGTCCAAGTATGACTACGTCCACTTCTGCTACGAGGCTGGCCCGACCGGCTATGGCCTGCACCGGCTCATCACCAGTCTCGGCCATCCCTGCGCAGTTGTTGCCCCCTCACTCATTCCGCGCAAGCCCGGCGATCGGGTCAAGACCAATCGGCGCGATGCAATCGCCTTGGCCAAACTTCTGCGAGCGGGCGAGCTCACGGCGGTGTGGGTCCCCGATGAAGGTCACGAAGCCATGCGCGACTTGGTTCGCGCCCGCGCTGCGGCGGTCGAGAGCTTGCGGGTGCATCGCCAGCAGGTCAGTGCCTTCATGCTCAAGCATGGGCGCGTCTACCCACGCAAGAAGGGCTGGACCATGCGCTACCTGCGCTGGCTGCAGGAGCAGACATTCGATTATCCCGCTCATCAGATCGTCCTGCAGGAGATGGTCGAAGCCGTGCGGCTTGCGAAGGAACGGGTGGAGCGGCTCGAGCAGACGATTGCAGAATTCCTGCCTCATTGGTCCCTGGCCCCGCTCGTGCGGGCCCTGCAGGCGCTGCGCGGCATCGATCTGGTTGTCGCCGTGACCTTCGTCACCGAGGTTGGGGATGTCAGCCGCTTCGAGAACCCTCGTCAGCTCATGGCCTATCTGGGCCTCGTCCCCGGCGAGCGTTCGACCGGCGAAACGGTGCGGCGCGGCGGCATCACCAAGGCCGGGAACGGTCGGGTTCGGCACATGCTGGTGGAAAGCGCCTGGACCTATCGGCACCCGCCGCGCATCGGCAAATTCAAACTCTACCGGCTGGAAGCGACGACACCGAAGGTGCGCGAGATCGCCTGGAAGGCTCAGACGCGTTTGAGCGCCCGTTATCGAGCCCTCAGTCGACGGGGCAAGAAGTCAACGGTGGTGTGCACGGCCGTCGCTCGCGAGCTCGCCGGCTTCATGTGGGCGGTCGCCCGGGAGGTTCAACCCGCCTGATCTGCCCCAGAGGCAATAGCTCCTTCTCATGCAGAGGCGGGGGCGGGATCACGGCAGGGGAAAAGCCCGTCAAACGCTTTGTGGCCGACCATCGGTCGACGCCCGCCGTAAGATAGGGCCAGCCCCGGACGCACACTCGGGAATGCAGTAGCCAATCCGCGCATCAGAGCTTGATCACCGACGTCCTTCAGGTCTCGTCCCCACCTCTGCGTGTTCATCGATACAAGCCCGCTCTCCGCAGCGGCGGGACCGTTGCGTCAAAATCGTTGACAGCGAACATCAGAGCGTCTGGTCCGCTTCGCCACTCAAGCGCGGACGTTCGTGAAGCGGCTGGAACGTGAAATTCTGACCGAGGCTGTGTGAAAACGCTGATGAGCCACTCCATGAAGAAACTTTATGTCTCGTAAGGTTTGCTAGGCCGGGGAATCCTCGGTGCAGACGCCAGAACTTGTACAAATATTTTGCCCTGATCGGTCTGGTCCGCGTTTTCACACAGGCTGGACCCAGTGCGGACCATCCGGTGGTTGGGACACATGCCAAACGGAGCGCTTAATCCCATTGACACGAAGAATAGGGCGCATTCTGCGACACCGCTCCCTTCGCCGGGTGGTGGAAGGATTTGCATTCCTTTACGGAGCCGCTTCTGGAGGAGGTGGAATGCTCCGCTCGCATCGGGCGAGGTTCCTGCGGTAGGACGTTTGGAGGCAGGGATGTTCTCTTGGTTTGGGTCTGGAGCATCGCCCCTGACTGCTGCTTGTCGAGGCGGGGAGAGGCTGGAGGAACGTGCTCATCTCAGCCTCTCTCACGCCAAGCAATTGCGGGTATTCGGGCGCCGGATGGGCACTGCTGTGGAGCCGGTTGTATTGGATGGGGCCGGCCGTTCCATGAGTCCGGGCGAAGACTTTCTGAACACCTCGAAACGCATTCCATTCTGGGCGTTATGTGAAATTTGTGGTGCTTTCGCGCGCGAGCGCGCATGCTCCTTCATGCCCAACCCGCAGTTCGAACGCGAACAGCTCGCCTTGGCCGACCGCACATCGCCGAGGGTGAGGCGCGCTTGGCCCATCAGCGTCGTCTTGTCGAGCAGATGATCCAGAGAGGGCAGGACACGGCGGAAGCCAAGAGGATTGTTCGGGGCTTCGAGGCGGTCCTGGAACAGTTTTACCTCCATCGACAGTTGATCCTGGATGCCCTCGCCCGAGGTTGAACCGCTCACCGACGTGCACGTCATGCGAAGTCCGCTGCCGCCTCGTGTCACGCGTGCGTGCAAGGTTGCTGCTGATTGGTAAACCGGGCAGTCTGGATGGAGCGGAGCAGAGCCGATGGAAACACCATTGCAGGTCTTGGCAGGCTGCTGGATTCTCATCGTCGAGGATGAATATTTCCTCGCCGACGAACTCGGGCAGCGCTTGAGTGCCCATGGCGCCACCCTGCTCGGACCCGTGGCGACCCTCGAAAAGGCACTCGCACTGGTGGAGGCTTCAGAGCGGATCGACTGCGCCGTGATCGACCTCAACCTGCGGGGCCAGTCGGCTTCCCCCGTGGCCGACGCCCTCGAGGCCCGCAACGTGCCGTTCGTTTTCGCGACAGGCTACACTGCCTCCATGATGCCAGACCGCTATCGGCACGTGCTGCGGTGGGAAAAGCCCTATCCCTTTGAGGCGCTCGTGCAGTCTCTCCCGGCTCTTATCCAGCAATCCCGAGTTGCTTGCCGAAGTGCGCCTTATGCAAAGTTCGCGGTGCCGCTTGAACAGATCCCGACCTGATCCGTTGCCCCTTATCACCAACCGACTCGAACCCGTGGGCGCTGGTGGCTGAGAGAGACGTGCGCTCCCGCCTGCAAAACTAGGAGCACCTGTCATGACCCAGAAGCCCCCAAATCCCAAGTCTGTCCCATACGATGACCCCCAGGACGTATTCCTCGTCCGCACCGCCAAGGAGGCGATCATGCGGTCGTGCGAGTTGCTGGACGAAACCAAGGCTCTCGTCGAACCCCAGCCGCATTGGCCTATGCCTCACGACAAAGGCAGACAGCCCTCTTAAGTTGGTTAGAGAGTTCCGGACTGACGATTATGCGGCATTGGGCGGCGCAATGAGCCTCAGAACGTGTATCCCACGCCCAGGGAGAGCGTGGCTCGGATCACGCCTTGTCCTGTCTCGTCGCTGATGCCCGAGCCTTGCGCTCTTCTTCCTCGGCTAAGGTCTCGAGATGCTGAGCTGTCGCAAGGAGTTGTCGTTTGGCGTCCAGCAGCGTGATCTGCTTGGCAACGTCTCGAACCTCCTGAGCCTGTCGCCGGTAGCCCTCGGCCTTGTCGAGCTTATGGAAGAACATGGCGCGTCCCGCGGCTGGACCCTCAGCAGGCTTCTTATAGCTAAAAGGAGAAGCGCGCCTTAACGGAGCAAAACGCCATTCTGTCCTGAGCGTTCCGTACTGGGTGTAATGTGAGCGGTTTCCTCGCGTACACGAGGCCGATGGAACTTTATCCAGCGCTCAAGCGTCACAGCGACATGTCGCGTCCCTCCGAACGAGATCAGCAACGCCTCAAGGTCGAAGCAGCCAACGCTCGGCTCACTCGCCATGAGCGGATGAGCCACTTCGCCCTGCTCCTGGTCCTGCTCCTGTGCGGCGGTCTGATGGGTCTGGTGATGATGCAGATTTGGGATCTCCCATAGGCAGCGTCGCACGCGCTTCCAGCCCGACCATACTGCGTGGTGTACGAAATTCGCGGCGGGAACAGCGACGTCCCGAACCGTCAATGGACTGTCCCAATCGATCAAGCACGGCACTCCGGCCGCACTAGGCTAATGCGATGGATACGCCGTTCCCTCGCGGGGTTGACCTGTCCCGACCGCGCCATGGCCGACAATCCCTCACCGAGGAGGTGCGGCGCATGCTCCGGGTCGAGCTTAACAAGGACACCTGTAAGGCTGCCATGATCGCCAGCCTCTTCGCGGTGTCCCGCCGGACCCTCTCGCGGCACCTGAAAGCCGAAGGCCGCACGTTCCGACAGGTGATCAACGAGGTCCGTTGCGAGATTGCCTGCATGCTGATCGCCAAGACGGATTTGCCGTTCAGCCAGATCGCCGAGGCTTTGCATTACACCGCACCAAGTGCCTTCACCCGTGCCTTCCGGCGCTGGACAGGCCAGTCCCCGACGGCCTGGCGCAGCAGGCCTCTCGGGCTGACAGGAGGGTCAGGACGTCGGCCACATGCACGGCTTCGCCGACCCTGATTCTGGCATCGTCGAAAAGTCGGCCATTCCAAAGTGGCCTTCTACGAAATTTCAGCCATGACCCCGGAACGTTTCAAAATACCACCTCTCGGAAGAAGCACGTTGGTCATTGGTGTGGCGGGAAGCAGACCTTCAATTCATCGGCTGTTGGTTGCTCTTTGACCCGGTGCTGACATTCTAACCGGCTTGCACAGCCTCCAGCCTCTTCTGAGAAAACGGATTTCAGCACGAGCGGGCTTCGTCGCGCATCTGGGTCGGTGTCATCCCCGTCCAGCGCCGGAAGGCATGGGTGAAGGCGCTGACCTCCTGAAAGCCGAGCATCCAGGCAATGCGCGAAATTGAAATGCTTGTATCCTTAAGATAGCAAAGGGCCAGATCCTTGCGCATCTCCTCGCGGATTCCGAGGAAGGTCAGGTTCTCTGCCGCCAGCCGGCGCGCCAGGGTCCGTTCGCTCATGCCCAGCGCTCGCGCCACTCCGCCTACCCGGCCCTCGCCATGGGGCAGGAGCGGGGCGAGGGCGTTCTCCACGCTCGCGCGGATCGGGCTGGCTATATTGGCCCGCTGGGCCAGGGCCTCCTCGCCGTAGCGGACAAGGAGCTCGTTCAGGTAAGGATCCGCCTTGACCAGCCGAAGCTGCGAAGCCCCGCGGGCGAAGGTGACGTCGTCAGCGTCCGACGCAAAGGCCACCTCACACCCGAAAAATGCATCGAGCTGACCCGAAGCGCTCCAGCGCGGATGAGCGAAGCTTATCCGGATGGGCCTGAGTTCGGTGCCGGTCAGGGTTTGACAGATCCGGACGAGCGTCCGGGTCCAGAACTCGACCTGATGGCGATCCGTGTGCCGCGGCACCCCGACATAGCTGTAGCGGAGGCTCAGGTTGCTTCCTTCCTGACATCGCAGCCGGACGCCCTCATTGGTGATGGTGCTGAACCGCTCGGCACGGGCCAACGCCTCGCCTAGTGTAGCCGAGGAGGCCAGCACGAAGTAGAGCAGGCCGGTCTCCCGCAGCTCGAAGGCCTCAGCGAGATGAAATCCCAGCAACTCATCGGAAAGGGTGCTCGCCACAAGATTCAGAAAGGTAATCTCGCTCGTCGCATTCACGCGTGCCTGCCGATCCTGGATCTGGGACGCAGTCAGACCGGCCTTGCGCAGAATCGGTCGGGGATCGAGGCCTGCCGCAGTGGCTCTCGCAAGAGCCAGGCGGGCGACAATGCCGATTGAGGTGGGATGCATCAGTAGAGGTGTTGAGGAAAGGTTTCGCATCGGGCACGCTCCTCGCTGCGACGGGTCCCACATTCCAGGCTGGAGGCTGGAGTGGGCAAGCCTCTGGCGGAAGATAGCAAGATCGGTGTGGACCGTCTCCGGTATGAGCAGCCCCTCCCAGCATGACGTATTGGCAGGCGGCAGGAGCCTCTTTCCTCCCGCAAGAAGCCAAGGTTGCGTGCGCCACTGGAGGTTCTCGTGCTAATGGAGAATGGAATGCTGCAATCGATTGACGACCATGGTGCTAGGTCCCAACTGGCGCCGCTTGCTGGGCCAGCCACCGAGGCCTATAATCTGCGTTTAATTAAAGTCCTGCGTTGGACTTGGGCTCCCCCGACGAGCCACTTTTTATCGACAGCTTTGCCGACGTCGCTCCTGAACCGAGTGGTTGCGTGAATCCGAAGGACGAGCAGCTGCTCGCAAGAGCCGCAGCTTCCATTAGTGCGCGGACCTGATCCCAAAACTGAGGCCTTCCTGGAAGTATGCAGGAGATCTAGGGCAATTGCGTTGCCGTGGCTTGTGCACACAAGGTCAGACGTTTTGCGGCCGTCCACTCGCCAACCTCGATAATCGCCACCTGTGACGATCCGAATGAATGGAGAATATCAATGTCGCAACAAACATCACTCCCGAACCAGCCTAGCCCCGCGGCAGCCTCAGCGGCTGCAACCGCGTTGAATGTGCCTCCTGCGGACCTGGCTCAAGCCGCCGGACACGATGCGATCCGCCCCTTCCGCATCAATATTCCGGAAACTGAGGTTACCGAGCTGAAGCGTCGCATCAAGGCAACCAGATGGCCGGAACAAGAAACGGTCGCGGATGAATCGCAAGGTGTCCGACTGAAAACCATTCAAGAACTGGCCCGTTACTGGGCAGACGAGTACGACTGGCGCAAGATCGAATCCAGGTTGAACTCGTATCCCAATTTCATCACCGAGATCGATGGTCTAGATTTCCACTTCATTCACGTCCGCTCCAAGCATGACAGTGCGATGCCGCTGCTTATCGCACACGGCTGGCCGGGCTCGATCGTTGAGCAAGTGAAGCTGATCGAGCCTTTAACTGACCCGACCGCGCACGGCGGTAGTGAAGCGGATGCGTTCCACGTCGTCATTCCGTCGATGCCGGGCTACGGCTTCTCGGGCAAGCCAAGCACGACCGGCTGGAACCCCCAGCGCATTGCGCGCGCCTATGCTGAGCTGATGTCCCGCCTTGGTTATAAAAAATATGTGGCGCAGGGCGGCGACTGGGGTTCGATCGTCGTCAACTACATGGGAACTCAGGAACCCAAAGGACTGCTCGGGATCCACACCAACATGCCTGAGGTGATACCGCCCGACATCGATGCGCTCATCTGGTCCGGTGCCCCTCTGCCCGATAGTCTGTCGGCCGAGGAGAGGAAGGCGTGCGAGCAGGTTCGTGAGAACAAGTTTGGCTACGCAATCGTCATGGGTACGCGACCGCAAACGCTGACTGGTCTGGTGGATTCACCTGTCGGCTTGGCAGCCTTCATGATCGACCACGACTGGAAGAGCCATGCTATGATCGCGAGGTCGTTTGCTGGGGTCAAAGAAGGCCTCTCGCCCGACGACGTCCTCGATAACATTACGCTCTTCTGGTTCACGCGCACCGCGATCTCGGCAGCCCGGCTTTACTGGGAGCAAACGGTCGCTGGAAATTCCTTCTTCGCGACCAAAGGGGTCAAGCTTCCCGTCGCCTGCAGTGTGTTCCCTGACGAAATGTATGTAGCGCCGAGAAGCTGGACAGAGAAGGCGTATCCCAATCTCATCCACTTCAACAAGCTTCCAAAAGGCGGACACTTCGCAGCCTGGGAGCAGCCGGAATCTATGATCTCCGAGATCCGCACGGGGCTCAGGCCACTCCGCAAATCGCCCTGAAGGCCTCGGCGCGCACAACGTGTGCGCCGGTTCCCCTGCGAGCGCAGCGGCTATGGGAGCGTTAGACGCCCTCATGGTCGCGGCTCCGGTATGGAGACTGCGATATCCGTCTGAAGCAGCGCAGAGCGAGACTAGCTGATTGCTTGTTCGCCTGCACCCGGTTCAACTTGCGTGGCACGCAAGAGGTTGTCGCGTATCCTCGCTACGGTCTTTTGCGCCGCGGGAAAGTTCTCTCCCAGGCCGGTAGCTTCAACCAGCATCGCTCCGGGATCCGTCTCAACCAGCTGGCGTCCGGCAGGCGTCAGGCTCACCCGCACCTGCCGTTCGTCGGCGGAGTCGCGTTGCCGATTAAGGTAGCCGATCGACTCGAGCTTCTTAAGCATCGGGGTCAGGGTGTTGGATTCCAGGAACAGCCTTTCGCCGAGTGCCCGGACGGTCTGGTCATCTTCCTCGGACAACGCCACCAGGGCGATGTACTGGGTGTACGTCAGGCCAAGCTTATCCAGGAGCGGCTTGTAGGCACGACCGAAGGCGAGGTTGGCTGAGTAGATTGCGAAGCAGAGATAGTTCGCAAGCTTTTTGCCTTCGCCAGCGGAACGCGGGGAAGCGGACCCGGTCAGGTCTGGAGTCTTGGCTGTTGGTGTCTTGGGCATGGGCTGATCCTGTGTGCTGCGGCTCGGCTTAATATAAATCGCGTCCGATTAAATCGTAAGTGCTTGACACAGCTCGTTCCTGAGCGTATTTGCATCGCATCCGAATTAATCGGATACGATTTAATTAGCCTAGAAAGGATAGTGCCATGCCTGCCAAGGTCCTCTTCACCGGAAAGACCCACAACACCGGCGGCCGCGACGGCGGCACCCACAGCAGCGACGGTCTTCTGGATCTCAAGCTATCCCAGCCGCACCCAGCCGCCGAAAACCTGTTCGGCGCCGCCTGGTCGGCCTGCTACATCGGTGCACTTGAGCTCGCCGCTGCCCAGAGGAAGGTCACCCTTCCGACATTGCCCACGGTCGATGCCGAGATCGATCTGGCCCTGGACAGCGGCTCCTATTTCCTGCAGGCGCGCCTCAACGTCACCCTGCCGGGGATCGACCGCGAGGTCGCGCAGACGCTGGTCGATGCGGCGCACGGGATCTGCCCGTACTCCAAGGCGACGCACGGCAATATCAAAGTCGAGACCAATCTGCTCTGAACTGGAGCGGCCGGGCCAGCCAAAGAAGCTGGCCCGACTCCCTTGGACGAGACGCATCGGACACCTGCACTCGATCGACAAGGCAAGACGCCCCTGTTGCTGATGAACGCCAATCTGGAGGACATGCAATGGTCAACGTTCCAGCACACCTGCCCCAGGCATACAGTGAGTTTGCGCGCGTGCTCGACCCATCCATCTACGAGCCACTGCCGGACGATTGGCTTATCGGGATTACGGATGTCGTCGACTCGACCTGTGCGATCAACGAAGGGCGTTATAAAGACGTCAACTACGCAGGCGCCTCCGTGATTGCCGCTCTTGGCAATGCGTGGGGTACGTTCGACTTCCCGTTTGTGTTTCGGGGCGACGGAGCTGCCTTCGCCTTGCCGCCCCAGGGCCTCATGATCGCAACCTCGGTGTTGCGGCAGGTTGCTGCCTTTGCCACAACCAATCTTGACCTCGATCTTCGCGTAGGACTACTGCCCGTGTGCGAGATCCGGGCTCGCGGACGTGACGTGAGAATTGCCCGCTATGCGGTCTCGGCAAACGCGACCTATGCGATGTTTGCCGGAGGAGGCCTGAAATGGGCGGAGCAGCAAATCAAGAATGGGCAGTATGTGATCAAGCCGGAGAAGCACATGACACGGCCGGACTTGACGGGGCTGACTTGTGACTGGACCCCACTTCCGAGCCAGCAGGGCGAGATCCTATCCCTTCTGGTTGAACCCCGTGATCATATCAGCCCGGAAGTCTTTGCCGGCTTAGCCAAACGTGTGCTTGCCGTTTTCGACGCGGGACCGCGCCGGTCCCACCCCGTTTCGAAGGACATCATCATTCCCGAGAGCAACGGGGCGCATCTCAGTCCGAAGGACTGGGCGGAGGTCGCCTCGAACTCGGATTTTCGTAAGTACGACGATGTCTTGCGTCTGACGCTGGACTGCACGCGCGAGCAAATCGATATGGCGGAGGCCATCCTCGTTGCGGCGAAGGCGAAGGGCGATGTGAACTTTGGGCTGCACCGACAGTCGCACGCCCTCATGACCTGTCTTGTGCCGTCAGGTCGGCCGGATTCGCATTTGCATTTTCTCGATGGCATGGGCGGTGGCTACGCCAAGGCCGCCGAGATGATGGAAGCAGGAGAGCATCGAAGGGCCCTCGGGGCCGGCGACACAACCGCGATGTTGGCTTGAGGCGGTACCCCAAGCTCCCGCCCTGAAGAGTTTGCCCTTCGACAATGATTGAGTGTCGGCGCGCCCATGCTTCCGTGTGGTGTCGTGCCGAGGTTGCGATCGAGCATGCCTCCCAGGTGGAGGGCCTCGGTTGCAGGGGCAGAACGCAAGGCTGCCTAGGATGCATGCTCGGTAGCACGGCCCTGAATAGCGCCCACCTCTGTGCGGGGCTGTGCTGCCCATTTTTAGGTGCCGAGTGCACCAACGGGAAACTCATAATGAGAACAGCACTCCATCATGCGTCCGCGAGCGGGCTGGGTAAGCCGATCGGTCTGTACCGGCCGTACATCGGCAGCTCCAATCTGATGGGAGAGGCCGCACGTCGCCCAGAGCGCATCCTGATCGTCGGGACCGATACGAGCTTTCAAGGCAGCCTCGCTCTGGCGCTCCGTGAGGCCGGCTTTGAGGTGATGACTGCCACCACAGGGGAACGGGCCTTTTGCCTGCTCCGCGACTGGCAACGCCCGATCGACTGGCTCTACACCCAGGCCACCCTTCCAGGCCTGATTGACGGCTGGATCCTTGCGGATCAGTACCGTGACAACCACCCGGGCCGGCCGGCAATCATCGGCACTCGCGAGGTAAGGTCCTCGTTGCAGGGTGACGTGGTCTTGAAGGAACCCACCGTGGAGACCGTATTGGACACGGTCCGCCACCTCACCGTGTCGGCGCGATCCCAGACCTTGGTCGAACCCGCCAGCACCGCTCCGCAGAGCCTCGCCGCATAGGCTGGGGGCACCGACGCAACTGACCCAAGCTGGATCATCGACGCAGGTCAAATTCAGTGGAGGCTCACATGACACCAAGGCAAGCAACGGCGCAGCGCGCCGCATGCGGGGATGAGAACACCCCTCCGTTTGCGTTTAGTATCGAAGAAATCGAGCAATGGATCTTACGTGCCTACATTCGCCTCGAGTTCCAGCCAAGCGGTGCCGACGGCTCGCGATCCATCGTGGTGATGCGATCGCGTGAGCTTGAGGTGCGGCTGAGCGAACTTCCACCGGGCAGTATTGCATCCGGCATTCCACCGTTCTGGCTGGAGGCCTTCTCCGTTGCAGGCCACGAATCCATCGACAGCTGCGGGTGCTTCGAATTCGACGAGTCCGAAATGGCATTAGCGGTCAACCTCGTGCTGGACGCCTTGAAAGCACTGCCATTGCGGCCGAGAGTACAGCCCGAGCTGCCAGTACATCCAATGTAAGTCGTAACCTCTCCCACCCGAAGGACTAGGGCAATTCACGACGAAAGGAACGCTGCCGATGAAAGCCTATAACAAGAACCGTGAGGCCTTGTCCTGTCTAACCCCGGAGCAATATCGGGTGACGCAGCAGGGCGGCACCGAGCGGCCTTTTTCCAATGCGTATTGGGACAACAAGGCGCCCGGGCTCTATGTCGATGTCGTGTCGGGCGAGCCGCTGTTCGCCTCGGTCGACAAGTACGACAGCGGCAGCGGCTGGCCCAGCTTCGTCAAGCCGGTCGATGCCAGCAGCGTCATTGAGCGCCCCGATGCCAGCTACGGCATGGTGCAAACAGAGGTGCGCTCAGCCTACGGCGACAGCCATCTGGGACACGTGTTCTCGGATGGGCCGCAGGAGGCCGGTGGCCTGCGCTACTGCATCAACTCGGCCGCGCTGCGGTTCGTCCACCTGGATGAGTTGGAGAGCGAAGGCTACAGCGAGTTCCGCAAGCTTTTTGCAGAAAAAGGAGAATGAACATGACTGGTGTGACTGAGCGGGCCATCCTGGCCGGCGGCTGCTTCTGGGGCATGCAGGATCTCATCCGACGCTTGCCTGGTGTTGTGTCCACCCGCGTCGGGTACTCCGGCGGGGACGTGCCGAACGCGACCTACCGCAATCACGGCACGCACGCAGAGGCAATCGAGATCATCTTCGATCCGCAGAAGACGAGCTTCCGCGACCTGCTGGAGTTCTTCTTCCAAATTCACGACCCGAGCACGAAGAACCGCCAGGGCAACGACATCGGCTTGAGCTACCGCTCGGCGATCTTCTACACCTCGGACGAGCAGCGCCAGGTGGCCGAGGACACGATTGCCGATGTGGATGCCTCGGGCCTATGGCCGAGCAAAGTCGTCACCGAACTCGCTCCGGCGGGCGACTTTTGGGAGGCGGAGCCGGAGCACCAGGACTACCTTGAGCGGCTTCCAAATGGCTACACCTGCCACTTCATCCGCCCTGGCTGGAAGCTGCCACGCCGCGAAGGCACCCGGTAATACCCGCGTTTAATTCAGTGAGGCAAACCCAGATCGGAAACGCCACTTGCCTTCTGGAGCGAGTGGTCGGGACCATCAAATTCATCGGGAGCTTCAGCAATGAACCACAGACAAGGAACAGCGCTCGTGACTGCCGCATCCGCTGGTATCGGAGCCGTCTATGCAGACCGCCTCGCCCGTCGCGGATACAATCTCGTTCTCGTTGCCCGCGACGAGGGGAAGCTGAATGCTCTTGCAGCTACTCTGCGTGAAAGGTTCGGCCGCAAGGCCGAGGTCCTTCGGGCGGATCTCACCAATGTTGACGACATCCGCAAGGTGGAGGCCCGACTGCAGGCGGACGATATCACCATGCTCGTGAACAATGCCGGTATCGCCGTGACAGGGCCAACTATCGACATGAATCCTGATTGTTTAGAGGCCATGATCCAGCTTAACGTATTGGTGGCCACGCGCCTCGCCCGAGCTGTTGCATTGGGCATGGCGCAAAGGCGGAAGGGCGACATCGTCAACATCGCTTCGGTGGTTGCGCTTCGGGGAGACCAGCCAGCCATCAGCGTCGGCTATGGCGCGAGTAAGGCTTATCTTCTCGCTTTCAGCGAAGGCCTCGACAGCGAACTGTCCTTGTGCGGTGTGCGCGTACAGGCAGTGCTGCCGGGTGCGACACACACGGGTTTATGGGAGAAAAGTGGGATCAAGCTCAGTGCGCTTCCGCAGAGCAATGTGATGCAGGCCGGCGATATTGTAGGCGCTGCGCTCGCAGGCCTTGACCAAGGGGAGCGGGTGACGATCCCAGCCCTGCCAGATGTCGCCGACTGGGATGCCTTCAAGACGGCACGCGCAGCGCTCCTCCCGAACCTATCTCGTCGCCTCCCGGCGAAGCGGTATGGTCGCGGGAGTATTGCTAAGCACCTCGCGGCGGGCCCTTCTGAACGCTGAGTCTGAGTAGGCGCAGATACACTCATCGCGGCAAATCAGGCGTAACTTACGAGACTTTGGAGACGAGCCATCATGAAACAGGGGCGCAACTGGGCCCGGCTGTGACCCTATGCGCTTAGGGGCTGCAAGCCATGCACGGGTCGCACTGAAGAAGAGAAGGCGTCTCGCTTGGCTGGCGAAAGAGAGTATGGCTTCTGCGCCCGTGACATATAGATCGACCTCGGAATGTCTCCTCATGGCACGAGGCAGACGAAAGCCGAACTTCCGCAGTCGTAGGGTCAACTGACTTTCATATGACCACGCTTAATGGCTCAGGTTGACCGAGGCTGTGTGAAAACGCTGATGAGCCACTCCATGAAGAAACTTTATGTCTCGTAAGGTTTGCTAGGCCGGGGAATCCTCGGTGCAGACGCCAGAACTTGTACAAATATTTTGCCCTGATCGGTCTGGTTCGCGTTTTCACACAGGCTGGACCCGTTCCGGACCTTCAGCATCCGGAGAAGACACTGGGGTGGACGCGTGGAACCGCTCCGGCAGCACCCTCTCATCGTAACAAATTGTCGCTTAAGAGCGGCAACCTGTCTTTGTGCAATGCAGCAACCCGACGGGATCCGATGCGTTGTTCGTCCTGGAAACCAGGTCTTGGACCCCGAACGGAGACAAAGCATGCGCAACCTGGCAACAGACGCCGGCCCGAGACTGCCTCCGGCTGTTGGTGCGGCCGGAGCCAATGGTATTGCGCAAGATCATGCGGCCGGCGAGGAGCGTGATTGGAGCCCCGCAAACCTCCGGAGACCTGGAGGAGGGAGCCGTTCTGGTTCGCGCCGATGGCTCGCACCCGTTCTGCTGGGCGCAGCCGCCGCATTGGGTGCGGCAGCCCTGTACAGCCGCAAGCAGACCCAGGATGCTGAGCGCAGGTACCCGCCCATCGGCCAGTTCCTGAGCGTGGATGGGGTGCGTCTGCATTACATCGAACGTGGCCATGGTGATGTCTTGGTGCTGATCCACGGCAACGGCACCATGATCCAGGACTTCACCGTCAGCGATCTCGTGGACAGATTGGCGAAGCGCTACCGTGTGATCGTATTTGACCGCCCTGGATATGGCTACAGTTCGCGGCCGCGCCAGGTCTGGACGCCGCGGGCTCATGCTGGTCTGTTCCGAAGGGCTCTGGAGCAGCTTGGGGTCAAGCAGGCCACGGTCTACGGCCACTCCTGGGGCACCCTGGTGGCCGTGGCCCTCGCCCTGGAGGCTCCATCGCTCGTTCGGGGCCTCGTGCTGGGTTCCGGCTACTACTATCCAACCCTGCGGGCCGACACGTTCCTGCTTTCGCCGCCAGCCATCCCGGTAATCGGCGATGCCATGCGCTACACCGTCTCCCCGCTCGTGGCGCGGGCGATCCTGCCCAGCATGATCAAGCGCGTGTTCCAGCCGGCGCCGGTGCCGGAGCGCTTCGAGCGAGAGTTCCCGAAGGCGCTGATGCTGCGGCCGTTGCAGCTTCGTGCGGCGGCGGAGGATGCGGCACTCATGACGCCGTCAGCGATGGGCCTGGAGGGGCACTACCGCGAGTTGACGATGCCGGTCACCATCATCGCTGGTGCTGACGATCAGATTGTGGATGTGGGCCGGCAGTCCGCGCGGCTACACCGGGAGATGCCGCACAGCGAGTTCATCGTCCTTCCAAGTCTCGGCCATATGATCCATCACCTCGCTCCGGACGCGGTGGCGGACGCGATTGACCGCACCGCGCAGCGATCCAGCCGGGTGTGGGCCTTATGAGCCCGGCGGATCCGTGGGGTCCGCAGGCGCACCCCCAGGAAAGTGATAACACTGAGTCGAAGAATGCCGAACGTCACCTCAAGCCACCAACACCGGACGTTCTCGAAGGGTGCGGGATTTCCTGGTCTGACCCGTTCCTGACCATCAGCTTGAACTGACGTTGGTTAGTGCATTCGAGCGTAAGCCATAATGTGATAGTCTAGCCACCTTCCTCCTCAGGAGGTGGCAGTATGAGGCGGCGCGACATCATCCTGCTCCTTGGCTCACTTTCCCTCCTGCCTCCGTTGACAGGAGCTGCACCGGCTTCCGATCGGGTGCGGCGCATTGGGTGGATCGAAGGTCTCAGAACCCCCCCGTACAACTGGGCGGATGTCGCAGAGCACCTTCAGCCGCTCGGATGGACAAGAGGCGGCAACGTCCGCGCGGACATCCATGTTCCGACGCACCTTGATCAGGTGTCGAGGATCGCCAAGGATGTCGTCACCGCCCGGCCTGATCTCATCGTCACCCACGGAACGCCGGCAACCTTGGCGGTTCTCGCAGAAACCCGCACCCTCCCAATCGTCTTCTTCGGCGTGGCGGATCCCGTGGGAAACGGCATCGTCAGCAACCTCACCCGTCCGGGCGGCAACGTCACCGGCTTTACCACCTTCGAGCCCTCCCTCGCGGGCAAGTGGGTACAGTTCCTGAAGGAACTCGATCCCCAGATCAGGCGTGTCGCAATCTTGCTCAACCCGGAGGCAACGCAGAACCGGTCCTCGCCCTTTGTCCGCGAGTTCGAAGCAGTGGCGGCCTCCCTCCAGATCGTGCCGATCCTGGCCGACGCGCGGGACTTTTCCGGGGTCGAGCCCGTTGTGGCCGCGCTCGCGTCGGAGCCGCATGGGGCCCTTGTGGTGCTGCCGGATGAGTTCAACCTGGGTTACGAAAGCAAGATCATCGATGTGGCCAATCGCCATCGGATCCCGGCGATCTACGGCACCCAGTATGCAACGGCCATAGGAGGCTTGATTGCGTATGGCCCGACCGAAGGCTACTCCCAAGCGCTTGCGGTTTACATCGACCGTATCCTCAGAGGGGCGCAGCCTCGTGATCTCCCGGTTCAGGCGCCGACAAGCTACACCCTTGCGATCAATCTTCTCACCGCCAGGTGGCTTGGCCTGTCCATCCCATCAGCGGTCCTCGCAGCAGCCGACAAGGTCGTCGAGTAAGGAACTGGTGCGGTCAACCGGTAGACCGTACGTCCTAGTTTTATAAAAGGAGTTCTGCGAATTTGGTTTTTGTTCCTGCACACGTGAGGACACGCGCTTTATGGTAGACTTGCGTCTCTCCTTAAGGAGGAGCGCAATGAAGACCCTGCTACTCTCAACAAGTCTCGTGTTGCTGGTCGGCGGTGCTATGGCGCAGGACACAAGACACACGAATGTCATAACGCCCGATGCCGTGAAGTGGACGGAAAATCCGGCCTTTCCTAAGGGTATTCAGACCGCCACGCTGGTCGGCGATCCAACCAAGGCTGGCGAGACAGTTGTCCAACGCATCAAGTTCCCGCCCAACTTCACCATGCCGCCGCACACCCATCCCTTCGCAGAGGTCGTGACCGTCTTCAGCGGCAACATCGGGACGAACAGTGGCGAGAAGCCTGAGAAGGTAGGCGGCCTGCTCCAGCCGGGCGCAATGTGGGTGTACCCGGCAAAGCATGCGCATTATGCGTGGACTGGAGATGGAGAGGCGATCCTGCAAGTTCAGTACACTGGCCCAGGAGGAATCGACTACATCAACCCAGCTGACGATCCGCGCAAGGGTCGGTAGCGCACGGCCTTGGGCTTGCCCGGCGCGCAGCACGAGATGATGCTGTCGCGGCGTCAGCGGCCTGGCGCGGTATTCTCCCGCTGGGCTGCTACCAGCCCGTTCTATAAAGCGTCATATCGGAAATCACGGCCGCGCTTCGCGCACGACAGGGGCTTCACTCGGGAGTAGAATGGCTGGAGTAGCGCTTCCCGACGCTCTGATGAGCGCTGCCTGCCCATCCTCCATGGTGAGCGGCCTATGTGACTCAAGCTTGAGCTTCTTGCAGCTAGCCTCGAGGCCCGCAAGGAACTGGCCAAGGAATTGAAATATACCGGCGACACGTCGGACTCCGCCTCGATGAACGTCTGGCTGCACAAGCAGGTCATGGCCAAGCTCGCGGCGAGCGGTGGCATGGTGCCCGAAGATCTGAGGACATAAGGGCACGCACGAAGCCGCCTCGCGAGGCATCGGGCCATCGGTCCCCCGGCGGGCGGCGGTTCCGGCGCGAGTGCATGACCGGGTTGCCGGGCGCCGGACAGGCTCCTGAATTGGATCGCATGCCAGAGGCAAGAGGTGTAGACTGTCGAACTCGCTGAGTGGTTCGCTCGCAGATCTCCGCAGAGCTATGTGGAGCATTGGCATTGCCATTGGGAAGGCAGCCATGGGGTAGACCAGGTCGAACGCCGGCTGGCGGCAATCGTGGCCGCAGACATCGTCGGCTATTCCCGTCTCGCCGAGATGGACGAGAACGGTACGCTCGCCGCCATCAAAGCCCTGCGGCGCGAAGTGATCGATCCGTTGCTCGCCGAGCATCACGGTCGCATCGTCAAGCTGATGGGCGATGGCGCGATTGCCGAGTTCGGGTCTGTCGTGGACGCTGCAACCTTCGCCGTAACCATGCAGAAGGACGTCGCCGCCTCTCAGGCGCAGGTTCCGACTGACAAACGCATCGTGTTCCGGATCGGCATCAACCTCGGCGATGTCGTCGTCGAGGACGGCGACCTTCTCGGCGACGGCGTGAATGTCGCCGCCCGCCTGGGGCAGTTGTGCGAGCCGGGCGGCATTCTCATTTCCGGTACGGCCTACGACCATCTGCATGGCAAGCTCGACCTCACCTCGGAGTTCACGGGTGAGCAGCACGTCAAGAACATCTCGCGTCCGGTGCGGACCTACCGCATCCGCATGGATGGGCGACCTGCGCGATGGCACCTCAAACGTTCCTGGCTGCGCCAATGGCATCTCCCGGCAGCCGTTGCTGCGGCAGCTTTGGCGGGCGGCGCTTTCATATGGTGGTCGCCATGGGAGCCGCAGGCCGAGTCTGCCATGGTCGAACGCGCAGCCCTGCCGCTGCCGGACAAACCCTCCATCGCCGTGCTGCCGTTCGACAGCTTCAATTCCGATCCCGAGCAGGTCCATTTCGCCGACGGAATCTCGGAGGACTTAATCACCGATCTGTCGAAGCTCTCCGGCATCTTCGTCATCGCCCGCAACTCGAGCTGGACCTACAAGGGCAAGCCCACGAAGGTACAGGAGGTGTCGGCCGAACTCGGTGTCCGCTACGTGCTGGAAGGCAGCGTCCGGCGGCAGGGCGACCAGGTGAGGATCAACGCCCAGCTCATCGATGCGGTCAACGGCCATCACCTGTGGGCGGAACGCTACGACGGCCCGTTCGGCGCCATGTTCGCATTTCAGGACAAGGTCATCGGGCAGATCGTTGCGGCCATGGCGGCGGAGCTCACGGGCGAGGAGCAGGCGCGGATTGCCCAAGCGGAGACGAAGGATCCGCGCGCCTATGATGCGCTGCTCCAGGGGTGGGCACATCTCCGCCGGGAGACGGAGCCGGACACCCTGCAGGCCATCACGCTGTTCGAGAAGGCCGTCGAGCTCGATCCCGAATATCACCGCGCCTACGCGGCGCTCGCGACCGGCCACTGGAGGGTCGCCGTATCCTCATGGAGCGCGGCCAATGTCGGCATGCAGCGCGCCTTCGAGCGGATGAACGTGAACCTCGCCAAGGCCCTGGAAGCCCCGAATGCTCCTGCCTATGCGTTGTCGGCCGAGGTGATGGCGCGGCAGGGGCGCAATGACGAAGCCCTTGCGGCGATCAAGCGGGCACTGGAGCTCGCTCCGAACGACCCGGACAACCACATCGGTCGGGCCAGGATCCTCAATGCCGTCGGGCGCGCCATGGAGGCGGAACAGGATGTGCGCTGGGCGATGCGGCTCAACCCGCAATATCCGCCAGGCTATCTCCGGGTTCTGATCCTCTCGCTCTTCCATCAAGAACGGTATGAAGAGTCGATCGACACGCTGCACCGTCTGATCAGCCTACCGTCGCCCCTTTCAGAGGAGTACGCGACGCTGGTTTCCGCCTATGGTCACGTGGGGCGACGCGAGGGCGTCGGCGCGGCCATCGAGAAGTACAATGCCCTCATGGTTCCGATCGGATTCGATCCGCTGACCGTGCAGGAATCGGGATGGTGGTGGTACGGCGACCTGTTCAACTTCCATCGTCCCTATCGAGAACAGTATCTCGACGGACTCCGCAAGGCAGGCGTGCCTGAGGGAGGCGGCACAGACCTAAGCTACGACGAGTACACCAGCATCGTGAGCAAGCGGAACGGCGAGTATTTCGTCGAGGGCGCTCCCAAGATCGACGCTATCGCCGCCAAGGAACTCCATGACCGAGGTGTCCGCTTCGTCGACGTGCGGTCTGCGGTCGCCTATGGCCGTGGGCACATTCCAGGGGCCCATCTGCGGGATGTGGTGACAAGCCTGTCCAAGGAAACTCTGTCCGAGATCGCTGCTCCAGATACGGAAGTAGTCTTCTACTGCTATGGGCGATACTGCCCGATGTCGACCTTCGCGTCTGCCAAGGCCCTGAAGTGGGGCTTTTCCAAGGTGTACTACTTCGCCGGCGGGTACCCTTCCTGGGTGGACAACGGCTATCCGGTGGAAGTCGCAGCGACCCAGCCGCAGGAAGCCGACAATCGACCCTGACACCCGCAACCCCCGAACATGCTCTTGCCACCAATGCAGTGCGTTACAATCTTCCATGGTCGAAACGGGAGAATAGTTCGTCAGTCCCAGCGCTTAAATAATATCAAGGGGAGCGGCCTCGTTCGAGCATGTCGTCGGCGAAAGCCCTAAGCGAGTCAGGGAACGTCAGACCAAGATCATCGGCTGTTTGGAGATTGAGCACGAGTTCGTAACGGCTTGGTTGCTCGAAGGGGAGTTCGCTTGGCTTGGCCCCGCCGAGCACGCGCGCGGTGTAGACCGCAAGACCTCGATCTACCGCGTTCCAGTCAATGCCGTATGACATGAGGGCGCCTGCCTCCGTCATCCGACGGAACGGGCTCATGAGCGGCAGCCGGTGGCGTCTCGCCAAACGTGCAATCCGATTGGCGTGAGGGACATGGTTGGCATCCGCGAGGACGAGAACTGCCGTTGCTCCTTCCCGCACCATGGAATCGAAGCGGGCTTCGTAGTCGCTGGAGTAGGGAAATTCCTGGATGCCGACACCGCGCTGCTTGGCTTCGCGCCAAAGCTGTCGCATGCCCCCATAGGTTCGTTCTGCGCTGAGCAATCCGACATAGGATATCATTGGCGCCGCCTCCAAAAGGAGATCGAGCTCTTTGTTGTAGAAGTCAGGTCCCAGGTCGATTGCGATGCCTGTGATGCTGCCGGATGCTCGCGTAAGGCTCGATATGACTCCCTGTTCGATCGGGCTCAGAGCTGAGACGACAATCGGGATCGTGCCGATCACGGAATTCAACAAACGCGCCCAGCCATGCGAGGTGGTTACGATGACATCCGGCGCAAGCCGACGAATGTCGTCCATCACCTCGGTCCACTCGTCCCGCGGACCGCCCCAATCCTCCACACCCTCACGCCAGCTCACGACAAGATTCACACCGGCTTCATAGCCATGACGTCGGAGTTCTTTCAGGAAGACGGCCCAACGCGGTGAGGCCGGGTCCGAGGTCACTTGATCGGACCACGAGTTCCCTATCAGCAAGAGCTGCCGGACACGATTCCTTGGTTGCGCCGAGGCTCGCCGCGCGAAGCTCACGGCGAGCAATCCACCGACTATGAGATCGCGCCGCCTCATCCGATTACCTCGTGATGGTGTCGTCGCGCGCTATTCGATAACGTGCCTCGTTCTCATGTTACTCCTAACGTCAGGCGGACGCCAGCAGGACGAGCGGCGATGTCATTCGCGCAGGATCCGTTTATGAAATTGGATTCATTGGCAACTGGCTTCCGGTACCGGAGGGAAAGCCGATTTCGCGTTCGTTCTTGGCCTATGTTCCCAGGGACGTGGGCATGCCGGCGGTACCCGACGACCCGATCCATCGACGGTCCTTCCGACCAGCTCCGGCAACGACCGGGAAGTCCGGACCCACCGGGCAAGCGGTTGCTTGCCTTCCTGGGGATCGGGCGTAAAATTCCCCATTGATGGAGCCCCAGGGTTCGGTCGCTTGCCGAGCAAACTCCGGCTCCGCCATGCCACGGCGGTGCCAGTCGCTGACCCATCGTGGCGATCTGGATCGGACGCACGTTGGAGATGGGCGTGATGCGGTCTCTATGGCTTGCTGTCCTGACCTTCGTCGTCTGCCTTGGCGCCGGCGGCCACGGGAATGCCGCGCCGCTCCATGACGCGGCCCGCACAGGCAACGTCGACCAGATCAAGCAACTCCTTGCCACCGGCAGCGACGTGAACAGCCGCGACCGGGAGCGCGAGACGCCCCTGATCGAGGCCGCACTCGCGGACCAGCCTGAAGCCGTTGCTGCGCTGATCGAGGCCGGAGCCGATCTCGAGGCGCGCAATGACCGCGGGTTCACCGCACTCCATGCCGCGGCCTACGCGGGGAGCCCACGCATCGCGATCTTGCTGTTGGACCATGGCGCCATGGTCGATGCCAGAAGCCTGCACGCCATCAGGCCGCTGCATGTCGCCGCCGAGCAGAACCAGGCCGCGGTGGCCGAGCTGCTGATCGCACGAGGAGCTGACGTCGAGGCGGTCCAGGGCGACGGCTACACGCCGTTGACCCGGGCGACCTTCTACAAGAGTGCCGCGGTGATGGCGCTGCTGAAGCGGCACGGCGCCCGATGCCAGCCGAAGGAAAAGATCGGCGCCTCGGAGGCCGCGTGTCTTGCAGCCGCGAATTGACCGCATCAGAGAAGAGGAGTGCCCGCCATGGTCTTGCGCTGCTTCCCAACCCCCGGATGGTTGCCACGTGCGGTGAAACCCCTCCCGCTGCTCCTCTGCCTGGGCATCGGCACGGCCGCTGGGGCCGACGGCGTGAACACCGGATACTTCGGCAACGTTGCCATCAAGGGCTATGACCCGGTCGCCTACTTTACCGAGGGCCGTCCGACCAAGGGCGCTCCCGAGTTCAGCTACGACTGGCTTGGCGCCACGTGGCAGTTTTCGAACGCCTGGAACCGGGGCGCCTTTGCGGCCGAGCCCATTCGTTACGCGCCGCAGTACGGCGGCTTCTGCGCCCTGGGAACGGCAAACGAGGAAGCCTCCGCCAACATCGATCCGGAAGCCTGGCGGATCGTTGACGGAAAACTCTACCTGTTCGGCGGACGCGAAGGCCTGGAGGAGGACTTCGACGCCCACGTTGGCGATGTGGTCGCGAAGGCCGACGTCAAGTGGCCGGAGATCCGGCAGAAGGAATTCCAGGCCCGGCAGGCGAGGGGTAACTGAGCGTCGGTCTCCACTCCCACTTGGGCCGCGACCCTTCGTAGGGCGTCATTGGGCGACCGAAAAATACCGGACGGTGGTGGAGTCGGGATAAACGTACTCGTCCCGGGTCTCGGCACTTCCGCCGGGATTGCGATAGACCGGACTACAGAATTTCCGGCCGAGCAAGACTCCCGCGGATTGCGTGCAGAAGAGGTCCTGTTCGGGGGTGAACCGGCCCACGGCCATCCTCGTTTGCGTACGCACCGCGAAATCCCCGTTCGAGCCGAGCTGCATGACGAATGGCGCGCCGTTCTGAAGATATCCGTTCCACGTCTTGCCCGAAGCGAGGGAGCGGATCGCCGACGCATCCAGCCGATCCTCCAGGCGGCCACTGAAACCAAAACACCACTCCGGCAGGCCTGCCTTGAGGAGGGCCGACATCCGGTGGTCCAGGTCTTCCGGTCGCCGATGGTGCCCGTACATGACGCGGAGACTAGCAACACTTTGACTGGGGATCCTCTTGAGAACGACCTCCACGGCCCCATGCGCATCCTCCATGCGGCCCAGTTGGGCGCTCGCCATGGCCAGGGTCTCGATGCCGACATCGCCCAACCCGTCAGGGCCAACGGAGCGGAGAACCTTGAGCGCCTCCTCATACCGGCGGTTCATGTACAGCACCAGGCCGTAGTAGCCGTAGACCTGCGCCTTCGGCTTCGGATCGAGTTGCAGCACCCCTTCGATGGCCGCCAAGGCCTCCGGATGCCGCCCCGCGTAGGTGAGCACGATGGCGAGGTTGAGCTTAGCGTCCGCGCCGTTCGGGTCGAGCGCGACCGCCCGTTGCACCGACTCAATCGCCCGGTCGATCTCGCCGTCGAGCATTTGCAGGATGCCGAGGACGGCATAGGACCGCGGCAGTCCTGGATTGAGCTCCAGGGACCGACCCGCCGACGCATAGGCCTGCTGGCGGGCGACCGCGCTCAGCATCAGGGGCTGAAAATCAAAGGCGAGAACATCGACGATCGCCCTCGCATGGCCCGCATAGGCTTCGGCAAACCCGGGATCGAGGGAGATCGCCTTCTCGTACATCGAGAGGGCTTCTCCCAGGGACCGCTGCCCGATCGAATAGACCTTCTGTTCGGCCCGCATGTAGAAATCATAGGCCTCAAGGTTGCGGGTGGGCAGGCGAGTGATGGCGGAGGTTTCGCTCTCAGTCAGCCGGACCGACAGGGCCTCGACGACGCGCTTAATCAACTGGTCCTGCAACTCGAAGATCCTGGTGGCGCTGCCGTCGTAGCGCTCCGCCCAGACGGTGCTTGCGGTGGCGGCATCGGCGAGCTGCACATTAACCCGGATGGTGTCGCCTGCACGACGCACGTTGCCCCCGAGCACGTACCGGACTCCCAACTGGCGGGCGATCGTCCCGATATCCTTGGGCTGGTCCTTGAACGCGAACGCCGAGTGGCGGGCGATCACCGTCAGCCCTGAGATCTTGGACAGGTCGGTGATGAGATCGTCGGTGAGTCCGTCGGCGAAATAGTCCTGCTGGGCGCTGTCGCCGGGACCGTCGAACGGGAGGACGACGAGCGAGGGCTTGCCGGCCCCCAGCCCGGCCGAGCGCAGGAGGTCCGACACCAGGGTGGCTGATCGGGGCCAAAGCGCGACACCGATCGCGGTCACAATGGCCAGCAGGACCAGCGCCGCGGTCAGGGTGAACCAGCGCGGATGCGGTCCCGGGCCTCGCGCATGCTGTTTCAGCAGGACGCGATAGACCCGGACCGGCTCGGGGATGTTCTTCAGGTGTCGGTTGCCGAGCGACTGGAACTCGACGTCAAGCTTGTTCTTGGCTTGGTCATAAGCCGGTCCGGAGATGGCGATCCCGTCAGGCTCACAGATGGCTTCCAGCCGAGCCGCGACATTGACGCCATCACCATAGACGTCGTCGCCATCGACGATGACGTCACCGAGATTGATGCCGATCCGGAGCGAGATCCGCGCATGCTCGGGAAGGGTCCCGCGCTGGGTGGCGATCGCACGCTGGATCTCCACGGCGCACGCCACGGCATCGACCACGCTGGCGAACTCGACCAGCGCGCCGTCGCCCATGAGCTTCACGATGCGGCCGTGATGGCTCGCGATCACCGGATCGACGACATCGTGGCGTAGCGCCTTGAGCCGAGTCAGGGTGCCCGTCTCGTCGAGGCTCATGAGGCGGCTATACCCCACCACGTCGGCGGCGAGGATCGCGACCAGCTTGCGTTCGACCTGCGGTGTCTCGTCCACGACCTCCATGATAGAGAAATCGGTCGGCGAGGCTACGGAAAAGGCCGCCCGCGGGGACGCCCAGGCGCGAAGCCCTCCCGGTACTATTGGTGCGACGCAACGTTGCCGACGGAGTCTTCCGAAGACGCTCGAACGCAACGCTTTCCTGATTCATCGAGCGCTTTGGTCTGCCCATAAGGCGGTGAGCGGACCTTCATTTCATTTGCTGTTCGTTACTCTTTGACCCACTCCGGACCTTGGAACCGGCGACGCGAAAGGAGGATCCCTCACTGGTTGGAGACGGCGTCCTGGCGGGGTGGTATGATCGTCAATCCGCCAGACGGTCGTGCTTGTAGATCGGCCTCCGTCCGGAAAGTCAACCGCATCAGCCGTGATACAGAGAACGTGCGTAGCGGATTTCGAGGGCTTTGAGGAACGGCCTGTTGCGGCATCCTGACATCGATCGCCGGAGCGGATGGTCCTTTTCGAGATCAATGAAATGGCTCAGGACCGGTTCTTGCCGTCGGGGCGATCCCTCGGGTCAACCAGCGCCGTATTGTTGTCATAGCCATACAGGAGCGCCCCATGTCCACGCAAACCAAACCGAGTATCGTCTTTGCTCACGGAATCTGGGCCGATGGCTCATGTTTTCAAAAGCTCATCCCGGCGCTGCGGGCGGAGGGGCACGCGGTGATGGCTGCGCAGTACGGCCTGGACACGCTGAAAGGCGATGTCGATGCAACCATCCGCACGTTCGGGCGGGTCAGTGGTCCGATCGTTCTTGTCGGCCACTCCTACGGCGGGACCGTCATCACGCACGCCGGCGTGGACCCCCGTGTCGCCGCTCTTGTCTACATGGCGGCCTTGGGTCCGGATGAGACCGAGACGTCGCAGGGCCAGCAGGACAAGTTCCCCAAGACAGACGTCTTCAAGTACGTCGAAGTCGCGGACGGCCGCGTCTGGATGCGTCCCGATGGCGTCGCATGCTTCGCCGGCGACCTGTCGCCCGAAGAGCAGGAGATCGTCTATGCGACCCACTTCGCGCCGGCCTCGGATCTGTTCAACCAACAGCACGATGGCATCGCGTGGCGGTCGAAGCCGAGTTGGTCCATTGTGGCTACCGAGGATCGCACCGTCCATCCCGACCTGGAACGCTCAGCCGCAAAGCGTATGGGCGCCACAACTGTCGAACTGAAGAGCAGCCACGTCCCGATGCTCTCCCAGCCGCGCGACGTGCTCGACGTGATCCGCAATGCCGCTGCCGCTGTAATATCATGGCAACCCAACTTCGCCGCAGCGCGATAAAGCGGCTCCTGGCAGGCGATCAGGTGCCGACGATTCCTGGGCGCGGGGAGGGAGAATGTTGCCTTCTGGCACTTCCTAGATGAAATGCTTTAGTCAGTTCATGAGGCGGTAAGCGGACTTTCAGTGAGGTGCGATTCGCAACTTTCGGGCATCGGCAGGCTCTGGTTGTGAGGGCTGAATGGCCCACAGGTGGGATGAGCCTAAACGGATTACAACACGTCACTCACGGTCAGGTCTTTGATCCGGCGGCGGCGACGAGCCGGTGTTGTCCGTCGCCATTGGGCGTCGTCTTGGAGTACCTGGACTTCAGGTCCGGCGTTTTCGGTCTCTCACAGGCACTTCGGAGCTGGTTAGCGAGGCTGGCAGGATCGCCTTGGCGGCGTCGGTGATCACGCCGGCGGTCGCACTGGCGGCGTCCTGCACCAGGTCCCGCGCAGCTGAGCCCGCTTCTTCGCTGGCCCCGAGAGCGGCCTCGCCGGCGTCGGCGACCTGCCGCATGCTTGGCCGCTCGTTCACCTGGGCTGTTGCGGCCGCTCCGGCTGCGGCGATCAGTGCGTCGGCCAGGATCTCCCGCAGCTGCGGATCGGCCAGCAGCGGATCGAGCCATCCGGACTTGCGCAGGGCCTTCGGCACCTTCACGCCAGCAACTGTCTTGGGGACCTTGGTTTTGCTTTTCGCCATGGGCAGTTCTTTCATCTGCTGCTCAACGGGGGTCGCGCCATGAGCGGCAAGCGTGCGACAAGCGTGCGACAGGACTGCGTTCGACCTGATGGCGGACGTGTGACTGGACATCCTATCCGCCGCCGATTTCCTCGATGACCACGCCGGTGCCGCCGCAGATCGGGCAGTCCTTCTCTCCGAGCTTTCCGCTGCCCTGGCATTCTCGGCAGATGTTCTCGCCTGCTCCGGGTGTGCCAGGCTCGGCTTGATCACCAGGATTGAGCTTCGGCTTGTCGGGATGAACGGTGACGGGCTTTTCGTTGGCCATGATCTTCCTCCCTAGCAAGTCTGGAGTAGAACGCGTCGGTCAGCACCCCGGTTGCCCTGGCGTATCCTTCCTGGGCTGCTACAGCTGATCTCCTCACTGGTAGCCATCGCTACAGCGGAGCCAAGCTTGGCCACGGATGTTTCACCCAGCTCATCTGGTCTGCCTCCAAGCTGGCGCCCAGACCAACGCTGAATTAACATCACACCCGGATCACCCGCATGGGGCAGGCCAGTGTGGGGTATCGGGTCCGCATCGTGACCGAGGACCATTTCGCCAATGCGTCAGTGGATCCCGCGCAGCCGGGAAGCGTGACAATCGACCAGCAAGGCATGATCGAGCGCCTGATGCAGGCATCCGAGGTGACCCGCTACTGGCGGGCGCTACGCTTCAGCCTGCCGCTGGGCGCGGCCGTGACCGAGGCGGAGAGGGAAACCGACGG
Organism: Microvirga zambiensis WSM3693; assembly: GCF_016735695.1. Lineage (GTDB taxonomy): Bacteria > Pseudomonadota > Alphaproteobacteria > Rhizobiales > Beijerinckiaceae > Microvirga > Microvirga zambiensis. The sequence goes on along the minus strand of NZ_JAERQD010000042.1, from coordinate 23,325 downwards.
CACCGCGGCTTCGGTCCGCACCGATCTCTTCGACGACGGCGAACGTCCTCGCTTCACCGTGCAGGTCATGGATGACAACGTGTCCCGCACCGTCACCATCGACGGCTGGACGGGGAGCGTGCTCGACGTGATTCCCCCCGATCCCGGCGGAAGGCGAGGGCGATGACGGGTCCCCAGGGCCGACGTCGGCCGAAACCCGGCACCCGCCGCAACGGGGCCGTGGCAGCGCAGGATCCGGCGCGCGTCGCGGCGCGAGCCGCCAGCGATCGCTCCTGGCTCCTCCTGACCTACAAGGTGCCACCCGAGCCGGCGAAACACCGGATCGCGCTCTGGCGCAAGCTCAAGGCGCTCGGAGCCGTCTATCTCCAGGGCGGCGTCTGTCTGTTGCCGCGGACCGACGAGCACGTGCGCCGCCTGAAGGTGCTTGAGAACGACATCGCCGCCATGGACGGCGAGGCCTTGCTCCTGGTAGCCGTTGGCCTCGATCATGGCCAGGAGGGTGGTGGCGCGGTCCTCGGCCGACCGCAACGAGGCCTATGCCGAGTTCATCAGCCGCTGCGACGACTTCGAGGCCGAGATCGCGCGCGAGCGCGGCAAGGGCAAGTTCACCTATGCCGAGGTCGAGGAGAACGAGGAGGATCTCGCCAAGCTGCGGGCCTGGCTCGACAAGATCGTCCGCCTCGACTTCTTCGATGCCCGCTTGCGGGCCGAGGCCGGGCAGCGCCTGGAGCGGTGCGCCGAACTGCTCGAGGACTACGCGCGCGAGGTCTTCGAGGCTCAGGAGGAAAATCACCTGGATATCCCCGCCGCCAGGCCGGGCAAGTCCTGAGATCGTCTCGGGCAGAGTTCTGTCCGTTGTCCACCAGTCAACTGTGAGAGATGCCATGCCACGCTTCTACCTTCACATTCGCTGCAAAGACGGACGTATCGGTTACGACGAGTCCGGCCTCGACTACCCGGATGCGGAGACCGCCTGGAGCGCGGTGGTAAGGTCTGCTCAAACCCTCAAACTTGTATTCGAGTCCCACGGCTACGATGCTCGGAACTATGCCATCGAGGTCGAGGACGAGCTGGGTGAGATCGTTTTCCGCCTGCCGTTCTCCGAACTGCTTGCACCATCCTGGCCGCAAACTCACGCCACCTACAAGATCGTAGGCGGCCATCTCGGCTGGCTGATTTATCGTGACGATGAGTTTGTCGGCGGCTTCGCGAAACGCTCCTCGGCCGAGACGCTGGTCTGGGAGATGGTGGAGACCCGCTGCGCCGAGCGAAAGGCGTCGCAGGTCCTGATTGAAGACGAGTTCGGCTGCGAGAAGCACCTTTGCCGCTGTTTCAAGGAAGCGTCTCCAGGAACACCGCTGTCATAGGGGTTCTGATGCTCCCGCGCCGCTTGTTCGCCGCTCTACCGCCTGGCTGCCCGCGGCAATGACAATGATCAAGGTCTGCCTCCCTGTCAGCAGCCGTGGATCGGCGTGTGGGCTGCCGTGAGCCCGGAATGTCTCCCTATGGCACACCGCGGGAGTAGGCCGAAGGTCAGGTCATGGTTGGAAACGAAGCATTCCCGATGGCAGGACCCCTCCAGAAGGTTGATCAGGGCAAATCGCTTGTTTGGTTCATCCTCTTGCTTTCAGAAGAGTGTCACCCATAACGCTACAATCAGCCACACCGAGAGCAGGATCATGGCTACAACCCGCGACACCTGCTCGCAGACCCCACTCCATCCAGGTGGCATGCTGCGGGATCAGGTTCTGCCCGGCCTCGGACTCTCCGTGAGCCAGGCGGCCCGGGAGCTTCACGTCGCCCGTCAGACCCTCCACCGCGTTCTTGCCGGTACGGCCGCGGTCAGCCCCGAGATGGCCACCCGCCTGGCTCGACTGTCGGGAACCGCTCCGCGGTTCTGGCTCGATCTCCAGCAACGCTATGATCTCTGGCATGCCGAGCAGGCCCTGGCCGGTGTATTGATGCTGATCCCAACTCACGCCCTGCCTCCGGCCATTCGGGCCGAGATCGGACTTCCGCATGACCGTTCAATCCAAGTCCCTGCCCAAAGCGCAGATCGGGGTAGAAGGGCTCGATGACATTCTCGCCGGTGGCCTCTCTCCGGGCCACGTTTATCTCCTGGAGGGCAGCCCCGGAACCGGCAAGACCACCATCGCGCTCCAGTTCCTGCTCGAAGGCGCGAAAGCGGGCGAGACGGGACTCTACATCACCCTGTCCGAGACCGAGCAGGAATTGCGCGAGGGCGCTGCCTCGCATGGGTGGGTGTTGGACGATGCCATCCACGTGTTCGAGCTCGTGCCGCCCGAAAGCCTGCTCGACGACGAGCACCAGCAGAGCCTGCTCTACTCGTCTGATCTCGAACTCGGCGAGACCACCAAGGCGGTGTTCGAGGCCATCGACCGGGCCAAGCCAGTGCGGATCGTGCTCGACAGCCTGTCCGAGATCCGGCTGCTGGCCCAAAGTTCGCTACGTTATCGCCGCCAGATCCTGGCGATGAAGCACTACTTCGCCAAGCAGGGCGCCACCGTCCTGATGCTGGACGATCTGACCACCGACACCAATGACAAGACTGTCCACAGCCTCGCCCATGGGGTCATTCGGCTCGAGGAGATGACGCCTGTCTATGGCGCCGAACGCCGCCGCCTACGGGTGATCAAGTACCGGGGCCAGCGCTTCCGCGGTGGTTTCCATGACTTCACCATCATCGAGGGTGGGGTTCAGGTGTTTCCGCGCTTGATCTCGGGCGAACACAAGACAGGCTTTGCCCGCAACGTGCTGACCAGCGGTATTGCGGAACTCGACAACCTGCTCGGCGGCGGTATTGAGCAGGGCTCCAGCACTCTGGTGATGGGACCTGCCGGCACCGGCAAGTCGCTTCTCGCACTCCAGTTCGCCGTCTCTGCCGTCGAGAGGGGCGAGAAGGCGGCGTTGTTCCTCTTCGACGAGGAACTCGGCCTCCTGCTCGACCGCACCAAACTGATGGGCCTCGACCTGGAGGCGATGTGTGCTGCCGGCAATCTGTTCATCGAGCAGGTCGATGCCGCCGAGCTCTCGCCGGGCGAGTTCACGCACCGGGTGCGGACGCGGGTCGATCGACATGGCGTCAAGACGATCGTGATCGACAGCCTCAACGGCTACCAGGCCGCCATGCGGGAAGAGGAGTTCCTGGTGCTGCACATGCATGAACTGCTGCAATACCTGAACCGGCAGGGCGCCTCGACCTTCCTGCTCGTGGCCCAGCATGGGCTCGTCGGCGACATGAAGTCTCCGGTCGATGTCACCTATCTCGCCGACACGGTGATCCTGCTTCGCTACTTCGAGGCCTTCGGTCAGGTGCGGCGGGCCTTGTCCATCGTCAAGAAGCGCTTCGGCTCGCATGAGAGCACCATCCGCGAGATCCGGATCGACAGCCGAGGCATTGCCGTCGGCGAGCCGCTCAAGGGCTTCCAGGGCGTGTTGCGCGGTGTGCCGGTGATGGCAAACGAGGAGCGCGCCTCCCTGCTCGAAGACCGCTGAGCATGAGCCCGTTGTTTCAACCGTATGCGACGCGGGCTCTGATCCTGGCACCCCGTGGGCGGGATGCCGCGGTCGCCGCTGACATTCTGCACTCCGTCGGGATCATGGCTGAAATCTGCCCGACCCTGCCGGCCCTGGCTCAGGAGCTTGAACGGGGGGCGGGCTTCGCGCTGATTACCGACGAGACTTTCCGCACCGCCGACCTGACGGATCTGTCCCGCTGGCTGGCGGACCAACCCGCCTGGTCCGACTTTGCCTTCGTGCTGCTGACCCACCGTGGGGGCGGGGTCGAGCGCAATCCCGCCTTGGCGCGTCTCACCGAGATCCTCGGTAACGTGACCTTCCTGGAGCGTCCCTTCCATGCCGGCACTCTGGTCAGCGTGGCCCGCACCGCCCTGCGTGGGCGGGAGCGGCAATACGAGGCTCGCGCCCGCCTGGCGGAAATGCATACGGCGGAGAAGCGCCTGACGGCCGCGCTCGACCAGAGCAGGCGTGCCGCCGAGCATCAGCAGTTACTCATTGGCGAACTGAACCACCGCGTGAAGAACACGCTTGCCACAGTGCAGTCGATCGTGATGCAGACCCTGCGCACGAACGTCACACCGGAGGATGCGAAAGAGGCAGTCCAGATGCGGTTGCTCGCCCTGTCACGGGCGCACGATGTGCTCACGCGCGAGAGCTGGGAGGGAGCTGACCTCATCGAGGTCGTCACCAAAGCCCTTGAGCCGTACCAGACTTCGAACGAGAACCGACTCCACATTGCTGGCCCCCATGTGCGGCTTACCCCGCGCATGTCGTTGGCGCTGGCCATGGCATTGCATGAACTGGCCACCAACGCGGTCAAGTACGGGGCATTGTCGAACAAGGTCGGCATCGTTGAGGTCTCGTGGACGGTGCAGAACGGGGCTGCGCCACCCCGGCTGAGCCTGCGCTGGACGGAAAGTGGCGGTCCGCCAGTGAAGGCGCCGCATCGGCGCGGCTTCGGCTCGCGTCTGATCGAGCGCAGCCTGGCGCAGGATCTCGATGGTCAGGTCGAGATCGCCTTTGTGCCGACAGGAGTTGTGTGTACGGTCGATGCCCCTGTGGCGTAGCGCGTAGCTCCGTTGTTATCAACAGCGTTCAGCGACATTGCATCTCTGCTGCGATGATTGTTCAGCATGTACTCGGAAGGTCGCTTATTGGCAGATATTGTTGATTTAGTCGGGCATTGATTGAGCCATGGTGGCGTGATTCCATCCTCTTGTCGGTTTTGCGGAGGGCAGGACGATGATGGGCATGCAAGTGGCTCCGGCGCGGCTCTTCTACGACTTCTGCCTCGACGACCATGTCCCAGCCGATCATTTGCTGCGCCGCATCGACCGCTTTCTTGACCTGGAGAGCGTCCGCACGGCCCTGAAGCCCTTCTACAGCTCCATCGGACTCCCGTCTGTTGATCCCGAGCTCATGATGCGCATGCTCATTGTTGGTTATTGCATGGGCCTGCGCTCTGAGCGGCGCCTGTGCGAGGAGGTCCACCTCAACCTGGCCTACCGCTGGTTCTGCCGCCTGGGCCTCGATGGCAAGGTGCCCGATCACTCCACCTTCTCACGCAATCGCCACGGCCGCTTCCGCCAAAGCGATATCCTGCGCCATCTGTTCGAGACGGTGGTCGAGCGCTGCCTGGCGGAGGGGCTAGTGGGTGGCGAAGGCTTTGCGGTGGACGCCAGCCTGATTGCGGCTGACGCCAACAAGCAACGCTCGATCCCGGGCGACGAGTGGAGGGCTCAGGACCATAGTGCCGATGCTCATCGAGCGGTCAAAGAGTATCTCGCCACCCTCGACGAAGCCGCCTGGGGTGCAGCCACCGACGTTGAGCCGAAGTTCGTCTCGCCCTCTGATCCGGCGGCGCAATGGACTGGCGCCATGCGGGGCCCGGCCTTCTTTGCCTATGCCACGAACTACCTCATCGATACCCGGCACGCGGTAATTCTCGACGTGGAGGCGACGCGTGCCATCCGGCAGGCGGAGGTCGGAGCTGCCCGCACGATGCTCGAGCGCACGGCTGAGCGCTTCGGCCTCAAGCCGCAGCATCTGGCAGCCGACAGCGCCTATGGCTCGGCTGACACCCTTGCCTGGCTGGTCAAGGAAAAGAAGATCGCGCCCCACATCCCGGTCATCGACAAGGCAGAGCGTAGTGACGGCACGTTCTCACGCGCCGACTTCGTGTTTGATCCTGACGAGGATCACTACACCTGTCCGGACGGCAAGCAGCTCGTACAGTACCGGCGCAGCTTCGCCGTTCCCCGCACTGGGATCACCAAGGCTGGTGTTCGGTTCTACCGGGCCAAGCAATCCGACTGTCAGAGCTGTGATCTGAAGGTGCGCTGCTGCCCCAACACACTCCGCCGTCGGATCCCGCGCAACCAGAATGAAGACGCCCGCGATGTGGCTCGTGCTTTGGCCGGCACGCCCGCCTTCGAGCGCTCTCGTCATGAGCGCAAGAAGATCGAGATGCTGTTTGCTCACCTCAAGCGGATCTTGAAGCTGGCACGTCTGAGGCTACGCGGCCCAAGTGGAGCCAGCGACGAGTTCCTGCTCGCAGCCACGGCTCAGAACCTGAGACGGCTCGCCAAGTTGCGGCCCATGCCCATCTTCGCCAGGGCAGGAGCATGATGATGCGCCTCCAACCAGTCCAAACCTGGCTCCAGAGCCGGAGCGACAAGGCGAGCACAGCCATCCCGCAGCTCTGAAAAGCTCGGTGCAGACCGTCATCGCTCCATCTGCCCGACTAAATCAACAAAATCGGCACTCCCGCGACATAAGCCCGAGGGCAGCAATCCTCGCCGATCCAGACCTTCCTCAACGTCCGGGGACGTCGCTGGCTGTCCCATGCGGACATTCACTACGAAAAGTGCATCCTCTCTCAAGCCATATTCCGTCAGAGCAGGCGGACGACGGTCGTCGCGTCTCGGCGGCCGCGCAAGGTGTAACGGTGCACCGCCTGTGCCACGACGGATCCACTTGCGGCCCCAAGTGCGGCCTCGCTCGCAAGCACGATCACCTCATCGTCCTCAGCCATAAGCTCCTTAGCGACATCTTCGATGCGCTGCGCCATGTTCACGGCATCCCCGACGATCGTGTAGTTGATGCGTCCAAGTGCGCCGATGTTACCGACGATGGCAACGCCTGTATGGAGGCCGATGCGGATCCGGACCGGCTCCAAGCCTCGCTCCCGCCGATGGTGATTGTCGGCCGTGATTGCTGCTGCCATCGCTCGCGCCGCCTGGCAGGCTCGTTCAGCTTGGTCCGGTTGATCATCCGGTGCTCCCCAGAAAGCCATCAGGGAGTCGCCGATGAACTTGTCGATGGTCCCATGCTCGGCTTCCACACAGACAGCCAAGAGGCTGAAATGCCTATTGAGGAACGCTGCCGTTTCGGGAGCCGTCAGACGCTCAGCAAGGCCCGTGAACCCGACGACATCCGTAAAGAGGACTGTGACAACGCGTTCCTCTGGAGCCAGCTTCTCATCTGCCTGTGCCATCAAGCGCTTCACCAAGTTCTGCGGAACGTACCTTTCGAACCAATGCAGGGTTACGAGAAGAGCATTGTAAGCACCGATGGCCTCGTCGACCTCCCGCAACCTGCTCCTGCCGAGTGGGCGCGCGGCTTCGAGGTCGAGATCTCGGATCGCGGCAGTTGCTTGTGCCAGGCGCAGGATCGGACGGGCGACGGCATGCCCCATGAACCAAGCACCGCCGACTGCGGCCAGTACAGCCAGGAAACCAAGCCAGGCAGCTCGCTCGAGCCGAACGACCTCGCCCGTGAGATCGGCCAGTGGCATGTAGCGACCGATCAGCCAAGGCTGTTCGCTATACCCGGTGAGCTCGCGGTAGAGGAACACATAGGCGGTCCCGTTTACATCGACGGCATGGCCGCCGCGCGATCCGAGGACAGAAGTGACCACTTCCTCGTCGTGATGTTGACCCCAGATCGATGCAAGAATTTGGTCTCCGAGCTCGGCAAGCCGCGGGAGAGGGTGATCCGGCTTGAACAGTGAAGGAGTGTGAGCGAGTGCAGAGTGGGCAAGGACAAGCTCATGTCCGTGCAGGATGAAAGTGGCAGCGCCCGGACTAGGTGGCTCATCGATCACAAAGGTCGACAGCTCCGCGACCGTGACGCCACTCAGCAGGATCCCGACGAAGTCGTCCCCATGCCAAAGAGGAGTACGAATGTTCACCAGGGGCTGGTTCAGCCGTTCACTCCACAGCAGTTCACCCCACAGCGGCTGTCCGGCGCGTCGAGCCTCATCGAACGCATCGCGCAATCCCGGAACGGTCCGCATGCTGATCGAGCGTGTGACGACGGTGTCACCTTGTCGCTCGACCCGTACCTGCCGGAGATCGGTTCGGATGATGGCGAGGGTTGCAACCTGCGGGGTTCCTGCCAAAGCTGCCGACAGATGACCAACGGAGCTGGGCTCGTCGCGCGGGTTCAACGTCCCGTCTGCAACCATGTGAGCCAAGAAGCGGGATTGGTCGCGAGCAGGCTCAAGATGCATGCGGATACGCTCGACCACGGCAGCGAGGATGCGTTCGCTGCGATTCCTAACCAACGCCGAGGTATTCTGGCGCCCGCTTTCGAGCACAAGGATGAGGGCCGCGGCGGTGACGGCGATGGCCACGGCGGAGATGCCTGCCAGCGCTAAGCGGATCGGCAGACGGTGCGGCAAGGAATTTGGCTCGTGAGGACGAGGCGTATTCAATTCTCTCGCGAGCGATGGCCGCATGCGGCGATCCTCTCGATGGTGCCGGATTTAGCAGGTATCAATAGTGCAGACGCACTACCGTGGGCGGAGCCTGCTCCCCTTGCGGCACGACGATGAAAAGGTTGTCGTAGGCGCTCCGCTCGATGGCAACATCCTGCGGATGGCCGAGGGCCTTCAGGATTGCTGGGATTGTGCTCCAGTGTCCGACGACGAGAACTCTCTTGCCCTGGTTGTCGGAGTGGAGTCGCTTGACCAACCCCTCGACATCGTCACCCAGATGAACCTGGCTCTGAAGGCCGAGCAACTGGGCCAAAGGTTCGGCGGTCTGGGCCGTTCGCAAAGCCTCACTGACGTAGATTGCGGAGATGCCACTGTCCTTCAGGCGTCCGGCCAGCATCATGGCGCGCTGTCGACCGGACTCGGAGAGCGGCGTGTCATCGCGGATCTCGTCGATGCGCAATACCGGAGGCGGGTCGCTGTGTCGGGCGATGATGATTGCTTCCTGGGAGAAGCCCGTGAGTGGGAAGATCGATCCACCTGCTGTTAGCAGGACGGCCAATCCCTTTGACGATCTTCTCATGGCCACGACCTCCATGAGTTCTAGGAACACATTCTGTTCACGCCACCTCGGGCCTGCCGACAGGCGCTTTGGCCGGTTAAGCCAAACCGCAGGGTGGCGAGCGCCAGCATGGGCAAAGCCATGCTGAGGTTAGAATATCATGGTTTCGGACTTGTCCCCAAACTCCTGTCGGCCACCAGGAACACGGCCGTTAGCACAATCACTTTAGGTCGGCAGCGGCACTTCCCGGACTGGCGATTGAGGGTCCGCATTGGCCGCATTGGCATCCATGAGTGGCTTGGAGGCGAGTGACTAGAAGGTGAAGGTTTCACCCAAGTGTCCTTAAGCCGGCGGAGTAGGGCGCGAAGAGACTGCACCCCGCCACGGCGTCAGTCGCGGCAGCCAGCGGCGCACCTCGGCGGCATAGGCCTCGTACTGCGCGCCGAAGGCGCTGCGCAATGTCGGTTCCTCGTAGACCAGCACGAAGAGGTGGGTGACGACGCCAAACGCCAGGGCGTAGATCAGCACTGGCAGGATGCCAAGCAGCAGCCCCTGGCCGGCGATCAGCGCCATGACTGCGAGGTACATCGGATTGCGCACGTAGCGGTAAGCGCCCGAGACCACCAGCGTCGTGGTGGGATAGATCGGCGCCGGCGTGCCGCGGCCCTGCCACGCGAAGCGGGCAAAGGAATCGAGCAGGACCGTGGCGCCGACGAGGATCAGAGCGCCGCCGAGCCAGCGCGCCGGCTCAAACCCGAGCAGCGGCGCCTCCATGCGCCACCCGGTGGTGTACCATGGGATGAAGACGCCAAGCAGACCCGGCGCGGCGAAGAGAAACGCGATCGAGCCGACGATGGGCAGGATGCCGCGAGAAGGCTGGTCCATGACAGGGCTCCGTTATCCCCGACTGCTATTGAAGCACCGGACGGTGGCAGTACAAGCCCTATGAGATCCGAGAATATCAGGGGCGCACTGGCGGTCCGGACGATCACGGGCTTGAGGCAGAGGAAATCAGGCCGAGGAGGAGCCGATAGAGACCGCACGAGATCGCTCTGAGGCGGCAATCGAGGGGCCCCTCCTTTTGAGGCTCTGGTAACTCTCTAAGCCGCCAGCGACAGCCCTGCCAAAAGCAACCGCTCACCGAAGGGATGGTCGCAGCCTCTGATGCTCTCAAGCGTCCACACAGGGCCTTCGGCGAACTTCCTCTAAAAACCGAGAATGTCTCTTCCTGGCACATTTGCGAAGTAGACTGAATGTCGGCTCGACAAAGGTACAGCATACTTTCCTGGAAGATCTGTAATTTCCCTGGATGACCCTAAAGAGACGTTCCGTAGTGGGCTTATGTAAAGGAAGTCGGGCATCGCCCGCCCAGCCCCACCTCCAACCGCTTCAGCGTAACGCCCTATCATCTGATGACCTCCTATGATGGCGCTCGCTGCATGAGCGGCCTCGGTGTATCCTCGCGGCAAGCTGCGGCCTCTCGGCGGGAGACAGGACGTGGATGTTGCGCAGTGGCTACGGAGCCTCGGGCTGGCGCAGTACGAGCAGGCGTTCCGCGACAATGCCGTGGATGCAGACATCCTGCCGCGGCTCACTGGTGAAGACCTGAAGGAGCTCGGCGTCCATGCGGTCGGGCATCGCCGGAAACTCCTCGACGCCATTTCACACCTCGATCGCTCGCTGGCGAACCCTGCCAACATGGGTGTGGAAGCGGAGCGGCGGCAACTGACGGTGATGTTCTGCGACCTTGTCGAGTCGACCACCCTCGCAACCACTCTGGACCCCGAGGAATACCGCGCCGTCCTCAGCACTTATCATGAAGCCTGCTCTGGAACCGTTACCGAGTGCGAGGGCTTTGTGGCGAAGTACATGGGCGACGGGGTGCTCGCGTATTTCGGCTATCCGCAGGCTCACGAGGATGATGCCGTCAGGGCCGTCCGCGCTGGTCTGGCCCTGGCCAAGGAGGTGGCCCGTGTCCCGGTTCCGCCCGGCGTGAATCCGTTGCGCGTCCGGGTCGGTATCGCCACGGGCCTGGTGGTGGTGGGCGACCTCATCGGTGCCGGTCCGTCTCAGGAACGGAGTGTGGTCGGCGAGACCCCCAATCTTGCCGCGCGGCTCCAGACCTTTGCGGCGCCGGGCGCGGTGGTCATCGCGCCGGCGACCCGGCGCCTGCTCGGCAGCGGCTTTTACCTCGACGATCTCGGCCCCCAACATCTGAAGGGCTTTGCTGCCCCTGTCGGGCTCTGGCAGGTGCTCGGCCCTCGCGCCGTCGAGAGCCGCTTTGAAGCCCAGAGGATCGCGGACACGCCCTTGATCGGGCGAACGGACGAGCTTCGGGTGCTCGCACAGAGGTGGGAGCGGGTCAGGGGTGGAGACGGGCGGGTGGCGTTGCTGTCCGGTGAGGCCGGGATTGGCAAATCGCGGGTCGCGCGCGAGTTCCGCGACCAGGTGCGGCCAGAGCCCCACAACGACGTGCAGTGCCAGTGCTCGCCCTTTTTCAGTAATTCTCCCCTGCATCCGTTCGTCGAGCGGATCGAACGGGATGCCGGGTTCCGGCAGGACGATACGCCCGGCGAGCGGCTGGTGAAGCTGGAGACCCTCCTGGCTCAGGCGACGGACGACGTCCTGACGGTTGCGCCTGTGTTCGCCGCGATGCTCTTGCTCCCCACAGATGATCGTTACGGGCCGTCGCCATACGATCCAGGACAGCAGCGGGAGCTGACGATGGAGGCGTTGATCGGATATCTGCTTGGTCTCGCCCGGCGGCAGTCACTCCTCCTGTTGGTCGAGGACGTCCACTGGGCCGATCCGACGACCCTTGAGGTGTTGGACCGACTGGTCGGCCGCGCGGCTTCCGAGCGTGTCCTGTTGCTGATCACCGCCCGGCCGGAGTTCTCGCCCGGCTGGCGCGCGCGATCGAACGTCACGGTGATCCCACTTGCCGGCCTGTCGCAGCGCCACACCACCGAACTCGCGGAAGCGGTTGCAGGGAGCGCGGAACTGCCGACGGACGTGCTCTTCCAGATCCTCGAGCGAACCGACGGCGTGCCGCTCTTTGTCGAGGAGCTAACCCAGGCCGTGCTCGAGCGCGAATCCGGCGCTGTCCCGGCCACGTTGCACGATAGCCTCATGGCGCGCTTGGACAGGGTCCCGGCCGCGAAGTCCGTGGCCCAGCAGGCCTCCGTGATTGGTCGCGAGTTCGCCTACGATATACTGGCCGACATCAACCCGCAGGGCGAACCCAGGCTGCGTGCCGCGCTCCGGCAGCTCATCTCGGCCGGGCTGGTCTCCATGCGTGGCACACCCCCCGGAGCAGCCTACACGTTCAAGCACGCGCTGGTGCGCGACGCCGCTTACGAGAGCCTGCTCAAGAGTCGCCGGCAGGAGCTGCATGCACGAGTGGCGGAGGTTCTCGGGCGAGGCTACCCCGATGTGGTTGCCCGCCAGCCCGAACTCGTCGCCCACCACCTGAGCGAGGCGCGCCTGCCGGACCGGGCGGTCGTCTACTGGCAGCGTGCCGCGGATGCCGCCGCCCGCCGGCAGGCTCACCAGGAGGCGATCGCGCACTGCATTCGGGGTCTCGAGATGGTCAGCCTCATCGCCGACCCGGCGCTGCGTGACCGGCACGAACTGCGGTTGCAGGTGCGCCTGGGAAACTCGGCCATTAGCGCCAGAGGCTATTCGGCGCCCGAGGTCGGAAAGGCGCTGTACCGGGCACGCGACCTCTGCATGGCGTTGGGCGATGAGGGGCTGATGCACCCCATCCTGGTCGGGCTCTTCTTCTTCCATGTGAACAAGGCGGAGCTGCGCACGGCCGAGCGGCTCGGTGTCGAACTCCTAGCGCTGGGGGATGCCCGGAAGGATCGCATTCTCCAAGTCGATGGCCACAAGACGCTGCTGAACGCCCGCTACAAGCTCGGGAAGTTCGTGGAGGCGCAGGAGCACTTCGAGCGAGGGATGCGCCTGTACAAGGAGGATCCCTGGCCTGCGGCCCTGATCGAGCAATTTGACGATCCCGGACCGCACCTGCTGGTGATCGGCGGATGCGTGCTCTGGGTCCGTGGGTACCCAGACCGGGCCCGTCGGGCGGCGGCTGATGCCGTCGCTCTCGGCTATCGCGGCGGGCATCACCTGAGCACCGCTCACGCGGTTCACCTGTCGGGTCACTTGGCAGAGCTCATGGATGATTGGGACGGCGTTCGAAAGGCTAATGAGGCGACCATGGCGCTTGCCACGGAGTGGGGCCTGTCCGGGCTGCGGCATCAGGTGGCCCTGCGTGAGCGCCTCGTGGCAGTGGCCCTGCACGATGACCCGGAGCAGATGGAGTACAAGCGCCGGCACCCACAGCCCGGCTTCGCACGGCCGCTGCACGACGGCGTGCTGGCGCGGGCCTACGGCCGCCGGGGGGTGCCTGAGGAGGGTTTGCAGGTCATTGGCGAGTCCTTAGCTTGGTCTGAGGAAACGGGCAGTCAGTTCTTCGACGCCGAACTGCACCGCATCCGCGCCGGATTGCTCCTGCGCATGCAGCGCACGGACCAGGCCGAACATAGCTACCGCAAGGCCCTGGAGGTCGCGCAGGAGCAGGGGGCAGGGATGTGGGCGCTCCGGGCCGCCTGCGATCTGGCCCAGATGCTGCGCGATCACGGGCGGCAGATGGAAGCTCGTGACCTCCTGGCGCCCATCCATGGCTGGTTCACCGAGGGGTCCGACGTCGACGATCTGCAAAGAGCGAGGGCGCTATTGGAGAGCCTGTCACGCCGTGCGCCGTCCACAGATGAAAGCCATCGGCAGCATCCTTGAATGCCGTATCTAGCGAAACTGATACCTACCATCTGCCGTGAAGGAGTCGTTTGGGCGAAACATAGGGTTTGTCGATGCGGGCGATCTGGTCCATTTCGGCCTGGCTGACGCGATACCCATGCAGCACAGGATCAAAGGCTAGGTTCTCCCACGGAAACACGTAGCAGCGCGTCCCGAAACCGAGGAAGCCACCCACGGCAACGTCGGCATAGCTGAGGTGTCCGCCCTCCGCCTCCCGGTACAGCCGCTCGAGCACGCCGATCCGCCGGCCCTGAGGGTCAAAGATGGCTGTGCCATTGATCTGGTCATCCCCGACAAGGATGTTCAATAGGTTGGCCTGGTTCATCCTTGATCCCGTTCAATGACTACGGCTTGAAATGCTGAGCGAGGAATTCCTCACCTGAGCCGCCGCCATCTCGGCATTCTGGGGTTCTGACCTGAGCCAGTCCGAGAACGTCGTTTTGTCCGGCATGGGTGAGTTGGGCTCGAAATTCTTGAACAGGTTGGGGGCCATCCTCTCTTCCGCGGGCGCTCCACCTGCGGACTGCTGCGCGGTGACACGAGGGCATCTCTCAGCGGCATCGGGAGCAGAGATCCCATTGATGACGAGGGTTGGAGCCGCCATGCGGGACTTCATGCCGCAAAGTGGGGAATAGACAAAGGCGACCGCAGCCTTGAACCGCTCAGGCCCGACGATGAAGGCAGTGGTGTCCGCAGGCGCAGGAATCCGCCAGACATCGCCTGTCTGGAACCCCAGCAGGCCGACACGCTGCGGGTCCGCCCAGGATTGCTTGGCGACATAAGCGAGAGCTCCATAGGTATAGGCAACGCGAGTGGCGTCGAAGGTCGGGTCGGTACAGGTGTCCTTGGTGCCGCGGGAGCCGTAGCTATCCACCAGCAGCACCGCATAGCCCTAGGACGTAAGGCGCTTGGTCCAGAATGCCTCGCGTGAGGTTTCAGCTAGGCTCCCTTGAGGGCCGAATTCGCTTGTCTTCACCTCGGGCGGCAAGCCACCGCAGTCATGGAGATAGATAACAGCCGGATGCGGACCGTTGCCGGGAGGCTTGACGACGTATGCTCGGACCTCGTCGCCACGAGGGGGCTGGAGGACCTCGCCTTTCGCCTGTGCCCGCCTCTGTTGGAATTCGCTCAGTGGAACAGCGGCGCTCTCGAAATTCACCAGTTCAGCAGCATAGCTCAAGGGCATGCAGGAGAGGCAACTTACAGCGAGAAGGAAGACATGCCTGAGAAGCATGATAGCCTCTCGAAGTTCTGAATGTCGTTCGCCTTTGTAAGCCCGGCCAGTATATCAAAGACCTAGCAGAAAGTCCTGCAATCGAAGGTCCGCCTCTGGCACGAGGCCGACGGAAGCCGAACTTCTGCAATGAGAGCGTGAAGCCGACCGTCACATGGCAGTGCTTAATGGCCGAGTTTGACCCGTTGTATGGACCAACCACTGTCTTCACATGGTCAGCCAACTCAGTGGATCATCATAGCGGCAGAGGAAACCTGACACAGGTACGCGTACCCTTCTCCACTGGCTCCCGCTCCACCTGCCCATCAAGCTGGTTGGCGAAGGCGTCGATGAGCTGAAGACCGAGCCCGCCCTTGCGAGGTGGTCCCATTCCGCGTCCGTTGTCCTCAACCGCAAGGCTGGCCTCTCCGAGCTCGGACCGTGTCGTGAAACTGACCCGGATAAGGCCCCCGTCTTCATCGAAGGCGTACTTGAGAGAGTTGGTGACCAGCTCATTGACGATCAGGCCCGCCGCCACGGCTCGATCCAGGGGGAGCAGTGCTCCTCGCTCGGCCTCAACCTCGATGCGCACCGTCTCCCGCTGCGGGTCGATGTTGGCGCACAGGGCCCGCAGGTAATCGCCGAACTCCACGTTGCTGATGCCTGCCTCGAACGAGAGCTGATCCTGAGCCAGGGCAATCGCATGCACCCGGTCCATGACGCTCACGAAGCGGTCCCGGTCCTCCTGCGTTGAGGCGTGCCGCCGTTGCAGGGCCAGAAACGAGATGATGGTCTGGAGGTTGTTCTTCACCCGGTGCTGGAACTCGCGCAGGACCACCTCGGCAAACGACTTCTCCCGCGCATATCCTGCGGCCGCCTCGGCCGCCTTGGTCT
Organism: Microvirga zambiensis WSM3693; assembly: GCF_016735695.1. GTDB lineage: Bacteria > Pseudomonadota > Alphaproteobacteria > Rhizobiales > Beijerinckiaceae > Microvirga > Microvirga zambiensis. Next base: position 7,578 of record NZ_JAERQD010000042.1, on the reverse strand, counting down.
CGGTGTCCAGCCGCAGCAGGGCTACGCCCAGGATGTTGGCCATGGTGGTCAGGAAGGTCACGTCGCCCTCGTCGAAGGTGCGCGAGTCCTCCGCATCCACCTCCAGCACGCCCCAGGTGCGCCCGTCGATCCGCACCGGCACATTCAGGAGCGAGACAATGCCATGGTCGCGCAGGCTCGGGTGCATGCGGAACTCGGGATCGTTCGGGAGGTCCTCGACAATCACCGGAGCGGCAGTCTGCATCGTCCGCCCGGGAGGTGAGGCATTATCGAGGGCGAAGGTCGTCTGTCCCACCATGCCGGGCTTCCAGCCCACCCCTGCCACCATCAGCAGATCGCCGTGATCTGGCCGGTAGCACAGCACCTTCACGTGCTTGATGTGGGTGACACGGGAGACCTGGCCGGTCACGTAGTGCAACAGCCTCTCACGCGGCAGAACCTCGGAGGCCGTCCGGCCGAAGGCGGCGAGCGCACGCTGGTACTCATGCATGCGCTTCAGTTCAGGGCTCGGGCCGTCGCTCCTCCTGGGCATCGTGCCTCCTGCTCAAAGGCCCATCCAGGCTGTCTTACTGCAAGGCTGGAAAAGCCCGGCGGCTGGGTCTGGTTCCAGGACGTCTCGGCCCGGCGTAATGGCTGCCGGCCTCCGCTTCCCGGAAAAGGCGATGGCGAGGCTGCTCTGGCATGAAGGTCCAGCGGGGCGACCCCGGTTAACCAAGGCCTACTTAAGAGACGTAGCTTTTGATCCTGACCTTAGGGACAAAGACCATTGCTCCCTCATTCATCGGGCATGCTTGGCCCGGATCCCACGCGCGTGCTCTCGTTCTGGTTGTCGAAGACGAGGTGCTCGTTTGGATGACCTTCGTTGATGTGCTGGATGATGGCAGCTTCAAGGTGATCAAAGCTGCGCATTCGGACGAGACGCTGCGGGTCCTGAGTGCGGTCTCGGGCGTTCACGTCGTGATCCCCGACGTCGAGATGCCGCGGGGCAGCTTCAACGGCTTCGAGGAGGGCAGCTTGGATCGGGGCCCACGGAGAAATCCTTGCCAGCAGATACTGAGGCGATACAGCGTCAAAAGGAGCTATCCATCAGCTCTGAAGCTCTGGCGGGATGGCCGCCATCTCCTCGTGGTTATGGTCAACCGGCACAAGGAAGGCCACGAAGACGCTGTCGTCTTCCGTCTCATCGTCAAACTCATTTTCGTCCAGGCCGGGATCATTAAATAGTTCGGCTTCATGCCGGAGGGCGGGCCGGACAGTCAAAGGCGCCTTCCCATCCCACAACGGCGTGCCCCCGCTGGTCATCGCCATCAGGTCATGCCTGAACTCCGCACTTGCAAAGACATCCTGTGCCTGGGCTTCGTCAGCGTTCGTCGTGGCAATCGGGATGCCGCCGATTTCAACGGTAAACATCGATCCTCCTGCACCGGTGACGTCGCCAATTCAAGCTTCGGTTCGGTGGAGGCGGCTCAGCGTCCGGGCGAGTTCTTCCCGTGAAACGGGTTTCTCCAGCCACGGCACGCTTTTGAGTTCCTCCGGCAGGCCAGCGGTGAACGGAAGGCCCGAATAGACGGCAAAGGGTGTGTTGCGCCTCTTCAAGGCCTGGGCAATCGGCAGGACAGTGCCGTCCCGCAGCGACACATCCAACACGGCAATCTGCGGTGTGTTGTGTTCCAGCCACCGGAGGGCATCGGTACAGGACGGGAATGGGCCGGCCACGGAAAATCCAGCATCCTCCAGATACGCTTCGAGCGACATACCGATGAGCGCCTGGTCTTCAACGATCATGCAACAAGGGTTACTCATAATCACTCACCATCTCAGGTCTCGGGCAATCCAATAGAACGAAGAGAGCCCTGTCGCCGGGATATCCAACGGGGGCTCTCGCCAACACGGTGGACGCGCGAACACTATCAAACGTAACCGTGTGCCTGATTAGGTGTCCGCTCATTCACCCACGTGAATCGTGGCTGGAGTTTCTGCTTCGGATCCAGCCAGCGGCCAACCGTGCTCTCAAGCTGATCATAGGTTAATTGCGGATCTGCACCGCTCCTCTAGGAATGGATTATCGCTCTCAAGACCAGAGGAGTGCCCGTGCTGCTGACTGTACCCCGTCGCCCATCGGAGACGCCCGGAGAACTCCAGGAACCTCATGCGGCCACAAGCAAGGAACTCCGTGAGCCAAGCTTTCCGCCGAGGGTCGCCCTCTGCCTTGGTGAACGGCTGCGAGCCCATTACTCTCAACTGATGGCCGAGCCCATCCCGGAGGCCTTCCTCCAGATCTTGGACGAACTGGATCAAAAGGGGAGGGTAGATCATGGTTGACCCCGCATTACGCCAACAGATGCTGGTCGCCGTCCCGCATTTGAGGGCTTTTGCCATCTCGCTTTCCGGTGATGTCGGCTATGCGGACGATCTCGTCCAGTCGGCTCTGATGCGTGGGCTCGAATATATCGACAAGTTTCAACCCGGCACGAGCATGCAGGCCTGGCTGTTCACCATTCTGCGCAACAACTACTACAGCGAATTACGAAAATACCGTCGCGAGGTCGAGGACCCGGATGGCATCATGGCCGGGAGCCTGGCGGTCTTGCCGGAGCAGGACGCATGCCTGGATCTCAACGACATGCTAGCCGCCTTGGCCCAACTCAGTGTCGAGCAACGCGAGGTTCTGCTGCTCGTCGGTGCGGAGGGTGTGTCATACGAGGAGGCGGCAAACATTTGCGGCACGACCTTGGGAACGATCAAGAGCCGCGTGAACCGGGCCCGCACTCGGCTGGCGGAACTGCTGGACCTTGTCCCCGAGGAAGACCTCGCCCCCAACCGCGTGATCCAGGCAACCCTGGCCATGCATGTCTCATTTTAAGGTCCGGCGCCGCGGAAACCTGTTTCGGATCCGCCGCTGCCGAGGTCGCGCTAAGGCTCGCCGAACTGGCACGACGCCCAATAGAGTAACTTGCCTAGCGCCCGAATGCGTGCGGCAAGCCAAGCTGTCTTGCCGCGCGCTTCAGAAGGCTCACTTCATCTTGCGTTGAATATCCTCCAGCAAGGCAATGTGCTCGGTGATCATGCCACGTGCTAACTTCGCGACGTTCACATGTTCGCGGTTCTGAGGATTGCTTTGCAGATATTGCGTCTGCACCTGCAACAGACCTTTGTGCCCTTCTACCTGTCCCTGCAGATACTGGCGATCGAAGGCCTCACCGGATTGCGTGTTCTGAAGCTTCTGGATCATCTCCCTGCTTTGAGCATCGATCTGCATGGCTGGAGCGGCGGTTCCTGATCCAGCACTTGGTTGAGCAGCCGATCCCGTTGCCGAGGTCGCGGCAGGCTCCATCATGGAGTGAAGAACCTCGGCAAGAGTGGTCTGCTCCTGCACCTCGAAGGTAGCAAATCTCTTCAGATCGGCATCCTGCGTCTTCTGCTGCGCGATCCGGCTGGTTTCGAGAGCGACCATGCCCAGTTGCATCGTCTGCTGCATGTGCTGCATGTCGGCCTGACTCATCTGCTGCCCGCTCGTACGGCCCGCGCCGGAGGTACCGCTGGCGGAGCCAGCGGTACCCGGCTGTCTGGTAGCTGCGGGTCCGCTGGTCTGCGCCAGCGCAGGGGCGGTGATTGCGGCAGCCAAACCTGCCAAGACAAGGCGGCGATCCATGACGTCTCTCCTGCTGTGGTGACGGCACTCGACACGGCAATGGTCTGAGTGCGGCGGGATAACAACGCAGCAGAAGCGGTTTTGTTAGGAGCGCACCGCACGATTGTCTTTATGAGCGCGCCAGCATTGATGTTCCCTTGAAGGGAAGCCGCTGCATCGAATCCTCACGCATTTCTTGCCAATCGATAATGCGGCCTGGATTCAGCAGGCGCGTGAAGGCCGGGATCCTCTGTCATACTGGTTTGGATCCGCAGCAATCTGGGGGGCTGTGGATCGGGCATCGTAAAGCATGGCCGGCCTTCGTGGAGTCGATCAGTGTGAGCGCGAAGAGAGCGGCGCATCTGTACATTCCTCTGGGGCGTACTGATCAAAATAACAAATGTTAATTACTTAGCGTTATTCAGCAAAAGTGTTATCGCCTTCACACACTTAATTTCAGCTAAAGTTCCTCTGCGTGGGAACTTAGCCATTGCACTACTTGTTCACAATGCCTCTGTTCAATGGCGTCCATCGTGGCCTGCCTGAGGGGGAGAGACATTATGGCAGACTGCGCTCCGCTGGCCCTCTGGGGTGGCCTTGAATGTTCCGTCGTCCGGGTCGGCGACGAGTTTCGCAACCAGATCGAGGAGACCGGTCACTCTCAGCGCCTGACCGACCTCGATGCCATCGCAGCCCTTGGCATCCGGACCCTTCGCTATCCCGTCATATGGGAGTCCATCGCACCGGATCGTTCGGATATTTGTGATTGGAAGTGGACCGACGAGCGCTTCGCCCGTCTGCGAGACCTCGGTATTCGGCCTATTGCCGGGCTTGTCCATCATGGCAGCGGACCTGGCTACACCAGCCTGATCGATCCTGCATTCCCCACTCTTCTCGCCCGCCACGCCGAGCGTGTCGCCATGCGCTATCCCTGGGTGGATATGTTCACGCCTGTGAATGAGCCACTCACCACCGCCCGCTTCAGCGGACTGTACGGTCATTGGTATCCGCACGGACGCGACTATCAGACCTTTCTGCGGTGCCTCGTCACAGAATGCCGCGCGACGGTTCTCGCCATGCGTGCCATCCGTCGGATCACGCCGCACGCGCAGCTGGTTCAGACCGAGGATATGGGCAAGACCTTCAGCACGCCGCTGCTGCGCGAGCAAGTGGATCATGAGAACGAGCGCCGCTGGCTCAGCCTCGACCTGCTGTTCGGGCGCGTGGACCGCACGCATCCGTGGTACGAGATCTGCCTCCGCAACGGCATCGATGAAAAGGAGCTGGATTTCTTCCGCGATGGACACGGTGCGCCCGACATCATCGGCATCAACCACTACCCGACGAGCGAACGCTACCTCGACGAGGCGCTAGACCACTATCCCGAGCATTTCCATGGCGGCAATGGGCGGCAGGCCTATGCCGATGTTGAAGCCGTGCGGATGGATTTGCCGCCTGAGGAACTTGGCGTCAAGGCCCGCTTGGCGGAGGTCTGGGAGCGCTATCGCAGCCCGATGGCGGTGACGGAGGCCCATCACGGCTGCACGCGCGAGGAGCAGGTGCGCTGGCTGATGGAGGTCTGGAAGGACGTTCAGGATCTCAGGGACGCGGGCCACGACATCCGGGCAGTGACTACATGGTCCCTATTCGGGGCCGTCGACTGGAACTCCCTCCTGGTGGCGCGCAGTGGCGCCTACGAGCCCGGCGCCTTCGACGTCCGTGGTCACGAGCCCCGCCGGACGGCCATCAGCCAAGTGGCCGAATCCTTAGCGAGAACGGGCACATTCGAGCATCCCGTGCTTGACCAGCCGGGCTGGTGGCGGCGCGATGGCCGCCACTACCAGCCGCCTGCTCGAAAAGCGGGTTCTGCGACGCGGGCACGCCGTCCCATCCTGATTGCGGGGGCAACCGGAACCCTAGGGCGCGCCTTTGCGCGCCTGTGCGAGTGGCGCGGCCTTGATCACGTGCTCCTGACGCGTGGCGAGATGGACATCGCCGATCCCGCGTCGGTCGAGACCGCGCTCGCGCGGCATCGTCCGTGGGCCGTGATCAACGCGGCAGGCTACGTTCGTGTCGAGGATGCTGCCCGCGAGCGGGATCTCTGCTTCCGGGCCAATGCTCTTGGAGCCGAAGCCATTGCGCAGGCTTGCGCCCATCTCGGATTGCCGGTGGTCGCCTTCTCGTCGGACCGGGTCTTCGATGGGCGACTTGGGCGTCCCTACCGGGAGATCGATCCCGTCTGCCCGGCCTGCGTGTACGGGCAGAGCAAGTCGGAAGCCGAGCAGCGCATCGCCAGCGCTCATCCCGAGGCTCTGGTCATCCGCACCAGCGCCTTTTTCGGTCCGTGGGACCGGGCCAACTTCGTTTACCGGGTGCTGAGCGCCCTTCATGCTGGGCAGGGTGTCAATCCAGCCGAAGGCATTGTCTCGCCCACCTATGTTCCTGATCTCGTCCATGCCACCCTTGATCTCCTTGTCGACGGCGAGCGGGGCCTCTGGCACTTGGCAAACCAGGGCATGACCTCATGGGCCGAACTGGCCGAGCGCGCCGCAGCCGAGGCCAAGCTGTCCTGGCGGGCAGGACCGCGACTGGTAGAGGAGGCTGCACCGCTGACGGCACTGACGAGTGAACGCGGTCTGATCCTGCCAACCTTCGAGAGCGCCATCTCGCGCTATTTCCGGGACTGCGAGGTTGACTGGACAGCGCCCTCGATCCTTGAGGCGGCCGAATGAACGCAGGCGGCACCACGGGTTTGAGCGTGATGTCGCTTGCCGAAGACGCTACTCGGATGTGGATGCGGCGTCGCGAAACATTTCCCTGAGTGCGCTCATCAGCATCGGTTGAGCCGGCCGACCCTCGGCCAGCGTGAGAAAGTCATTGATCCCAAAGCGCTGCATATCACACGCTGCCGGGCGATCCTGATGGGGGCTCGCATGGATCCATGTGTGCTCCACATACAGCCCCGGAGCGTCGGTATCGAGAACCAGGTGCCACCAGTCGCCCGCATTCTCCGTCGGGCCATCCGCGGCAAAGGCCAACTCACGCTTGAAGATAGGCATCCGTTTCCTCCAGTGAACGATCTCCACGACTCCGGGCCATCAGTGGGACAACGATGCAGAAGCGTTTGTGGATCAGAAGCGGTCGGAATTCGTGTTCCCGGCGGTTAGACTGGCCTAGGCGAGCTTGCGGGGGCGTCCGTGTCAACGCCGGTTCGGTTTCTTGTCGCTCTCACCGCTCTCGTCGAAACAGGAATGCCAAGTCCGCGGGAACATGGGCGGAGCGCGGTTGTTTGTTGGCATTGCGAGAGAACGAAGGGCGGTGCCGGCAGGAGGTTGTGCTCGTAGTCGAGGATGAAGTGCTCGTGGCAGAGGACCTCGGCGATTTCTTCATCGTGGCCTCAGGCCTGCCGTCTAGTCGACAGGTGATAAATGGAACCAGCCAGCCAACGTACCCGGACCTGTTCATGGCATGTGATCACCCGCTTTTTGCTCAAGCTCGCTATTTTCTCGCTCATCTGCAGCATTCAGATCGCGTCAGGAGGACCAAATTTGTTCTTCGACATCGCAGTTCTTGCGGCGGGAGCTTGCATTGTCCTTGCTCTACACTCTCGTGAGCTTCCGCTCGGCCGGTCGCTCAATTACTGGGATGAAGCGCTTGTCTTCGGGCTGATCTCACATCTCGGCAAAGGTCTTCCGGGGCTCGCCTGAGGGCGGGCCACTGACCTGGCAGACTGACTGCTCTGCCCCGGGCTCTCGCCATAGGACACCGGGACTCGATCTGGAGCATGAGGCTAACAGCGATGACCCATGTTGTTCTTCTTGGCGACAGCATCTTCGACAATGGATCCTATGTCCGGCGCGGCGAGCCCGACTGTGTTTCGGCATGCAATGTTGACCCTCTGAGGTGGGGGATCGGCGTCCAAAATTGCCCCCTGCGGCTGTCACGCG
>NZ_JAERQD010000041.1 GCF_016735695.1 Microvirga zambiensis WSM3693 | reverse complement strand
AACGAGATGGCGCCGTTCGGCGGCGTCAAGCAGTCGGGGCTTGGCCGCGAGGGCTCGAAATACGGCATCGAGGGCTTCCTCGAAATCAAATACGTCAATGTCGCCATGTGAGGGACATGAGAAAGCCCGGCAATGCCGGGCTTTTTCTTGCCAGGCCATCCCTTGTGCGCAATCGGCGATGGCGGACTTCACGCGTGGGATTTCTGACGTAAAGTGACGCCATGCCGAACGATGCTGAAATCCTCTACGCTCTCTTCGATGCAGCCCTCAAGGCCGCGCTCCCGGACGGCCAGTTTGAGGGCCGCCTGCCGGAAAAGCCCAAAGGCCGGACCATCGTGATCGGCGCCGGCAAGGCTTCCGCGCGCATGGCGGCCGCTTTCGAAGATGCCTGGGCCCGCACGGGCGGCACATGCGAAGGACTTGTCGTCACGCGCTATCGGCACGCGGTGCCGACCCGATCCGTCGAGATTGTCGAGGCCGCGCATCCGGTGCCGGACGAGGCCGGGCTGCAGGCAGCCGGGCGGATTCTGGCTCTCGCCCGGGAGGCCGGACCCGACGATCTCGTCGTCTGCCTGATGTCGGGCGGCGCCTCGGCGCTCCTGTCGCTTCCGGCCGAGGGCGTGACGCTTGCCGACAAGCAGGACCTGAACCGGGCTCTGCTGAAGTCAGGCGCGCCGATCGGCGAGATGAATCTCGTGCGCAAGTCGCTCTCGGCGATCAAGGGCGGCAGGCTCGCGGCCGCTGCGCAAAGGGCAAAGCTCGTCACCTATCTGATCTCGGATGTTCCTGGCGACGATCCGTCCAGCATCGGCTCCGGTCCGACGATCCCTGAACGCGTCGATCCCGACGTCGCTCTCGCGATCCTGCGCAAATACGGCATCGACGTGCCCGATCCGGTCCTGCAGGTGATCCGCTCCAATGCGGTGACGGAGCCGGTCGCAGGTGGTGAAGTGCACATGCTGGCGACGCCGAAAATGGCGCTTGATGCTGCTGCCGCGAAGGCGCGTGAATTCGGGTTGACGCCGCTCGTTCTCGGCGACGCGCTCGAAGGCGAAGCGCGTGAGGTCGGACGCGTCATGGCCGGCATCGCACGCTCGGCGGCGATGCATGGCGAGCCCGCGAAGGCGCCCTGTGTCCTGCTCTCGGGTGGCGAGACGACGGTGACGGTTCGCGGCAAGGGACGGGGAGGGCGCAACGCGGAATTCCTGTTGTCGCTGGCGCTCGCGCTGAAGGACGAGAATGGAATTGCAGCTATCGCCTGCGATACGGACGGCATCGATGGATCGGAGGACAATGCCGGTGCGTGGTTCGATGGCGGCCTGTTCGACGACGCCCGTTCGAAGGGCATCGATCTCGCAGCGCATCTTGAGAGCAACGATGCCTATACGGCCTTCGCGCAACTCGACAAGCTCGTCGTGACCGGCCCGACGCTCACCAACGTGAACGATTTCCGCTGCATTCTCATCCGCTCTTGAACGGGATCAGATGGAGTAGCTGAGCCCTGTCGTGTTCGTCTCGGGCACGATCAAGGTGACCTTCGTTCCGCGGCTCTCCAGGCTTTCGACCTCAAGGTCTCCTCCGTGCAGCTTGAGGATGTACCATGCCAGGCTCAACCCTAAGCCCGTGCCCGGCACTTTCTTCGCATTCTGGCCGCGAAAGAAGGGCTGCATGATGAAGGGCAGGTCGCGCTCCGTGATGCCGATGCCGTGATCCTGAACGACGATGCGGACCATGCTCGCGCGCTTGCGGGCCGTGACCGCAATGGCCTGATCAGGCCGCGAATATTTCATGGCGTTCGACAGGACGATGACGATCGCCTGTTCAAGCAGAACCGGGTCGCCGATGACAATATCCGGAAGGCCTCTCATCTGGAGCCGAAAGGGGCGATCGGGCTCCTGGCCGATCTGCTCCCGGCAGACACGACGGATGAGGTCCTCGGGATTGAACTCGCTGGGATTGAGCACGATCCCGCCGGACGTCGCGCGGGTATAGGACAAGATTGTTTCGACCAGTTCATCCAGGCGCAGGCTTGCTCGCCAGATCTTCTCGGCCTTCGCGCGCACATCGGCGGTGCTCAGCCGGTCGGCCCTGCGAATAAGGCCCTGCGCGAGGGCATTGATCGTCGACAAGGGTGTCCTGAGCTGATGGGCCAGCAATGCCATCCGGTCCAGGGGATGGGTGGCTGCTCCCAATACCCGTCGGCGCGGCGCGCGGCGGCGAGGGGTCTTCGCGGCGGATCGAGAGGGACGGGCGGCAGGGGACACAGACGCGGCTACCTGATTAACTATATAACGTATGTTGTCGGACCGATCCCGAATTAGCGCGCCCGGATGGGTTGTCCATCCCTCCTCCGGCTGCGAAGAGCAATTGATCCTGCGTTTTATCCGAAAGGATATATGCCTATAGACAAGGCTTGGTATTCGGCCGGTGTCGCCCCGGGGGCGCTCCGGAAGAATTTGCCTCAAAGGCGCGAGAGCTTCTTCGTAGAGCGAGGCCGTTATCCGGGGTTGTTGCTGGTCGGATTCGAATGCCGGTCGCGAAAACTTTATGCGAAACCATCGCAGGCAACGGGCGTTTCTTTCCCGCATATCCACTTCAGGAGAAACATCATGGATAACGATCGCGCTGAGGGCAGCATGAAGACCATCAAGGGTCGCGTGAAGGAAGGCCTGGGCAAGGCTCTGGGCGACTCGAAAATGGAAGCCGAAGGCAAGATGGACAAGGCCGAAGGCAAGGTCCAGAACACCATCGGCGGTATGAAGGATGCCCTGCGCAAGAGCACCTGAGACCCACAAATTTGATGAGAAGCCCGGCTCAATGCCGGGCTTTTCTATTTGGAGCCGCCTGCCTTGCGGATCACGAAACTGATCCGGGCCGTCTCCTGTTTCTGCTCTTCCAGAACGTCGCCCGTCTCCCGGATCAGATTCGGCACGTCGATCCCGGCCAGAGGATCGGTGCAGATGACGCGCAGTCTGTCGCCCGGCGTCGCGGCGAGCAGGGCCTTGCGCGTCCGAAGCACGGGAAGCGGGCATTTCAGGCCGGAGAGATCAAGCTCGATCATCGGGAATATCTTCGGAAAGCCAAATCGTTGCCTGAACCAGATCGTCAGGCGTGTTGATGTTGAAGAACGGATCGATGGTCTCGACGGGCCATGTCGCTTCCGCGCAGCCGTGAAGGCTCGTCCAATCTCTTATGCTGCGCAGGCCCTTGTCCACAATGGCTTGGCGGAGATCGTCGCGCAACGACACCGGCCATAGACCGACTGCAAAATGGAGCCGCCCGTCCGAGGAGGCACAGGCAAGGGGATGTTGCCCTTTCTGCAGGGCCTCGTGCAGGCGCCGCACCAGATCCTTTGGAATGAACGGCGTATCGCTTGGAACGCTCACCACCCATTCGACACCAGGGCGATGGGCGGCTGTCCATTCGAGCGCCGTCAATATGCCGGCCAGCGGGCCTTGGTGCCCAGGAACGACATCGGGCACGACTGGAAGCCCCATGGTATCGAAGCGGGAGGAGCTTCCATTCGCGTTGATCATCAGGTTTTCACATTGCGGGGCGAGGCGCTCCGCCACATGCGCGATCAGCGTCCGATCCCCGAGATCGAGGAGCGACTTCTCAACGCCACCCATGCGCCGCGACAGGCCTCCGGCCAGGATGACCCCGAGGGTGGGCGGCATCATGCGGCCGGGCTCACTCGATCACGATGCGCGGGGCAGCGCGTGCAGCTCCACCGCCCGACAAGGATGTCCAGACCTGCTGCGCCATGGTCTTGTAGATTGTTGCATGCGGCCCGTCGGGGTCGGCGACGACGGGGGGGCGCCCCGCGTCCGACAATTCGCGGATCGTCATGTTGAGCGGCACTTCGCCGAGGAAGGGCACGCCCAGGCGGCTCGCCTCTTCCCTCGCGCCGCCATGCCCGAAGATATGGGATGTCTGGCCGCAATGGGGGCAGACGAAGGTGGCCATGTTCTCGACGATGCCGAGGATCGGGATCTCGACGCGCTTGAACATCGAGACCCCGCGGCGGGCATCGATCAGCGCCAGGTCCTGCGGGGTCGAGACGATCACGGCGCCTGCGAGCGGGGTGGCCTGGGCCATGGTGAGCTGGGCGTCGCCGGTGCCAGGCGGCATATCGACCACCAGCACGTCGAGATCGCCCCAGGCGACCTCGCGCAGCATCTGGGTGATCGCCGACATGACCATCGGGCCGCGCCAGATCATGGCAGCCTCTTCATCGACCAGGAAGCCGATGGACATGACCTTGAGGCCGTAGGCCTCCATGGGCTCCAGAACGCGGTTCTCCAGGAGCCGCGGCTTGCCGTGGATGCCGAGGAGCTTGGGCATCGACGGGCCGTAGATGTCGGCATCGAGAAGGCCGACCTTCAGGCCGAGCGCCTTGAGGCCCAGCGCCAGGTTGGCGGCGGTGGTCGATTTGCCGACGCCGCCCTTGCCGGAGGCAACGGCGATCACATGCGCGACGCCGGGGATGCGTTGGTTCTTCGGCTGGGCCGCGGCGCGGGGGTGTCCCGGCGCGGCGGGTGAGGGGGGCGCTCCCGTGGAGCCGGTCGGCCGGTCGGCCGTCAGGCTGGCGAAGACGCCCTTGACCGTAGGCAGACCCTGCACGGCGGTGACGGCCGCCTGCCGCACGCGCTCCATGTCGGCCGCTTCGGAGGGGTCGATGGTGATCGAGAACATGACACGGCCGGCATCGTCCACCACCACGTCGGAGAGACGACCGGAAGCAACGAGGCCTGTCCCCTTCGCATCGACCGGTACGGTCGAGAGCGCCTGCAGTACATGGTCACGGGTGATCGCCACGTCGATATCTCCTGATGGCTCCGATTTTGCTCTTCCATGTATAGCCTGCGGGCGCGCTCGTTAAGACGTTGCCGGGCCGCATGGCGCGAAATCCTGAACCAATCCGCACCCTGCCCGTTGTTCACCCGACCTCCCGGGCCCTTGGCCGAACGATCGTTTAGCCTGACCGATCCCGGGGACAGAGACAACGATCGAGGAGACGATGATGCACCAGCACGGCCATAACGATCCGAACGCAGGAAAGCTCTACGAGCTGATCAAGGAAGTGCGGATCGCCATGATGACCACCGTCGACACCGATGGCACGCTTCACAGCCGGCCCATGCACAACCAGGAAGCGGACGAGCATGGCGACCTCTGGTTCTTCACGCAGATTCAGTCTCCCAAGACCACCGAACTCTCCCGCGACAACGAGGTCAACCTGGCCTACAGCGATCCGGGCAACCAGACCTATGTGTCGGTGACCGGTCGAGCCGAGATCGTGCGCGACAAGGCAACGATCCAGGACAAGTGGTCGGAGCCCCTGCGGGCCTGGTTCCCGGAGGGTGTCGACGATCCGCAGATCGCCCTGATCCGCGTCCATCCGGCGAAGGGCGAATATTGGGACAGCCCGTCCTCCACGCTGGTGCATCTCTACGGCTATGCCAAGGCTGCGATCACGGGCGAGCAGCCCAAGCCCGGCGATCAAGCAAAAGTGAATCTAAGCTGAGGTTTCGCTGCAGCGCGAAATATTCCGGGGCCGCATGCGGCCCCTTTTCTTTGTTTTTCCTCGTCCTACCTTTACGGCATAAGCTTGGGTATATTTGCGTTTAAGCAAGTATAAGAAACCAAAGAAATCGGTTTAGCCACTACAACGATAATGTGTCTGGGGGCTTATCTGGGAGGAAAACAAATGAAGACCGTCTTGCTTGCCGCCGTCTCAGTTGTTGCACTCGCGTCCTCAAGCTTTGCTCAACCTGCAACGCAATCGCCAACCGGCAACCTGGAGAAGCTGTCATCGTTCCAGAGCACGGGAACCGCGGAGCCGCGGCCGATCGCTCAGGAAGGGCGTCGTGCCGACGCAATCCGGAAGAACCTTGAGAAGATCAAGCTTCCGTCCGGATTCAAGATCGACCTCTATGCGCTCGTGCCCGATGCGCGCCACATGGCCGTCGGGCCGAATGCCGGCGTTGTTTTCGTCGGTACGCGCAAGAACAACGTCTATGCCGTGACCGACCGCGACAAGGACCGCGTTGCCGATGAGGTGAAGCAATTCGCGCCTTCGGTCTCATTCAAGATTCCCAACGGCGTCTGCTTCTCGCGTGACGGCGTTCTCTACGTGGCGGAGCAGAACCGCGTGCTACAGTTCCCCGCCGCGGAGTTCTTCTATGAAGGACCGGACGTGGCCGCTTTCGTCGTGGCCAAGCAGGGCGATCTCATTCCGCCGACGGAGGAAAGCTACAACCATACCGCCCGCGTGTGCCGGATCGGTGCGGACAACAAGCTCTACATCGCACTCGGCCAGCCCTTCAATGTGCCGCCGAAGGACAAGATGGATCTCTACAAGCGCACCGGCATCGGCGGGGTCGTCCGCATGGATCAGGACGGCAAGAACCAGGAAGTCTATGCGACCGGCATCCGCAATTCGGTCGGCATCGACTTCAACCCTGCCGACAAGACGCTGTGGTTTACGGACAACCAGGTCGACGGCATGGGGGACGATCAGCCTCCCGGAGAGCTCAACCGCATCGCCAATGCGGGACAGAACTTCGGCTTCCCCTATTACGGCGGCGGTACGGTCCGCACGGTCGAGTACAAGGATGATCCGGTTCCGGCCGGCGTGATCGGTCCGCAGGCCGAGATGGATCCCCATGCAGCCGATCTCGGCATGATGTTCTACACCGGCAAGATGTTCCCGCAGACCTATCAGGGCGGCATCTTCTCGGCGCAGCACGGCTCCTGGAACCGCACCAAGCCGGTCGGCGCACGCGTGATGTTCACGCCGCTGAAGCCCGACGGCACGGCGGACAAGCCCCAGGTCTTTGCCGAGGGCTGGCTGACCGAGAACGGTGAGTATCTCGGCCGGCCAGTGGACGTCGCTATGCTGCCCGACGGCTCGCTCCTGGTCTCGGACGACACGGCCGGCGCGATCTACCGCATCTCCTACGAGGGCCGGTAGTTAACCTGATGACGGGCGCGCCTCGCGGTGCGCCCGTCTTTCTTTCAAAAGGTCAGTCATGACGATGATTCGTGTCCTTGCCGTCACGGGATTGCTGCTGGGCAGTCTCGCTTCCGATCCAGCCTATGCGGGCGATGCCAGGGCAGGGCGCCAGAAGATCACCACCTGTCAGGCATGCCATGGGCTCGACGGCCTGTCGAAGAACCCGGAGGCGCCCAATCTCGCCGGGCAGGTCGAGAACTATCTCGCCAGGAGCCTCGAGTTCTACCGTTCAGGCGAACGCAAGAACGACGCCATGAATATTGTAGCGAAGGAGCTGTCCGACGAGGATATCGCCGATGTCTCGGCCTATTACGCCTCGATTCAGGTCGATGTCCTGCCGCCATGACTGCCCTGTGCCAGCTTAATAGCCGGCACCCTTTCATCATGGATGGCCCTTCGCTATTGTCTCGCCTCCTTTGAGTGGCAAGGAGCAGGCGATGGTGGACATCGCAACACGGGTCTACAACCATACCTGGAAGATCGACCCGATCGTCCGGTCCGTCCTCGATACGGACTTCTACAAGCTCCTGATGGCGCAGACGATCTTTCGCCGCCACCGGGATGTGAAGGTCACCTTCGGCATTCACAACCGTACCACCCGCATTCGCCTCGCCGACATCATCGATGCCGGAGAGCTGCGGGAGCAGCTCGACCACGTGCGCAGCCTGTCCCTGACGCGAGGCGAGTCGACTTGGCTGCGTGGCAACACCTTCTATGGCAAGCGGCAGATGTTCTCGCCGGAATTCATGGACTGGCTCGAAACCTTCCGTTTCCCGGAATACCTGCTGGAGAAGGAGGACGGCCAGTATGTGCTGACCTTCCATGGCCCCTGGATCGAGACCACCATGTGGGAGATCCCGGCGCTCGCCATCCTCAACGAGCTGCGCTCGCGCGGCGTGCTCAAGGGCATGGCCAAGTTCGAGCTCCAGGTGCTCTATGCCCGCGCCATGACCCGGGTGTGGGAGAAGATCGAGCGTCTCAGGAAGCTCCCGGATCTCTCCATTTCCGATTTCGGCACCCGCCGCCGCCACGGCTTCCTGTGGCAGGATTGGTGCGTGCAGGCGATGATGGAGGGGCTCGGATCGTCCTTCCTCGGCACGTCCAACTGCCTTATCGCCATGCGACAGGAAGTGGAGGCCGTCGGCACGAATGCGCATGAATTGCCCATGGTCTACGCGGCCCTGACCGACAGCGACGAGGAACTGGCCAAGTCGCCCTACCATGTGCTCGCCGACTGGCAGCAGGATTACGAAGGCAATTTGCGCGTCATCCTTCCCGACACCTACGGCACCACGAATTTCCTGCGCAATGCGCCGGACTGGATTGCCTCATGGACCGGCATCCGCGTCGATTCGAAGGACCCGATCGAGGGCGGCGAAGAGGCTATCGAATGGTGGCGCGAGCGCGGACAGAATCCGAGGGAGAAACTCGCGATCTTTTCCGACGGGCTTGATGTCGATGGGATCGAGCGCATCCATCGTCATTTCCGCGGGCGCATGCGCATCGGCTATGGCTGGGGCACGCTTCTTACCAACGATTTCCGCGGGCTTGCTCCTGAGGGCAAGCTCGATCCGATCTCCATCGTCTGCAAAGTCATCTCGGCCGATGGCCGGCCGACGGTGAAGCTCTCCGACAATCCCACGAAGGCCTTGGGATCGCCCGCTGACATCGAGCGCTACAAGCGCGTCTTCCACGTCGGGCAACAGGTCCCGCAACCGGTTCTGGTGTGACGCATGAACATCGATCTCAACTGCGACATGGGTGAAGGCTTCGGCCCCTGGCCGATGGGGGACGACGAGGCGATGCTCGACATCGTGTCCTCCGCCAATATCGCCTGCGGCTATCATGCGGGCGATCCCTCGATCATGTTCCGCACGGCGGAGATCGCGAAGCGCAAGGGCGTCGCCATCGGCGCGCATCCCGGCTTCAACGATCTGCACGGCTTCGGCCGCCGTGTGATCCGCGGCGATTCGCCGGCCGAGATCGAGCGCATGGTCGCCTACCAGATCGGCGCCATGCAGGCGCTCGCTTCGCTTGCAGGTCACAAGGTCACTTATGTGAAGGCGCACGGCTCGCTCAACAACATGGCGAACGAGGACATGGATCTCGCGCTCGCCATTGCGCGCGCCATCAAGGGCGTCGATGCGAGCCTGATCAATGTATGCATGCCGGGCCTCCTGATGGAGAAGGCGTCCCACTCGGTCGGTATCCCGGTCGCTCGCGAGATTTTTGCCGATCGTACCTATGAGGACGACGGCACCCTCACCAGCCGCAAGAAGCCCGGTTCCGTTCTGCACGATGCGGAATTCGCAGCCGAGCGCATTCTGCGCGCCGTGCAGGACAAGGCCATCACGACGGTTTCCGGCAAGCGGATCCCGGTCGAGATCGACACGATCTGCGTGCATGGCGACGAGCCGAGCGCGGTCGCGATGGCGCGTACGGTGCGGGCGAAGCTCGAGGCGAACGGCGTTGAGATCACGCCGTTTTCAAATTCTGGCTCGTAGAAGGCAATCCTCATCTTGTCATCACCGGCCTTGTGCCGGTGATCTCGATTAAGAAAAGCGCCGAGCCTCGATGCATCGGGATGGCCGGGACAAGCCCGGCCATGCGTCCAAGGTTAGTTCAAGGGCGCCTCAGCCTTTGAACGCCTTCGCCAGAAAATTCTCCAACGCCGCCAGCGTTTCCTCCGGTGCCTCCTCGGCGAGGTAGTGTCCGCAATCGATGCTGTGGCCTTCGACCCGGTCGGCCCAGTCCCGCCAGACTGCGAGCACGTCGTACCAGCGATCGAGGCCGTTCTTTCTCGCCCACAGCGCCTGCACGGGACAGGCGATTCGCCGTCCCGCCTTCTGATCATCCTCGTCGAACCGCATGTCGAGGGTAGCGCCGGCGCGGTAATCCTCGCACATGGCGTGGATCGTGACCGGATCGGTGTAGCAGCGGCGGTATTCGGCGAGCGCCTTTTCGTCGAACAGCGTGCGCCCGCGACGCAGGTAGAACGCGTCCGGGTCCGATGCGATCAGGCGTTCGGGAATCGGATAGGCTTGAGCGAGGAAGAACCAGTGCCAGTAGCCCATGGCGAAGGACATGTCCGTGCGCTGGAAATGTTCGGCCGTGGGAATGATGTCGAGCACTGAGAGCGAGACGATCCGCTCGGGGTGGTCGAGGGCCATGCGATAGGCGCAGCGTCCGCCGCGATCATGGCCGACGACCGCGAAACGCTCGAAGCCGAGCGCCTGCATGACCTCAACCATGTCACGCGCCATCGCGCGCTTGGAATAGGGCGCATGGTCCTCCGTCGTCGGTGGCTTGGAACTGTCGCCGTAGCCGCGCAGATCGGCGCAGACGATGGTGTAGGTCTCGGCGAGCTTGGGCGCCACCTTGTGCCACATGACATGGGTCTGCGGATGCCCGTGCAGCAGCAGCACGGGCGGGCCGCTGCCCGCATGGCGCAGGTTGATGACGGCCCCGGAGGTTTCGATCCGACGATGGGTGAAATTCTCGAACATGCTGATGTTGTACCGGCGATGATAGGGATCGTCACCAGGAACGGCGATCGCCATTGTCGATATGGATGATGCCGTTCCGATAGATCTTGAGACCACCCACCTGCGGGTGGCTGCGCAGATAGGCCATCACGCCGCGCGCGCGAACGCGGACGCGGAAATCGACGGCGCGGCAGGAAAGATGCAGCGAGTGGCGTGCGCCGCCGGCACGCCAGTTGCGGCCCCGGTTGCGATGGGTGGATTCGACGCTCACCGGGCCGAACTTCTCCGCCACCGAGGCGACGACCTCGCGCAGATTGTCCGGGATGCACTCGGTCGGGGCGCTATCCCGCAGGGTGATCGCGCCTTGCGAGACGAGGGATGAGAAGCCGGGGAGAGGGAGAGCATCCGGCAGGCTTCCGGTGACGGCAGGATCGTCGATCTCGTCGCCCGCAGGCAGGCTGGCATATTGCGCCGGCGGAATGATTCCCCCGTCACCGCCTTCCGCATGCAATGCCTCCGACGTTCCTAACAGGGCGACGCAAATCGCGAGGGCAGAAAGGGACGCGGGACGAACGCGGCATTCGGTGCTCATCGGGTTCTCCCCGTTTCGAGCCCCTGTTGCAGAGCGCTGCCGATATTGTGCTTTCGCGGCAGCCGTTTTTCTTGGCCGGAGCGATCCGGCGGTCACGCTTGTGGGCGTGTTGGGAACGAGTACCTAACGTGTGCTTTGCTTCCGGCAAGCCACCTCATGAAGCGAGCGCATGGGTGACTGCCGGCAAAGCTTTGCCCTGCAAGGTTTCCAGCGCGGCGGCAATTTGGGGTGAGTTCTAAAATAACAAAGCGGAACTCTTGCGAATGTCGGCTTTCATACACACATCAGGGCCGTTCGTGCCGATCCCTTCGACGGCCAACTGGAGACTGGAATGAACGCTGCGCGTAGCGCTGTTTTCGGTGCGATCAAGACTGCCGGCCCCACGCGTACGGACTCGCTTGCGCGCGTCGCGCTCGTGGCGAAGCTGATGGACAACGCCTTCCTGATTCCGGGCCTGAACCGGCGCGTCGGCTTCGACGCGGTGATCGGCCTCATCCCGGGCGTGGGCGATGCGATCTCGGCGGCTCTTGCCAGCTACATCATCTGGGAGGCGCGTCAGCTCGGCCTGCCGCGCTGGAAGATCGCGCGCATGATCGGCAACGTCGCCGTCGACACCGCCATCGGCGCAATCCCGCTCGCGGGCGACGTGTTCGACGTCTTCTTCAAGGCCAATCAGCGCAACCTGCGCATCATCCACGAGCATCTCGGCGTTCCCAAGCATGGCCCGCGTGAGATCGACGGCACGGCGACCCGCGTCGGAGAGCGCTGAATGAAGCGGCTTTTGTGGATCCTGGCCTGGACCGCCGTTGCGATCTGGTCCCTGTTCGCCTGGGGCGCCTACGGGCTTCTCGACTTCTTCGGCGGCGTCGCGGCGCGCAATGCCGACATCGTCACAGGACATCCCGAGACGGTCGAGTGGTTGTCCTGGGCGCTGATGACGCTGCGCAGCCTCGGCCTCGGTGCCATCGCGATCGTCTGGGGCCTGGTCTCGCTGCTGATCCTGGCCGTTCCGGCTCTGCTCGGCCTGTTGCTCGGCGACACGCGTCGCGACGATAACTGGCGCGGGCCCGTCATCGACCCGCGCGCGTCGGGACCTTTCCCGCCGGCACAGGGCTCCCCGCCGGTTCGGCGGATCGAACGGCGCTAAGTTGAGGATTCACGAGCTCGCAACCGCATTGAGGCGAGCTAGATCATGGCGAGGACATTGGCAGCAAGCTTGCTGTCCATCGGGTTAGTCACGCGACTCCGCGGGAGCGTACGTTAGCCTAATCACGTCCCCGCCAATTCGATCGCTCGCCACGAGGCGCAGCGGCGGCCGCGGACCGGCGAAGAACGGCTTGCCGCGACCAAGCACGACGGGATGGAGATACAGTCGATATTCATCGACGAGACCGAGGTCGGTCAGACTTCCCGCCAGCTCGGGTCCGGAAACTTCGATCACCCCATCCAGCTGAGTCTTCAGCCCGCGTATCGCCGCCTCGATGTCATCCGCGATGAGAGTCGCGTTCGGGCCGACGGAGGTCAGCGAGCGCGACACGACCCATTTCGGCTGGTTCCGCCACGCCGCCGCATAGGCGCGTCGCTCCTCGTTCCACTCGGAATGGTCTTCGTCCCAATACCGCATCACCTCGTACATGCGGCGACCGTACACGGTGCCGGACAGGCCGCGCACGTCGTCGATGAAATGACGAAAGAGCGTGGGATCGGGCGCAAATTCCGTGTGGTCGACATACCCGTCCAGGGATTGGTTCAGAGCGAATACGAGCTTCGCCATGCTGCGGTATCTCCCCCCAAGTTCAACTCCAAAAACAAAGGGCGAAGCGGCATCCGCTTCGCCCTTTTCGCTTCATCTCAGCGATGGCTCGAGATGAACTGTTTGAAGCGCTCGGATTTCGGAGCGCCGAACACCTCGGCCGGCGGGCCTTCCTCTTCCACCACGCCCTTGTGCAGGAACACCACCCGGTTCGACACGTCGCGGGCAAAGCCCATCTCGTGCGTCACCACCAGCATGGTGCGGCCCTCCTCGGCGAGCGAACGCATGACGCGCAAGACTTCGCCGACGAGTTCGGGATCGAGCGCCGAGGTCGGCTCGTCGAACAGCATCACCTTGGGATGCATGGCGAGCGCGCGTGCGATGGCGGCGCGCTGCTGCTGGCCGCCGGAGAGGTGCGAGGGATACTGATTGCGCTTGTCGGCGATGCCGACTTTGTTCAGGAGTTCCATGGCCTCGGCGATGCATTCGTGCCGAGGGCGCTTCTGCACATGGATGGGCGCCTCGATGACGTTCTCCAGGATCGTCAAATGGGACCAGAGGTTGAAGCTCTGGAACACCATGGCGACGCGGGAACGGATGCGGTCCACCTGGCGCTGGTCGGCCGGCATCATGCCCTTGCGGCTTTGCCTGAGCCCGATGGTTTCGCCGCCGATGCGGATCTCGCCGGAATCCGGCACTTCCAGCATGTTGATGCAGCGGAGCATGGTCGACTTGCCGGAGCCGGAGGCGCCGAGAATCGAGATGACGTCGCCCTCCCTCGCACTGAGCGACACGCCCTTGAGAACCTCGAGGTTTCCGAAGCTCTTGCGAAGATTGGCGACAGAGACGGCAGCAGCGGCCTCGGCGGACGCGAGTGGGGTCGACAAGGAAGCAACTCCGTTAGACATGGGCGGCCTCCAGACGCGGCTCGATGGCCGGGGGGCGGCGTAAGTGAGGCGAGAGCCACCATTCGATGGCCATGATGATGCGGGTGATGATGAAGTTGAGGATCAGGTAGATCAGTCCGGCGACGACGAAGACCTCGACCGCGCGGAAGCTCTGCGAGATCAGTTTCGCGGCAAGTCCCGTCACTTCCATCATGGTGATGATCGAAGCGAGCGAGGTTGCCTTCACCATGAGGATGATCTCGCTACCGTAAGCCGGAAGTGCCTGGCGGACCGCGATCGGGAACACGATGCGGCGGAAGAGGAGGAAGCCCGACATGCCGCAGGCCCGCGCCGCCTCGACCTGGTTGTGAGGGACAGATTGCAGGCCGCCGCGAATGATCTCGCTGGCATAGGCGGCCGTGTTGAGGGTGAGCGCGAGGACCGCGCACCAATATGGCTCGCGGAAGAAGGTCCACAGCCCCCATTCCTGCAGCGTCGGGCGGAACTGCCCGAGGCCGTAATAGATCAGGAAGATCTGCACCAGCAGCGGCGTGCCGCGGAAGACGAACACATAGGCTTGCGCCGGCCAGTCGAGCACCTTGAAGCCGGACATCCGCATCAATGCCAGCAGCATGGCGAGGATTGCGCCGAGCGAGACGGACATGAAGGCGAGGTTCAGCGTCAGCGGCACGCCGCCGAGCAGCGTGACGAAGCTGTCGCGCATGAAGGCGAAATCCATCAGGAGGCCCTCCGCATGCCACGCATCGAGTGCGTCTCCGCGCGCTGGAACAGGTATGTAGAAACCCAGGTGATGAACAGGTAGAGGATCGCCGCCGTGATGTAGAAGTCGAACGGCCGGCGCGTCGATCCGGCGGCGATATGCGACTGGCGCAGCAATTCGACGAGGCCCGTCACCGAGATCAGGGCCGATTCCTTCAGAACCAGCTGCCAGGTGTTGCCGAGGCCGGGAATGGCGTAGCGCAGAACCTGCGGCGCGATGATGCGGCGGAACATGAGCCAGCGATGCATGCCGACGGAGCGCGCCGCCTCGATCTCGCCGCGGCTCACGACCTGATAGGCGCCGCGAAAGACCTCCGCCTGATAGGCGCCCGAGACGATGCCGATGGCGAGCGCGCCGGTGACGAAGGCCGGCACGCCGATGAAGCCCTGGGCTCCGAACAGGCTGCCGATGGCGCCGAGCGCCGCGCTGCCGCCGAAATAGAAAAGATAGATCACGAGAAGATCGGGGATGCCGCGCAGGACGGTGGTGTATCCGTCGGCGAAGCTTCGGATGACGACATTTCCGCCGATCTTGCCCCAGGCCACGAATGTCCCGACGACCGAGCCTGCGAGGAAGCCGCAGATGGCGACGGCAATCGTCATGCCCGTCGCGGTAAGTAAAGCCCATCCCCATCCATTGGGGCCAAACCCGATGAGCTCGAAATAGCTCAGTTGCTGCACGCTTCGACTTTCCTGAATATGTCTCCCCGTCGCCGGAAGGCGGAGGGTGAGACAGCAACCGTCACATCCGGCAGTCCGGCCGGATCATGTCCCGGACCCATTTAGCGGGTCCGGGACATTGCTTCCATGTCAGACTTGCGGGGTGGCGTCGATCTTGAACCACTTCTCCGACAGCTTCTTGATCGTGCCGTCCTTGATCGCGGCCTCGATTGCCGTGTCGAAGGACTTCTTCAGATCCACGTCGTCCTTGCGCATGCCCACGGCGACGCCGCGGCCCAGGATGCCGCCGCGCATGCCCGTGCCCGCGATGACCATGTCCTTGAACTCGGGCTTCTCCTGCGTGGCCTTCAGGGCGCCGTGGCCGGCGAAGATGGCGTCGATGCGCCCGGCGGTCAGGTCAAGATCGTGCTGCTCGGTGGTCTTGTACTCGCGGATCTGGATCGTGTCCTTCAGGTAGGTCTCGAGGAACTGCGAGTTCACGGTCGAGCCCTGTACGCCGACGGTCTTGCCCTTGAGCAGCGGCTTCCAGGCCTCGATCGCCTTCTTCGCGCCTTCGGGATCCTTGTCGAAGCTGACGGTCGTGCCGGCTCCCGGCAGTTTGGCGAGCGGAGAGTCCTTCAGGACGCCCCAACCATGCGGGGTCGCGGCATAGGCCTGGGAGAAGTTGATCACCTCCAGGCGCTTGTCGGTGATGTTCATGCCGGCCATGATGGCGTCGTACTTCTTGGCCTGCAGCGCCGGGATGATGCCGTCCCAGTCCTGGGCGACGATCTCGCACTTCACCTTCATGCGGGCGCAGAGGTCGTTGGCGAGGTCGATCTCGAAGCCCTCGAGCTTGCCGCCGGCACCGGTGAAGTTCCACGGGGCATAGGCGCCTTCCGTAGCGATCTTGACGGTCTTTTCCTGCGCGGCCGCTCCACCGATGGCGAAAGAGGCGGCCAGCAGGCCGAGACCCAGAGCTTGAAAGAGTTTCATTGTCATCCCTCTGGTCAGCTTCGACTGATCCTGTTGTCGGAAGGAGGTTGCGCCCATCCTTCCGAGGACGAAAGCTAACATTCAAAAGCTTAGCCCGCGCAAGCCCTAAACGTGCTGAATAAAACAGCCAAGGTGGCAATTTCGGTCGCAGATGAATGCGCTTTATACGAAAAAGGCGCGGCCGGGGCCGCGCCTTGGTAAATCGCCCGATGCGCGCTTAGGAAATCGGGGTGATGTCGACCTTGAACCACTTCTCGGACAGCTTCTTCACGGTGCCGTCCTTGACCGCCGCCTGGATCGCGTCCTCGAAGCTCTTCTTGAGCTCCGCCTCGCCCTTGCGCAGGCCGACGCCGACGCCGGCACCGAGGAGGCCGCCGGTGATGGACGGGCCGGTCATGACATAGTCCTTGAACTCGGGCTTCTCGAGGGTGCCGATGATGGCCGTCGAGTCGGCGAGTACGGCGTCGATGCGGCCGGCGGCGAGATCGAGATCGTGCTGTTCCGTGGTCTTGTACTCGCGGATCTCGGCCGTGCCCTTCAGGTACTTGTCGGCGAAGTTCGAATGGATCGTCGAACCCTGGACGCCGATCGTCTTGCCCTTCAGGAGCGGCTTATAGGCCTCGATGGCCTTCTCGGCGGCAGCCTGCTGGGTGCTGAGGCTGAACGCCTGGCCCGTGCCCGGCATCTTGGCGAGCGGCGAGCTCTTCGCCACCAGGAAGCCGTTCGGGGAGTTGGCGTAGGGACCGGCGAAGTCGATGGTCTTCTTGCGCTCGTCGGTGATGCTCATGCCGGCCATGATGGCGTCGTACTTCTTGGCCTGCAGCGCCGGGATGATGCCGTCCCAGTCCTGAGCGACGATCTCGCACTTCACGTTCATGCGCTTGCACAGGTCGTTGGCGAGGTCGACTTCGAAGCCTTCGAGCTTGCCGCCCGCGCCAGTGAAGTTCCACGGGGCATAGGCGCCCTCGGTGGCGATCTTCACCGTCTTCTGTTGGGCGGCTGCCCCGCCGATAGCGAGGGCCGAGCCGAGGAGGGCCAGGCCCACGGTCTTAACGAAATTCATTGTCGTTCCCTTGTTTTCTAGGCCGCGGCGTTGCACCGAGCCCTGACTTAACCGCGGCCTTTCCGGCCGCGCCGTGACGCAGTAACAGCCAATCTCGGGAAAAAGGCAAGGGGCGGCCATGCGCCCCTACACAACCCGCAAACGGATCTCGCCAAGGCCCTCGACGGCGGCCGTCATCGTCTGCCCCTGCGTCACTGCGCCCACGCCCTCCGGCGTGCCGGAGAAGATCACGTCGCCCGGGGCGAGCTCGAAATAGGAGGAGAGATAGGCGATCTGCTCGGCGACCGACCAGATCATGTCGGACAGGTCGGCCTTCTGCCTGACCACACCGTCGACCGCGAGAGTAATGGAGCCGGACGCGGGATGGCCGATCTTCGAGGCCGGATGAAGCAGTCCGACAGGCCCGGAGAGGTCCGCGGCCTTGCCGAGCTCCCAGGGACGGCGGAGCTGCTTGGCCTCGTCCTGCAGGTCGCGGCGGGTCATGTCGAGGCCGATCGCATAGCCGAAGACGTGGTCGAGAGCCTTATCGACGGGGATATCCCGCCCGCCCTTGGCGAGAGCAACCACCATCTCGACCTCGAAGTGGTAATTCCCGGTCTTCGGCGGATACGGATGATCCGTCACTTCAACGCCGGCCACGGGCTGCAGGGCATCCGCCGGTTTCATGAAGAAGAAGGGCGGCTCGCGGGTGGGGTCGCCACCCATCTCCCGGGCGTGGGCGGCATAGCTGCGGCCGACGCAGTAGACGCGGCGGACGGGGAAGAGATCATCGGTGCCGGCAACGGGGAGGGCGGCAATCGAAGGCTCAGGGATGACGTAGGCCATGGCAGCTCGCGGTAGGTCGATGAATGACGGACGGGGTCCGGACGGCTCCCTACCTACACGTTGGGAGGCCCGCCACAAGCGCGAAGGCAGTGGAACCGCGGGCGGAGAGCCCGCCGTCAAGGCTTGTCCAGCGGCTGGCGAATGCGGGCGAGCGAGAGCATACCCATGCCGCCCACGGTGCCGTCCGGCTTCAGGCCGCGCAGTTCCGCCATCAGAAGGAAACCGGTCTCGTCCCTGTCGATGGTGAAGAGGTGATAGCCGGCCTTATGGGTCAGCGTGCCGCTGCGGGCCGAGGCGGAGGGGGCTCCGATCACCGGGATCGGGCCGCGCGGGCCGTCGAGATGGGCGAGCGAGCCGACATGGTTGTGGCCGTGGAGCACGAGCTCGGCGCCGACCCGGCCGAGCATCTTCTCGAAGCGGCGCGCATCGGTGAGATTGCGCCCGGCTTCCGCCCCGCCGACATGGGGCGGGTGATGGATGAGGATGATGCGGAAGCAGTCCGGATCGCGCCCGAGCTCTCCGAGGATCTGCTCCACAACCTTGGTCTGCTTCGAGCCGACCCGGCCGGAGGCCACGAAGGGCAGGGTCGGAATGGCGGATGACAGGCCGATGATGGCGATGCGGCCGTAGCGGCGCAGATAGGGAAAGACGGCCTCTCGGCCGTCGTCGCCCCGAGTCCAGGGTGCGATCTCCCGCATGAGACCTTCGAGGGAGCCGCGAACATAGGCATCGTGGTTGCCCGGCACGAAGGTGACGCGGGAGGGATCGCCCAGGCCTTCGAGGAAGACGCGGGAGGTCTTCCATTCGTCGGGGAGGCCGATATTGCAGGTGTCGCCGGTGCAGGTGATGTGGTCGGGCTTCTGAGCATGGATGTCGGCGACGAGCTCCGCC
Source organism: Microvirga zambiensis WSM3693 (assembly GCF_016735695.1). Lineage (GTDB taxonomy): Bacteria > Pseudomonadota > Alphaproteobacteria > Rhizobiales > Beijerinckiaceae > Microvirga > Microvirga zambiensis. The sequence goes on along the minus strand of NZ_JAERQD010000041.1, from coordinate 40,585 downwards.
AGCAGCTCCATGTCGTGCAGGTCCTGCCGGCTGCGATGCCAGTTGTACCAGCCGGTCAGGCGCTTGCTCAAAAGCTGTTTCAGGCGCGGCCGGGGGAGGGGTCCCACATGGGGGTCGGTCAGGTGAGCGATGCGGAACATGACGGCCGGGTTGATGCAAGGGGACAGGAGAGTTCGCGCGCCCGCCCCGCCCCGTCAAGCGCTGCCGATGAAGATACCGGCCAGAAGCACGAGAACGCCTCCTAAGACGACCTGCATGGTCGCGCTCCAGAACGGCGTGTCCATGTACCGCGTGCGGATCCAGGAGATCGCGACGAGCTCGACCGCCACCACGAGGGCCGCGATGCTGGTCGCGAGAATGAACGCATTGGGCCAGGAATCCGGCACCAGATAAGGCAGGGTGTGCCCGATGCCGCCGGCCGCGGTCATGAATCCGCAGACGAGGCCGCGCAGCCAGGGCGAGCCGCGGCCGGTGATCTCGCCGTCGTCGGAGAGCGCTTCCGTCAGACCCATGCTGATGCCGGCGCCGACGGATGCCGCAAGGCCGACGAGAAAGGTCTCCCAGTTGTTCTGGGTCGCGAAAGCAGCGGCGAAGAGTGGGGCGAGGGTCGAGACCGAGCCGTCGATGAGGCCTGCCAGTCCCGGCTGGACGTATTGCAGCACGAAGAGCCTGCGGCGGGCATGCTCTTCCGCGGCCTCCACGTTCTCGTTCAGATGGGCGGCATGCAGTTCGCTCGCCTTGCGCTCGTGCCCGCGCTCGACTTCGGCAAGACGGGTGAACAGCTCGCGCACCGAGACGTCGAGAGTCTGCTGGGCGGCCTTGTCGTAGAAGCTCGCGGCCTGGAGTTCCATGACCTCAGCCTCGCGGCGCATGCGGTCGAGATCGAGATGGGGGCTCCACCAGACTGCGCGCCGCTTCAGGAAGCCGCGCACGTCCTCCCGGCGGATCGGCGGGAGATGCTCACCGAACCGGGAGCGGTAGAAGCCATAGAGGGAGTTGCGATGGGCCCGCTCTTCCTCGGCCATGCCATCGAAGATCTCGGCGGAGGCGGGAAAGTCGGGGCGAAGGCGATCCGCGAAATGCTGATAGATTCGCGAATCTTCCTCTTCATTGGCGATCGCGAGCGCGACGACCTCGCGCTCGGAGAGTTCGGACAGAGACTTCATACCCGCTCCTGTTTAGAAATATTCTAAACAAGAAAGCGAGCCTGTGCCAAGCCACCCTGCAGAGGCAGGGGGAGAGGCCTGAAGCTCAGTACTGCGCGCCCGGGATCAGGGTCGAGTAGACCGAGCGGTCCTCGAAGTTGAGGGCCGGGGACCAGGAAAAGCGGGCGGAGCGGTTGAGACGGGACAGGATCAGAGCGAGAAACATTGGAACACCTTTGCTGGCGCTGTATTAGACCTTCGTATAGTGCGGGTCACGCGCCATTTTGCGGGAACAGCTATGCAATAAGTGAATGACGACGTTCATCCTCCGGTAATCGAACCATGCTCATCTGATCCGATGTCCGAGTCCCGCCCCTCCCGACCCTCATCGCGGCTGATTTCCCGGGCGCTCCACACCTATTGGCGCTTCTCCCGCGGCATGACCCTCGGCGTCCGCGGCGTCGTTCTCGATCAGGAGAACCGGGTCTTCCTCATCCGCCATACCTATGTGCCCGGCTGGCATCTGCCGGGCGGCGGCGTCGAGACAGGGGAGACCGCGCTCGTCGCCCTCGAGCGCGAGCTGAACGAGGAGGCCCGCATCGCGATGGACGAGCCGCCGGTCCTGTTCGGCGTGTTCTTCAACAGAAAGATATCGCGGCGCGATCACGTGCTCGTCTACGTGATCCGGCGCTTCACGGTGCTGGAGGTCAAACGGCCGGACCGCGAGATCGCGGAGGCCGGGTTCTTTCCCCTCGACCGGCTGCCGGAGGGGACGACCACGGCCACCCGCAACCGCTTGGCGGAAATCCTTGCGGAGCAGCCGATCTCTGCGAATTGGTGAGAGAGGGTTTGCGCCGCGTTCCCGACGCTGCTATGGCCTAACGCCACAACGGAAGCGCTTAAGCCTCATGACCAACACCCGGATTCTGCGACGACGACACGGCTGAGACCTCTCCAGCCGCCATTTTCCGTTTTCGTCTTTCGCCTGAGTCCGTCATGACTGAGCTCTCGCTCCAGATCCGCACCGAACAACCCATCGATTCCGAGGCCATCGAGCGCCTGCACGAGCGCGCCTTCGGCCCGGGTCGCTTCGCCCGCACGGCCTCGCGCCTGCGGGAGGGTGCCCCTCATCTCATCGATTTGTCCTTTACCGCCATGGTCGGCACCCTGCTCGTCGGCTCGGTGCGCATGACGCCGGTCATGGCGGGCGAGGAGGCGGCCCTGATGCTCGGGCCGCTGACCGTCGAGCCCGCCTTCGAGAGCCGTGGCATCGGCGCCGCCCTGATGAGCCGCTCCCTGGAAGCCGCCAAGGCGAAGGGCCATACGCTCGTGCTGCTCGTCGGCGACGAGCCCTATTACAGCCGTTTCGGCTTCAAGCGCATTCCGCCCCAGGATCTGCAGCTGCCCGGTCCGGTCAATCCCGCGCGCTTTCTCGCGCTGGAACTGGCGGAGGGTGCCATGGCCCGTGCGCGGGGGCTGGTGACCACGATTCCTGCCATGGGTGGATAGCCGAGGCCTCCATCGCCCCCGACGTCATGGCCGGCCTCGTGCCGGCCATCCCGATAAGGTGAAGCTCAGCGCTTTTCATAATCGGGATCACCGGCACCGATCCCCGGATCAAGTCCAGGGAGGTGATGACGTGGAGCGTGACGGCTTCGCCTTACGCTCGCCGCCGTCCCTCGATCAGCCAGGCGGCCAGAGTCGAACCGATCAGCAGCGCCAGTCCGATGAAACCGAGCGCCATCGGGAAGACCGAGATGCCGCGCACGATGGCGCTCTCGCTCGGCCTGATGCCGATCCAGTCGCCGCCTGAGAAGCGCGTGCCGGAATGCACGGCGAGGATCCGCGGCACCGTGATGCTCTGATCCCCCACGATCGCCACGCGCCGCACCGATCCGCCGGTCGCCTCGGCGATGGAGGCGAGCGACTCGGTGTTGCTGAACACGTCCATCAGCTCGCGCGGGTTCGCCGGTCCGATGCTGACGAAAGTGATGAGATCGCCGGAGCGGATGGTGTGCAGACCGAGCTCGCGGCTTGCCACCTGCGCCGTGAACAGGCCGGGGCGGGTTTCCGTGAGCGCGACGCTGCTCTCCGCGCCGCTCGGCGCCGTGAGGGTCGCGGGATCGACAGTTTCCGCCATGCTCTGCCGCTCGATGCGGATGTCGCGCCCTTGAGCGCTGGCGCGAAGCGCTTCTTCCTCCAGGGCCGGCTCCTTCATGAGCCAATGGGCCAGGCGGCGCAGAAGGTCGAGATGCGGCCCGCCGTCCTGATAGCCGCGCGCCCAGAGCCAGGCATGGTCTGAGAGCAGGAGCGCCACGCGCCCTTTCTCCTCCCGGCGCAGCACGAGGAGCGGCAGGTCGTTCGCGCCCGACATCAGGGTCGAGCCCGACTGCACCTGTGAGCCGATGATGCGCAGCCACTCGCCCCATGCGGGCGGCGACTGCTCGGAGCCCGGAAGGTCGCGGGTGACCGGGTGGCGATCGCCCGTATCGGTGATCTCCGCCTTGTAGGGCTGCTCGACGATGCTGCCGTTGGGCTGACCCGGAATGATCGGCGCGAGCCGGGTCTGCGCGAGGCTGCCGTAGCTTGCGAATTCAGGCCCCGCCGCCACCAGGATCGCGCCGCCGTCGCGCACGTAGCGCACGATGTTCTCGAAATAGCTCGACGGCAGGATGCTCTGGTTCGCGTAGCGGTCGAAGATGATCAGGTCGAATTCCTTGATCTTCTGCTGGAACAGCTCGCGGGTCGGGAAGGCGATCAGCGAGAGTTCGTTGATCGGCGTGCCGTCCTGCTTCTCCGGCGGGCGAAGGATCGTGAAGTGGACGAGATCCACATTCGCATCCGACTTGAGAAGGTTGCGCCATGTGCGCTCGCCCGCATGCGGCTCGCCGGAGACGAGGAGCACGCGCAGCTTCTCGCGAATTCCCTCGATGGGAACGACGGCGCGGTTGTTGGCCTGCGTCAGCTCGTTCGGAAGGCCTTCCACTTCGAGCTCGACCACGTTGGTGCCGCCATGCTCGATGCGGACGTCGAGGGAAAAAGGCGTGTCGGCCCGCACCTGCTGGCGAGTCAGCACCTGCCCGTCGCGGCGTACGGTAACGAGCGCCGTGCCGGTACCGCCGCGTTCCATGATCTGCGCGCGGATCGTCTGATCCTTGCCGACGATGCCGAAGCGCGGCGCTTCCAGAAGCTTGATCTGCCGGTCGCGCTCATCCGGACGACCGGTGATGAGGGCGTGCAGCGGTGCCCGAAAGCCGAGGCCTTCCACGGAAGGCGGAATGTCGTGCACCACGCCGTCGGTGACGAAGATGACGCCGGCGAGCCGATCCGGCGGCACGTCGGCGAGGCCGTTGGAGAGAGCAGCGAAGAGGCGCGTGCCGTCATCGCCGTTGCCGTCCTCCGCCTCGATGAAGCGCGGATCCACATCGGCCAGCGAGCCGAAGCGGCGCTCCAGTTCCGAACGCACCTGATCGGTCATCGGCGAGCGGTCGCCGAGCGTCTGCGAGGTCGAGCGGTCGATCACCACCGCGACGATGTCCTTTACCTTCTCCCGGTCCTCCTGCACCAAGGCCGGGTTGGCCAGCGCCAGAAGGACGAGCCCGAGCGCGACGGCGCGCAGGATCGCGACAGGGCCGCGGGAGATCAGCGCCAGAATCGCCAGCAGCGCGACGACCGCACCGAGGCCCCAGAGGGCGTAGGTCGGGATGAGGGGGGAGAAGCTGACCGAAAGCAAAACAAGCCCCCCCTTACTGCCCGAGCCGTTCGAGCAGGGCCGGCACGTGCACCTGATCGGCCTTGTAGTTGCCGGTCAGCGCATACATGACGATGTTGACGCCGCTGCGGTACGAGAATTCCCGCTGGCGCTGGTCGCTGCCGACGACTGGATAGAGCCATTCGCCGCGCTGTCCGACGGCCCATGCGGCGGCGAGGTCGTTGGAGGTGATGATGATGGGCGAGACGCCATCGCCCGAGCGGGCGGGGCGGTTCTGCTCGCCCTCGGGTACGGGCGGCAGGGCCTCGACCCAGGTCTGCCCCGTGGCGTAGCGGCCGGGGAAGCTGTCGAGAATGTAGAAGGTCTTGGTGAGGACATGGTCGGCCGGCACCGGCTCCAGCTCGGGAATGTCGAGGCTCGCCAGCATGCGACGCAGGGCCTGTCCCTCCGCCGTCGGCGCGCCGTCGGGACGGTTGCCGAAGGCGTCACGGGTGTCGAAGATCACCGTCCCGCCGCCCTTCATGAAGGCATCGAGACGCCGGATCGCAGCTTCCGATGGCATGGGCCGCGAGGCGACGACGGGCCAGTAGATCAGCGGATAAAACGCGACTTCATCGCGCGAGAGATCGATGCCGATGGGCTCGCCCGGCGACAGGGCCGTGCGCTGGCTCAAGACCTGCGTCAGGCCGGCGAGGCCGGCGCGGCTCGTCTCGTCGACCTGCGTGTCGCCGGTGATCACGTAGGCGAGCCGTGTCACGAGCGCCGGATTGGAGCTCTCCATCGTCATCGAGGAGCGACGTTCCTGCGCATTCGCATCGGAAGGTGGATTGAAGAGCGCAATCACGCCGAGCGCGATGCCGGCGGCGGCGCCCGACCGGCGCAGCCGGCCGGAGAGGTTCGACAGATGGCCGCCAAGCCAGAGCGAGGCGAGCGTATCGGCGATCAGCAGCACGAGGGCGAGCATGAAAAGGGGCATGCGCAGATCGACGGTCTGCGCACCGGCGAGCGGAGCGATCCTGGCGTTGAGCGGTGCGAAGTTGAGCGGCGCGAGACGGTCGTTCGGCAGAAGCGCGTTCACCGCAAGGCTTGAATCCACCGGGCCGTAGAAGCCGGGAGGATGCTCGCCGTTCGCCCGATCCGTATAGTTGCGCGTCACGGCACGCGCGGTCGCAGGCGGCGAGATATAGGTGCCGTAACCGTCGAGCGTCAGTCGGGGAGCCACGGTCTCGTTCTCCGCATTGCGGGCCTCAGCATTGGTGTCGCTCGATGCACCGGCCAGGGAGACGGTCCGGCGCAGCATGTCGACGAAGAGGCCCGACAGGGGCAGGTTCGACCAGGTCGTGTCGGCGGTGACGTGGAAGAGCACGATCAGGCCGTCGCCGCGCTTGTCCGCGGTCACGATCGGCGTTCCGTCGGCGAGCGCAGCCCAGGTCCTGGACGGCAGGTCGCCGTCGGGCTCGGCGAGGATCTGGCGGCGGATGCCGATCTCGTCCGGCACGGCGAGGCCGAAATAAGGGCTCTCCCGGGTGAAGGGAGCGAAGGTCTTCGGCGTGTCCCAGGAAAGGGTGCCGCCGAGGCTGCGGCCGCCGCGGCGTAGACGCACGGGCACGAGATCGTCGTTACCGGCGGCAAGACGCGAGCCGGCAAAGCGCAGCAGCAGGCCGCCCTGTTCCACGAAGGCGGTGACCCGGCCCATGGTCTCGCGGTCGAGCCCGCCCACATCGGCCAGCACGAGCACGGAGACCTGCTCGTCGATCAATTGGTTCACCGCGTCGGCAACCGCGCCGCGGCCGTTGCGGATCTCGGAATAGGGCGCAAGCGCCCGCTCGATATAGTAGAGCGGCGAGAGCAGCGGCTGCGCCTGATCGGAGGTGCCGCCGAAGACGAGGCCAACGCGCCGGCGCTTGCCGCGCTCGTCGAGGAGATGGACCGCTCCGGCGGAGCCTTCGCCGAGGATCTCGATGCGGGCGATGGCATTGCGGATTTCGGTCGGCAGATCGAAGGCGACATTCGTTTCGGTCGCGTTCTGATCGAAGGCGAAGCGCATGTCGGCGAGAGGCAGGCTCTTGAGGTCGAGCGCGCGCACGATGCCGGAATCGCGACCGTTCGGTTCGGGACGCAGCAGCCGGACATTGAGACGGCCGCCCGCATTCTCCACGCCACCAACCGCAAGGGCCGGAGCACGCTCCGATTTGAGGACGGTCATCCGCGACCCACCGGCCATTTGCGCCAAACCATCGATGAAGGCTTGCCCGTCAACGCCCGCGACCCCGTCGCTGATCCAGACGATATTGGCGTCCGGCGTCGATTCCAGAAAACGCCTGACCGAGTCGAGATGGGCCTGACGGTCCTGCAGATGCGGCAAGGGCTTGAGGGAGCGCAGACGCTCCAATGCGGTCGCAGGGCTCGAAGGCTCGATGGCAGCGGGCGCTTCCGCCGTTGCCACGAGCGCGACCGTACGCCCGTCGCGTCCCGCTGCCTCGATGCGCTCGGCGGCAAGGTTCATGCGGTCGCGCCAGTCGTGAGCAGCGGCAAAACCGTTGTCGAGCACGATCAGAAGTGGCGAGCGATTGCTGTCCTCCGCAAGCGGGTTCCAGATCGGACCGGCAGCGGCGAGAATGAGGAAGGCGGCGAGCAGCAGCCGCAGGAGCAAAAGCCACCATGGCGTGCGCGCGGGCATTTCCTGCTCCGGGCGCAGGTCGGCCATGATCTTCAGAGGCGGGAAGTCGACGCGCCTAGGCTGCGGCGGCGTGATGCGCAGGAGCAGCCAGATCGCCGGGAGCGCCGCGAGCGCCGTCAGGACGAGCGGAACCGTGAAGGTGAGGGGCAGGCCGAACATCTCTCAGCGCCCTCCCATGTGCGAGCCGCGGGAGGCCGAGACGAGGGTCACGAGGCGAAGCGCGGCTTCGCTCGCCGGCCGGTCGGTCCTGTGGATGGTGAGCGTCCAGCCGCGGCGCCGCGTCAGTTCGACGAGCTCTGCCCTGTGCTGCTCGATCCTTAAGCGATAGGCATTGCCCCAGGCATTGGCATCGCCGATTCTCAAGGATAGCCCGTCCTCGAGGTCGTGCAGAATGGCCTGGCCCTGGAACGGGAAGGTCTCTTCGACGGGGTCGACGATCATCACCAGATGGCCGCGCGCACCGCGGGAGGAAATGCCCTCGACCATGGCAGTGATGTCGCGCGTCGGGGAGAGAAAGTCGCTGATCAGGATGGCTTCGTGCTGAGGCGCGATCGGAGCATCCGGCGGAAGGTCCTCTTCGAGAGAGCCTCGATCCGCGACCAGGGTCTGGGCCATGGTTTCGGCGATGCGCCGGGTGGCGCGGGGCGCCAGCAGGCCGAGCATGCCGACCCGCTCGCCGGCTTCCACGAAGCAATTGGCAAGAGCGAGGCCTAGCACGATGGCGCGCTCGATCTTCGGTGCCTGCGCCAGATCCGAGGCGTAGCCCATGGAGGCGGAGCGATCGATCCAGAACCAGACGGTCTGGGCGGTCTCCCATTCGCGCTCGCGCACATAGAGCCGGTCGTCGCGGGCGGAACGGCGCCAGTCGATACGCTGCGCCGCCTCGCCGGCGACGAAGGGGCGGAACTGCCAGAAGCTCTCGCCGGTGCCGGCTCGCCTTCGGCCGTGGATGCCGTGGGCGAGGTTGGCGGCGACGCGCCTTGCCTCGAGGACGAGGCGAGGCATCCGATGGGCGAGGGAGAGCGCGCTTTCGGTTTCGCTGCGTCCCGGCGAACGGGCGCTTTCGGGGAGGACCCGGACGCGGGCCATGACGGATCCTAGCCTGCCAGCCGCGCGGTGAGCCTGCCGACGACGCTCTTGATCGTGTCTCCGTCGGCACGGGCGGAGAAGGTCAGGGCCATACGGTGCTTGAGCACCGGCTCGGCAAGGGCCACCACATCGGCGATGGAAGGGGCAACGCGCCCCTCGATGAGGGCGCGGGCGCGCACGGCCAGCATCAAGGCCTGGCTGGCGCGGGGACCGGGACCCCAGAGGATCTTGTCGGTCACGCCTTCGACCCGCTCGGCTTCGGGACGCGCCGAGCGCACGAGATCGAGGATGGCATCGAGCACGCTCTCGCCGACCGGCAGGCGACGCACGAGACGCTGGGCGTTCATGAGCGCCTCGGCATTCATGACGGCCTGCGGCTTATGTTCCTCTGCGCCTGTCGTTTCGATCAGGATACGCCGCTCGGCGTCGCGGGTGGGATAGCCGACGTCGATCTCGAGCAGGAAGCGGTCGAGCTGCGCCTCGGGGAGCGGATAGGTGCCCTCCTGCTCGATAGGGTTCTGAGTGGCGAGCACGTGGAAGGGCTGCGGCAGGTCGTGCCGCTCGCCGCCGACCGAAACGTGGTGCTCCTGCATGGCCTGGAGCAGGGCGGACTGGGTGCGCGGGCTGGCGCGGTTGATCTCGTCCGCCATGAGCAGCTGGGCGAAGACGGGGCCCTTCACGAAGCGGAAGGAGCGGCGCCTGTCGGCGCCCTCGTCGAGGATTTCGGAGCCTAAGATGTCCGAGGGCATCAGGTCCGGCGTGAACTGGATGCGGCGGGCATCGAGGCCCAGCACGATACCTAGCGTTTCCACGAGCTTCGTCTTGGCGAGGCCGGGGACGCCGACGAGGAGGCCGTGGCCGCCCGCGAGAAGGGTGATGAGGGTCAGGTCGACGACGTCTTCCTGGCCGAAAATGACCGTGTGGATGGCGTCCCGGGCGCGGCCGACAGTCTCAAGGGTCGCCTCCGCATTACGGATGATCGCGTCGTCCAGGGCGGTGGGCGCTTGAGCAATGCTGGCCGTCATGAGGATACTCTCCCTCTCATTCCCAATAGCCCCAGTAGCTAGTCTGCCTTTGATCCCTGTCGATTAGCAAGGGTCGATGCGCCGCAGCATGGACCGATGGGAGTGGACGAGGCGGCTGGGGACTCTATGCTCTAGGAAGTAACCATCGACGGCCGTTCGTCGATCCTCAAAATTGAGTTTCCCGTTCACGCTTGCGTCATGACCGATCCCTCGCCCCTCACTCCCGGAAGCGCGCTCGCGCGCTTGACCGCTGCGCTCGGCGCCGATGCCAAGCGCAAGGGTCCGCCGCCCGTCGAGCGCTGGAACCCCGCCTATTGCGGCGAAATCGACATGCGCATCGCAGCCGACGGGACCTGGCATTACATGGGAACGCCGATCAATCGGCCGGCTCTGGTGAAGCTGTTCGCCACGGTCCTGCGCAAGGATCCCGAGCGCCACGTTCTCGTCACGCCGGTCGAACGCGTGGGGATTTCGGTCGATGATGCTCCCTTCCTGGCCGTCGAAATGGCTGTGGACGGCGAGGGCGATAGCCGCCAGATCGCCTTTCGCACCAATGTGGACGATCTCGTGCAGGTTGGGCCGGATCGTCCGCTTCGCTTCGGGCAGGACGCGCATGGCGGCATCAAGCCTTACGTCAGGGTGCGCGGCGATTTGTGGGCGCGCGTGACGCGCAGCCTCGCGCTCGACCTGATCGCGCTTGCCGAGGAGAAGGATTTCGAGGGCGAGGCCACTTTCGGCGTGAGCGCCGGCGGTGCTTTCTTTCCCATCGCACCCGTCTCCGCGCTGGGCGCATCCTGATGCGTCTTGCTCCTCACGACGAGCCGGACTTCCTGACGCTGGCGGCCGAGCGGCTTCGGCCCGAGCCGCCGCATGCGGACGAAGCCCTGTCCAATCCGCGCGGCGATCACAGCCTCGACGACGTGCCGCTCGTCCACCCGCTGACGCCCAAGCCCGCCGCCGTGCTGGTCCCGGTCGTCATGCGCGAGAAGCCGATGCTGCTTCTGACCGAGCGCGCCGCGCACCTGCGCCAACATTCGGGGCAGATCGCCTTCCCGGGCGGGCGGGTCGATCCGGAGGATGTCTCCGTCCTGGCGGCGGCCTGCCGAGAGGCGATGGAGGAAATCGGCCTCGACAGCCGCTTCATCAGCCCGCTCGGCTATCTCGATGCCTACTTGTCCACGACGAATTATCTCGTGATGCCGGTGGTGGCGCGGGTGTCGCCGGCCTACGTGCTCAACCTCAATCACGATGAGGTAGCCGACACTTTCGAGGTGCCGCTCAGCTTCCTCATGGACCCGGCGCGGCACGAACTCCACTCCCGCGAGTGGAAGGGCAGAGTGCGCCGCTACTATGCAATGCCGTATGAGGGACGCTACATCTGGGGCGTGACGGCGGGCATCATCCGCAATCTTTACGAGAGGCTTTACGGATCATGACGCGGGCAGTGATTCAGGGACTGGTCCTGTTTTTCCTGCCCTTCGTCCTTTTCGCCGGTTATCTCATCGCCCGGCGCCGCAATCCGCTGCTCTGGAACCATTGGAGCGATCAATCTCTCTGGCTCACGATCGCGGGCTTGAGCTTCGTCATCGTCTCCCTGGTGGCGACGGGTCTCCTCGCCGAGCGCCAGACGGGAACTTATGTACCGACCCATGTGGAAAACGGACGGGTCGTTCCGGGGCATTTCGAGTGATGGAAACCCTCGACCGAACGGCGCTGACAAGCCTTCTCGACCGTCCTGCGCTGCGCCGTCTGCTGGAGGCATACAACGATCAGGTCGAGGAAACGCGCATCGTCGGCGGCGCCGTGCGCAATGCCCTGCTCGGGCGGCCCGTGACGGAAATCGATTGCACCACCACCATGCTGCCCGAGGCGATCGTGGAGCGTGCCAAGAAGGCAGGGTTCAAGTCGGTTCCGACCGGCATCGATCACGGGACGATCACTGTGATCGTCGACGGCGAGCCTTTCGAGATCACGACCCTGCGCGAGGATGTGGAAACCGACGGGCGCCATGCCGTCGTGCATTTCGGGCGCAATTTCGTGCTCGATGCAAGACGGCGCGATTTCACCATCAACGCCCTCTCGCTCGGCTTTGACGGACAGCTCTACGACTACACCGACGGCGTGGCGGATCTGGTCGCGCGGCGCGTCCGCTTCATCGGCGACGCGCATACCCGCATCCGCGAGGATTACTTAAGGATCATGCGCTTCTTCCGCTTCCACGCGGAATATGCCGACGGCGATCCCGACCCAGAGGGCCTCGCCGCTTCGGGCGCGGAACGGGACGGACTGGCGATCCTCTCCAAGGAGCGGATCCGACACGAACTCTTGCGTCTCCTCGTCGCCCGCCGGGCCGAGGACACGATCCGCATCCTGGCCGATCACGGATTTCTGGCATGGCTTCTGGGCGGGGCAGCGGAGTTCGGCCGGCTCGTGCGCGTGTCGGCAGACAGGAATATCGGTTCTGCCGCGATCCACCGACTGGCCGCGCTCGCCATCATGGTCGAGGAGGATGCGGAGCGTCTGCGCGAGCGTCTGCGACTCTCCAACGACGAGCACAAAACCCTCGGCGCCTATGCGCGGCTTCTGTGCCTGCTCAAGAGCTCGGCCTTGCCCGTCGATGTCGTGGCCATCCGCCGATTGGTGGCCGATCACGCCATCGAGATCCTGGAGGTTGTTCTGACGGCCAGCGTGGGCGAGCCGATCCCCGTGGTCGATGCCGATGCATACGAGGCGCTCGCCCGCTTTCGGAACGGCGCCGAGCCCGTGCCGGTCTTTCCTCTGCGCGGAGCCGACCTCATCGCGGGCGGCATTCCGAAGGGGCCGAAGATCGGCGAATTATTGGCCCGCGGCCGTGAGGCCTGGCTCACCGAGGGCTGCCGGACCGATGAGAACTACGCGAAGGATTTGCTCGGGAGGGTGCTGGAGCAGGGGTAGGGCGCTGTTATCCTTGCCGCGAGGGTTGGATGGATGATCAAGCGGGCGAGACTTCCATGTCATGGCCGGGCTCGTCCCGGCCATCCCGATCCTGTGGAGCACAGCGCTTTTATTAATCGGGATCACCGGCACAAGGCCGGTGATGACGTGGAAGGTTTATGGAAGGTCGTGTGTTTCGGGATACCTGATCGCCTGGACCGCCCGGATAGCACCTCGGCTAAGGCCACCGCACCGTCGGTGGCATGGATGAGAGGATCGAGGCGATGTTGCCGCCGGTCTTCAGGCCGAAGATCGTACCCCGGTCGTAGAGCAGGTTGAATTCCACGTAGCGCCCGCGCCGCACCTGCTGTTCATGCCGGTCTTCGTCTGTCCAGGTTTTCGCGACATTGCGGCGGACGATCTCGGGATAGATCTTGAGGAAGGCCTCGCCGACGGAGCGGGTGAAGGCGAAATCCTCATCCGGGTTTCCGGTCCAGTGGTAGTCGTAGAAGATGCCGCCGATGCCGCGATGCTCGTTGCGGTGCTTGAGGAAGAAGTACTCGTCGCACCACGTCTTGTATTTCTCGTAGGCGCCTTGCGGCGCATGGGTGCCGCAGGCCTCCTCCATCGCGCGATGGAAGGCGACGGTGTCCGGATCGTCCTGCCCCCTGCGACGGTCGAGCACAGGAGTGAGGTCGGCGCCGCCGCCGAACCAGGGCTTGGTGGTGACCACGAAACGGGTGTTCATGTGAACCGTTGGAACATTCGGGTTCCAGGGATGGGCGATGAGCGAAAGGCCGCCGGCCCAGAACCGCGGGTCCTGGTCCGAACCCGGGATCTGGCCGCGGAATTCCGGCGCGAACTCGCCATGGACGGTCGAGACATGGACGCCGACCTTCTCGAACACGCGGCCACGCATCATCGACATGACGCCGCCGCCACCCGGAGCACCGCTATGATCCTTGCGCTCCCAGGGCGTGCGCTCGAAGCGACCCGGCTCCGAAGCCTCTGGGGGGAGAGGGGACGTCACCTCCTCCTCCAGCGTTTCGAAGGCGGCGCAGATCCGGTCACGCAGCAACGCGAACCAGACAGGGGCCTCGTTCTGCAGGCGCTCGACGGCGTTCGTATCGGTCATGGCAGTGCTGTCTTTCAGGTCAGACCTCATCCTGAGGAGCAGACGAAGTCTGCGTCTCGAAGGAGGGTCCAGAGACCACTGGAAGCTCCTTCGAGACGGGCCTGCGGCCCTCCTCAGGATGAGGTTGGTGTTTTGCTATCACGGGTTCATGGTCCCGACCTGCGGAAAGGCGTTCGTCTGCCGCAGGGCTTCGCCAAGGATCATGGCGGCGGTCACGGCGACGTTGAGGGAGCGCATGCCGGCCTGCATCGGCACCACGACCCGGGCGTCGGCTGCCTGATGAACCTCGTCCGGCACGCCGGCGGATTCACGGCCGACCAGGATGATGTCGTCCTCCCGATAGGCGAAACCGGCATAGGGAATGGCACCCTTCGTGGTGGCGAGGATCAGCCGCCCACCCGCTTCCCGGCGCCAACCCTCGAAGGCACGCCAGGAGATGTGCCGCGCGATCGTCGCGTGATGGAGATAATCCATGCCCGAGCGGCGCAGATTGCGGTCGGAGACGTCGAAGGCCGCAGGTTCGATGATCTCGACCGGCACGCCGAGGCAAGCGGACAGGCGCAGCATGGTGCCGGTATTCTGCGGGATGTCCGGCTGGTAGATGGCGAGGCGGGGCATGCGGTCCGTCATCGGGGGAAGAGGGGCCTTCGTCAAGGGAGAGCTTGGCGGAGCAAGGACCGGCGGCATTTTGAGCCACAGGCTGGAACAACTCCAATCCCGCTATGGACAGCCGGGCTTGGCCGTGCCAAACAGCCACCGCGCGGCGACTCCCAGTCGCATTGCGCCCGCTTCGGCACGCATGCTTGTTCCATTCTTGGACCTCGTGTGCCAAATGCCTGGGTTCCCAGGGCATTGCCGGTGCGCGGTTCTCGTTTTTTGATCAATGCTGGAGAGCCAAGTGGCCGAGACCACCACTCATGTCGCTGAGCCGACACGGCGCGATTTCCTTTACATCGCCACGGGCGCGGCCGCCGCTGTCGGCGGAGCCACCCTTGTATGGCCGTTCGTCAGCTCCCTGGCGCCGGATGCGGCGACGAAGGCTGCCGGCGCTCCCGTCGAAGTGGATCTGACGCCGATCGCCGAGGGGCAGATCGTGAAGCTCTTCTGGCGCGGCAAGCTGATCTTCGTCCGCCACCGCACGGCGGAAGAGATCAAGGCGGCCGAGGACGTGAACGTGTCCTCCCTGCGCGATCCGCAAGCCGACTCGGCACGCGTCAAGCCGGGACATGCCCAGTGGCTCATCGTCTACGGAAACTGCACCCATCTCGGCTGCGTCCCGCTCGGCCAGCAGGGCGAGTATCACGGCTGGTTCTGCCCGTGCCACGGCTCGGTGTTCGACACCTCGGGCCGCGTCCGCGGCGGTCCTGCCCCGATCAACCTGCCGATCCCGCCCTATACCTTCACGTCCGATACGAAGATCGTCATCGGTCAAGAAGCTACGGCGTAACCTAAGCGACGATCAGGCGATACAATGAGCCAGCATTCCACAACCTATGTTCCCAAGAGCGCCTTCGGTCGGTGGTTCGAGAGCCGTCTGCCGATCGCGGGTCTCGTCCATTCCTCGTTCATCGCCTTCCCGGTGCCGCGGAACCTGACCTATTTCTGGACCTTCGGCGCCATCCTGGCCTTCATGCTCGTGTCGCAGATCGTGACGGGCGTGTTCCTGGCCATGTATTACACGCCGAATGCCGCGATGGCCTTCCAGTCCGTCGAGCACATCATGCGCGACGTGAATTACGGCTGGCTGCTCCGCTACCTGCACGCCAACGGCGCGTCGATGTTCTTCGTCGCCGTCTACATCCACATCTTCCGGAACTTCTATTACGGCTCCTACAAGGCGCCGCGCGAGGTTCTCTACATTCTCGGCGTGATCATCTTCCTTCTGATGATGGCCACCGCCTTCATGGGCTACGTGCTTCCCTGGGGCCAGATGAGCTTCTGGGGCGCCACCGTGATCACCAACCTGTTCTCGGCGATCCCGGTCGTCGGCGACACCATCGTCAGCTACCTCTGGGGCGGCTACTCGGTGGGCAACCCGACGCTCAACCGCTTCTTCTCGCTGCACTATCTGCTGCCCTTCATGATCGTGGGCGTCGTCGCCCTCCACATCTGGGCGCTGCACGTGCCGGGCCAGAACAACCCGACCGGCATTCCGATCAAGTCGGGCAAGGACGCGGTTCCGTTCACGCCCTACGCGACGATCAAGGACATCTTCGCCGTCGTCGTCTTCATGCTCTTCTTCGCCTATTGGGTGTTCTACATGCCGAACTATCTCGGCCATGCGGACAACTACATCCCGGCGAACCCGTCCGTGACGCCTTCGCACATCGTGCCCGAATGGTACTTCCTGCCCTTCTACGCGATCCTGCGCGCCATTCCCGACAAGCTCGGCGGCGTCATCGCCATGGGCGCGGCCATCGTGATCTGGTGCTTCATGCCCTGGCTCGACACCTCCAAGGTGCGCTCCACGGCCTATCGCCCGCTCTACAAGCAGTTCTTCTGGGTCTTCGTGGCCGTCTGCGTGGTGCTCGGATGGCTCGGCTCCCGCCCGGCGGAGGGCTGGTACGTGATCGCTTCCCAGATCTGCACGGTCTACTACTTCGCCCACTTCCTGGTCGTCCTGCCGGTGCTCGGCTTCGTCGAGCGTCCGTTGCCGCTGCCGAATTCGATCCTCGAATCCGTCATGGCCGCGAAGGGCGGGGCTGGTATTCCGGCCGGCGCCAATGCCGAGCCGCAATCCAAGGGCTGATGCGAGAGTAGAGGAAACAGACCAATGATGAAGCGTACTCTTCTCATCGCAGCCGCCGTTCTCGGCCTTGCCGCTCCGGCCTTCGCCGCCGGCGAGACCCCGGTCCCGCCGCAGCTCAAGTGGAGCTTCCAGGGCCCGTTCGGCACCTTCGACCGCGCGCAGCTCCAGCGTGGCTTCAAGATTTACCGGGAGGTCTGCGCCTCCTGCCACGGCTTGAGCTACGTCGCCTTCCGCAACCTGTCGGAGCCCGGCGGCCCGCAATTCTCCGAGGCCCAGGTTCGCGCCCTGGCGGCGGAGTACAAGATCCAGGACGGGCCGAACGACGCCGGCGACATGTTCGAGCGTCCCGGCCGCCCTGCCGACCGGTTCCCGTCGCCCTTCCCGAACGAGAATGCGGCCGCGGCAGCGAATGGCGGCAAGGCTCCGCCGGATCTGTCCCTGATGCCCAAGGCCCGCACCTACGAGCGCGGCTTCCCCTGGTTCATCACCGACGTGTTCCGTCAGTATACCGAGAACGGCGCGGACTACGTCACGGCGCTGCTTCACGGCTACGAGGAGCCCCCTCAGGGCTTCCAGGTTCCTCAGGGCGGCCATTACAACCACTACTTCCCGGGTCATGTGATCGCGATGCCGAAGCCGCTCAGCGACGGCCAGGTCGAGTATCCGAAGAACGAGGCCGGTCAGCCCCAGGTGCCGGAGACGGTCGAGCAATACGCCAAGGACGTCACCGCCTTCCTGATGTGGACCGCGGAGCCGCATCTCGAGGCCCGCAAGCGCCTCGGCTTCCAGGTCATGCTGTTCCTGCTCGTCCTTTCCGGCCTGCTCTACTTCACCAAGAAGAAGGTGTGGGCCCGGGTGGGCGGCGAGGTCGACGGCCACGCCACGCCTCCGATGACCCACAATCCTTAAAACGGATCAAGGCCCCGCTCCGGGGCCTTTTTCTTTGGGCGTGAAATTCCATGCTGCAGACGATCGCCGACACCATCTGGGGCCAGCCCTGCCTCGCCTACCACGTCCAGCCCAGCCTTGAGCCCGAGACCCGTGAGGCCTTCGCGGAGGTGCAGCGGGCTTTTACCGCGCTCTGGCCGGAACCCCTGCATGTCGGGCCCAAGCATGGGCTGCACGTGACCATCTATCCGCTGATGACCGTGTGGGGAGACTATGACAAGGACGCCTATTGGCGGCAGATAGCGCCTCGGATCCGGACCATCCTGGAGGAGCTCTGCACCGGTCATCGGGCCCTCGACCTGCGTTTCTCCGGGATCAAGGTAACCAATACCGCCATCATTGCGACGGCGGCCGAGGATAGCGGCCTGATCGCAGCGATCCGTGAAAGGATCCTCCGCGAGATTCCCCCACCGCCGGGCCAGAAGCCGATCGTCTACGACCTGATCCATTCGACCCTGGCGCGCTATCGGACGAAAGGATCCATTCCCGACGAGGTGGTCGAGCGTGTCGAGACCCAACCCCTGTCCATCGTAGCGCCCGTTTCACGGATCAGGCTCGTCCGCGAGACCGTCTTTCCCTGCCTCGTGACCGACGAACTCGCCTCGTTCCAGCTTGGCTGATCAGCCCGGCCGGCGCGGCTTGCCGTCATGGGGCCCGAGGGAACGCACCGGCGCGTCGTCCCACCAATCGGTGCGGTGGGCGCGCAGTTCCGGATTGACCGGATAGACGATCCGGTTCTCGTCCTTGTTCGCCTCGCCGACCACCAGGAGCCGGACGGTCTCATTGGTATTGTTGAGGAAGCTGTGCGCGATCCCGGTCCCGGCCGGGAAGCCGACCGCATCGCCTGGGCGGAGGCGAAAAAGCTCGCCGTCGATCCATGCATCGGGCGTGCCTTCGATCACGTAGACGAATTCCTCCTCCGAGCTCTCCGCATGCGGATAAGAGGTGCGCCGGCCCGGCGGCAGCAATTCGTGGTGGATGCCGAGCTTCGTCAGGCCGAGGGCCTCGGAGAAGGCCGAGTTGATGCTCCGCAACTCCTTCGAGCCGCGAAAGACCGCGGTGCCGTCGCTCTGGAGTTCCTCGTAGTGCCGGATGAAGGAGGGGCGCTTGGCCTGGGTCATGGACGATCTGCCTTTTCACCGATGACGGTCGAGCCTTTCTATATGAGGCGCGTCTGCGAACCGGCCACATCTTTTCGCGGTGGGCTTGGGGTGTGGCCCGCCCTCGGCTATGAAGGCCGGGCGGCTCCAGACAGGCGAGGGCGACAATGACGAAGGCGGTTCTAGGAATCATCGGCGGATCGGGCGTCTATGACCTCCCCGGGCTCGAGGACATGCGCGAGGAGCGCATCGAATCGCCCTGGGGCGAGCCTTCCGACGCTCTCCGGATCGGCCGCATCGGCGAAACGACCATCGCCTTCATGCCACGTCATGGACGCGGGCACCGCCTGTCGCCGTCCGACATCAATTACCGCGCCAATATCGACGTGATGAAGCGGGCTGGCGTGACCGACCTGATCTCCGTCTCGGCCTGCGGCTCGTTCCGGGACGAGTATTATCCCGGCTTCTTCGTGCTGGTGGACCAGTATGTGGACCGCACCCACAGGCGCGAGAGCTCGTTCTTCGGCAAGGGCTGCGTGGCGCATGTGCCGATGGCCCATCCGGTCGGGCCGCTGCTGCGCCAGCGCATTGCTGATGCGGCCGTCGCCGAACATATCCCGTTCACCCTCGGCGGCACGCTGGTCTGCATGGAGGGCCCGCAATTCTCGACCTATGCCGAGTCGATGACCTACAAGAAACTCGGCTACGACGTGATCGGCATGACGGCCATGCCGGAGGCCAAGCTCGCCCGCGAGGCCGAGATCACCTATGCCACCATCGCCATGGTCACGGATTACGATTGCTGGCACCCGGAGCACGACAACGTAGACGTGGCCTCCGTCGTCGCGGTCGCGCACCAGAACGCCGTCACGGTCGCGCGCCTGGTCGCGCGTGTCGCAAAGGACTTCCCGGCCGAGCACGAGCCGTGCCCCGTGGGCTCGGACCGGGCGCTCGAAGGGGCCATCATGACCGCGCCCTCCGCCCGCGATCCGGAGCTTTTGAAAAAGCTCGATGCGGTGGCGGGGCGGGTGCTCGAGCCCTGAGGAAGCCTAAGTCATCATCCAGGTCATGCGGCCAAAGCCGAAGATCGCGCGGAAGATCCAGCCGATGACGGCCAGGATGAAGCTGACGATGATGGCGGCCGGGATCACGGCGAGCGAAGCCTTGACGAAGAACAGAACTAGGCTTCCAAAGGGGATGTCGATGTCGCTGAGAACGGTTCGGGCGGGTTGTTCGGCCATGGCACGGCTCCTCGGATCACATCAACCTTTTCACCTATGGCAGGCTTAAGCATGGACCAGCGTCTCATCACCGACCTGAAGGATGCGATCCGCTCGATCCCGGATTATCCGAAGCCCGGCATCGTGTTCCGGGACATCACGACCCTTCTGGGCGACGCGCGGGCGTTCCGGCGGGCGGTGGACGAACTCGTCCACCCCTTCGCCGGCGGACGCGTCGACAAGGTGGCGGGAATCGAGGCGCGGGGTTTCATCCTCGGCGGGGCGGTGGCGCACCAGCTCTCCGCAGGCTTCGTGCCGATCCGCAAGAAGGGCAAGCTGCCCCATGAGACGGTGCGCATCGCCTATTCGCTGGAATACGGCGTCGACGAGATGGAAATCCACACGGATGCCATCGGCCAGGGCGAGCGGGTGATCCTGGTGGACGACCTCATCGCCACCGGCGGCACGGCGGTGGCGGCGACCCAGCTCCTGCGGCAGATCGGAGCCAACATCGTCGCCGCCTGCTTCATCATCGACCTGCCCGACCTCGGCGGCGCGCAAAAACTGCGCGATCTCGGCGTCGATGTGCGCAGCCTCGTGAGCTTCGAGGGGCATTGATCGGGCGTTGCCCGACTGCAGTGGGGAGGAGCTGGAGGTGGGGCGCCGGCGCCACTTCTCCGGGTCAACACCGAGGCTGCCGCAGGCATCACCTCTCCCCGGTGGGGAGAGGTCGAGCGCAGCGAGGGTGAGGGGGCACAGGTTTCTCCGGACAGGGCGTAACCCCTCACCCGGACCTAAAGGTCCGACCTCTCCCTCAAGGAGAGATGAACCCGCGCCATACCTTCAACGGTGATCGCATACACCCTCACCCTTGATTCCTCCCCACAAGGGGGACGGAGAAGAACTCACCCCCGCCTTTCCCAGAATACCATTCCGTCGAACGCAAAAACCTCCTCGCCGTGCTGGTTCGTGCCGGTGTTGTGGTGGAACACCAGGCCCCAGCCGGGGCGGGAGGCGGAGGCGCGCTTGGCGGTGACGGTCGAGCGGTAGGCGATCGTGTCGCCCGCATAGACGGGCTTCACCCATTTCAGGTTGGAGAAGCCGGGGGAGGGGCCGAGCCGGGCGGGCCGTTCGCCGCGGGCAAGGGCATCGGCGCGGGTGCGCTCGCGGTAGCCCACCATCCGCTTCATCCAGACGCTTGCAGTATGCCAGCCGGAGGCGCAGAGGGCGCCGAACAGGCTGCCCTTGGCGGCTTCCGCGTCCACATGGAATCGCTGCGGATCGAACTGCCGGGCAAAGCCGATGATGTCGTCCGCCGTGAACGTGTAGGAGCCGAGTTCTTCGGTCTCGCCGAGGACGAGGTCCTCGAAATAGGGATTGGCCGAGACCGGCGGGATCTCCCGCCTGGGGGTGGTTCCGGGAGGCGCTTTCGCGGCGGCGAGCGCATTGCGGCTCACGTCCGAGAAGGGCTCGGCATCCCGGGTTGCGAACATCACCCAGTTGGTCTGGCCGAGCACCTTCTCGTCGGCCTGGTTGAGCATGTCGAAATGGAAGCGCACGAGGCCGAGCGAAGGCTTGCTCTTGGAGATCCTGCTGTCCAGCACCGTCATCTGCGAGCGCAGGGTGTCGCCCGGCCTGACGGGCTTCACCCATTTCACCTCCTCGATTCCCGGCGCGCCCATGGCGGAGGAATCGAGCAGCAGTCCGTCGGCGACGAGGCGCATGTTGAGGCTGCAGGAATGCCATCCTGACGCGATCAGGGTGCCGATGAAGCTGTCCCTGGCGGCGATCTCGTCCACATGGAAGGGCTGGGCGTCGTATTCCCGCGCGAAGGCGACGATGTCGTCCTTCGAGACCGTGAGGGGCCCGAGAGTCTGGGCGAGGCCGGCCGGAAAATCTTCGAACGTGCGCATAGGCATCCCCTGTTGGGATGTGCCCTAACACAACGGGCCTCCCGGTGGGAGGCCCGTCGCGGCATTCGTGATCTGCGCGATCCTGGAGCATTTTTCGGCGAAGTGGATCCGGTTCGCCTTCAAAAAATGCGGCAATGCACGCAAGAGAGCTGATTCCACGCAAGTGGAAACAGCTCTGGGATCGCGCAAGAGATGTGTGACAGCCTTACAGCACGAACCATCCCTTGCTGAGATCGATGGAGCCCTTCAGCTTGATCACGGCCTCGGCCGCCTTGTCGCTGTCGGTGTTGAGGTAGACGAAGGTTTCCTTCTTCGTCTTCTCGACGCGCACCTGACCGGCCTTGGTGAAGGCCTTATCGCCGATGAAGGAAAACTTCTGGTCGCCCTTCTTCCTGCTGTCGGCATCGACCAGCTTGAGGTCGATCCGGTCGCCCTCCTTGCCCTTGAAGTCGGTGATATAATCCGCCTTGCTCTTCGACGAGCCGGTCTCCTTGTCGTCGAAGACGAACACATCCTTGCCCTTGCCGCCGGTCAGCGTGTCCTTGCCGAGGCCACCGATGATCCGGTCGTTGCCGTCGCCGGCGCTGAGAAGGTCGTTGCCGGCGCCACCGAACAGGAAGTCGTTGCCGGCGTCGCCGTTCAGCGTGTCGTTGTCTGCATCGCCGTTCAGCGTGTCATTGTCCGCCCCGCCATTCAGCACATCGTTGCCCACGCCGCCGATGAGGGAGTCGTTGCCGGCATCGCCATTCAGCAGGTCGTGGCCCGTAGAACCATCGAGCGTGTCGTCGCCGGCACCACCGGAGAAGGTGTCGAGCCCGTTCCCGCCGAGGATCCGGTCGCCATTGGTGCTGCCGGTGGCGCTTTCGTTCAGGACGTCGCGAACGGTGATGGCGAGCGTCCTCGAGATCGACGCTCCGGCGCCATCGGTCACTCTCACGGTGATGCTGTGCGATGTTGCCTGTTCATAGTCGAGACGGACGCCGTCCGCGACCTTGAGCGCGCCGGTCGCGGTATCGATGGTGAAGCGCCCGCCGGCATCGTCGGTGAGCGCGAAGACATGCGTATCACCCTCCATATCCTCGGCGGTGAACGTTCCAACGGCCTTGCCGGCCGCGCTGTTCTCGTCCACGACATCGGTGTCGATGAGGATCCCCGTGGGCGCCGGGTTAGTCAGGTTCCCTGCCGTGACGGAGCCGTCATTGAATGTGAAGATCTCCACGTTGAAGATGGTGTCGGCCCCATCACCGCCGGTGCCGCGGTTGTCCTGAAGGATGAACGAGCCGTCCTCCCTGCGCTCGATCGTGTAGTCTGAACGGTTCCCGGTGAAGACAACCTCGTCATTGCCGCCACCGCCGTCGATCCGATTGGCACCGCTGTTGCCATAGATCCTGTTGGCCAGGTTGTTGCCGATGATATCGGTGACTTCCCTGGTTCCATCGGCCCTCAGGATCTCGATATCGACATTGTCCGCAAGCATGAAGGACGATCCGCGAATGACGACCGTGTCCGTCCCCTTGCCGCTGAACTCCTCGATCGTCTCGCCATGGCCGTAGACGAAATAGGTATCGTTGCCGTCGCCGCCCTTGAGCGTATCTTGTCCCGTCGCGCCATCGAGCTCGTTCGCCACGTCGTTACCGGTGATGACGTTGGCTCCGGTATTGCCGGTTGCACGCATTGCGGTGCCGAGAAGCGTCAGGTGTTCAAGGTTGCCGTAGCTGTCTTTCGCAGAGAGGCTGAAGTCGATCGTCGACTCGACTGTGTCGGCGCCTTCGTTTGCGGCTTCGATGATTTCGTCGCCGGCATTGTCCACCACATAGGTGTCGTTGCCGCGTAAGCCTTCCATCTTATCCGCGCCACCCTTGCCGTCCAGCCGGTTCATGCCTGCATTGCCGATCAGGCTCTGCGCGAACTCGTTGCCGGTCAGGTCGAGCGATATCTCGCTTTCTGAATCATCGGCCTGAAGGATCTCGATCTCTTGACCGCTCTGCAGGACGAATGAGCCCAACGCTCCCACGAAGTCGTTGTCGTCGTCCGCGGCACTCTCTCCAGCGATCGTGTCGTCGGAATCGACATAATAGATGTCGTCGCCCTCGCCGCCCTCCAGCGTGTCGGCACCGGCGTCGCCATACATGATGTCGTTACCCGTGCCGCCATAGATATGGTCGTCGTCGTCGCCGCCGCGAATGATGTCGTTGCCGCCGCCACCGTAGATGGTGTCGTTGCCTTCGGCGCCGTTCAGAGTGTCACCCTCGTCCGGGACTGGCGTGTTGTCGCTCAGGCGGAAGATGCGGCCGGTATCGTTGCCCCAGCTATTGTCGGCATAGCTGATAGCATAGAGTCTCCCCTGACCATCGAGGCCGAAGGACGACAAGTGCCCGAACTGAAGGGGGATGCCGTTCTGATCCCGGAAAAGATTAGTGACGTCGTCGACATCGGGAGAGGTTCCGCTGACATCCATGGCGAAGATTTTGCCGACGTTAAAGTCGCCGAAGATGTACTTCCCATTCAGTGATCCTTGGCCCGAATAGAAATACCCTCCGGTCACAGAGCCGCCGACATCACGGCCATAGTAATGATATGGGTCCGTATAGCCCGGAATGTTCTGTGGGCCATCGCCAACGGCTGTCGGACGCCAACCATAGTTTTCGCCGGCTTTGACGATATTAATTTCTTCGTAGGTGTTCTGACCGACATCGGCGACATAAAGCGTGCCATCTGGGCCGAAGCTTGCACGCCAAGGATTGCGTAAGCCAACCGCCCAGATTTCAGAAGGCTGAGGGAGCTCACCCACGATATTGGCAAACTCAGTGGGATTGTCGGTGGGAATTCTGTAGTTGCGATCCTCGTCGGCTGGGAAGCCATCTCCGCTGACGTCGATGCGGAGCATCTTGCCGAGATGGTTGATTGTGCCATTGGCGTTCACGACTGTTTGCGCGTTGGTCGCGACCGTATCTTCACCGGTTGCAATGTAGAGCATGCTGTCCGGACCGAATCCGAGCCAGCCCGCACGGTGATGCGTATTCTGCTGCGGATAGTCGATCACCATGATCGTCTTTTCCGTCGGAGCCTTGCTCAGGTCTGTAGGATCGAAGGTGTACTCGACAATGGCCTGCTTCCGCCCTGAGCCGTCGGGCTGATCGGGCGTCGTGTAATTGACGTAGCATTTGCCGTTCGTGGCGAAGTCCGGATGGAAGGTGAATCCGAGAAGCCCAGCTTCGGTGTTGTTGTTGACCTTGCTGCTGATGTCGAGAAACGTTTTAGGGGTGGCTTGTGGATCGTTCAGGTCGTGGATCTTGATCGTTCCGCCCTGGGACACCACGAACAGCCGATCCGTATCACCCGTCGGCGCCGTCGCGAAAAGTGGCCGGTAAAGACCAGAGGCAATCACCGAACTGGGCGCTAGCGCCTCCGGATAGCCATAGATCGTATCCGCCTCCGAAGTGCCGCTGTAAGTATCCGAGCCCGAAGTACCCCAATAAACCGCCATAACCATGCCCCATGAGATGATGTTTTGTATCCTAATCTGTCGCCGAGGGGCGTGAGGTCGGCAACTCTCTGAACGGGGAGGGTCGGTGACGAAGCGTCACTTTTGCGCAGGAGGAGGGCGCTTCCTGAGGAGCTACAGGCTCTCGCCGGAAAACTGTCCCGCCGCGTTGTGCGCCAGCCGGATCGGCTCGGGCAGGCGGTACTTTGGGGAGCAGCGCAGGACGAGCTCGGCGGCGCTCGGGATGTCGGCGAGATGGCCGGGGGAGATGAACATCGGGTTCTTGGCGGTGCGGGTGCGCAGCGCGACGCCGATCACCTCCTTGCGATCGATCAGCGGGGCGGCGGAGCCCTTCTCCTCGCCAAGATCCTTGTAGCGGCCGCACAGCAGCGTCTTGCCGCAGCCGATGGTGGGGCGGTCGAGCCACAGGCCCATATGACTGGCGATGCCGATGCGGCGGGGATGGGCGATGCCCATGCCATCGAAGAGGAAGACGTCGGGCTCGGATTTCAGCTTCTCGAAGGCCTCCTCCAGCACCGGCCCCTCGCGGAAGCTGAGCAGGCCGGGCACGTAGGGAAAGGGTGTCGGGCGCTGCGCCAGCACGGTCTCTACGGGGAGGAAGCCGGGATAGGTGACCACCACGATGGCCGCCTGCGATTGCTCGTTCTTCACGCTCACATCGACCCCGGCCACGAGCGCGACCCTGCCGAGGTCGATGGGACGGTCGGAGACCACCTCGGTCCTGAGCTGCTGCTGCAGGGCGATGGCCTCGGAAGGGGAGAGATTCCAGCGGTGTCTGTGGTGAAGCTGCATGATGGCGTGTTCAGAGTGACCAGGGCTCAACGCTCTCGCTTCGGGAACGATCCACCTTGATCTGGATCATAGTCTTGGCCGCCTTTCCCCGTTAAGGAAATGCCCTTGCGATGGGGAAACGCCCGTCGCCCTTGAAGGAGATCAGCTTTGGCGCATTCCGCCGCAGGCCGCAGCATCCCGATCGTCAGCCCGGCGGAGGGCGTGTCCGAGGATCTGATCCGTCGGCTCGTGGAAACCTTCTACGACCGGGTGATCCGCGACCCGGAGCTCGGGCCGATCTTTCAGAAGGAGCTGTCCGGCCGCTGGAGCATGCACCTGAAGCTGATGGTGGATTTCTGGTCGTCGGTCGCGCTGCGGACGGGGCGCTACAGCGGCAAGCCCCAGGCGGCTCATTTCGGGCTTCCCCTCACGCCTGAGCTGTTTACCCGCTGGCTGTCGCTGTTCGAGGCGACGGCCCAGGAGATCTGTGAGCCGGATGTGGCGGCTTTCTTCGTCGATCGGGCCCAGCGCATCGCGGAGAGCCTGCAGATCGGCCTCGGGATCGGACCGAAGGCGCTGCGGCTTCCTTGAGTTTTACCGCTCCCACCATTCGAGCTTGTCGTGGCCGCTCTTCGGCAGCAGGGACGAGATGCCGATCATGAGAAAACCGCAGGCGACGAGAACACCGACGAAGAATTCGGCATTGCCGGGACCGGGAGAGAAGAAGGAATCGAGAAAAGCCTGCATGTGTCGCAACCTCCATGCAGGCTTTTTGGCAGAGCGGCCCTGAACGAACGAAAAAGCCCGCGTTCAGGTTTCCGACAGCTTTTAGGTGTTGAAGCGGAAGTGCATCACGTCGCCGTCCTGCACCGTGTATTCCTTGCCCTCCAGCCGCAGCTTCCCGGCGTCGCGCGCGCCGGCCTCGCCCTTGAGCGAGGTGTAATCGGCATAGGCGATGGTCTCGGCACGGATGAAGCCCTTCTCGAAATCCGTGTGGATCACGCCGGCGGCCCCGGGCGCCTTGGTGCCCTTGGTGATGGTCCAGGCGCGGGCCTCCTTCGGGCCGACGGTGAAGTAGGTGATGAGGCCGAGCAGGTCGTAGCCGGCGCGGATCACGCGGTTGAGGCCTGGCTCCTCGAGGCCGACCGCCTCCAGATAATCCGCCTGCTCGTCGGGCGGCAGGACGGCGATCTCGCTCTCGATCTTGGCCGAGACGACCACGGCCTTGGCGCCTTCTTCCCTCGCGCGCTCGAACACTTGTGCCGAGAAGCCGTTGCCCTTGTCGGCTGAGGCCTCCTCCACATTGCACACGTAGAGAACGGGCTTCGACGAGAGCAGGCCGAGCATCTGGAACAGGCGCTCCTCCTCGACCTTGCGCTCGACCAGGCGGGCGGGTTTGCCTTCGCGCAGCAGGGGCAAGGTGCGGTTGACGAGGTCGAGGGTTTCCTTGGCCTCCTTGTCGTTGCCCTTGGCCTTCTTCTCGAGCGCGGTGACGCGCTTCTCGAGGCTGTCGAGGTCGGCGAGCATCAGCTCGGTCTCGATGGTCTCGATATCGGCGACCGGTTCGATCTTGCCCTCGACATGGGTGATGTCCGTGTCCTCGAAGCAGCGCACCACATGGGCGATGGCATCGACCTCGCGGATATTGGCCAGGAACTGATTGCCGAGGCCTTCGCCGCGCGACGCGCCGCGCACGAGGCCGGCGATGTCGACGAAGGTGAGGCGGGTCGGGATGATCTGCGCCGAGCTCGCGATGCCGGCAAGCTGGTCGAGCCGGTCGTCCGGCACCGCCACGTCGCCCACATTGGGCTCGATGGTGCAGAACGGATAGTTCGCCGCCTGCGCCGCAGCCGTCTGCGTCAAAGCGTTGAAGAGAGTGGACTTGCCCACGTTCGGCAGGCCGACGATGCCCATTTTGAAGCCCATGGCCTCACTCCTTTGTTGCGCCGGCTTTCTCTCCGGGCCGTTTCACGTCCGTCCAGCCTCTCGCCTCCATGGCGAGATGGACCTTGTTCTGAAAGCTCCCATCTTCGCCTTTGGCGAGAAGGGCAGCACTGTCCGCGATGATCCGGCACAGGTCCTCGACCCAGGCCTCTTCGCTCTTGCCGAAATCGCCGAGCACATGGCTCTGAACGAGCGCCTTGTGGCCGGGATGGCCGATGCCGAGGCGTACGCGGCGGTAATCGTTGCCGCAATGGGCCGAGATCGAGCGCAGGCCATTATGGCCCGCATTGCCGCCGCCGATCTTTACACGCAGCTTGGCGGGCGGCAGATCGAGCTCGTCGTAGAAGACCGTCACGTCGTTGAGCGGGATCTTGAAGAAGTTCTGCGCTTCCCCCACCGCCTGGCCGGACAGGTTCATATAGGTCTGCGGTTTGATCAGCAGAACCTTTTCGCCGCCGATCACCGCATCCGCCGCTTCCGCATGGAAGCGCTTGCGCCAAGGACCGGCATTGTGCACGCGCGCAATCTCGTCCACGGCCATGAAACCGATATTGTGGCGGTTCCTGGCGTAGCGGGATCCGGGATTGCCGAGGCCGACGAAGAGGCGCATCGCTTGGTCCTGCTCATAAGAAACGCTCCGGCCTTGCGGTCGGAGCGTTGAAGCCGATCGATGGGCTCAAAACGCCCGATCAAGGCCCTTAGGCGGTGGCAGCAGCCTCGCCCTCGGCCGGAGCAGCTTCCTCTTCCTTCAGGCCGGTCGGGGCCACGACGGTGACGAGGGTGATGTTCTCGGCGGAGGTTGCCTTAGCGCCCTTCGGCAGCTTGATGTCCTCGAGGTGGACCGAGGAGCCGATGTCGAGACCCTCGACCGAAGCCTCGATGAAGTCCGGGATCGAGTCGGAGGGAACGAGCAGTTCCACGGAGTGCTCGACGATCTGGAGCGTGCCGCCGCGCTTTACGCCGGGGCTCTTCTCCTGGCCGACCACGTGCACCGGTACGACGACCTTGATCGCCTGACCCTGCGCGAGGCGCAGGAAGTCGACGTGAACCGGGAAGTCCCGCACCGGGTCGAGCTGGTAGTCGCGCGGAATGGCGCGGACCGTCTTGCCGTCGACGTCGATCTCGAAGATCGTGGTCAGGAAGTGACCGGCGAAGATCAGCTGCTTGGTCTGGTTGAAGTCCAGGGCGATCGCCTGGGCCGGCTGGCCGGCTCCGTAAATGACGGCGGGAACTTGGCCTTGGCGACGAACGGCCCGGGCGGCCCCCTTGCCGGCCCGGTCGCGCGCCACGGCCTTGATTTGCTTTACTTCGCTCATGGTCGTGGTCCTTTGAAATGGGTTTAAAAACCGATGGCCGCCAAGGTTCTCCGAAAAAAACCTACCGGCGGCCATGAGGTCCGCGCCCGTGCCTCCAAGGGTGTCGAGCGGGCGCGAGGCGGCTTATAGAGAAGGACCGCCGGAAATGCAACAAGTTGACCCTGCCAAGCTGGCAAGTGCGGCGATCGGGCCGCTTCCCGGCAGGGGCTTTAATCGAACAGGCTCGACACCGAGCTTTCCGTCGCCGTGCGGCCGATGGCCTCGCCCATGAGCGGTGCGATCGAGATGACGCGGATGTTGTGCGCCACCTTCACGGCTTCGGTCGGCATGATCGAGTCGGTGATCACGAGCTCCTTGAGCCGTGAGCCCGCGATACGGGCCACCGCACCGCCGGAGAGCACGCCGTGGGTGATGTAGGCGGACACCTCCTTCGCACCGTTGGCGAGGAGCGCGTCGGCGGCGTTCACCAGGGTGCCGCCGGAATCGATGATGTCGTCGACGAGGATGCACGAGCGGCCCGACACGTCGCCGATGATGTTCATGACTTCCGACTCGCCGGGGCGCTCGCGGCGCTTGTCGACGATGGCTAGCGGCGCATCGATGCGCTTGGCGAGCGCGCGCGCGCGCACCACACCGCCGACGTCGGGCGAGACCACCATGCGGTTGCCGCTGTCGAGATGATCCTTGATGTCGCGCGCGAGGGTCGGCGCGGCGAAGAGGTTGTCGGTTGGGATGTCGAAGAAGCCCTGGATCTGGCCTGCATGGAGATCAAGGGTCAGCACGCGGTCCACACCCGCATGGGCGATGATGTTGGCGACGAGCTTGGCCGAGATGGGCGTGCGTGCGGCGGGCTTACGGTCCTGCCGGGCATAGCCGAAATAGGGAATCACCGCCGTGATGCGCCGCGCCGACGCCCTGCGCAGGGCGTCCGTGATGATCAGAAGCTCCATCAGGTGGTCGTTCGTGGGGAACGAGGTCGACTGGATGATGAACACATCCTCGCCGCGCACATTCTCCTGGATTTCCACGAAGACTTCCATGTCCGCGAAGCGCCGGACCTGAGCCTTGGCCAGCGGAACATTGAGATAGGCGGAGATGGCCTCCGCCAGCGGACGATTGGAATTTCCCGCAACGAGCTTCATGCAAGCAACTTTGGCTTCGAGTGACCGATAACACCCGCTGCGCAATGCCATAATCCCTGCACCGCTGGGCGCAAGGCTCTTAGCAGCGATATGGAGCCCTCACAATACATGGAAGGCTTCCAATGTGCTGCAAGTTTGGCGAGTTGCCATGCAATCACTGCATCGCGACTTCGGGCTCGTCGTCCGAGACCTCTGCTGTTTGAATGGGTATTTGAGGGGCTGAGGCCGTCTCGGATTTGGACGCCGTCAGGAATTCGGCGATCTCGTCCATGCTGGCCTGGGCGAGCTTCGCCAGGGTGGCCTTGTCGAGAGCCGAGATGGACGAGGTGGGGATGGCGCTCGTTCCCTCCAGGCGCTTGGCCCGGCGCATCTGGGAATCGAACACGTCCCAGACATAGGCGACCTTGGTTTCGCCATTCTCAGTCGAGGTCGAGAGATAGCCGCGGACCCGGTAGCGGGCGTCGGCGCTGGCGCCGACGAGGTCGACCTTGCGGTCGGTCGCGGCACTGGCCAGTTCGTCGACGAGGGCGGTGCGGATGGGGGCGGGGGCCCCGTCGATGCTCTCGAGAGCGACGGGAACGCCCTCGGGCGATCCACCGAGCGGGCCCTGGCAGGCCGCGAGAGCCGTCGAGAGAATCAAGGCGGCAAGCCGCCCCGCATGTTTCATCCCGGCCATGGGGGACCCCGTTCTTGTTCTTCGTAAACGAAGTCTTAAGCTTAACGAGGCTCGCCGTCCAGATCAGACGCGGCGGCGCATCCCCTGGGCCACGGCATCAAGGCCGAGCGCGAGGAGGCCTGCCGCGAGGCCCCAGAAGGCGGAGCCGATGCCGAAGAGCGTCAAGCCGGAGGCGGTGACGGCCAAGGTCAGGATGGCCGGGAAGATCTTCGAGGTCTCGGAAAGGGCGGAGCTCAAGGCGCCGGCGAAGGCGCCCATCAGGGCAAGTCCCGCCACTGTCCGGATCAGCTCGGGAGGCAGGGCGGCGATCAGGCCGATCAGGGCCGCACTGAACGCGGCGATGACCAGATAGCACAGCATATAGAACGGCCCGACCATCCAGCGCTTGGCCGGGTCGGGGTGGGTGTCCGGTCCGGTGCAGATCGCGGCGGATATCGCCGCAAGATTGCTCGTATGGGCACCGAAGAATGCCGTGATGATCGAAGCGAGGCCGGAAACGGCCAGGATGGGCCGCGATGGAGGCGTGTATCCCGAGGCTCGCAGAACCGCGAAACCGGGCAGGTTCTGCGAGGCCATCGTGACCAGGAAGAGCGGAATTCCCAACCCGATCAGGGCCGTCGGCTCCCAGGCCGGTTCGATGAAGGTGAGGGAGGAAAGGCTCAGGCTGGAGGCAAGAGGCTGCGCCAGACCACCCGCGAAGGCGAGCCCGAGGCCCACGAACAGAACGGCCAGCACCGCGAAGGCGGCATTGTAGAGGCGGACGACAAGGAAAAGACCGACCAGGGGCAGGACGAGCCCGGGCGCGGCTTGGGCGCTTTCGAACACCGCCAGGACGAAGCGGATGAGAATGCCCGCCAGCATGGCGGCGGCGATCGGCGTGGGAATGCGCTCGATCAGCCGCCCGAACGGCTTGATGAAAGCCGTCAGCACGATCAGCGACCCTGCCAGAATGAACGAGCCGACCGCCGCATGGATGGAGATGCCGCTGGAGGCTGCGATCAACGCCGCACCGGGCGTCGACCATGCGGCAACGACGGGAATGCGATAGCGAATGCTGAGGATTCCGCTGATGGCGGCCGTCGCGAGGCACAGGGCCGCGACCCAGGACGAGGTCTGCGCCGCATCGGCACCGACGGCCCGGGCGGCCGAGATGATGATGGCGATCGTGCTGCCGAACCCCACCAGGGCCGCCACGACGGCGGATGTGACGATCGACAGGCGCATGGTCCGGCTCCCCTCTGGCAGGAGCTTTGCCGTTTAGAGCATTTTTCGGCGAAGTGGATCCGGTTCGCTGTAAAAAAATGCGGCAAAGCAAAGAAGAGAGCTTTGTCCACGCGAGTGGAAATGGCCCCAGGCCGAACGGGGTGGCTGCGCCAGTTCGCCGGCGGCACTTTCCTCGGGACTCGCGAGCCCTTAAATCTCCTTCATGAGTCGCAATGCCACCAACGACGTTCCGCCGGATATCCTGGACAACGAGGAAGACGACGAGGCCGTAGCCGTCGAAAGCGGCTCGGATGTCGAGTTCGATCTGGAGGTCAATCCGGACTCGGTCCAGCGCGGAACCGAGGTCATCAAGCAGTTCTGGGCGACCCTTCCAAACGCGCCCGGCGTCTATCGCATGATCGACGGGCGTGGCGACGTCCTTTACGTCGGCAAGGCCAAGAGCCTGAAGAACCGCGTCGGGTCCTATGCGCGGGGTCAGGCCCATTCGAACCGCATCGCCCGGATGATCGGCCAGACCACCTCGATGGAGTTCGTCACCACGGCGACCGAGACCGAGGCGCTGCTGCTAGAGGCCAATCTCATCAAGCAGCTCAAGCCACGCTACAACGTCCTTTTGCGGGACGACAAGTCGCTGCCCTATATCCTGCTCACCGCCGATCACGAGGCGCCGCAGCTCGTGAAGCATCGCGGAGCGAGGAAGCGCAAGGGCGATTATTACGGCCCCTTCGCCAGCGTCTGGGCGGTCAACCGTACCATCAACGCCCTGCAGCGCGCGTTTCTCCTGCGTTCCTGCAACGACAGCTATTTCGAGAACCGCACCCGGCCCTGCCTGCTGTTCCAGATCAAGCGCTGCTCGGGCCCCTGCACGCACGAGGTTTCTTCAGAGGATTATGCGGAACTCGTGTCCGAGGCGCGCGCCTTCCTTTCGGGAAAGTCCAGCGCGGTCAAGCAGCGCATCACCGACGAGATGCAAGCTGCGGCCGAAGATCTCGAATTCGAACGCGCGGCGCGCTGCCGCGACCGCTTGGCGGCGCTCTCGGCCATCCAGGGCGTGCAGGGGATCAACACGCAATCCGTCGAGGAGGCGGATGTCTTTGCCGTCGACGAGCAGGCGGGGCAGTTCTGCGTCGAGGTGTTCTTCTTCCGCAACTGGCAGAACTGGGGCAACCGCGCCTACTTCCCGAAGGCCGACAAATCCATGAGCCGGGAGGAGGTCTTGGGTTCCTTCCTGGCGCAGTTCTACGACGACAAGCCGGCGCCTCGCCTCATCCTGCTCTCGCACGAGATCGAGGATGCGGAGCTCATGGCGGCCGCGCTCTCGACGCGCGCCGAGGCGCGGGTGGAGATCCATGCGCCCCAGCGCGGCGAACGGCGCCAGCTCATCGACTACGTGCTGCGCAATGCCAGAGAGGCGCTCGGACGGCGGCTTGCCGATACCTCCTCGCAGCAGAAGCTTCTCGTCTCCCTGAGTCAGGCCTTCGGGCTGCCGAAGGTGCCGCGGCGCGTCGAGGTCTACGACAACTCGCATATCATGGGCACGAATGCGGTCGGCGCCATGGTGGTGGCGGGGGAGGGCGGCTTCATGAAGCAGCACTACCGCACCTTCAACATGCGCTCGGAGGATCTGAAGCCCGGCGACGATTACGGCATGATGCGCGAGATGCTGCAGCGCCGCTTCGCCAGGCTGGTCAAGGAAGAGCCGAGGGCGGCCGAGGAGACCCGGCCGGATGGCGACGACGCCTTTCCCGCCTGGCCCGATCTGGTCCTGATCGACGGCGGCAAGGGGCAGCTGGAAGCGGCACGGCAGGCGTTGTCGGATGTGGGCGTCAGCGAGAGCGACGTAGCGTTGATCGGCATTGCCAAGGGACGGGATCGGGATGCCGGCCGCGAGACCTTCTTCAAGCCGGGCCAGCCGCCCTTCAAGATGCCGCCGCGCGATCCCGCGCTCTATTTCGTGCAGCGGCTTCGGGATGAGGCCCACCGCTTCGCCATCGGTGCACACCGGGCCAAGCGCAAGCGCGAGCTGGTGAAGAACCCGCTCGACGAGATTCCCGGGATCGGCCCGACCCGCAAGCGGGCGCTCCTGCACCATTTCGGCACCGTCAAGGCGATCCAGCGTGCGGCCCTGGAAGACCTGATCAAAGCGCCCGGCGTGAACGCTGCGACGGCTCGCGCGGTCTACGATTTCTTCCACGAGCGAGGGTGACATGGAGGGTCGAAGCGACGGCGCAACTCGCAACGGGCTTGCCCATGTCACATTGCCGTGTTCACCGAATGGCGGCGGTGTGCAACCGAGGCTTGTCCGATTGACGGGGCACGGGTCCTCATGCTTCCTGCGGGTGTTATGAAGACAGTTTCTTCCTTGGGCCGCTCGAAGGCTTTCAACCTCGCCAACATGCTGACCTATGGCCGGCTTGCGGCGGTGCCCGCCGTGGTCGGGCTGCTGTTCTGGCCGGAGGATCACTGGTCCCGCTGGTTTGCCCTCGCGGTGTTCGCGCTCGCCGCCATCACCGATTATCTCGACGGTTACGTGGCGCGCACCTTCGCGCAGCAATCGGCCCTCGGGCGCATGCTCGATCCCATCGCCGACAAGCTGCTGGTGGCCGCGACCCTGCTCATGCTGGTGGCCGACGGCACCATCAAGGGCTGGGCGCTCTGGGCCGCCATCGTCATCCTGTGCCGCGAGATCCTGGTCTCAGGCCTGCGCGAGTTCCTGGCGGAGCTCAAGGTCAGCGTGCCGGTGAGCCGGGTCGCCAAATGGAAGACGACCCTCCAGCTCGTGGCCCTCGGTTTCCTGATCGCCGGGCCTGCGGGCGAGACGGTTCTGCCGAACAATACCCTCATCGGCACGATCCTGTTGTGGATCGCCGCGATCCTGACGATCTATACCGGCTGGGACTATTTCAAGAACGGCATCCACCATCTGGTGGACGAGGGATAGGGCCCATGAAGCTCGTCTATTTCGCCTGGGTGCGCGAGCGGATCGGCCGGACTGACGAGCAGGTGGACGCACCAGCGGGGGTCGAGACGGTCGCCGATCTGGTGCGCTGGCTCAAAAGCCGGGGTGAGGAATACGCCTATGCGTTCGAGAACGAGGGCGTCGTCCGGGCGGCGATCGATCACGTCCACGTCAAACCCGAGGCCCGGATCGCGGGGGCGCAGGAGATTGCCTTCTTCCCCCCGATGACCGGCGGCTGACGCCTTCAGGCGGCGCCATGGCAGCAACCATCCGCATCCAGGCCGAGCCCTTCGATGTTGCCGCCGAGACGGCCGACCTGACTCGAGGGAGAGCGGATATCGGCGCGGTCGTGGCGTTCACCGGCCTGTGCCGCGACGAGGGCGGGCGGTTGGCGGCGTTGGAACTTGAGCATTACCCGGGCATGGCCGAGGCCGAGATCGCCCGGATCGTTGCGCAGGCGCAGGATCGCTGGCCCCTCCACGGTCTCACGATCATCCACCGCTTCGGCATGATCCGGCCGGGCGAGGAGATCGTTCTGGTGCTTGCCGCCAGCGCCCACCGCCAAGCCGCTTTCGAGGCGGCATCGTTCCTCATGGATTACCTGAAGGCCCACGCGCCATTCTGGAAGCGCGAGCACCTTAAAGATGGCACGGCCGGCGCCTGGGTCGAGGCGAAAGAGTCGGACGACCAAGCCATGGAGCGGTGGGGTCGATAGCGCTTGACGCAGCCGCCGGACGGGATGAGCATTGCCCGTGACATGACACGCGGAGATGCCCCATGCGCAGCGTCGTCGTCCTGTTCGGCCTGATGGCGATGGCCTCGGTCCCGGCCTATGCCCAAGATGCCCGAGAGATGCCTGCCCCTCAATTGGTCCAGGCGCCCGCTCACAACCCGCTCGATTGCTATTGCCGTGCCCAGGGCAAGATGGTCCCCGAGGGCGAGAAGACCTGCCTGAGAACGGCGGACGGCCCCCGGCTGGCGTGGTGCGAAATGGAGGTCAACGTGATGTCCTGGACCATCACGGAGACCCCTTGCCCCGATGCATGAAAAAACGCTGCCGGAATGCGGCAGCGTCGAAATTGGAGGTTGGTCTGGAAAGGGAATGGCGTTGCGCGGCCTCAGACGAGTCCTGCGAAAACGGCAAAGATGTAAGAGAAGGATACGCAGACGGCAGCGATGTTGAACGTGGCCGTCCAGTCGAAATTGGAGGTCGGATTCATCTCAGCCCCTGAAGATGGTGGAGGGTTAATTTCCCTATCTGAATGGAGAGGTAGATTATCAAACCGCTCGGACCCTGAGAAGCATCTCGGAATGGCTATGCTTCGCGCCGCCAACCCGATGTAATCGTTAACAAAATCTTAAGCCCTTGTTTCATTGGGCAGAATTCTTTCGAAGACACCGCCGAAAAAAGTTCCTGCTCGATTCTGTCGCACCCGTTTCCCGGCCTATGTTCCGGCAGAAATGCGCCGGCTACGCTCGAATCGGGCCTCAGCACGAGGTGCGTCTGCCTCTGTTGACGGGATGTTTACGGCCTTGGGCCTAGTCTCCGGCCCATGCGTCGTGGGTTAGTTGCGTTTGTTGCCCTATCGCTCACCGGGCTTGGGCTCACCGGTTGCGGGCTGTTTCGTTTCGAGCAGCGCGAGCCTTGGCGCGCGCAGGCCGAGGAGGCCTGCCTGTCGCAGCGCCTCGTGCAGCCTTCCGCCTACATGGCTCTGAGCTCCAAGATCGACGGTCCCGGCGTCTGCGGCATGGATCATCCGTTCAAGGTTTCCGCCTTCAACAACGGCGCGGTGGGACTGAAATCGAAGGTCACGCTGGCCTGTCCCATCATTCCGCAAATCGACAGCTGGCTCGACGAGATCGTGAGGCCGGCCGCCCAGATGTATTTCGGCGTGCCTCTGGCCGACGTCAAAGCCGGCTCCTATTCCTGCCGGCCCCGCAACAATCAGTCGGGAGCAAAGACCTCCGAGCATGCCTTCGGCAATGCCATGGACGTGATGGCCTTCGTGCTGGCGGACGGTCGGGAGATCAATGTCGAGAGGGGCTGGCGGGGCGATCCGTCCGAGCAGGAGTTCTTGCGCGAGGCCTTCGTCGGAGCCTGCCGCTACTTCACGACCGTCCTGGCGCCGGGCTCCGATGCATTCCATTACAATCACATCCATATCGATCTTGCGCGGCACGATCCCCGCGGTGTGCGCCGCATCTGCAAGCCGATCCTGAAATTCACCCCTCGAATCGACCCCGAGCGCAGCCGCGAGATCCTTCAGAGCGCCGCATCGTCCGGCGATCTGGCGCCGGTCGACCTGGAGCAGGACGTGGCGGAGGGGGAGGCCTATATACCCTCCGCTCCGCCGCCACCGCCGTCGCCGGTCTTCGCCGCCCCTGTTCCGGCAGCGCGCTATCCCGCTGGTGGGGGATACTCCGCCGATCTGCCGGGCGCGAATACGGGATCGTCGCGGGTCTCGCCGCCCTCGCCCTATTCTCAGGCGCCGCTGCCGCCGGTCGGCCGTCCCGTCGAGCAGACCTATGCTCCGCCTCGGCCGGCGCGTTCGGCCGGACAGCCGATGATGCTCAACCGCCACGCCCTCTATTAAACGTGAGCGGAGCCTTGACCTTGGCGAGCGTCGCCCACATGGTCGATGATGCGAGTCTGACGACCCGGTGGAGCATTCAAATGAAGTGGCTGGCGGCTATTATCTCCTGCATGTTGTTGAGCGCGCCTGCGCTTGCGCGCGAGATCACGCCGGCGGAACGGCGGGACGAACCTTTCGACGCCTCGCTGCCTGCTTGTGCCGACCCCTCCGTCCTCCAGGACATCTCCTCACGCTTCGAGAACAAGGAGTTCCGGTTCTGGAATTCCGGTCTCAGGCTGGTCCGCTTCGAGCGGGTGCAGGAAGTCGCCTGGCGTCCCTGGGGCCTCGATTACATTCCTCGCCGCTACTGCACCGGCACGGTCATCGTGTCCGACGGCTATAAGCGCCGGATCAACTTCTCGATCCGCGAGGATCTCGGCTTCATCGGCATCGGCTGGAACACGGAATCCTGCGTCGACGGCCTCGACCGCAATTATGCCTACGCACCGCACTGCAAGCAGGCCGCCCCTTGATCCTGCGCCGGTGCCTTGCCTTTGCGGGTGCCTGCCTTTTCTCGATCCTGCCCGCCCAGGCTCAAGCGCCCCGGGAGGCACGGGGCGCCCCGATGGGGCAATTCGACTTTTATGTGCTGGCCCTGTCCTGGTCGCCCGGCTTCTGCGAGAACAGCGGCAGCCGGAGCCGGCAATGCGATAGCGGCAGCGGCCTCGGTTTCGTGACCCACGGCCTCTGGCCGCAGCGGGAACAGGGCTATCCCAGCTTCTGCGAACCCAACGGGCGCTTCGTGCCGCAGACGGCCATGGCCGAGGCGAAAGGCCTGTTTCCCGACGACAATCTCGCCCGATACCAATGGCGCAAGCACGGAACATGCACCGGCGAGTCGCCGAGCGGTTACTTTCGTGCCGTGCGACAGGCACGAGACCTCGTCCGCATCCCCGATGGCTTCAAGGACCTGACCAGCCGCTCGCAGGTGCTGCCGAGCGAGATCGAGCGGGCCTTCGTCTCCGTCAATCCGGGCTTGCGCCCCGACATGATTTCCGTTTCCTGCGGACGGCGTATCTTCCAGGAGGTGCGCATCTGCCTCACGCGGGATCTTCGCGGCTTCCGCTCATGCGCAGAGATCGATCGCGACGGCTGCCGCGCAGGCGAGATCGCCGTTCCGGCAATGCGATAGGACGCATATGAATTACCGCCATGCCTTCCACGCCGGCAATTTCGCCGACGTCATGAAGCACGCGTTGCTGGTGCGCATCCTCGCCTATCTGCAGCGCAAGGAGACACCGCTTCGCGTCATCGACACCCATGCGGGGATCGGTCTCTACGATCTCTCCGGTGACGAAGCCGGACGTACGGGCGAATGGGTCGAGGGCATCGGGCGTCTCGACGAGGCATTCTCCCCGGAGGTCGAGGACATTCTCGCACCTTATCGAACCGTGATCGCCGAGGTGCGTGCTCGCCATGGCGAGAATTCCTATCCCGGTTCCCCAGCGATCGTACGCGAGGTGCTGCGGCGGCAGGATAGAGGAGTATTCGTGGAACTGCATCCGGCGGATCATGCGGTGCTCAGCGAAGCGTTCAACGAAGTCACGAATCTCAAGGTGATGCATCTCGACGGCTGGACGGCGCTTCATGCCCTGATCCCGCCGAAGGAGAAGCGCGGTCTCGTTCTCATCGATCCGCCCTACGAGAAGCCGAACGAGTTGGAGCGGCTCGGCACGGAGCTGCTCGGAGCTCTGAGAAAGTGGCCGACCGGGGTCTATGCCGGCTGGTATCCGATCAAGGATGTTGCGCCGGTCGATGCGGTTATCGCGCGTCTTCATGAAGAGAGCCCGCGTCCGGGCCTGCGCCTCGAGCTCTATGTGGACGACCCGCGCGACGCGACCCGCCTCAACGGCAGCGGCCTCTTCGTCATCAACCCGCCCTGGTCCCTGAAGGAGGAGGCGGAGCTGCTGCTGCCGGCGCTCGCCGGGCGCCTGTCGCGCAGCGGCTATGGCGCCTATCGCTGTGAAGCCTTCGGTCCCCCTGCTTAAATCGAGTTGCCGTTCATGGCCTGAGCGTTCATGAGTTCTCCCATCGTTTCGATAGGGGTTTGCTCATGCTCGTTCTCCGTTCCTCGCCTGCTTCGCCTTTCGGCCGGAAGGTCAAGCTCTCGGCTTCGATCCTCGGATTGTCCGACCGTATCCAGATCGTCGACGCGGATACGCTGAATCCGGACGATTCCATCCGCCAGCAGAACCCGCTGGGAAAGATCCCTGCGCTGATCCTGGAGAGCGGCGAGGTGCTCTACGATTCCCGCGTGATCGTGGACTATCTCGATCATCTGGCCGGAGGAGGGGGAGTCATCCCCAATGGCGCCGCGCGGTTCTCGGCCCTGCGCGATCAAGCGCTCGCCGACGGCATCATGGATGCGGCGCTGCTGCAGGTCTATGAGAACCGCTTCCGCCCGGAGGACCGGCATGAGCCGAAATGGGTTGCGCATCAGTCCGACAAGGTGCGCCGCGGGCTCGACCATGCGGAGACCCATCTCTCGCAACCGGGCCAGCCTCTCCATATCGGCCAGATCGCGCTCGCCTGCGCCCTCGGCTATCTCGACCTGCGCTTCGGCGGCCGCTGGCGCGAGGGCTATCCCAAGCTCGTCGCCTGGCTCGCCGATTTCGAAGCCCGCGTCCCGGCCTATGCGAAGACCAGGGTGACACCCTAAAGCCATTTTCGGCGAAATGGATCCGGGTTGCCGTCAAAAACGCGGCCCTTCCGCAAGGCCCTAACAAAAAAGGCCCGGGGTGACCCGGGCCTTTTCGTCTGTCTCGGGTGAGACGGATCTTAGTAGG
>NZ_JAERQD010000040.1 GCF_016735695.1 Microvirga zambiensis WSM3693 | reverse complement strand
CCGACCAGGATCACGAACTCGCCGTCCTGGATCTCGATCGACACGCCGTGAATGACCGGGACGGTTCCGAAGTTCTTTCGAATGTTGCGGATCTCAACTGAGGCCACGGATCTTCCTCCAAAATCTTCTGTTCTTCGGCCCTCTGCGGGGTGCCTGCCCGAATCCCGGATAAAGCCACGCTATCGTAGGCATTCCCGTGGTACGATCAAGTGAAGCACATATCATGTTGCACGACAAATCTTGACATGCAAGCCGGAGTGCCGTTGCATCGCCAACATTGCGGTTCCTGACGCTCGGCCACGATGAGTCGCTGTTGCGTCATCGCACGCAATGCATGCGTGCACCGTATCTAACGACGTCGGCTCCGAAGGGCTTGCGCCGCCCGGAGCGAAGGGAGAACAGCGCTCATGATCAAGAATGTTGCGGTCGTCGGCTGCGGAATCGGCCGCACCCACATCGAATCCTATGCCGCCCATCCGGACAAGTTCCGCGTCATCGTCATCTGCGATCTCAACGATGAGCGGCTGGCGAGCATCGGCGACGAATTCGGCATCGAGCGCCGGACC
This sequence comes from Microvirga zambiensis WSM3693, assembly GCF_016735695.1. Lineage (GTDB taxonomy): Bacteria > Pseudomonadota > Alphaproteobacteria > Rhizobiales > Beijerinckiaceae > Microvirga > Microvirga zambiensis. The sequence continues at coordinate 60,479 of NZ_JAERQD010000040.1, read as the reverse complement.
AAGGACTTCGGCGAGGTTCTGCGCATGGAGGACGTGGACATCGTCGATGTCTGCACGCCTCCGGCCGTCCACCTCGAACAGATCCTGGCAGCTCTTGCCGCCAACAAGAACGTGGTCTGCGAGAAGCCGCTCGTCGGCTCCGTGGCCGATGTGGACAAGGTGATCGAGGCCGAGAAGCAATCCCGTGGCCGCGTGCTGCCGATCTTCCAGTACCGCTACGGCAACGGTATCATGAAGGCCAAGCACATCATCGACCAGGGCATTGCCGGAAAACCCTATCTCGCCTCCGTCGAGGTGTTCTGGAAGCGGACCGCGAAGTACTACGACAATCCCTGGCGCGGGCGCTGGGAAACCGAGCTCGGCGGCGTTCTCGTCACCCACGCGATCCACCTGCACGACCTGCTCACCTTCATCATGGGTCCGGTCAAATCCGTGTTCGCCCGCGCGGCTACGCGCGTGAACAACATCGAGGTGGAGGATTGCGTCGTCGGCAGCCTGGAGCTGCAGAATGGCGCGCTGGCCTCAACGGCTGCAACCCTCGGCTCGCAGGACGAGATCAGCCGCCTGCGCTTCTGCTTCGAGAACGTGACCTTCGAGAGCTGCCAGAAGCCTTATGCGCCGGGCGACGATCCGTGGAAGATCATTCCCGCCTCGCCGGAGGTTCAGGCGCGGATCGATCAGGCTTTCGAAGGCTGGAATTTCGTGCCGACCCGCTTTGAAGGCTTGTTTGCGCCCTATCACGAAGCGCTTCTCTCAGGCGGCCCATTGCCGATCACGCTGACCGATGCGCGGCGCTCGCTCGAGCTGCTCACCGCCTTCTATCAATCCATCGAGACGCAGCGTCCGCAGACGCTCGAGGTCGGCCCCGATCACCCGCGCTATCAGAACTGGAGCCTGGCGAACAAAGGCGCCGATATCCTGCGCTACGCCGCGCGGGCCTGAACCTCATCTCGAGGAAATAACCCGGGGCGCTGCGCCCCGGGATTTTTTTGCCGTCGCGCCGAGCGGCGACACCGGCCTGCAATCTCAGTCGAGCCACTCTTTCCGGCCGGAAAACTCCTCCGGCACGAAGTTTCCGCCCTGGTAATTGCGAGCAAGCTCCGTCTTGAGCTCGATGGCCCCGACCTCCGCCGCATAAATCTCTGCATCGTCCTGCGGCTGATAGCCGAGACGGAAGGCCGCGGAATTGTCCCACCAGGAACGGGTGTTCCTGGAAACGCCGTAGACGATCTCGTGCACGTAATCGGCCGTCAGGCCCACCTGGACCAGGCGCACGAAGTCGGCCTGGGACAGCCAGGTGGAGAGCGCCCGCTTGTTGTCCGGCTTGGGCAGGCACGAGCCGATCCTCAGGCAGAAGCTGCGAATGCCGTGCTTGTAGGCATAGAGCGCCGCCACGTCCTCGCCGATGGCCTTCGTCAGTCCGTAGCGCGAATCGGGGCGAGGCGGACTTTCTCCCGACAGAGCCCTGTCGTTCGGGTGCATGCCGGTGGCATGGTTGCTGCTGGCGAAGAGGACCCGGTCGACGCCGGCGCGTCTTGCGCCCTCATAGAGGTTGATGGTTCCAATGATATTGGACCGGAGCAACTCGGGCCATCCGGTCTCATACGGGATGCCGCCAAGATGAATGATGGCATCCACGTCCTCGCACATGGCCTCGACGGCAGCCGCGTCGGCAAGATCGCAGATGATGCTCTCCTCACCCTCCCCTGTCGCCTCCAGGGGGACGATGTCGGCAAGACGCAACTGGAATTGTCCCCCGAGGGAGCGACGCAGGACACCTCCGAGGAGGCCGGCGGCACCGGTAAGCAGAACGCGTTTCGGAGTCATGGCAGGTCCACGGAACTGAGATGGAATCGGAATGCTGATTTATAATATATATGATGAATTATTCCACGCGAGGCGGGGAAAGCCTCCGCGAAGCGCGATAGGGATCATCAGAATTGCAGCTGGGCAGCGCTTCTCAGGCGTCTGCCCACCGGCCAATCCGGGCGCCGGCCACCGGAGACGCCGCGATGAAGAGGCTGCCGGATTGCGGCGCGCCGGCCAGCACATCCGGATTGTCCGGCCGCAGGGAGGTGATCACCAACGTCCGCAGGTCATCTCCGCAGAAGCACGGCATGGTGGGTGCCGGAACGGGAACGGGATGGGATTCGACGATCTTTCCATCCCGCGTGATGCGGTTCAGACGGCCGGCGGACACGCCGCAGCTCCAATAGAACCCCTCTTCATCGCAGGCCCCGCCATCCGGCCGACCCGTCGTCTCGTCCAGGGTCGCGATCCGCACCCGATTGCCGAGCTCGCCCGAGGACGGCTCGAAATCGTAGCGGTCGATCCAGGGCCCGCGGGAATCGGAGTGGAACAGGGCGCGACCATCCGCCGACCAGGCGAGGCCGTTGGACACGAGACAGAACCGATCCAGCACACGTGTCACCTGTCCACGCCCATCGACCCGATAGAGCGAGCCAAGTGGCTCCTTTTGCGGGCGGTCGTCCATCGAGCCGACCCAGAAGGCGCCGTCCGGCCCTACTTTGCCGTCATTGAGGCGGTTCGTGGCCGGTTCACCGGGAAGCTCGGCGAGAATGTCGAGCTTCTCGCTCTCCGGATCGAAGACGGCGATGGAGCGCTCCAGCGCCACGACGAGCCGGCCGCTTTCCCCGAGCCCGACGGAGCCCACGACCTTCGGCATGGCCCAGCTGCGATGCTCGGAGCCGTCGAGCCGGACGGAATGGATCGCCGGCGCCTTGATGTCGATGAAGAACAGGACCTTGCGACGATCGTCCCAGACGGGACTCTCACCGACCCCGCAGCGCACGTCCTTGAGCAGGCGAAAGTCGAGCATCAGCGGGCCTCTTCCGCCAGGGCCTGTGCCTTCAGCACGAGTTCCATGGCCTTGAAGCAATGCTCCTGCCCCATGGCTGTCTCGGTCCGGTCGCGCACATCGTTCAGGAAGTTGCGGCCGTAGGGCAGCTCTTCGTTGGAGCAGTCGAGATGGCGCATGCCGGCCTTGTCGACAAGGAACAGGTGATCCTTGCCCTCACGTCCGGCAACGTCGATGTATTTGCGCATCTCGATCGTGCCTTCGGTGCCGACGATCATGACGCGTCCATCGCCCCAGATCGGCAGGCCATCCGGCGTGAACCAGTCGACGCGGATATAGCCCGTGGCGTTCTCGGACTTGAGCGTCATCTCGCCGAAATCCTGCAGTCCGGGCGCCTGCGGATTGTTGCGGTTCGCCACCAGCGCATAGGTGATCTCCGCATCCTTCGCGCCCGTATAGAACAGGAACTGCTCGCATTGGTGAGAAGCGATGTCGGTGAGAATCCCGCCATAGGCCGCGCGCTCGAAGAACCATGATGGGCGGATTGGCGCATTGAGCCGGTGCGGCCCCAGGCCAAGGGTGTTCACCACCTTGCCGATGGCGCCGGAGCGCACGAGCTCGCCGGCCTTGTCGGTCACCCGGCTGCTGAAATGCTCCGAATAGAAGATCGAGTAGATGCGCCCGGTCTCCTTCTGGACACGGCGGACTTCGGCCAATTCCTCGAGCGTGATCATGCCCGGCTTGTCGACCATGTAATCCTTGCCGTGACGCATCGCGGCAAGTCCGATCCGTGCGCGGTCCTTGGGGATGGCGGCGCTGACGACGACGGCGATGCCGTCGTCCTCCAGGATCTGGCGGGCGTCGTGGACGCGCCGCGCCTGCGGATAGCGTTCCGCAAAGGGTGCTGCGAGTTCGTCCTCCTCGGCGAAGAAGGACACGAACTCGGCCCCGGCGCCGAGAAGGGCATCGACCTGACCGAAGATATGGTTGTGGTTGATGCCGATGACGCCGAAGCGAACTCCAAGTGCTGACATTCGCTTGTCCTTAACCTTTCAGACCGGTGGTCGCGATGCCTTCGATGAGAAGGCGCTGGAAGACCGCGAAGAACAACAGAACCGGGATCAGAGCGACCACGGACATGGCGAAGAGCGCGCTCCAGTCGGATTTGCCGGTGGAGTCCACGAAGGTGCGCAGGCCGAGCTGAACTGTGTACTGGCTGGCATCGTTCAGATAGATCAGGGGCCCGAAGAAATCGTCCCAGGTCCAGATGAACGTGAAGATCGCAGCCGTGGCAAGCGCCGGAATCGACAAGGGCAGCATGACGCTCCAGAAGATGCGCCACGGCCCCGCTCCGTCGATGATCGCCGCCTCGTCGAGCTCGCGCGGGATGCCGCGGAAGAACTGATACAGCAGGAAGATGAAGAACGCGTCGGCCGCCAGGAATTTCGGCACCACCAGCGGCAGGAAGGTGTTCACCCAGTCGAGATTCAGGAACAGCACGTATTGCGGGATGAGGGTCACGTGATAGGGCAGCATCAGCGTGCCCAGCATGAGCGCGAACCAGAAGTTCTTCAGCGGGAATTTCAGGCGCGCGAAGGCGTAGGCCGCCAGCGAGCACGAGAACACGTTGCCGATCACGCTGAGCACCGCGATGACCAGCGAGTTCCAGAAGAAGGTTCCGAAGCTGACCGTCAGGCCGGACCAGCCGCGGATATAGGCATCGATGGTGAAGGTTTCCGGCCAGAGCGAGGCATTGCCGAAGATCTCGTCATCGGGCTTGAAGCTGCTCGCGAGCATCCACAGGAGCGGATAGAGCATGATCAGCGACACGCCGCAGAGGATCACGTGATACAGGAGCGAGCGGCCTCCCGAGACGTTCGGTGTGGTGGCGACTGTTGTGGTGTCAGTCATTGTAGTGCACCCAGTAGCGAGAGGTCAGGAAGGAGAAGGCGGTAAAGCAGGCAATGATGATCAAGAGGATCCATGCCAGGGCCGACGCATATCCCATGCGGAAATAGGCGAAGCCTTCCTGATAGAGGTAGAGGGTGTAGAAGAGCGTCGAGTCGATCGGCCCGCCGGTGCCCTCGCTGATGATGAAGGCCGGCGTGAAGGCCTTGAAGGCATCGATCGTCTGCACGATGAAGTTGAAGAACACCACCGGCGTGAGCAGCGGAAGCGTGATCTTGATGAATTGCTGCACCTTGTTGGCGCCGTCGATGCTGGCTGCCTCGTACACGTCCGGTGGGATCTGCCGCAAGCCGGCGAGGAAGATGATCATCGGCGAACCGAATTGCCAGACGCTGAGCAGGACGAGCGTATAGAGAGAGTAGCTCGGATCCGAGATCCAGCTCGGCCCGGCGAAGCCGAAGAAGCCGAGCACGACGTTGACGAGGCCGTCCTTGGCGAAGAGCTGGCGCCACAGCACGGCGATGGCGACACTCGCGCCGAGAAGCGAGGGAAGATAGAACAGGGCGCGGTAGAGCGGCAGGCCGGCAATGCCGCGGTTGAGCACCATGGCGAGGCCGAGTGCGAAGGCCAGCTTCAGCGGAACCGCCAGGATGACATATGTGAACGTCACCTGCATCGAATGCCAGAACTTCGCGTCATTTGTGAAGATGCGCTGATAGTTCGCCAGGCCGATGACCTGCGGATCCTGCAGCAGGTCGAAATTGGTGAAGGACAGATAGAGGGACGCGAGCGTCGGGCCGAGCGTCAGCCCGAGGAAGCCGATGAGCCAGGGGATGAGGAAGGAGTAAGCAACGAGCGCACGCGACAGGCCGCGCCAGCGCTTGCTCGTCTTCTCCGGCTCGATGATCGTCAAAGGAATTTGAGCGGTTGTCGTCATATTGATTGGCTCACTGCAATGTCATGATAGACGGACAGGCCGACCCGGTTCGGCTGGGTCGGCCTGGTGAGTCAAAAGGCGGAGCTTTGCGTCAGGCGCGGCTTAAGATGGCCTGGGCCTCGCTGACATATTGCTTGCCGCCATCGGCCACGGACACGCGGCCGAAGCTGACCTGCTCCGCGATGCGGCGCAGCATCGTCTGGATCTCGCCGGCGCCCTTCGGCGGAGCGGGCGGGATCGGCCCGACCTTCGGCGTGACGTGCGAGATGAAGTCGACCACGAGCTTGCCCATGGCGTCGAGATCGGCCGAGACCGCCTCGCGGATCTTCGGCGAGGCGGGAACGCCGCGCTCCACGCCGAGGAGCTTCGCGCCCTCGACATCCTTCACGGTGAAGTTCGCGAACTTCACAACCGGCTCGGCCACCTTGGTGCGAGCATAGATGCTCCACATCATCGACGGCTTCAGGTAATGGCCCGGGCTCGGGCCCGCGCCCTGCGGGTACATGGTGATGCCGAGCGGGTTCTTGTTGAGAACCTGGTAGCCGACATACTGGTTCGAATGGTTGAAGGCGCAGGCCGCGCGGCCCTGCGTGAGCAGGTTGGTCTCGATGTTGTTCTTGTCGAGCGCCTGCAGATCGGCCGGCGGGCAAGCCTTCGTTTCACGCGCCTTGGCCCACATGGCGAACCAGTCGGTCGCGTCCTTCTCGTCGAGGCCGAGCTTGCCGTCCTCGGTGAACAGCGCCTTGCCGCGCTGGCGCAGCCAGTTCTCGTAAGGCGATTCTTCTCCGCTGCCGTCTGACGTACCGTAATATTCGCCGTTATGCGCCTTCGTCACCGCGGCGGCGAGTTCGAAGAACTTGTCCCAGGTCACGTCGATCGGCTCGGCCACGCCGGCCTTCTGGAACGCGGCCTTGTTGTAGATCATGGCATTCGAGTTGTTGCCGAGATTGATGCCGTAAAGCTTGCCGTCGACCTTGCAGCTGTCGAGCGACGCCTTGTCGAAATCGCTGATGTCGAGGGACTTGCCGACGAATTCGTCGAGCGGCAGCAGAGCGCCGCGGCGTGCATATTCCGCAACGTAGCGATAATCCATCTGAATCAGATCGGGAGCATTGCGGCCGGCCGCCTGAGTGGCAAGCCGCGGCCAGTAATCGCCCCAGGCCAGGGTTTCGCCGTCGATCTTCACGCCGGCATTGCGGTCCTGGTAGAGCGAGACCGCCTTCAGGGTGCGGTCGGAGCGCTCCTTGGATCCCCACCAGTACAGGCGGATGCGGGAATCCTGGGCAAAGGCCGGCACGCTGCCGAGGGCAGCAAGTCCGGCGGAGCCAAGAGCCGCCTTTAATAAAGTCCTGCGGTCGAAGTCATGTGTCATGTGGCGTGTCTCCCTCTTGTGACGCTGCCTCATCGGCAGCGCGAATTTATGGCCCTCGACGACAGCCCTCTTGTGGCGCCTGCTCAGGCCTGTCTTCCATCCTGGCCTCAGCCGTCACGGGGCGCGTTTCTTTTGTCGCCGTCCGGCATGAAGCTAGAATTTAGAATGGTTGTATGTCAACCAGTTGTATGATGTAATTTGGCGGTCTAAGCTTCGAGACCGAAGCCTCTTCAAGAGATAAAACGCAGACGGAAAGAGCCCACACCGTGGTTCGCCTCAGACTGAAAGCTCTAATTTGTCTGACAAATTTAACGCTCTCATAACCATCCGAGCGAAGCAGCAGGAGACCTCAGGAGAATGGACCGCTCAAGCAGGAAACGGATCGCCCTCATCGGCACCGGCCATCGCGGCACGGGCATGTGGGGCGTCAACGTCGTCAAGGACTACAGCAACTACGTCGAGATCGTCGCCCTCTGCGACAAGAATCGCCTTCGGGCCGAGCGCGCGCGGGGCTTTCTGGGAATAGATGCCCCCATCTACACCGACGCCCAGGAGATGATCGCTACCGTCAAGCCTGACCAGGTCATCGTCTGCACCCGGGATTCGAATCACGACGAGATCATCGTGCGCGCCCTCGAGGCCGGCATCGACGTCATCACCGAGAAGCCGATGACCACCACGGCCGAGAAGGTGCGGCGCATCCTGGATGCCGAAAAGCGCACCGGGCGCCGCGTCGATGTGACCTTCAACTACCGCTACGCTCCCACCGTTCGGAAGATCAAGGAACTGCTGAATTCGGGCGTGATCGGCGATGTCACCTCCATCGATTTCCATTGGTTTCTCGACAACAAGCACGGTGCCGACTATTTCCGCCGCTGGCATGCGGTGGAGGAAAATTCCGGCAGCCTTTTCGTGCACAAGAGCACGCACCATTTCGACCTGATGAACTGGTATCTGGACGACGATCCGGAACAGGTCTTCGCCTTCGCGAGCCTGCGCAAATACGGCAAGGCCGGCCCATTCCGCGGCGAGCGCTGCAAGACCTGCGAACATGCCAGCTACTGCGACTATTACGTGGACATCAGCAAGGATCCCTGGCTCGAGGCCCTCTACGAGGATCCCTCCCGCGAGGACGGCTATGTCCGCGATGCCTGCGTGTTCCGTGAGGAGATCAACATTCCCGACACGATGTCGGCCATGATCCGCTACAAGAAGGGCGTGCAGGTCACCTACTCGGTCAACACCTACATGCCCATCGAAGGGCATTTCATCGCCTTCGACGGCACCAAGGGCCGCATTCAGATGCGGCAATATGAGCGCCAGCCCTGGGAAACGCCGGAATATGACGAGATCCAGCTCGTCCGGAACTTCGGCGGCGTCGAGACTATCCAGGTTCCGCACGAGCCGGGCGGCCATTTCGGCGGCGATCCGAAGCTGCAGGACATGCTGTTCAAGCCGGGCACGCCTGATCCCCTGAAGCAGCGGGCCGGCTCGCGCGCCGGCGCCATGTCGGTTCTGTGCGGCGTCGCGGCGCTGCAGAGCGCGAAGACGGGCCAGATGGTCAGCGTCTCGAAGCTGCTCGATCCGACACAGGCCATTGCAGCCTGATGACAAAGATGGGAGGTGGCCTGGTCCACCTCCCTTTTTAGCTTCGCGCGCCGGAGCAGTCGCACCAACCACTTGAGACAATAGCCAATGATCGCGAGCGAGACTATCTCGGCCGAGGTGATTCGCGCCCAGATCGAAGCGATCCTGCGCGCCTGGGGCATGAGCGAGGAGACCCTGCGCCTCACGGCGGAGGTGATGGTCGAGACCGACCTCCGCGGCATCGACTCCCACGGCATCTCGATGCTGACGCAATATGCGCAGATGCAGAATGCCGGTCAGTTGCGGATCCGGGCCGAGCCGAGGATCGTGCGGCAGAGCGCGAGCACGGCCCTGATCGACGGCGGCGCCGGATTGGGACATCCGGCGGCGCTGATGGGCATGAATCTCGCCATCGAAAAAGCCCTGGCGCACGATGTCGGCGCCGTATCGGTGTTCAACTCGCATCATTTCGGCGCGGCGGGCTACTACGCCACGATGGCAGCGGAGCGCGGGCTGATCGGTGTCGTCTCCTCGACCACCCGCGTGATTTCGGTCGTTCCGACCAATGGCGTCGAGCGCGTTCTCGGCACCAATCCGATTGCGATCGCAGCGCCGGCAGGTCGTCACCGGCCCATCTGCCTCGACATCTCCACCAGCGTCGTCGCAGCGAACAAGGTCAAGGTTTACGCACTCAAGGACAAGGACCTTCCAGCGGGATGGGTGATCGACGGCCAGGGCCGGTCCGTCACCGGTTCAGGAGAGGCCTTCAAACTGATCTTCGAGGGCAGCGAGGGCGGGCTGACCCCCGTCGGCGGTGCCGGCACCGAAATGGGCGGGCATAAGGGATACGGATTGGGCCTGATCGCCCAGATCCTGTCGGGCACCCTCTCGGGCGGCTCCTTTTCACCGATCAGGAACCTGACGCAGACGCCGTCCGATCCGGACAATATCGGCCATTTCTTCATGGCGCTGAATCCCGAGGCCTTCAGGGCAAGGCAAGACTTCCAGTCCGATCTGGACGTGGTGATCGACACCCTGCATGCCGTAAAGCCGATCCGTGACGATGAGCCGGTTCTGGTGCCCGGCGAACCTGAATGGACCGCCCGCGATGAGCGGCTCGCCAATGGCGTTCCGATCCCGGAAACGTTGATGCTGAAACTGCGCGAGATCGCAGACGCTGCGGGCGCTCCGTTTCTGCTGAAACCGACGCGCGCAGCGTGACGGGTTGTGGCTCCCGCCCGTAGGCGGGAGCCAAGTTCAAGACACGATGTCAAAGATCGCGAACGCGCGGCTTTTTAGACGACCGCGCGATGCCGCTCGATGCAGGTGGCGAGCACCTCCTCCATCGGCTTTTTCCACCAGTTGTTCTCGGAGAAGATCTCCACCTCCGAGTAGCCGGTATATCCGACTGCCTCGACCTCTTGGCGGATGCCGCGCAGATCGATGACGCCGTCGCCCATCATGCCGCGATCGAGCAGCAGGTCGGTCGTCGGCACGAGCCAGTCGCAGACGTGATAGGCGAGCAGCCGGTCCTGGCCGGTGCGGCGGATCTGTTCCTTGAGGTTCGGATCCCACCACACATGATAGACGTCGACCGCAAGGCCGAGCATGCCCGTGCGCTCCGGATCGACCCGGTCGCAGATGTCGAGGGCCTGGCTCATGGTGTTCACGCAGGCCCGGTCCGCCGCGTACATCGGATGCAGCGGCTCGATGGCGAGCGGGAGATCGGCCTTGCGGGAATATTCGAGCAGCGTCCCGATCCCGTCCTCGACCATGGCGCGCGCCGCATCGATGTCCTTCGAGGCTTCGGAGCCCGGCCGCGAGTATTGCGGCAGGCCGCCGACCACGAGCACGAGGCAGGGTGCGCCGAGCGCAACCGCCTCGTCCACCGCACGGCGGTTGTCGTCGGTCGCCTCCTGAAGCCTTGCCGCATCGGCCGGGAACATGCCGCCGCGGCAATAGCCGGAGAGTTCGAGCCCCGCATCCTTGACGGCCGCCACGGCGCGGTTGAGGCCCACACTCGCCACCTGGTCGCGCCAGGGCGAGATCGCCTTGATCTCGGCTCTGGCGCAGGCCTCCGCGATGGCGACGAGGTCGCCCTGCTTTCTCACCGTCGCGGTGTTGATCGACAGGGCGCGGTGATCGCGTGTGAAGTCACGCATGCTTCAAGCCTCCACCCCGTGCGTCGCGAGGACGTGGCGCATGCGCTCGACTGCGAGGTCGGGATCGCGCAGCAGGCCGGCCTTGTCCGCCAGACGGAAAAGCTCGGCGAGATGCAAGGTCGAACGGGTGCTCTCCTGTCCGCCGATCATGGTGAAGTGGTCCTGATGGCCGTTGAGATAGGCCATGAACACCACGCCGGTCTTGTAGAACCGCGTCGGCGCCCGGAAGATGTGCCGCGACAGCGGCACCGTCGGCGCGAGCACGTCGTGGAACGCGTCGAGGTCGCCCGCGGCAAGACTCACGAGAGCCGACGAGGCTGCCGGCGCGATGGCATCGAAGATGCCGAGCAGCGCGTGCGAATAGCCCTGATCGTCGCCTGCGATCAGCTCGGCATAGTTGAAGTCGTCGCCCGTATACATGCGCACGCCCTTGTCGAGGCGGCGGCGCATGGCGATCTCCTTGTCCTTGTCGAGGAGGGAGATCTTGACGCCGTCGACCTTGCCCGCATGGCTGTTGATGATCGACACGCAGGTATCCATCGCGGCATCGAGATCACTCGTGCCCCAATAGCCAGCGAGCGCCGGATCGAACATGTCGCCGAGCCAGTGGATGATCACGGGCTCCTTCGCCTGGCTGAGGATGCGGTCATAGACCTTGACGTAATCGTCGGCCGACTTGGCGACGCGGGCGAGGGCACGCGAAGCCATGAGGATGATGCGCCCGCCGACTCCTTCGATGGCGGCGAACTGCTCCTCGTAGGCGCGGATCACGTCATCGATGCTGCGCGCGGCTTCCGGCGCCAGGTGATCCGTGCCGGCGCCGGAGAACACGAGGGCATCGCCTCGCGCCTTGGCGGCGCCGACCGAGCGGCGGATCAGCTCGAGCGAGGTCGGCCAGTCGAGGCCCATCCCGCGCTGCGCCGTGTCCATGGCTTCGGCGACGCCGAGGCCGAGATCCCACAGACGCTCGCGATAGGCGATAGTCTTGTCCCAGTCGATGGCGGCCTGCAGCCACGGATCCGCATCGGCGAGCGGATCGGCCACCACATGGGCAGCCGAGAACGCGATGCGGTTCATCGGCCCGCTGACCTTGTCCGGGAAGGACTTGGGCGCGGAGAGCTTATAGGTCTCCAGGCTGCGATCCGCCTGCGGCAGGCGGATCGACAGGGCGCTGACGGTTTCAGGCCGGTTCATGCTGCTTCTCCTTCGAAGCGCCGACATTCAGCGGCGGCACGTCGACCCAGCGGCGCTCGCGCCAGCTCTCGAGGGCGCATTCCACGAGCTGCACGCCCTTGGCGCCTTCGACGAGGGTGTACTTGTACGGCGCATCCTCGACGACATGGCGGACGAATATCTCCCACTGCGTCTTGAAGCCGTTGTCGTAGACCGTGTTGTCCGGCACCGGCTGCCAGGTGTCGTAGAAGTCGATGGTCTGCTTCTGGTCCGGGTTCCAGACCGGGCGCGGCGTCGCCTGGCGCGGCTGGATCACGCAATCGGTGAGGCCGGCGACGGCCGATCCATGCGTGCCGTCCACGTGGAAGGTGACGAGATCGTCACGATAGACGCGGGTGCACCAGGACATGTTGATGTGGGCGATCACGCCGCCATCGAGCATGAAGGTGGCGTAAGCCGAATCGTCGGCGGTGGCCTGATAGGTCTTGCCCTTCTCGTCGACACGCTCGGGAACATGCGTCGAGCCGATGCAGGAGACCGAACGCACCTCGCCGAAGAGGTTGTCGAGCACGTAGCGCCAGTGGCAGACCATGTCGAGGATCATGCCGCCGCCGTCCTCGGAGCGGTAGTTCCACGACGGGCGCTGCGCCGGCTGACCCCAATCGCCCTCGAACACCCAATAGCCGAACTCGCCGCGCACCGAGAGCATGCGGCCGAAGAAGCCGGAATCGCGCAGCATCTTCAGCTTCTGCAGGCCGGGCAGGAAGAGCTTGTCCTGCACGGTGCCGTTCTTCACGCCCTTCTCGCGGGCGAGACGGACGATCTTCAGCGCCTCGGGCAGGTTCGTGGAGATCGGCTTCTCGCAATAGATATGCTTGCCGGCGTTGATCGCCTGCTCGAGCAGCGTCGGGCGCATCTGCGTCGTCGCCGCATCGAAGAAGATCTCGTCCTTCGGATCGGCGATGGCCTTGTCGAGATCGGTCGTCCAGCGCTCGATGCCGTATGTCTTCGCGAGCTCTTCGATCTTATCCGCGTTGCGTCCGACGAGGATCGGATCGAGCTGAACCTTCGAGCCGTCGGAGAGCGTCACGCCCCCTTGCGCGCGGATAGCGGCCACCGAGCGGATGAGGTGCTGGTTCATTCCCATGCGGCCGGTGATGCCATGCATCACGATGCCTAATCTGCGTTGAGCCATGATGAAAACTCCTATCGATAATGGTGTGAGAGAGGAACGAGACTGCTCCAGTCAGGCTCGGCACCGCCGGCGAAACCTGGGGCAGACAATAGGGAGGCGGTCGCAAGCGAGCCGCGTTCGAAAGCAAGGCCGATGCGGCCGCCCTGCGTTCGGTAGAGATCGGGATGCGCGGCGGCGAAATGCGCCGCTTCCGCATCCGGTGCGGGGCCGAAGCCCTCGACGTAGTGGTGCCCGTTACGCTCGGCATGGGTGAGCCCGAGCGTCGCGACGAGTACCGTGTCCTGCTCGATCCCGAGCCCTGCCTGACAGGTGAGATCCTCGGCGGAGACGAAGAACCGGCCCGGCTGCCGCTCATTGAGGCCTGCCACGCGCACGCCGTTCAGGACCGACTTGTAGAATCCCTTGCAGGCTTTCGAGGAGACGCCGCGATAGCCGAGCTCGACCGCGCGCGGGAAGGCATCGTAATCGCCATCGGCCTCGTCGATGATGAACGGGATCTCGGCGGCGAGATCGCCGAGAGGCGCCGCGAAGGTCCCGGCCCGGTCGAAGGGCTGTTCGATATAAAGCAGGCGCTCGCGGAAACTTTTCAGAGAGCCGCTCTGCATCGCCCGAAGAAGCGTCCGCAGACGCTCAGGGTCGTATTGCTCGTTGGCGTCGAGCGTCGCGCGGTAGTCCGGAACCTGCCGCGACAGAAGCTCATGGATCGCCTGCAGCCGCGCGATATCCGCCTCGACATCGCCGCCGATCTTGATCTTGAACATCTGCAGCCGCGCGTGAGCGATCTCCTCCGCAAGGCTGCCCTCGCCCTCGAGCGCATCCAGCATCCCGATCGTGTGCCGCAGGCGAACCTCGCCGACCGGTCGTATCCCTGCCAGGAAGGCCTGAATGCGCCCCTCGTCGAGATCAGGCGTCAGCCGCGCATCGATGCCGAAGACGTTGCGCCGCAACCCGTCCTGGAAGGGAAACTTGAGTGCCTTGAGCAGGCCGTCGGCGACCGCCTTGTCGATCAGCGCCGGCCCATAGGATGCGGCGAGGCCGGGAAGGCCCTTGTCCGCGGCCCATATCTTCTGCGCCGTAAAACCGCGGGCATGGTGGCCGAAGGCCGTGTCCCACTCCTTCGCCTCGGCATAGGAGCGCGCAGCCTCCCCGACGCTCGCCTTCAGATCCGCGATGGTGTCGTGGGGCGTCTTGGCCGGGTTCTTGTCGAACCATTTCGGCATCATCATCTCGGCGGTGATGCCGGTTGCTACGCCAGCCCCCTCGACCTCGACCTCCACCCGCACGAAAGCCTGCGGCGCCTCGTCGACGGTCACGAGGCCGAAGCGGAACGGGCGCGCGAAGCGCATCGGCCGCTCAAAGGTCTGGATGTCACGGATGCGAAGTCGCGTGCCTGACATGATCGTTAGTCCAGATGACCGCGGCTATGGACCAATAGTCCGAACGGCCTGATCCAGGCCGAATTTAGCAGATTCTGGCTGGCGCGCGCGAGCTTCGACGACATGGCGTCATCCCCAAGTGCGTTTCCGATGGGTTCCGTGGGCGGCTTCGACCGCTCTATGTAACCAACCAGTTAATTAGAGGCCGAGTTGTCGGACATGTCAAGCATCGTTTGGAAAAATCAGGCGCTGACGCCGGCGATCACGAAATCGACCACGTGGTCGATGCGCTCCTTCATGGCGGGCGCGGACAGAAGCTCGCGGCCGAACGCCACCGAGAGGGTATAGACGTTGGACAGGTAGAAGTAGCAGAGCCCGGCGATGGACACGTAGAGCTGGACAGGATCGATGCCGGGGCGGATCTCGCCTGTGGCCTCGCCACGCTTGAGGATGACGCCGATGGTCTCGATGACCGGGGAGTTCATGGTGTGCACCTGCCCGGATTTCTTCAGGTGCTTCGCGCGATGCTGGTTCTCGGTGTTGAGCAGCATCATGAACTCGGGATGCTTCACGAAGTAGTTCCACGTGAAGCGCACGAGCTCTTCCAGCGCCTGCAGCGGAGACAATTCCTCCAGGTGCAATTCCCGCTCCGCCGCGCGGATATGGTCATAGGCCGCCTCGAGGGTTGCCAGGAACAGCGCCTCCTTGCTCCCGTAATAGTAATAAAGCATGCGCTTGTTGCTGCGGGCGGCCTCCGCGATCTGGTCGACCCTTGCCCCGCCATAACCGTGGCCGGCGAATTCCGCCGTTGCCGCGTCGAGAATCCGGCGCTTCGTCGCCTCTGCGTCTCGAACGAATTGTCGGCTGACGGCGGGAGCGCTCATGGAGGTCCAGTGGCTTTACGTCCGGTTGTCTGTGACCTGACAGGCAGGCCTGGCCTTGTTACCTCAACCGCCGGCAAAACGGAACGGGTGCCTCAGGCCTTTCCGACGGGCAGAGCCGGCGGCAGGTCCTCGCCCAGGGACACGATCTTTCCTGGGTTGAGAATGTTGTGCGGATCGAGCGCCGCCTTGACGGTGCGCATCAGGTCCAGGGCGACCGGGTCCTTGTAGCGCGCCAGCTCGTCGCGCTTGATGAGCCCGACCCCATGCTCGGCGGCGATCGAGCCGTTCATGGCATGGACGATGTCGTGGACGATGCGGTTGAAGCGCTCCCATTGCGAAAGGAAGACCTGCTTCTCCATATCGACGGGCTGGCTCAGGTTGAAATGGATGTTGCCGTCGCCGAAATGGCCGAAGGCGCAGACGCGTACGCTCGGCAGCGCCGCCTCGCAGGCCCGGCTTGCCGTGACGATGAAATCGGCGACCTCGGAGACGGGCACGGACACGTCGTGCTTGATCGAGCCACCCTCGAGCCCCTGCACGTCGGAGAGGCTTTCGCGCAAGTGCCAGAGGGCCGTGTTCTGAGCGTCGCTCGCCGCAATAGTCGCATCCTCGATGGTGCCGCCTTCGAAGGCCGCCTCCAGCACCTTCTCCAGCTGTTCGCGCAGGTCGAGTTCCGGGTCAGGCGAGGAGAGTTCGATCAGGGCATAGGCGGCATGATCGCCAGCGAGCGGGCGGACTGCGCCGGGGGCATGCTTGAGCACGATCTCAAGCGCGAAGCGCGGCATGAACTCGAAGGCCGTCAGCTCGTCGCCCGCCCGCTGGCGCAGGCTCTCGAAGAGGTCGAGCGCCGCATGGGGGGAGGCGCAGCCGACGAAGGCGACCACCTGCGTCTTGGGTCGCGGAAACAGCTTCAGCACCGCGGCGGTCACGATGCCGAGCGTCCCCTCCGACCCGATGAAGAGGTTCTTCAGGTCGTAGCCCATATTGTCCTTGCGCAAGCCCTTGAGGCCGTTCCAGATCCGCCCGTCGGCCAGCACCACCTCGAGCCCGAGCACGAGATCGCGGGTATTGCCGTAGCGCAGCACGTTCACGCCGCCCGCATTGGTGGCGATGTTGCCGCCGATCCGGCAGGAGCCCTCCGAGGCGAGGGACAGGGGGAAGATGCAATCGACCGCGTTGGCGGCGTCCTGAACGCTTTTAAGAATGCAGCCGGCCTCGGCTGTGATCGTGGCGTTGAAGGCATTGACCTCGCGGATGCGGTCTAGCCGCGCGAGCGAGAGCACGATGCCCTTATGCGGCACGCCGCCTCCGACGAGGCCGGTATTGCCGCCCTGCGGCACGATGGCGATTCCTGCCTTCGCGCATTCCCCGACGACGAAGGCAACCTCTTCGGTGCTGCCCGGACGGACCACCGCCATGGCGGTGCCGCGGTAGAGTTTCCGCTCCTCGACGAGATAGCCCGCCATCTCAGCGGGATCGACGATCACATGCTTGGCTCCCAGACGGGCGGACAGCACGTCCAGGAGACCGGTATTGGACTCAACCATCGAAATCACAGGCGCCTTCATGCTGCCGGATCGCGTCCGGCCGACCAACTTGGCCGATCACATTACGCGGCAGCGGCCTGCTGTCGAGCGGTCATTTCAGCAGCGAGCAGCGCCCGCGCCGCCTCCTTGATCTCGCCGTGGATCGCCGGATCCGCCTCGGTGAGCAGCGGCAGGATCGGGCCCATATCGGCGACGCCGGAGAGCGAGACCGCCGTGTGCAGGACGCGGATGGCGTTGTGACGTTCGCGGATGGCTTCGAGCGGCAGGAAGGTTTCGAGCAGGCGCTTGGCCTCCGCCTCGTCGCCGCGCTTGAGGGCGTGGAGATAGGACATCGACAGATGCGGCGCGATGCAGACGCAGCCGGCGGTGAAGCCGGCGAGCTTGAAATGGGTGAGATGCGGGAAGGCCGGCGGCTCGCCGAAGCCGCTCACGATGCGCTCGGCACCGACCGCATCGATCAGCTCCTGCAGATAGGCATCCTGCGTCAGGTCGCTGCGCGGCACGGCATATTTGATGCCGAAGACGGCGCCCTGCTCCACCATCCGCCCGATGGCCTTGGCGGGCACGTAGCCGTCGGTCTTGATGTAGACGATCAGCGGCACGCCGGACCGGTCGACGAACTCCTGCAGGCCGCGCACCACGCCGTCCGGCGTCTGCGGCGCGATCATCGGCAGCGCCATGGCGGCGGGATAGCGGCGGCTTTTCAGGATCGCGGCCTCGTCGACGAGCTTGCCCCAGTCCGGACCGACGGAGGGGATGAGCCACGTGCTGTCGGCCACCGATTCCTCGAGGCTGTCGAGCCAGTCGGCAAAGCGCGAGACCGGCCAGTTATGCACGTTGGCATTGCCGCCATAGAGCAGCGTCGACACGCCGCCGGCTTCAAGGTGGCGGATCAGCTTGGCATTGGCCTCGCGGCTCACCTCGAAGTCGGGCGTCAGGGCGAAAGGCGGAACGGCCAGAACGGAGCGGGCGAGTTCGGAGGTTTCGATCTTTGTCAGCATGGATATGTCTCGCTGTGTTGATGGCTGTTCTGGATGGGCCGGTCGCTCATTCGCTCGGCTCAGGAATAATAGAATTCGTCACTGGCCGAGCTGGATGCCGACGGCCTTCACGACCTCGGACCATTTCTGCCGCTCGCCCTGGATGTATTCGGCGAATTGCTTCGGCGTCATCGGCGCAGGCGTCGAGGCCAGTTCGGCGGCCTTCTTCTGGACCTCGGGCTTTTCGAGAATCGCCTTCACATCCGCCGCGATGGTGTCGACGACAGCCTGAGGCGTGCCGGCGGGCGCCCACAGCCCGTTCCATGAGGTCGCGTCGAAGCCGGTCAGAGACTCGGCGATGGCCGGGATTTCCGGCGCCTGCGCGCTGCGCTCCGGGCTGGTGACGGCGAGCGCGCGCACGGTGCCGGCCTGCGCCTGCGGCCAGGCGATGGTCATGTTGTCGAAGGCGAGATCGATATGGCCGCCGATCAGGCCATTGACGATGTCCTGCGAGCTGCGGAACGGCACATGGGTCATCTTCGCGCCGGTCTTGAGCTGGAACAGCTCGGCGGCGAGATGCTGCGAGGTGCCGGCGCCGGACGAGCCATAGTTCAGCTTGCCGGGATTCTGCTTCGCGTATTCGACGAATTCGGCAAAAGTCTTGACCGGTACCTTGGGGGTCACGACCAGCAGGTTGGGAAGCTTGGCCAGGCCCGTGATCGCCACGAAATCCTTTTCCGTGTCGTGCGGCAGGTTCTTGTAGAGGAACGGGTTGATGGCATGGGTGCTCACCGTGCCGACCAGAAGCGTGTGCCCGTCCGGCGCGGCCTTGGCGACGGCGGTCGTCCCGATATTGCCGCCGGCACCCGGGCGGTTCTCGATCACGAAGGGCTTGCCGTATTTGGCCTGAAGCTGCTCGGCGACGATGCGGGCGAAGAGGTCGGTCGTCCCGCCGGCGCCGAAAGGCACGACGATCGTGACCTGTTTCTGCGGCCATGCCGGTGCCTGCGCCTGGACTGCGCCGACACCGAGGAGACAGGACAGGCCGATGGCCGCGAGAACTGCCTTCATCAGAAAACCTCCCTGGATCGATTTGTCGTTGAGTGTCGGCCTCGGATCAGCCGGCGCCATTCTTGTATGGCAACATACAAATTTTGACAAGCCGGCGCAGGTAAGTCAAACTCCATCTGCGCCGGGCGTTTTTCCACCAGGAGATGTGACAGTGAAACCGATTTGCTTTGACTTCGAGGGTCTCGACAAGTAGTGAGACATACGACAAGTTGGTCAGCCAGAACGGACGCTTCGTCCGCGAGGACAGACCTCCGCTCCGCCCCACGGGGCAGGCCCGGCGGATCGCTTTCGGACCATTGGAAGCGGCGACGGGCGGATCCCAGTTTTCCAGCGCCTTGCAAGAGGCACGCAAGAGCTCGATGACCGAAAGCACCTTCCTCTCCGGCCTGTCCCTCAACACCGTCGCCCGTAAACGCAATCTGGTGAGCGATCTGGCAGAAGCGATCTCGCGCGAGATCGCCGAAGGGCGGCTGCAGGCGGGCGATCGTCTGCCGACGGAGGCTGAACTCGCAGCCGCCGCGGGCGTGAGCCGGACCGTGGTGCGCGAGGCCGTGGCTGCGCTGAAAGCCGCCAAGCTCGTTCAGACCCGCCAAGGTGCCGGCGCCTTCGTGCTGCCGCCGCCGCCGAAATCGGATTTTTTCGCCTCCCTCAGCAATGGCGAGGTCGACGACATTCTCGCGATGCTCGAATTGCGCCTCGCCGTAGAGGTGGAAGCCGCTTCGCTCGCCGCCGTGCGCCGCACGGACGAGGAGCTGGCCGCGCTCGACCGTGCACTCGAAAACATCGTCAAGGGCGAGGATTACGGCATCGCGGCGGATCTCGAGTTTCATCGCATCCTCGCAGGCGCAACCAAGAACCCGTATTTCGCGCGGTTCCTCGATTTCCTCGGCGGCTTCGCCGTCCCCCGCCGGCATATCGTGCGCCAGGTGGACGAGGATGAGGGCAAGCAGGATTATCTCGCCGTGATCGAGCGCGAGCATCGTGCGATCCGCGATGCCATCGCCATGGGCGACTCGAATCTTGCTGCAGCGATGATGCGCGCGCATCTCGCCAACAGCCGCAACCGCTACATGGAGCGGATCACGCAGAATTCTGCGAAGCCTGCGCTCAGAGCGCCCAAGCTGCGCTCCTCCGCAAAAGCCTGAACCCCCGGCGCATCGTGCGAAAGCGCGGACCCGGTTATTCGCCGACGCGGCCCCTCGGGTCGCGCTCAATGATGCGCCGGCTAAGAGATGAGGCATCGGATGGGATCCCAAAAGTAGATTTTCTTTCAGGTCCGATGCTCTAACCCCTCGTCCGAAGCCGCTCTGCGCACTTGACAGTCACACTCAAAACGGCGACCAATTTCTAAATTTGTATGATATATGGCTTTTGCGCTGCAATGCGCAGGGAGAGAGACGGTCATGACGAAGCGGACGCCTGAGCAGTTGAGAAGTCACCGCTGGTTCGGTGTGACCGATCTGCGGTCCTTCGGGCACCGCTCCCGCACGCTGCAGATGGGCTATGCGCGCGAAGATTTCATGGGCAAGCCCGTGATCGCCATCATCAATACCTGGAGCGATATCAATCCCTGCCATGCGCATTTCCGCGTGCGCGTCGAAGACGTGAAGCGCGGCGTGTGGCAGGCCGGTGGCTTCCCCATCGAGCTCCCGGCCCTGTCGTTGTCGGAGAACTTCGTCAAGCCGACCACCATGCTCTACCGCAACCTCCTCGCGCTCGAGGTGGAGGAGTTGCTGCGCTCGCACCCGATCGACGGTGCCGTGCTCATGGGCGGCTGCGACAAGACCACGCCCGCAACCGTGATGGGCGCGATCAGCATGAACCTGCCGATGATCTTCATGCCGGCAGGCCCCATGATCCGCGGCCACCACGGCGGCACGATCCTCGGCTCTGGATCCGACATCTGGAAGTACTGGGCCGAGAAGGAAGCCGGCACGATCACGAACCAGCAATGGAACGATATGGAGGCCGGCATCGCGCGTTCGCCCGGTACCTGCATGACCATGGGCACCGCCTCGACCATGACCTCCATCGTCGAGACCTTAGGGTTGAGCTTGCCGGGAGCAGCCTCCATCCCGGCGGTCGATGCCGCCCATCCGCGCATGGCGAGCCTCACCGGCCGGAAGATCGTCGAGATGGTGTGGGACGATCTGAAACCCAGCGACATCCTCACGCGGCGTTCCTTCGAGAATGCGCTGATGGTTCACAATGCGCTCGCCGGCTCGACCAACGCGATGATCCATCTCGTGGCGATGGCAGGCCGTGCCGGCATCGAGGTCAACCTGCAGGATTTCGACGATTTCGCGCAGAAGGTGCCGGTGATCGCCAACCTGCGTCCCTCGGGCGAATGGCTGATGGAGGATTTCCACATCGCCGGCGGCATACGCGGCCTTCTCTCCCGCCTCGAGCCCCTGCTCCATCTCGACGAGCGTACGGTGACGGGCACCTTGCGCGATGCGCTCGAAGGCGCCGCCGTCTACAACGACGACGTGATCCGTCCGCTCGACAAGCCGATCGCAGCCTCCGGTGGCACGGCGATCCTGCGCGGCAATCTCGCGCCGAACGGCTGCGTGATCAAGCCGCCGGCGGCCGAGCCGCGGTTGTTGCAGCATACGGGCCCCGCCATCGTCTTCGACACCTATGACGAGATGACGAAGGCCGTGAACGATCTCGACCTCGACGTCACGCCCGATCACATCATGGTCTTGCGCAATGCCGGGCCCATCGGAGGCCCTGGCATGCCGGAATGGGGCATGCTGCCGATCCCGAAGAAACTCCTGCGTCAGGGCGTGCGCGACATGCTGCGCATCTCCGATGCGCGCATGAGCGGCACCAGCTACGGCGCCTGCATCCTGCATGTCTCGCCGGAGGCGCATATCGGCGGCCCGCTCGCCGCCGTGCGTAACGGAGATCTGATCACCGTCGACGTGCCGAGCCGCTCGATCCATCTGCACGTCAGCGACGAGCAGATCGCCGATCGCCTGCGCACATGGTCGCCGCCGCCGCGCGACTACCCGCGCGGCTACAACAAGCTCTTCGCGCAGCATATCCGCCAGGCCCACGAAGGCTGCGACTTCGACTTCCTCGAAGGATCCGGCGGCGTGCCGGAGCCCGAGATCCATTAGCGCATCATGCGATGCGCCAAATGAGTAAGGAGCATCGGATGGATCCCAAAAGTGGATTCCACTTTTGCGTCCGATGCTTGAGTTCTCTCCAACTGCCGGCAGCAAGGCCACATGGCGGCGCTGCCGGCATTTTTGTGGTCCGGTCATGAGCATCCAGAAAACCGCCTTCGGCACCATCGACGGTCAACCCGTCGAAGCCTTCGAGATCGAGAACGGCGCGATCCGCGCGACGATCATCACCTATGCCGCGGCCGTAAGCCGCCTCTTCGCCCCCGATCGCGAAGGGCGCTCAGCCGATATCGTATTGGGTTACGACGACATCGAATCCTACGTCCGTACCCGCGGCAATGCCGGCGCGATCTGCGGCCGCTATGCCAACCGCATCGCCGATGGAACATTCACGCTCAATGGGCAGACCTATTCCCTCTCGGTCGACGAACCGCCCAATCACATCCACGGCGGCCTTGGCGGGTTCAGCAAGCGGGTCTGGAGCGGCGAGGCCGACACGGCGAACAACGCGGTGCGGATGACGCTTCACCGGCCCGACGGCGACGAAGGCTATCCGGGCGCCGTCACCGCCTCCGTCACCTACAGGCTGACGGCGGATGCCGCTCTCGAGATCCTGATGGAGGCGACCACCGACCGGCCGACCATCATCAATCTGGTCCATCACGGCTATTGGAACCTCGCTGGCCACGACAGCGGGCACATCCGTGACCAGCTCCTTGTCATCGACGCCGATCGCTACACGCCCGTCGGCCCGGCCAAGATCCCGACCGGCGAGTTGGCGCCTGTCGCAGGCACCGCCTTCGACTTCCGGTCATCGCGTCCCATCGGCGCCATGTTCGACGACACCGCGCAGCTGCCGGAAGCAGGCTACGACCACAATTTCTGCCTCAATGGCGGGAGCACTCCACTGCACCGCGCCGCCCGCGCTCTCGATCCGGTCTCAGGCCGCGGTCTGGAGATCTGGACCAACCAGCCGGGCGTCCAGTTCTACACCGCCAATCATTTCGGCAAGATCCCCGCCACCGGCAAAGGCGGTGCTTCTTACGAGAAGCATGCAGGCTTCGCCCTCGAGACGCAGAACTATCCGAACGCGCCGAACACTCCGCATTTCCCTTCGGCCGTGCTGCGTCCCGGCGAAACCTATCGCCATGCAATGCGCATTCCGTTCTTCGTTGCCTGAACCCGTTCAGATGCCGGAGGCGAGGTAGCCTCCGTCGACGTTGAGGACGCTTCCCGTCACGAACCCTGATGCAGGCGAGGCGAGATAGATCGCGGCGCCGACGAGCTCGTCGAGCTGGCCGAAGCGGCCCATGGGCGTGCGAAGAAGCGCGTTCTCCTTGCGCTTCGGGCTCATCTTCGACTGGTTCAGATCGGTCATGAAGAAGCCTGGCGAGATGGCGTTGACGCGCACGTTGCGATCCGCCCATTCCGCCGCGAGCGACTTGGTCAGCCCGACGACGCCATGCTTGCTGGCCGCGTAGACCGAGGCGAGCGGCCAGCCGCGATGGGCGGCGAGCGAGGCGATGGTGATGATCGAGCCCGATCCGCGCTCCAGCATAGGGCGGCCGAAGCCGGTGCAGGTGAAGAACACGCTGCGCAGGTTCGTATGCATGACCTCGCCATATTCCGCCGGCGTGAACGCCTCGGCGGGTTTGAGAATCGTGATGCCCTGGCACACCACGACAATGTCCGGAGGCCCCAGATCGGTGAGGACCGCTTCGACAAGCCGGTCGATCTCCTCAGGCTGCGAGGCATCGACCACGTAGCCTCTCGCCTCGGAATCGAAGGCCTGCAGGCGCCGCGTCGCCTCTTCGACTTTCGCAGGCGTTCTGGCAGCGATCGCCACCCGCGCGCCGCTGGACTGAAAGCCGTGGGCGATCGCATTGCCGATCCCGCTCGACCCGCCGACGATCAGCGCGGTCCTGCCGTGCAACGACAGCTGCGATCCAGAGGTTGGCGACATGCTTTTCGTCTCAACCAAGCTTCTCTCCCTTCAGACACTCCGCTTGCACGGACGGCTCGAGATCATCGGGCGCCGAGACGCTCACCCTGCGCGCCCAGCCTTCGGACCGGCGCTGATGGTTGAGCAGGTAGAGGACCGATCCGATCACCACGAGCGCGCCGGCGAGCACATGCAGCTTCGGCTCGTCACCGAACACGAAAAGCCCCACCGGAATAGCCCAGACCAGCTTGGTGTATTGCATGGGCGCGACGCTGGAGGCGGGAGCCCTGCGCAAGGCCTCGATCATGAGGAACTGAGACGCCACCATCACGAGACCCGAGATGATGACGAGACCGACATCGCTCCAGGCGGGCGTGTGGCTCATGAACACGCCCGGAAGGCTCGCCGCGAGTTGTCCTGCCATCACGGCCGCAACCATGATCGCGCGGTTTTCCTGCGAGCCGATGGAGCGCATGATCAGGACGACGCCGGCGCCGACGAAGACATTCATGAAGGCGGCGAGATGTCCGAGGGACAGCGCGCCATGTCCCGGCTGCACCATGATCAGGATCCCTGCAAAGCCGACCAGGATCGCGATCCAGCGGGCAAGCCCCGTGCGTTCACCCAGGAGCCACGCAGCCGCCACCGTGACGACGAGCGGCGAGCCGAAGGTGATGGCGTAGACGTCGGCGAGCGGCAGAAGCGAGAAGGCGTAGAAACCGGACACCGTTCCGATTCCGGCAAGAAAGCCCCGGCTGATCAGCAGTTTCGGGTTTCGCACAGTCGAGAGCCGGTAGGCTTTGTCGCGCCAGATCACGAAGCCCACCACGATGCAGGCCACGCTCGCCTGCATGGCGATGATCTGGAAGATGGGATAGCGGGTGGAAAGCAGCTTCACGAGGGTATCGCTGGCGGCAAACAGAGCATTTGCGCCAATCGCGAAAAGAACACCTGTCAGCTGGAGCACGAGCGGATCCCACCTGGACGCGAGAACGCCCTAGGCGAATCCCGTCTTACTTGCCTGTCATCATACAGGCATTTTGCTTTTTCAGAATTCCTTTAATGCATGGCTGGGAAGCGTCTGGGGTGACTTTAGCGTCGCGAGCTTCGCGGCCGCGCGGAATTCCTTCTTTCTTCCGTTAGGGAAGAATGACGTCCCAGCCCGATCGTCGGGAGTGCGAAGTCGCATCAGCTGTCCTGGTCGGACTTTCGGTAGAACGACCAGACGAAGGTGCTCATCAACAGGACGGTCACGAGCGTGGAGAGGATGGCGCTTGCCCAATAGGCATCGCCGCAGCCCTCCAGGCGTGCCAATTCCACGAGCTGACGCGGAAACAGGTTCTCTTGGACCGACATCGCGGCGAGCGTTCCGACCCCCAGACCGGCCGGAAGTGAGAACCAGCGGCCGAATTTGGGATCCGCAATCGTGATGGCAGCGACGCCCAATCCGATCAGGACGGGAAAGGACAGAAGCTCGTTCAGCAGATGGCGCCACAAGCCTACGGGCATCGGCCAGCCGGCGCCGACCCCGCTCATGACCTTGTCGCAGACTTCCGCCATGGCAGGAGAGGCCATCAGGCCGATGGCGATGCCGGCGAGAAGCAGCTTTGCAGGAAATGAGAAAAGGCGGCCCATGGGCCGCCTTGGTAACATTATTCCGAAAAGATTGTAACTTTATTCGCTAAGCCGCGATCGAGGTCTGCGGGGCGGCGGAGCGGACGTCCGAGTCCACGTGGCCTTCGAAGCGCTTGAAGTTCTCATTGAACATGTCGATCAGGCGCTGGGCGGTCTCGGCGAATTCCGCCTTGTTCTGCCAGGTCTTGACCGGATAGAGGATGTGCGGCTCGACGCCGGGCACCGAGGTCGGCACCGCGAAGCCGAAATAGGGATCGCGGCGGAAATCGGCGCGGGAGAGCGAGCCGTCGAGCGCCGCCGTCAGCAGGCGGCGGGTGACGCGGATCGGCATGCGCCGGCCGACGCCGTATTTGCCGCCGGTCCAGCCCGTGTTGACGAGCCAGCAATCGACCGAGTGCTTGGCGATGAGATCGCGCAGCAGGTTGCCGTATTCGGAGGGGTGACGCGGCATGAAGGGCGCGCCGAAGCAGGTCGAGAACGTCGCCTCCGGATCCTTCACGCCCTTTTCCGTACCCGCCACCTTCGCGGTGTAGCCGGAGAGGAAGTGGTACATGGCTTCCGCCGGCGTCAGCTTGGCGATGGGCGGCAGCACGCCGAAGGCATCGCAGGTGAGCATCACGATGTTCTTCGGAATGCCGGCGCGGCCGCTGGGGCTTGCATTGGGAATGAAGTCGAGCGGATAGGCGCAGCGCGTGTTCTCGGTCTTCGAGGCGTCGTCGAAATCGGGAATGCGCGTGATCGGGTCGATGGTCACGTTCTCCAGCACCGTGCCGAAGCGCTCGGTGGTGGCGTAGATCTCCGGCTCCGCCTCGCGGGAGAGGCGGATGGTCTTGGCGTAGCAGCCGCCCTCGAAATTGAATACGCCGTTCGGGGTCCAGCCATGCTCGTCGTCGCCGAGCAGAACGCGGTCCGGATCGTTGGAGAGCGTGGTCTTGCCGGTGCCGGAGAGGCCGAAGAACACGGCCACGTCGCCCCTGTCGCCCACATTGGCGGAGCAATGCATGGGCATGATCTTCTGGGCGGGCAGGACGTAGTTGAGATAGGTGAAGACCGACTTCTTCATCTCGCCCGCATAGGACGTGCCGCCGATGAGCACGATCTTGCGCTTGAAGTCGCAGGCAATGACCGTTTCCGTGCGGCAGCCGTGACGGGCCGGATCGGCCTTGAAGGACGGCAGGTCGATGATGGTCAGTCCCGGCACATAATCGGTGAGCTCGCCGCGATCGGGGCGGATCAGCAGGTTGCGGATGAAGAGGGAATGCCAGGCATATTCCGTGAAGACGCGGGCCTTGACCCGGTAGGCCGGATCGGCGCCGCCGTAGAGATCCTGCGCGAACAGCTCCTTGCCCTCGGCATGGGCGAGGAAGTCGGCCAGCAGGGTATCGAAATGGCCGGGGGTGATGGCGCCGTTATTGTCCCACCAAACGGTGTTTTCCGTGGTCTCGTCGCGCACCACGAACTTGTCCTTTGGCGAGCGGCCCGTATGCACGCCGGTGTCGGCCAGAAGCGCACCGCCCTGCACCAGCCTGGTCTCGCCCCGGGTCAGGGACTGCTCGTAGAGCGCGGGCGCCTCGAGATTCCAATAGACCCGTTTGAGGTTGCGGAGGCCGGAGCCCTCAGCGCCCTGTGCGCTGTTGAACACGCCGATATTTTCCACGGAAGACTTCTCCTGATTGCCGGTCACCGCGCGGCCGGATGGGCCGCTGTCCGATGGCCGTCGGATGGGTAGGGCCAAACAATTCGGGCAAAACTTTGCCGTCACGCTTGAACATGGAACCTTCTTTAGGTCAGCTGCCGATCCGGTCAACTCTGGCCGTTTCATCGCATTCTATTTTCCCGGATGCCAGACCTTCAATCGGCTCATTCGCCTGGATTTCCGGGATTTTTCGAGTTCTTTCGTATGATGGTTACCTGCCGCAAGGGAAAACACACGCGGGCATCGGAGCCGTGTTCTTGCGGCCGCGACCGATGGTTCGGCCTCGGTTGAATTGCCGTCTCACAGGCACCACGTCAGGGCCACCCCCTGGTCCATCTCCTGGGCGAAACCATATTTGTGCCACGAGAAAGGCGCAGTTGGGGACATTTTTGGGCCCTCTGCGTTGTCAGACGGGACGAAACAGCCGACATTCGCCCGTGCTTAAGCTAAGGAAGAGTTCATGCCAACGATCGCCCTCGTCGATGACGATCGCAATATCCTGACCTCTGTGTCCATCGCCCTCGAGGCGGAGGGCTACCGCATTCAGACTTATACGGACGGAGCCTCGGCCCTGGACGGGCTCAAGCATGCCCCGCCGGATCTCGCCATCTTCGACATCAAGATGCCGCGCATGGACGGCATGGAGCTGCTGCGCCGCCTGCGCCAGAAATCGGACCTGCCGGTGATCTTCCTGACCTCGAAGGACGAGGAGATCGACGAATTGTTCGGCCTCAAGATGGGCGCCGACGACTTCATCCGGAAGCCGTTCTCCCAGCGTCTGCTGGTCGAGCGCGTGAAGGCCGTTCTGCGCCGTTTCGCGCCCAAGGACCAGACCGCGCCCAAGGAGGCCGACCCGAAGGCGCTCGAGCGCGGGCAGCTCAAGATGGACCCGGAACGCCATGCCTGCACCTGGAAGGGCGAGCCGGTCACCCTCACCGTGACGGAATTCCTGATCCTGCAGGCGCTCGCCACGCGCCCGGGGGTGGTGAAAAGCCGCAACGCCCTGATGGATGCGGCCTATGACGACCAGGTCTATGTGGACGACAGGACCATCGACAGCCACATCAAGCGCCTGCGCAAGAAGTTCAAGTCGGTTGACCAGACTTTCGAAATGATCGAGACCCTCTACGGCGTGGGCTACCGCTTCAAGGAAGCCTGACGCTTTTGAAGGCGCAAGCGAACTGGCGGGGCCAACGAGCGGCATGAAGGCTGAGCCCATCCACGCCGAGGCGACATTCGACGATCCGCCGGCTCCCCGGAGCGCCCTGGAGCGGCTGAAGCAATTCGGCCGCATGATCATCCAGAGCGGCTCGTCGAGCCTGACCCGCCGGATCGTCGTCCTCAACCTCGCCGGCCTTGTCGCGCTGCTCATCGGCTTCCTCTATCTCAATCAATTCCGCGAAGGACTGATCGAAGCCCGCGTGCAGAGCCTGCTCACCCAGGGCGAGATCATCGCCGGCGCCATCGCCGGCTCGGCCACGGTGGAAACCAACACCATCACCATCGATCCGGACCAGCTGCTGCAGATGCAGGCTGGCGAAACGGAGCGGTTCACCGACGAATCCTTCTCGGCTCTCGAGTTCTCGATCAATCCCGAGCGCGTCGCGCCCCTGCTGCGCCGCCTCGTGACGCCCACCAAGACCCGCGCCCGCATCTTCGACCGGGACGGACTGCTGCTGCTCGATTCCAGGTCGTTCTATTCCCGCGGCGACATCCTGCGCATGGAGCTGCCGCCGGTCGCGAATGTCGAGGACACGACCAGCGTGATGGAGCGCACCTGGAACAGCATCCGCAAGATGTTCCGGCGCACCAAGCGTCCTGTGCTCGAGGAGGCCGGCCCCGCCAACGGCAAATCCTTAGCCGAAGTGCAGCAGGCCTTCGCGGGCCAGCAATCGAGCGTGGTGCGCGTCAACAACCGGGGCGAGACCATCGTCTCCGTCGCCGTGCCGATCCAGCGCTTCCGCGCGGTCCAGGGCGCGCTCCTGCTCTCCACCCAGGAAGGCGACATCGACGCCATCATCGCCTCCGAGCGCTTCGCCCTGCTGCAGGTCTTCCTGGTGGCAGCCGTGGTGATGATCGTGCTGTCGCTCTTTCTCGCCGGCGCCATCGCCGGCCCGGTCCGCCGCCTCGCGGAGGCTGCCGAGCGGGTGCGCTGGGGGACGAAATCCCGCCAGGAGATTCCCGACTTCACCGGCCGCGCGGACGAGATCGGCCACCTGTCGGGCGCTCTGCGCGACATGACGAAGGCGCTCTACAACCGCATCGACGCGATCGAGAGCTTCGCCGCGGACGTGGCGCACGAACTGAAGAATCCGCTGACCTCGCTGCGCAGCGCGGTCGAGACCCTGCCGCTCGCCCGCAGCGACGACTCGCGCCAGCGGCTTCTGTCGATCATCCAGCACGACGTGAAGCGCCTCGACCGCCTGATCAGCGACATCTCCGACGCCTCGCGCCTCGATGCGGAGCTTGCCCGCTCCGATTCGGAGCCGGTGGACATGGTGCGCCTTCTCGAGGCGGTGGTCTCGGTCGCCAATCAGCGCCGCCAGGAGCACGACCCGCTCATCACCCTGAGCATCGACCGCCAGGCGCATGGCCGGGATGCCTTCCTGGTCCTCGGCCATGACAGCCGCCTCGGCCAGGTGTTCAACAACCTGATCGACAACGCGCGCTCGTTCTCGCCGCCCGACGAGACGGTGCGGGTCTCGATCCGCCGCCGCAGGAACGAGGTCGAGATCCTGGTGGAGGACAGCGGGCCGGGCATCGAGCCGGATGCCCTCGACCGGATCTTCGAGCGCTTCTACACCGACCGGCCCGAGCAGGGCTTCGGCCAGAATTCCGGCCTCGGCCTGTCGATCTCGCGCCAGATCATCGAGGCCCATCGCGGCACGATCCGCGCCGAGAACCGTCTCGGCTCCCCCGACGAGACCGGCGAGCCCCGGCGGCTCGGCGCCCGCTTCATCATCCGCCTGCCCATCGAAGGGGCGAAGGCCAAGAAGGATCAGGACAGGAAGGATAAGGGCAAGGCCAGGCGCGAGCCGGGGAAGAGGGAGCCTTGACGGGGGCGGAGACCATTCACGCCGGCTGCGTGCTCGTCGGCGAGGCGGGCCTCCTGATCCGCGGCCCGTCGGGCTCGGGCAAGTCGACTCTCGCCCGCGACGTGATCTCCCGGGCCAACGAGACCGGCCGCTTCGGGCGTCTCGTCAGCGACGACCGGACGCGCCTCGAACAGCACAATGGCCGTCTCCTCGCGCGCCCTGTGGAGCCCCTCGGCGGCTGCATCGAGATCCATGGCCTCGGCATCGTCCGGCAGCCCTTCGAAACCGCGGCCATCGTGCGGCTGGTGATCGATCTGTGCGACGACCCCGATCGCTATCCCGAGGAGGGCGAGAAGCAAATTGTCCTATGCGGCGTCATGATCCCTCGCCTTCGTCTTCAGGCCGGGGCAATCTCGGCGGACATCGCCCTGGGCTGCCTGAGTGGTGTTTGCGACACGGTCGTGACACTGTGATGAACTTTTCCGCTCAATGCTCTTGCGCTTGGCTTCGCGGTGCACAAAATAGCGGCTCCGCTCTTGGAGCCTTCGGACCTGTAACATTATGATTGGAATGGTGCTCGTCACTCACGGGCAGCTCGCGACGGAATTCAAGGCGGCGCTGGAGCATGTCGTGGGACCTCAAGAGCAGCTTGAAACGATCACGATCGGCCCCGACGACGACATGGAGACACGGCGCAAGGACATCATGGCCGCTGTGTGCCGGGTCAATTCGGGCGAGGGGGTTGTCGTCCTGACGGACATGTTCGGCGGCACGCCTTCGAACCTGGCTCTTTCCTGCATGAATGGCGGCTCCGTCGAGGTGGTCGCGGGCATCAACCTTCCCATGCTGATCAAGCTCGCCAGCGTGCGCGACGAGGAGCCCCTGGCCGACGCGGTGTCCCATGCCCAGGAGGCGGGACGCAAATACATCAACATCGCTTCGCGCGTTCTGTCGGGAAAATGACCGCGATGGACCGCCCCCTCGATCAGGACTGCCCGCCTGTTGCCGTGCCCGACGGCGCCCTGGTCAGGGAGCTGCCGATCGTCAATCGGCGCGGCCTCCATGCCCGTGCATCCGCCAAGTTCGTCCAGACCGTCGAGCGCTTCAACGCGGACGTGACCGTGACCCGCTGCGGCGAGACCGTGGGCGGACGCTCGATCATGGGCCTTTTGACCCTCGCCGCCGCGCAGGGCACCACCATCACCGTCACCGCCAAGGGCCAGGACGCCACGATCTGCCTCCAGGCCATCGACGACCTTCTCGCCAACAAATTCGGCGAGGACGAGTAGGCCCGCTTCCAGTCGTTCCCATCCCTCCCACGTCGTCACCGGCCTCGTGCCGGTGATCTCGATCGGTGAGGCGCGGCGCTTTTCCGTATCGGGATGGCCGGCACAAGACCGGCCATGACGGTCAGAGATAGGCCTATCCTCTCACCGGACATATAAAGACATCTTTATATCTTGATTGCCTCTCTCCGCGAGCTCTGGTAGAGACTGCGCCAACTCAACCGCACGGGTGAAAGAGAGAGGCCATCATGGCGCAGGATTACATCGTCAAAGACATCAGCCTTGCCGATTTCGGCCGCAAGGAGATCTCGATCGCCGAGACCGAGATGCCGGGCCTGATGGCCGTCCGCGAGGAATACGGCCCGAAGCAGCCCCTGAAGGGCGCCCGCATCGCCGGCTCGCTCCACATGACCATCCAGACCGCGGTCCTCATCGAGACCCTGAAGGCTCTGGGTGCCGACATCCGCTGGGTCTCCTGCAACATCTATTCGACTCAGGACCACGCTGCCGCCGCCATCGCCGCCGCCGGCATCCCGGTCTTCGCCTATAAGGGCGAGACCCTGACCGAGTACTGGGATTACACCGCCAAGCTGTTCGACTGGCATGGCGGCGGCGTGCCGAACATGATCCTCGACGACGGCGGCGACGCCACCATGCTCGTCCATCTGGGTCTTCGCGCCGAGCAGGGCGACGTGGCCTTCCTCGACAAGCCGGGCGCGGAAGAAGAAGAAGTGCTCTTCGCGCTGATCAAGCGCCTGCTCAAGGAGAAGCCGAAGGGCTGGTTCGCGGAAGTCGCCGCCGCGATCAAGGGCGTCTCGGAAGAGACCACCACGGGCGTGCACCGCCTCTACATCATGGCCAAGGAGGGCAAGCTCCTCTTCCCGGCGATCAACGTGAACGACTCGGTCACCAAGTCGAAGTTCGACAACCTCTATGGCTGCCGCGAGTCGCTCGTCGACGGCATCCGCCGCGGCACGGACGTGATGATGGCCGGCAAGGTCGCCATGGTCGCGGGCTTCGGCGACGTGGGCAAGGGCTCCGCCGCCTCGCTGCGCCAGGCCGGCTGCCGCGTGCTCGTCTCGGAAGTCGACCCGATCTGCGCCCTGCAGGCCGCCATGGAAGGCTATGAGGTCACGACCATGGAGGACGCGGCTCCCCGCGCCGACATCTTCGTCACCGCCACCGGCAACAAGGACGTCATCACCCTCGACCACATGCGGGCGATGAAGGACCGGGCGATCGTCTGCAACATCGGCCACTTCGACAACGAGATCCAGGTCGCGGGCCTCAAAAACCTCAAGTGGACCAACATCAAGCCGCAGGTCGACGAGATCACGTTCCCCGACGGGCACCGCATCATCCTGCTCTCGGAAGGCCGCCTCGTGAACCTGGGCAACGCCATGGGTCACCCGTCCTTCGTGATGTCGGCCTCGTTCACCAACCAGACGCTCGCCCAGATCGAGCTCTGGAACAACGCCGGCAAGTACGAGAAGACGGTCTATACCCTGCCGAAGCACCTGGACGAGAAGGTGGCCTCGCTGCATCTCGAGAAGATCGGCGTGAAGCTCACCAAGCTGCGTCCGGACCAGGCCTCCTATATCGGCGTCTCCGAGAAGGGCCCGTTCAAGCCGGATCACTACCGCTACTGATCGGCCCTCCGATTCAAGTCTTCGAAAGCCCGGCTTCGGCCGGGCTTTTTCTTGCCCGGCCGGGCAATCTTCTTTCGACGGCTAACGAATCGGCCGCGCTATCGCACCGGCATGTGTGTGTTACAAATGCAATATGGTTCGACGAATTGCGCACAGGTTCTCCAAAGGAAGTTTAAGCGGGTGTTAACCCCCTTTCTGGCGGAGTCAGGGGTGGTCTAGAGTGAACCGAATCGGCCGGTTGTGCTTCGGCTTCGAACCTGTGCCGGCAGTTCCGTTCATGCGTAGACGGATGGCTTCTGTGGCGTCGGAGGACGTGGCGGGGGATGGCTCAGACTTGGCCCTGAATCGGCCACATGGAAGAAAGGGCAGCACGGCATGGCCGGGCACGGGGAGCGTCAGGAGAATGAAAGCGACGGGAGATTCTCTCTCGCCGGCTCGCGCTGCGCATCCCTCTCGTTGATCCTGCTGGCTGGGACGTCCCAGGCAGCCCTCGCCAACGACCTCCTGCTCCCCGTCGCCGAAAAGGCCTCGGACCTCCTCGGTCTCCTGCATCGCTTCGATCTGCATAACGCCGTCTATTTCGGCCTCTTCATGGGTCTGGTCGCCTTCTCGACCACCACCTCGATGCTGCTGATGTACGAGCGCCGGCGCGCCGCAAGGGCGGAGCGCGCCCTGCGCAACGAACTCGCGTCCCTGCGCGGCGCCGACGATCTCGCCGCCCTGCTCATGGGCTCCGAGCGGCAGCTGCTCGTGAGCTGGAACGGGCGCGGCGGAGAACCGCGCTTCCAGGGCGACCCCACCATCGTCGGCGACAACGCCCCCGCCCAGCGGGCGCTCGCCTTCGGCACCTGGCTGAGCCCGGGCGATGCCGCCGCCGTGGAGATCGCCCTTGAACAGCTCAAGGAGCGGGGCCAGGCCTTTCGCCTGACCGCGCGCTGCCTCGGCAACCGCTTCATCGACGTGGAGGGCCGCACCATCGGCGGACGCGCCATCCTGCGGCTGCGCGACGTGACCGGCGACCGGGCCGAGCTGCTGCAGGCGCAGGCGAAGCTCGCCACCACGCGCAGCGATCTGCGCTCCATGACGATGCTCCTCGACGACGTCGCCTATCCCCTGTGGATCCGCGATGCGGAAGACCGTCTGCTCTGGGCCAACCAGGCCTATCTGCGCTCCGTCGAGGCCAAGGACCTCGACGATGCGATCGGGCGCTCCCTGGAGCTTCTGAGCGCGCCGACCCGGGAGGAAGCGCGGCGCCGGCGGCAATCCGGCGCTACTTTCTCGAGCCGTGTGACCGCCGTCGTCGCCGGTCACCGCGCGGTGCTCGACGTGATCGAGCGGCCCACCGCCGGCGGCAGCGCGGGCATCGCCGTCGACGTGTCGGAACTCGAAGCGGTGCGCACCGACCTGCAGCGTCAGATGGATGCGCATGTGCGCACCCTCGATCAATTGCCGGCCGCCGTCGCGATCTTCGACGGATCGCAGAACCTCATCTTCAGCAATGCCGCCTATCAGCGCCTCTGGGGCCTCGATGCGGCGTTCCTTGCCCTACGCCCCTCGGACAGCGAAGTGCTCGACCGCCTGCGCGCCGCGCGCAAGCTTCCCGAACAGGCGGATTTTCGCGCCTGGAAGGCCGATTTCCTGCAGGGCTACCGCTCCGTCGAGCAGCAGGAGACCTGGTGGCACCTGCCCGACCGGCGGACCCTGCGCGTGGTCATCAACCCGAACCCGCAGGGCGGCGTGACCTACCTCTTCGACGACGTGAGCGAACGCTTCGAGCTCGCCTCGCAGGTTCACTCGCTCACCCGCGTGCAGAGCGAGACCCTCGACACCCTGAAAGAGGGCGTCGCCGTGTTCGGCTCAGACGGGCGCCTCAAGCTGCACAACCGCGCCTTCGCCGAGATGTGGAACCTCGCGCCGGAGATGACGGCCGCGAACCCGCATATCGACACGATCATCAAGGCCTGCCGCCCGCTCGCCCCGCGCGACGAACCGTGGATCGACATCCGTGGCGCCGTCGCCGGTCTTGCCGACATGCGCATGGGCCTCACCTGCCGCATCGAGCGGCACGACGGCACCGCCCTCGACTGCACGGCCCAGCCGCTCCCCGACGGCGCGACGCTTCTGAGCTTCACAGACATGACGGCGAGCGTGAACGTTGAACGCGCGCTCACCGAGCGCAACGATGCGCTCGAGCGCGCCTCGCGGCTTCGCGACGAGTTCGTGCACCACGTTTCCTACGAGCTGCGCTCGCCGCTTACCAACATCATCGGATTCACGCAGCTCCTCGGCGACGAGACGGTCGGCGCGCTCAACCCGCGTCAGCGCGACTACGCCGATCACATCATGCGCTCGTCGGCATCGCTGCTCGCGATCCTCAACGACATTCTCGACCTCGCCTCCATCGATACCGGTTCGCTGGAACTGACGCCGGAGATCGTCGACATCCGCTCCACCATCGAGGCCGCCATGCGCGGGCTCGAGGACAGGCTCGCGGAATCCTCGCTCAACCTCGTCATCGATGCGCCCGACGACATCGGCACCTTCGTCGCCGACGGCAAGCGCGTGCGCCAGATCCTGTTCAACCTGCTTTCCAACGCGGTCGGGTTCTCGCTGCCCGGACAGACCATCCGCGTCGCGGCGCGCAAGCGCGGCGGCGAGGTGATCTTCGACGTGAAGGACCAGGGCCGCGGCATTCCGCCGGAGATCAAAGCGCGCATTTTCGAGCGCTTCGAGAGTCATACGCTGGGAACGCGCCATCGCGGCGTGGGCTTAGGATTGTCCATCGTGCGCTCTTTCGTGGAGCTGCACGGCGGGCGCATCGAGATTTCCTCCGCGCCGGGCATCGGAACCACGGTCACATGCATCTTCCCCAATGACCGGCGCGAAAGCCCCTCGGATGGCAGATCGGCGCATTCTGCGCTAACTCCCATCGCAGCCGAGTAGGATCAGCGATGGTGAACGGATTGGCCCTCATGCCCGAGCAGGACGTTTCGCAGGCCGCATGGATCGTGACGCTTCCGGACCACGAAGCGACGGAAAGCTTCGCGCGCATCCTGGCCGAGGAGCTGAAACCCGGCGACCTCGTGACCCTGTCCGGCGGCCTCGGCGCCGGCAAGACGACGCTCGCCCGCGCCCTCGTGCGCACGCTTGCCGGCGAGCCTGAGCTCGAGGTTCCGAGCCCGACCTTCACCCTGATGCAGGTCTATGACGGCCTGCAATCACCCATCGTCCATGCGGATTTCTACCGCCTCTCCGGCGGCTACGAACTGGTGGAGCTCGGCTGGGACGAGATGACGGAGAACGCCATCGCGCTCGTGGAATGGCCGGAGCGCGCCGAGGATGCGCTGAAAACCGATCATCTCGACATCCGCCTTGATTTTGCGCCCGGCGGCCAGGGCAAGGGCCGGCTGGCCATGCTCACCGGAACGGGCGGCTTCGCATCCCGGCTCCAGCGCATGAAGGCCTATCGGCATCTCGTGGAACGATGCGGCTGGAATGAGGCGGCGCGCCATCCCATGACGGCCGACGCATCGGTGATCCGCTCCTACGAGCGCCTGGTGAAGCCTTCCGGCGAAACCGCGCTCCTGATGATCTCACCGCCGCGCCCGGTCGGGCCGCCGGTGCGCCGGGGCAAGCCCTACACCACCATCGCCAAGCTCGCCGAGACGGTGAACGCCTTCGTGGCCATGGACAAGGGCCTGCGCGGCTTGGGCTTCAGCGCGCCCTACATCTACGGCGAGGATCTGGAGGCCGGCCTGCTCCTCATCGAGGATCTCGGCGCCGAGCCCGTCACCGACGCCGGCGGCCCGATCACGGAGCGCTATGCGGAAGCGACCCGGCTTCTTGCGAAGCTTCACGGCCAGAATCTGCCGCAGGTGCTGCCGGTTGCGGAGGGTATCGAGCACCCGATCCCGCCCTACGATCTCGAGGCTCTGCTGATCGAAGTGGAATTGCTGCTCGACTGGTATGTGCCGCACATCATCGGCACGCAGCTTTCGGGCTCGGCGCGGGCGGAGTTCGTCAATCTGTGGACCGAGACTCTTGCCGAGATTCTCGCTGCGCCCGCCACCTGGACGCTGCGCGACTACCATTCGCCGAACCTGATCTGGCTGCCGGAGCGCGAGGGCCTGCAGCGCGTCGGCATGATCGACTTCCAGGACGCGGTTCTCGGCTCGCCGGCCTACGACGTCGCCTCCCTCCTGCAGGATGCGCGCGTAACCGTGCCGCCGGAGCTCGAACTGAAGCTCATCGGCCTCTATGCCCGCGACCGGAAAGCGGCCGATCCCGCCTTCGAGGTCTCGGCCTTCGCCCGCGCCTATGCGATCATGGCGGGCCAGCGGGCGACCAAGATCCTCGGCATCTTCGCCCGGCTCGACCGGCGTGACCGCAAACCGCATTACCTCAAGCACCTGCCGCGGATCGAAGCCTACCTCATCCGCAATCTCGCCCATCCCGCTTTGGGAAAGCTCAAGGGCTGGTATGAGAATTACCTGCCGAGGCTCATCCCGCAGCTGGACGAAGTTCCTCCCGAATCCTGAGCCAGCCCTTGTCCCAGACGTCCTCGCGCGCGCCCCGCAAAGCCATCATCCTCGCTGCAGGCTTGGGCAAGCGCATGCTGCCCATCACGGCCACCATTCCGAAGCCCCTCGTGAAGGTGGCGGGCCGGACCCTGATCGACTTCGCCCTCGACAAGCTGCATGAAGCCGGCGTCGAGAGCGTGGTGGTGAACGTGCATCACTTCGCCGATATGCTCGAGGCGCATCTGCGCACCCGCGAGACGCCGCACGTCGTCATCTCGGATGAGCGCGGCGAACTTTTGGAGACCGGCGGCGGCGTGAAGAAGGCGCTGCCGCTCTTAGGCGGCGATCCCTTCATCACCTTCAACTCCGATTCGCTCTGGATCGAGACGCAAGAGCCGAATCTGCAACGCTTGGTGCGCGCCTGGGACCCGGATCGGATGGACATCCTGATGCTCGTGGCGCCGTTATCCACAAGCATCGGATTCGAGGGCCGCGGCGATTTTCACATGGACGATGGCGGCCGCCTGCGCCGCCGCGGAACCGATCCGAGCGCCCCATTCGCCTACGCGGGCGTCGCGATCGTGAAGCCGGAACTCGTTCACGGCACGCCGCAAGGCGCGTTCTCGGCCAATGCCTTC
Organism: Microvirga zambiensis WSM3693; assembly: GCF_016735695.1. Lineage (GTDB taxonomy): Bacteria > Pseudomonadota > Alphaproteobacteria > Rhizobiales > Beijerinckiaceae > Microvirga > Microvirga zambiensis. The sequence goes on along the minus strand of NZ_JAERQD010000040.1, from coordinate 21,934 downwards.
TACGACCGCGCCATCGCCAAGGACCGCCTCTACGGCTTGTGCATGGAGGGGCAATGGCTGCATGTTGGGGAGCCCCAGGCCATTGCCGAGGCTGAAAAATGCCTCGCCGCCAGTCAGCGTTGAGAGTGTGAGGTGCCGAGCATGACCCGGAAAAGTGGGTCCCGGTTTTCCGATCAGGTCATGCATCATTCAAAAACCTTGCCACGCGTCTTTTCCATCCCTCCGGGTTGCGCCTTCCTGCCGACCCTGGTGGACGCGCTGCTCGACGGCCACCTCGTCGGGCTGCTTGCCGACGATCCCGCGGCGCTCGCCGACATCACCATCTACGTCCCGAACCGCCGCGCCACCCGCGCGCTGATCGCGCTGCTCGCCGAGCGCGGCGGCGGCAAGGCGCAGCTTCTGCCCCGCATCGTCCCCTTGGGCGAAACCGACGAGGCCGAGTTCGAGCTGACCGGATTGGAGGGTACGCCGCTGCAGGAGGCGGCGAGCCTGAAGCCCCCGATCCCGCCGCTGGAGCGCCGCCTCATCCTCACGCGCCTCGTGCAGCGCTGGTCGGCTGAAGTCGACCGCGCCCTGCTGCAGCTCGGCCCCGAAGTGCCCTTCATGGTGCCGGCCTCCCCAGCCGACGCGGTGAACCTCGCGGGCGATCTCGAAACGCTGATGGATGCCTTCACCACGGAGGGCATCGACTGGCACGCCCTCGAAGGGGCGGTGGATTCGGATTACTCGACCTATTTCGAGATCACCCGCCGCTTCGTGCAGATCGCGAGCGAGAACTGGCCCAGGATTCTCGCCGAGCGCCAGGCGAGCGATCCGGCGCAAAGGCGCAATGCCCTGCTCGATGCGGAGGCCAAGCGCTTGCATCGCGAACGGCCCGAGCATCCGATCATCGTCGCCGGCTCGACCGGCTCGGTGCCCGCCACCGCGAACCTCATGGGCGTGATCGCGCGGCTCCCCAAAGGCGCCATCGTGCTGCCCGGCCTCGACACGGATCTCGACGAGGAGAGCTGGTCGACGATCGGCGGTGCCGGCGACGACGAGACCGACCCGGTGCACAGCCATCCTCAGGCTTCGCTCCGCCGCCTCCTCGACCGGCATCTGCGCATCCCGCGCTCCGTCGTTACGATCCTCGGCGCGGTGCCGGACGCTGCGCGCGCGCGCAATCATCTTCTCTCGGAAGCCCTGCGTCCGGCGGACACCACCGACCGCTGGGCGCTGATTGCACGTGAGGATCGCGTCGCCTTGAGCCGCAGCGGCGGCGAGGGACTTGCCATCGTGGAGGCTACGGACGAACGCGAGGAGGCTTTTGCGATCGCAATCGCCTTGCGCGAAACCATCGCCGATCCGCTGAAGACCGCGGCTCTCGTTACGCCGGATCGTGCGCTTGCTGCGCGCGTGACGGCGGAACTTGCGCGCTGGGGCCTCACGGTCGAGGATTCCGCCGGAATTCCGCTCTCCGACACGCCGGCGGGACGCCTCGCGCGGCTGGCCGCGGAGGCGGCAGCCGACGACTTGAGACCGGTGCGGCTGCTGGCCTTGCTCGCCCATCCGCTCGTACGCCTCGGCTTTTCGCGCGAGACCGTGGCGCATGCGGCGAGCGTGCTCGAGATCGGCGTGCTGCGCGGGCCCGCTCCCGCGCTCGGCATCGAGGGCATGCGCACGGCTCTCGCCGCACGGCGCGCGGAGAGCGACCGCCGGGCCCCACGTCCACGCAAGCGTCTGACGGAAGACGATTGGAATCTCGCGGACGCGCTGCTGGAGCGCCTCGGCATCGCCTTCGACAGCTTCACGCCGTCAGTGCATGGCGAGGGCCAGCTCGATCTGATGGCGCTGGTCGAGCATCATCGCCGCGCCGTCGAGCTGCTCTTGGCCGGACCGGAGGACGACGCGGAGGCGCAGGACGACGATTCCTCGAAAGAATCGCTCGCGGCGCTCTTCGACGATCTCGAACATTCCGACATCCGCGAAGAGGAAGGCCATCCGCTCGCCGGCCGCTTCGTCGATTATCCGACCTTCTTCACCGCGCTCGCCAAGCAGCGCTCGTTGAGCCCCTCACCCCGCGCCACGCACCGCCGCCTGAAGATTTTGGGCCTTCTCGAAGCGCGCCTTCTCTCCGTCGACCGCGTGGTGCTCGGCGGGTTGGACGAGGGCACATGGCCGCCGCGCACGGTGACCGACGCCTTCCTCAACCGTCCCATGCGCGCGCGGGTCGGCCTGATGCCGCCGGAGCGGCGCATCGGCCAGACCGCGCACGATTTCGTGCAGGCCCTCGGCACGCATGATGTCGTGATCACCCGCGCACACAAGCGCGACGGCTCGCCCATGGTGCCCTCGCGCTTCCTGCAGCGGCTGAAGGCGTTTGCCGGCAAGGAGGTGTGGGAGCGCATGACGAAGGCCGGCGAGTATTACCGCCGCCTCGCCCGCACTCTCGACACGCAGGAACCCGCTCCGCCGCTCCCGCGCCCGCGGCCGAAGCCCGATCCGGCGCTCTTTCCGCGCGATCTCAGCGTCACCGAAATCGAGATCCTGGTGCGCGATCCCTATTCGATCTTCGCGCGTCACGTCCTCAAACTCGACGCGCTCGATGCCATCGCCGTGACGCCAAGCGCCGCCGAGCGCGGCACGATCATTCACGATGTGCTGGGAACGTTCGCCGAGCAATATCCGAAGGCCCTGCCGGCGCATGCGCAGGAGATCCTGCTTGCGCTCGGCACGGACGCCTTCGCCGAAATCGCGGAGGCCTATCCCGAGCTCTATGCGGAATGGTGGCCGCGCTTCACGCGGCTCGCGACGGAATTCGTGGTGTGGGAGCAGAACCGCCGCCCCGATCTCGTGGAGATCTACGCGGAACGCTCGGCCCGCCTGTCGATCCCCCTGCCCGACGGCACCATCTTCAACCTGCGTGCGCGCGCCGACCGCATCGAGCATCGCCGCGACGGCGGCTTCGCCATCGTCGATTTCAAGACCGGCCAGCCGCCCGGCGTGAAAGAGGTCTATGCCGGCTTCTCGCCGCAGCTCACGCTCGAGGCGATGATGCTGATGAAAGGCGCTTTCAAGGGCCTTCCCATGGCGAAGGAGACGCCGGTTCTTCTCTACGTGCACACGACCGGCGGACGCACTCCTCTCGATCCGCGCGAGATCAAGCCCGGACGCGGCGAGGAACGCTCGGTGTCCGAGATCGTCGAGGAGCACCGCCGCCGTTTCGAGGGCATGATCGTGCGCTTCGCGAAGGGCGAGGCGGCCTACGTCTCGCGGCCCTTCCCGAAATACGCGCGCCGTTTCTCGGAATACGATCATCTCGCGCGGGTGAAGGAATGGTCGCTGGCGAGCGCAGGCGGCGGCGAGGGATCCGAATGAGCGCCGATCTCGTCATCCCGGACTACACCAAGGACGCGCAGCGCCGCGCAGCGAACCCGCGCGCCTCGGCCTGGGTGTCTGCCAATGCGGGCGCGGGCAAGACCAAGGTGCTCACCGACCGCGTCGTGCGCCTGCTGCTGAGCGGTTCGCTGCCCGGACGTATCCTGTGCCTCACCTTCACCAAGGCCGCCGCCGCCAACATGGCGATCCGCGTCTTCGAGCGCCTCGGACGCTGGGTCACGCTCGACGAGGAGAGCCTCGTCGGGGAGCTGACGGAACTCGAAGGTGCCGTGCCGACGCGGCAGCAGCTGAAGCTCGCGCGCACGCTCTTCGCCCGTGCGGTGGAGACGCCGGGCGGCCTGAAGATCGACACCATCCACGCCTTCTGCGAGCGGCTTCTGCATCTCGTGCCCTTCGAGGCCAATGTGCCCGCGCGCTTCGCCGTGCTCGACGAGACCCAGACCGACGAGATGCTGGCGCAGGCCACCGCCAACGTGATGGCGGATGCGGCGAGCGGCCATGAACGATACGATGCCCTGGCGGACGCCCTCGACATCGTCAGCGTCGATGCGGTGGGCGACGCGCTCACCTCCGCCATCAACGCAGCCCTCAAGTGCAAGACGTTCCTGCACGATCCGACCGGCGTCGCGCGGCTGCGCCAGGAGCTCGGGCTTGGCCCGGATGAGACGCTCGCAACCGTCGAACGCGCCATGCTCGAAGACGGCCTCGAGCCTGAGAAATGGTCCGCCATCGCACAGGAGCTGCTCGGCGGGAAATCGACCGATCAGAAGCGGGCCACCTCTCTCATCGCCGCTTCGGAAGCCAAGGACATTGCGGACAAGCTGGGACACTACCTCTCGGTCTTCCTCACGGATACCGGCACGCCGCGAAAAGGGTCGGCCTTCCTTACCAAGGATGTCAGCGAGAGCCTGAAGGATGCGCTGCTGCGCGAACAGGATCGCGTGTGCGCGCTGATCGACAAGCGCAAGGCCGCGCGCGCCGCCGAACGTACGGGAGCTCTGTTCACGCTCGCCGCCGAGATCCACACCCGCGTCGAGCAGGCGAAGATGCGCCTTGGCGCTCTCGACTTCCAGGACCTCATCGACAAGACGCTGGCGCTGCTGTCGCGTGGCGACACGGCCTGGGTGCTCTACAAGCTCGATCGCGGCATCGATCACGTGCTGATCGACGAGGCGCAGGACACGAACCCGGAGCAATGGGAGATCCTGCGCAGGATCACGGAGGATTTTACGGCTGGCGCCGGCGCTTCGGGTGCGCGTATGCGCACGCTCTTTGCGGTCGGTGATCCCAAGCAGTCGATCTACGGCTTTCAAGGTGCGGCTCCGCAGGAATTCGAGACGACCCGCCGCGACTGGTCGCAGAAGGTGCGCGAGGCGGAGCTTCACTTCGAGGACGTGTCGCTCACCATGTCGTTCCGCTCAGGCAGAGCCGTGCTCTCGGCGGTCGACGCCACCTTCGCGGTCGAGACGAATTTCAAGGGCCTTTCCTTCGAGGACAAGGCCATCGGCACCGTGCATGAGAGCGCGCGCCCGCACGCGCCGGGCCTCGTGGAATTGTGGCCGATCGAAACGCCTGCCGCAGAAGAAGAGCCCGAGGCCTGGGTGCTTCCCATCGACGAGCCCGAACAGCACGCGCCGCCCGTCGCGGTCGCGCGGCGCATCGCGCAGGCGGTGAAATGCTGGACCACCAAGGGCGACGAGATGGGCCGCGTGTGGAAGGCCGGCGACGTGCTCGTGCTGGTCAGAAAGCGCGGCGCGGCCTTCGAGGCGGTGATCCGCGCGCTGAAAGGGGCAGGCGTGCCGGTGGCCGGTGCCGACCGGCTCAATATCGGCGAGCACATCGCCGTGCTCGATCTCGTGGCCGCAGGTCGCGCGGCGCTTCTGCCGGACGATGATCTTACTCTCGCGACCGCGCTGAAGTCCCCTCTCGTCGGGCTGACCGACGACGACCTCATCCGTATCGCCAGCGACCGCGCTGACGATGAATCGCTGCACGCCGCCTTGATGCGCCACGCGGACAACGGCGATGCGAAAGCCGGGCGCGGCTGCGAGGCGCTCGCTGCCTGGCGCGAGCTTGCGCGCATCCACGGCCCCTTCGGCTTCTTCGCCACCCTGCTCGGTCCCCGCGGCGGACGCTCCCTGCTCGTGGCGCGCTTAGGCAGCGAGGCGGGCGATGCGATCGATGCTTTCCTATGTTTCGCGCATCAATCGGAGATGACGGAGACGCCGTCGCTTACGGTTTTCCTCAACCGTTTCGAATCCGCCTCGCACACGATCAAGCGCGACCTCGATTCCGTGAACGACGAAGTGCGCGTGATGACCGTACACGGCGCGAAGGGCCTCGAAGCGCCCATCGTGGTGCTCATCGACGGCTGCGAGGTGCTGGGGCGAGACCCGCCGCTGCTGCAACTGCACACGAGGATGGGAGACAGGATCCCCGTCTGGTCGTCGGGCAAGACTTCGGATTCGGACGTGATGTTCCAGGCGCGTGAGACCCTGCACGCCAGGGGCTACGAGGAGCACAACCGGCTGCTTTACGTCGCGATGACCCGCGCCAAGGACCGGCTCGTGATCGCGCCCTATCGCACGAACGGCAACGAGACCAGGCAGGAAGCCTGGTGCGAGATGATCCGGCGCGGGCTCGTGGCCAAGGCCGACGGGCTCGAACGCGATGTGGCGCCCTACGGCGAGATCGAAATCTGGCGCGAAGGCTCGCCGCTCGCGCGCACGCTCGTCGCCGAATCCGACATCGTGCCGCTCGATCCCATCGCGGTGCCGGCTTGGCTCACCACGGCGGTCGTGGCGGAGCCCGAGCCCATGCCGCCGATCCGACCCTCCAGCGCGCTCGGTGCCGCCGACCGCATGACGCGGCCCGGCGACGGGCCCTACGCGCCCGAGGCGCGCCTGCGCGGAACCCTGGTCCACGCTCTCCTGGAGCGCCTGCCTGCGCTCGCGTCCGAGCATCGCGAGAGCATGGCGCGCGCCTATATCAAAGCCCGCGCGCCGCGCCTCGCCGCCGAACTTCGCGAATCGGTTCTGGCCAATGCCCTCGCCGTGCTCGACCATGCGGATTTGAAGCCGCTGTTCGGCAAAGGCTCGCGCGCGGAAGCGCCCATCGCCGGAAGGGTTTGCACGACAGAGGGCGAGATCATGGTCTCGGGCCAGATCGACCGGCTTGCCGTGCTCGGAGGGGAAGTGCTCGTCGCGGATTTCAAGACGACCGCGCGCCCGCCGAAGGCCGGGCAGGCGCCGCCGAAATCCTACGTGGCGCAGCTCGCGCTCTACCGGGCCCTGCTGTCCGAGATCTATCCGGGAAAGCGCATCCGCACCTTCCTGATCTGGACTTCGGGCCCGGTGATCCACGAGCTCATGGAACCGGACCTGGAATCGGCACTTACCCTCATCAAAGCGGCGTGAGGGCGATGACCCTTGCTTGATTCCCGAAACGCCGGTTCTTACCTTGGCCCTATAGCCGAGCGGCTCGGAACCTGAGTCGCGCTCAAGTCAAAGGTGATGGCATGGCAACCGTTAAGGTGACCGACTCAAGCTTCTCGCAGGACGTCCTGCAATCCTCCGAGCCCGTCGTGGTCGATTTCTGGGCCGAGTGGTGCGGCCCCTGCCGCATGATCGGCCCGGCTCTGGAAGAGATTTCCGACGAGATGGCCGGCAAGGTGAAGATCGCCAAGCTCAACGTGGACGAGAACCCGCAGATCTCCTCCCAGCTCGGCATCCGCTCGATCCCGGCGCTGATGATGTTCAAGGACGGCAAGGTCGTCGCCCAGAAGGTCGGTGCCGCCCCCAAGGGCGAACTCTCGCGCTGGATCCAGGCTTCGGCCTAAGTCCGGTCAAAACACCTACATCCTCGTCATGGCCGGGCTCGTCCCGGCCATCCACGTTTTAAGGGCCTGAAGACGTGGATCCCCGGAACAAGTCCGGGGATGACGAAGAGCTATTCCGGCAATGTCCCGTTCGCCGCCAGCACCTCGCCGGCGAGGTAGAGCGAGCCGCAGATCAGCACGCGGGGCGGGCGGTCCCAGACGTAGTTGTGGAGTGCGGCAAGCGCGGATTCGACGCTCGGCGCGGTCGAGGTGGTGAGCCCAACACTCGACGCGATGGAGGCGACCTCTTCCGCCGGGCGCGCGGCGATCTGGCCGGAGATCGGCACCGCGATCACTTCGCGGGCGAGTCCCGAAAAATTCTTGAAGAAGGCTCCCGAATCCTTGGTGCCGAGCATGCCGGCGATGATCACCAGGGGCGCATCGGAGCGCTCGCTCTGGTCGGCCATGGCGGCGGCGAGCACGCGGCCGCCATCCGGGTTGTGGCCGCCGTCGAGCCAGATCTCGCAATCCTTCGGCGCGATCTCGGGCAGGCGGCCCCGGTTGAGGCGCTGCAGGCGGCCTGGCCATTCGGCGCGGGTGACGCCCGCCTCGAAGGCCTGGGCCTCGAACTTCTCGAAGCCGGCGGCGCGCAACGCCGCGATCGCCGTGCCCGCATTGGTGAACTGGTGGCGGCCGATGAGCTTCGGGCGCGGCAGGTCGAGAAGTCCCGTCTCGTCCTGGTAGACGAGGCGCCCTCCCTCCTCGTGCACGGAAAAATCCTGCTGGCCGACGAGGATCGGGGACGCGCCGATGCGCTCGGCTGCGGCGAACAGGGTCTGGTCGGCCTCGACGTAATCCTGCGGCGCAATGACGGCCGGGCAGCCGCGCTTGAAGATGCCCGCCTTCTCCCCGGCGATGGCCTGGAGTGTCGTGCCGAGATATTCCGCGTGATCGTGGCCGATGGGCGTGACGACGGCAGCGGCGGGATGGTCGATGACGTTGGTGGCGTCGAAGCGGCCCCCTAGGCCGACCTCGAGCAGGAGCACGTCGGCCGGTTCCTCCGAGAAGATCAGGAGCGCCGCAGCGGTGGTGATCTCGAACACGGTGATCGGCTCGCCCGCATTCACCGCCTCGCAGCGGCGGAAGGCCTCGACGAGCCGCTCCTCGCTCACATAGCGCCCGCCGCCGATCTTTCCGAGCCGGATGCGCTCGTGGAAGCGCACCAGATGGGGGGAGGTATAGACGTGGACGGCGAGCCCCGCGCTTTCCAGGATCGCCCGCATGAAGGCGATGGTCGAACCCTTGCCGTTGGTGCCGGCCACATGGATCGTCGGCGGCAGGCGGCGCTCGGGGCTTCCGAGCTGGGCCAGAAGCCGCTGGATGCGCCCGAGCGACAGGTCGATGGTCTTCGGATGCAGGGCGAGAAAGCGCGCGATCAGCGCATCGGAGGATTCCATGCCCTGCTCTCTCGCTTACTCGGCGGCCGCTGCCGTGATCTCGGCATTCGCCGCGACGGGTACCGCAGCGGTTCTGGCGGAGGGCGCCTTGGTGAAGAGGCGCGACAGGCGGGCGATCGTCGGTTTCAGGTCGTGGCGGTGCACGACGGCATCGACCATGCCGTGCTCCTTGAGATACTCGGCGCGCTGGAAGCCGTCAGGCAGCTTCTCGCGGATGGTCTGCTCGATCACGCGCGGGCCGGCAAAGCCGATGAGCGCGCCGGGCTCGGCGAGATGCACGTCGCCCAGCATGGCATAGGACGCGGTCACGCCGCCCGTGGTCGGGTTGGTGAGCACGACGATGTAGGGAAGCTTCGCATCGCGCAGGCGGCGGATCGCCACCGTGGTGCGGGGCATCTGCATCAGGGAGAGGATGCCTTCCTGCATGCGCGCGCCGCCGGAGCCGGCGAAGAGCACGAAGGGTGTCTTCTTGTCGAGCGCCGTCTCGGCGCCCTTGATGAAGGCCTCGCCCGCCGCCATGCCGAGCGAACCGCCCATGAAGCCGAAATCCTGCACCGCGATGGTCATCGGCAGGTCGTCGACCCGGCCGAAACCGACCTTGAACGCGTCCTGCTGACCGGTCTTGGTGCGCGCATCCTTCAGGCGGTCGATGTATTTCTTTTCGTCGCGGAACTTGAGCGGATCGACGGGCACCTCGGGCAAAGCCACGTCGAGCCAGGTCGAGCCGTCGAACATCAGCTGCAGGCGCTGGGTGGCGGAGATGCGCATGTGGTGGTTGGATCCGGGGATCACCCACTGGTTCGCCTCCACATCCTTGTGGAACACCACCTGCCCCGTCTCCGGGCACTTGATCCAGAGATTGTCCGGCGCCTCGCGCTTGAAGAGCGTTTTGATCTTCGGACGGACGACTTCGGAAATCCAGTTCATGGTACCAATCCTCTCGTCATGGCCGGGCTTGTCCCGGCCATCCACGTCTGACCACGCTTTCGAAGGCGTGGATGACCGCATCAAGTGCGGTCATGACGTTCTGTATGTATTAGGCCGCCGCGCGTTTTGCCACTGAGCGCACGCCGTCGCTCAATTCCTTCACCAGCTTCGTGACCGCCTCGATGGTGCCTGCCGTTGCGCGATCCTGGTCGTCCAGGGTGTTTTTCAGGGCATCGATGAGGGCAGAACCTACCACGACGCCATCGGCTCCTTCAGCCACCGCCGCCGCATGGGCCCCGCTCTTGACGCCGAAGCCCACCACCACCGGCAAAGGCGTATGGCGCTTGATCCGCTCCACGGCCGTCGCAACCTTGCCGAAATCCGGGGTCGCGGCGCCGGTGATGCCGGTGATCGACACGTAATAGACGAACCCCGCCGTGTTCGTGAGCACCGCCGGCAGGCGCTTGTCGTCGGTGGTCGGGGTGGCCAGCCGGATGAAGGCGAGCCCCGCCTCGAGCGCCGGCAGGCAGAGCTCGTCATCCTCCTCCGGCGGCAGGTCGACGACGATCAGGCCATCGACGCCAGCCGCCTTCGCGTCGGCGAGGAAGCGGTCGACGCCGTAGACGTAGATCGGGTTGAAATAGCCCATGAGGATCACGGGCGTGTCCTGATCCTCGGCCCGGAAGCGGCGGACGAGGTCGAGGGTCTTGACCGTATCCTGGCCCATTTTCAGCGCGCGCAAGCCCGCCGCCTGGATCGCCGGGCCGTCGGCCATGGGATCTGTGAAGGGCAGCCCGAACTCGACGATGTCGGCTCCCGCCTTGGGCAGGCTCTTGAGGATCGCGAGCGAGGTCTCGGGATCCGGATCGCCGGCCATCACATAGGTGACGAGCGCGGCGCGGCCTTCCGCGCGGCATTTTTCGAAACGGGCTTCGATGCGTTGGGTCATGGGCTGCGTCTTTAGCATGGGAGAGAGGCGGGGTGAAACCGTTACGACCTTTGAAAAGAACCTTCGTCGTCATCCCCGGACTTGTTCCGGGGACCCACGTCTTTGCAGCGCTGTGGTTCCCAAGACGTGGGTGGCCGGGACTGATCCCCGGATCATGTCCGGGGACGGCCATGACGGAAAGGTTTCAAACGATCTGGTCGCCCAGATGCTCGGCGATCTGGAACAGGTCCTTGTCGCCACGGCCGCTGATGTTGACCACCATCAGGTGGTCCTTCGGCTTACTTGGCGCCAGCTCCATCACCTTGGCGAGCGCATGAGCCGGCTCGAGCGCCGGCAGGATGCCTTCGAGGCGCGAGCAGAGCTGGAAAGCGTCGAGCGCCTCCTGGTCGGTGGCGGAGATGTATTTCACCCGGCCCATCTCGTGCAGCCAGGCATGCTCGGGACCGATGCCGGGATAGTCGAGGCCGGCGGAGATCGAATGGGCGTCCTGGATCTGCCCGTCATGGTCCATGAGCAGGTAGGTGCGGTTGCCGTGCAGCACGCCCGGGCGGCCGCCGGAGAGCGAGGCCGCATGCAGCTTGTCGAGGCCGTGGCCGGCCGCCTCCACCCCGTAGATCTCGATGTCCTTGTCGTCGAGGAACGGATGGAACAGGCCGATGGCGTTGGAGCCGCCGCCGATGCAGGCGACGAGCGAATCCGGCAGGCGGCCTTCCGCCGCCATCATCTGCTCGTGCGTCTCGTTGCCGATGACGCATTGGAAGTCGCGCACCATGGCCGGATAGGGATGCGGCCCCGCCACCGTGCCGATGCAGTAGAAGGTGTCGGCGACATTGGTGACCCAGTCGCGCAGGGCCTCGTTCATGGCGTCCTTCAGGGTCTTCGTGCCCGACTGCACCGGCACGACCTTGGCGCCGAGCATGTGCATGCGGAAGACGTTGGGCTTCTGCCGCTCCACGTCGACCGCGCCCATATAGACCACGCAGTCGAGGCCGAAGCGGGCGCAGAGCGTTGCGGTGGCGACGCCGTGCTGGCCGGCGCCGGTCTCGGCGATGATGCGCTTCTTGCCCATGCGGCGGGCAAGAAGGATCTGGCCCAGCACGTTGTTCACCTTGTGCGCGCCGGTATGGTTCAGCTCTTCGCGCTTGAAGTAGATCTTGGCTCCGCCCGAGCGGCCGGAGGCCGCAGAAACCTCACGAAGATGCTCGGTCATGCGCTCGGCGAAATAGAGCGGGCTCGGGCGGCCGATGTAATGGGTCGAGTAGCTCGCCATGTCGGCATGGAAGGCCGGATCGTTCCTCGCCTCCTCATAGGCCTTTTCCAGCTCGAGGATGTTCGGCATCAGGGTCTCGGCGACGAAGCGGCCGCCGAAGGTGCCGAAATGCCCGCGCTCGTCGGGTCCGGTGCGGAAGGAATTGGGTTGAGCTTGAGCTGACACGGCCTGTCCTGCCTTGGCGTTAAGAGCACGCCCTGGGAGAGGACGTACACCCGATGTTAGTGATGAGCAGCAGCGAATGCTGTCCGGGCGGCCCTGATGAAGGCCTCGATCCGCGCCGGATCCTTGAGACCCGGCCCGCTCTCCACCCCAGTCGACACGTCGACGGCTTCCGGCTTGGTGAGCCGGATCGCCTCCGCCACGTTGTCCGGGGTGAGGCCCCCTGACAACATGAAGGAAAGCTTGGGGTCAAGCCCGTTCAGCAGCCGCCAGTCGAAAGCGAGCCCGTTGCCGCCGGGAAGCGCATTCGCCGTGCGCGGCGGCTTGGCGTCGAGCAGGAAGCGGTCGACGCGGCTGGCATAGGGGGTCAGCGCCTTGAGATCCGAAGGCTCCGCGACGCCGAACGCCTTCATGACGGGCCGCTTGACCATGGAGCGGATCTCGGCCACGCGCTCGGGCGTCTCGCTTCCATGCAGCTGGATCAGGTCAGGGTTGATGGCCTCGATGGCCTGGGCGATGTCCTCATCGCCGGGATTGACCAGGAGAACGACGCGCTGCGCCCTCCCCCTCGCCTGCAGGGAAAGCTTATGGCCGAGATCGAGGCTGACATGACGGGGGCTCTTGGGGAAACGCACGAAGCCGACGAGATCCGCGCCCGCTCCAAGGGCGACGTCGAGGGTCTCGGGCGTGGAGAGCCCGCAGATTTTTATCAAATTGTCCATGAGCGTACTTTTACTACGCTTTTGCCAGCGAGCGCCACACCACCATCGCCGCAGCCAGATCCTTGAGGGCAGCACCAACCGATTTGAAGACGGTGATGGCCTGATCCTCGCGCATGGGCGGGTTGCGGCACAGGTCGGCAAGCGTGCCCAGCACATGGCTCTCGGGCATCGCGCCGGCCTGCAGCGAGACTGCCACGTCGCCGCCCTCGACCTTGGCTGCAGGCGTGTCGACATAGACCTGCGAGCGCAACAGGGCTTCGTCGTCCGCCTCGCGCATCTTGAGATTGAAGGCGCCGACGAGATCGAGATGCGCGCCCGGCTTCAGCCAGGCGCCCCGGATGATGGGCGCCGTCGACAGCGTCGCGCAGGAGACGAGGTCGGCCGCGCGCACGGCAGTTTCCAGATCCGTCACGGCCGTGACGGGCAGGCCCTCGCGGGCAAGCTCAGCGGCGAGTTTGTCGGCCTTCTCAGCCCTGTGGTTCCAGAGCGCGATCTCGCGGATCGGACGCTGGCTCATATGGGCGCGGATGAGGAAGGGAGCGAGTGCGCCCGAACCGACCATCACCATGCGGCTCGCATCCTCGCGCGCCAGATGGCGAGCGGCGAGCGCCGAGGCGGCGGCGGTGCGCCAGACGGTGAGACGCGCGCCGTCGAGAATCGAGACCGGCGCGCCGGTAGTGCCGTCCATGAGCAGGTAGGAGCCCATCACGCTGGGCAGGTTTTTTGCTCCGTTCTCGGGGAAGACCGTGACGACCTTCACCCCGAGAAAGCCGTCCTGCATCGCAGGCCCGGTCCAGGACGGCATGAGCAGCAGCGTGCCGTGGGTGCCTTCCCGCTCGATCTCGTGATGGTGGCGCACCGGCGTGACCATGTCGCCGGAAAAGGCAGCGGCAAGAGCCTCGATCAGGGCGGGAAAGGTGAGAACCCGATCGATCTCGGCGGATGTCACGACGCGCATGGGCGGAGCTTAGAACCTGGAACTTTGCGGCGAGGGAACGGTGGCCGGCAGGGTCGTGCCGGGCGCGCTTTGCGCTTTCAGGCGCTCGGTCTCATAGCGCAGCTCGCGCGCCTCGCGGCGAGACTGGCGGCCAGCGCGCCGGTTCTTGCCCTGCGCAAGCCAAGCCGCCACGCCGCCGATCACGACGCCGAGCATGACCGCGGCGAAGATTATCGCGAAGAGGGGCAGCTTGGTCGCGAATTCCGGCGCGTCCTGTGAGAACGGATCGAGCGAGAGGGTCACCGGCGCGCGGTTCGCCACCGCAAGCAGCACGACCAGAATGGCAATCGGCAGAAGAATGAGCGCCTTCAGAAAGCGAATCACGGACACCTCTTAACGAATCACTGGGCGGCCGCGGCCTTGAGCACCTTCGGAGCCGGAGCATTGAGCCGCTGCCGCATTTCCTTGCCCGTCTTGAACACGGGAACGACCTTTTCGGAAATGGCAACGGATGCGCCCGTGCGCGGGTTGCGGCCCGTGCGGGCGTCCCGCTTCTTCACGGAGAACGCCCCGAAGCCGCGCAGCTCGACACGGTCGCCCCGGGCCAGCGCGTCACCGATCGTATCGAGGATCGCGTTCACGATCTTCTCGACATCGCGCTGGTAGAGGTGGGGATTCTGCTCGGCGATCTTGAGCACCAGTTCGGATTTGATCATGGAAGAGCTATATCTTTGACGTTGCTTTATTTTTCCGAAGGTTGCCAGACAGCCAGGAGGCCGTCAAGTTGCGCTATCTCGGCATGAGCGGATGTTCTACGCAGCGCTTCCGCGACCCGCTCGAAACCGAAGAGATCGGCGACCCCCGCGCTCATGGCGAAGATCGAGAGGTCCCGGTCCGAGCTCGGCTTCCAGTCGCGAATCGGCAGGTCCTTGGCGACGCCCTTCGTCTGCTCGAGCCAGGCGATCGCATCGCGCTCGCCGCCGATCTTGTCGACGAGCTTCAGGGGCACGCCCTGGCGGCCGCTGAAGACCTGGCCGGTGGAGGCCGTCGTCAGCTCGCCCTCGCTCAAGCGGCGCCGCTCGCGCACCAGCGTCTTGAACCAGTCATAGGTGTCGTTGACCACGGCCTGCATGGCGGCGCGCGCCTCCGGCGAGGTCGGCTTGAACGGGCTCGGCTCCGCCTTGAGGGGCGAGGACTTCACCTCCTCCAGCTTCACGCCTACCTGGCCCATGAGGCCCGTCAGATCCGGATACTGGAACAGCACGCCGATCGAGCCGACGATGGAGGTTTCGCGGGCGACGATGTAGTCGGTGGCGATCGCCGTGATGTAGCCGCCCGAGGCGGCCGTGCCGTCGACGAAGGTCACGACGGGCTTCTTCTCGGCGAGACGGCGGATGTTGCGGTAGATCTCCTCCGAGCCTGTGGTGGTGCCGCCCGGGCTGTTGATGGAAATCACCACCCCGGAGACCGCGCTCGAATCGCCGACCCGCTGCATCAGGTCCGCGAGGCGCTGGTTTCCGGTGATCACCCCGTCGATGGAGATGCGGGCGATCTGATGCTGGAGCGCGCCGTAGCCCACCCGGTCGGCGGCCGCATAGCCGATGGCGGCGACAGCCGCGATGAAGCCGGAGAAGCCCGCCACGCGCCAGAAGGAAAGCTTGCGGCGCAGACGGCGGCGGTCGGCGATGGCTTCGGCATCGATGGACATCTGATCGTCTCTCGAAATCGTATCGTGCTGGATTCGCACCGGGTGCGAGGGGCAGCACCCTAGATCGGTTTGAGCGCATTTTCCAGGCGGCGGAGCGGAATCCCTTTCCGCCCGAAAACGCTTCACCGCGAAGCAGATAGGGCGGCAAGCGGAACGGCCAACAAAAACCTCTACGAAGCTTTGTCGGATCCTCAGAGGCTGATCCAAAAATATATGGCGCGCCTTTCCCCTCTCCCGCAAAGGGGAGAGGGAATATCGTGCGGTAGCCAAACAAAAATCCCCGGGCTTGCGGCCCGGGGATCCATCAGTCTCTGACGTGCAGAACCCGATTACTTCTTGTCCTTGGCCTTCAGGGCGGCGCCGAGGATGTCGCCGAGCGAGGCACCCGAATCGGCCGAGCCGTACTGAGCCATGGCTTCCTTCTCCTCAGCGACCTCGAGGGCCTTGATGGAGACGGTGACGCGGCGGGCCTTGCGGTCGAACTGCGTGACGCGGGCATCGAGCTTCTCGCCGGCGGCGAAGCGCTCGGGGCGCTGGTCGGCGCGGTCGCGAGCAAGCTCGGAGCGCTTGATGAAGGTGGAGAGGTCGGTGTCGACGATCTTCACTTCCAGGCCGCCGTCCTTCACCTCGAGAACCTCGCAGGTGACGATCTGGCCCTTCCTCAGCTCGCCGGCCTCGGCGAAGGGGTCGCCGGCCAGCTGCTTGATGCCGAGCGAGATGCGCTCCTTCTCGACATCGACGTCGAGAACCTGGGCGCGCACGACATCGCCCTTCTTGAAGTCGTCGATGACCTGCTCGCCCGGACGGTTCCAGTCGAGGTCCGAGAGGTGGACCATGCCGTCGACGTCGTTCTCGAGGCCGATGAAGAGACCGAACTCGGTCTTGTTCTTCACCTCGCCCTCGACGACGGTGCCGACAGGGTGCTTCTCGGCGAAGGCCTCCCACGGGTTCTGGAGCGTCTGCTTCAGGCCGAGCGAGATGCGGCGCTTCACCTGATCGACCTCGAGGATCACGACCTCAACCTCCTGCGAGGTGGAGATGATCTTGCCCGGATGGACGTTCTTCTTCGTCCAGGACATCTCGGAGACGTGGATCAGGCCTTCGATGCCCGGCTCGAGCTCGACGAACGCACCGTAATCGGTGATGTTCGTGACGCGGCCCTTCAGCTTGGCGCCAACCGGGTAGCGGGCGGCGATGCCCTCCCACGGATCGGCGAGAAGCTGCTTGATGCCGAGCGAGATGCGGTGCGTCTCGTGGTTGATCTTGATGATCTTCACCTTCACCGTCTGGCCGATGGTTACGACCTCGGACGGATGATTGACGCGGCGCCATGCCATGTCGGTGACGTGCAGCAGGCCGTCGATGCCGCCGAGATCAACGAACGCACCGTATTCGGTGATGTTCTTGACCACGCCGTCGATGACCTGACCCTCTTCGAGGTTGGCCACGAGCTCGGAGCGCTGCTCGGCGCGGCTCTCTTCGAGAACCGTACGGCGCGACACGACGATGTTGCCGCGGCGGCGGTCCATCTTGAGGATCTGGAACGGCTGAGCCACGCCCATGAGCGGGGTGACGTCGCGGACCGGGCGGATATCGACCTGGGAGCGCGGCAGGAACGCCACGGCGCCGTCGAGGTCGACCGTGTAGCCGCCCTTCACCTGGTTGAAGATCGTGCCGTTGACGCGCTCGCCGGCCTCGAAGGCCTTCTCGAGCTTCACCCACGATTCTTCGCGGCGGGCCTTGTCACGGGAGATGACGGCCTCGCCCAGCGCATTCTCGATGCGCTCGACATAGACTTCGACCTCGTCGCCGACGACCACGGTCTGGTCGCGGTTCGGGCCGGCAAATTCTTTCAGGGCGACGCGACCTTCGGTCTTGGCGCCGATATCGATGACCGCGACGTCCTTTTCGATCGCGACCACCTTGCCCTTCACGACCGAGCCTTCGCTGATCTCGGAGGTGCGGAAGGATTCTTCGAGCAGGGCCGCGAAATCTTCACGGCTCGGCTGTTGCAAAGCTGCAGACATTAAGTTCTCCTGAATGGCCCTCGTTCAAAGGGGCAACGCCGGCGGCTCGTGTTAACGGGCCGTTTCCAGCCGCCGCTGCCTCAAGACGCCCCTTTGAGGGCCATGTCCGAGGCATGCTGCTCCATGGAGCAGGCCGGCGTATCGTCGACGGATGGAAACGCTGTACCGACAAGACTTTTCCGGGACGCCGCGAGGGCGCGGAACACGCACCCTGACAATCGAAAACCGTCAATGTCTCGTCGGATGGGGGTTGTCTTATCCCAAATGGCCCGGGATCACAAGGCTTTCAAGGAGTTGACCGTCAAACCGGCCAGTCCGAACGGCGGGCCTGGGCGATGGCCCAGTCGAGGGCCTGTTCCAGGCGGTCGTTGCCCCAGAACATCTCGCCGTCCTCGGTGAAGAAGGTCGGCGCCCCGAAGATGCCGCGCGAGAGCACCTCGTCGCCCATCCGGCGCAGGCGCTGCTTGTTGCAGTCGGTCTGCGCCTCGGCGATCACGGCCTGCGCATCGAGACCGAGATCCGTCAGGATCGGGCCCAGCACCTCCGGGTCGGCGATATCCTGCGCCTCGCCGAACTCGGCCGTGTAGACGGCCCGCGTGAAGGCGGGCGTCCAGCCGCGATCGACCCCCAGAAGCGCGATGCGCGCGGCAAGGACGCCGTTCTGCGGAAAGGATTTGGGGCGGTAGAAGGGCAGCCCGAGCCGGGCGGCCTCGCGCTCCATGTCGCGCCACATGTAGCGGCCCTTGTCGGGATGGAGAGCGAAGGGCGAGGTCTCCCACCCCTGCGCCTTGAAAATCGGCCCGAGCAGGAAGGGGCGCCACAGAAGCTGGATCCCGGCCGCCTCAGCCGCCTTCTCCACCCGCATGGCGGCGAGATAGGAATAGGTCGAGGCGAATTCGTACCAGAATTCGAGAATGGGCTGACGGATCATGCGCGTCCTTCGGGGCCAGTCGCTCCGGCAGCAGGGCTTTTGCCTCCTGAGCCGGCTCGTTATCCTCCGAGGAGGGACGTACCGCATTCCCTTGAGTGATGGCAGGCCGCATCATTCCGGTCAGGAATGCAGAGGGAGCATGCCGGCGCGATAAATGCCGTTGCGCGGACAAGGCTTCCGCTTTAAGTCGCTGACACCCTTTCTACTCTGGAATCCTTGCTATGGCTGAGAAGCGCGTGAACAAGGTCGTGCTCGCCTATTCCGGCGGCCTCGACACCTCCATCATCCTCAAGTGGCTGCAGACCACCTATGGCTGCGAGGTGGTGACCTTCACCGCCGATCTCGGCCAGGGCGAGGAGCTGGAGCCGGCGCGCAAGAAGGCCGAGCTGCTCGGCATCAAGCCCGAAAACATCTTCATCGAGGACCTGCGCGACGAGTTCGTGCGCGACTACGTGTTCCCGATGTTCCGCGCCAACGCGCAATACGAGGGCCTTTACCTGCTGGGCACCTCCATCGCCCGGCCGCTGATCGCCAAGAAGCAGATCGAGATCGCCGAGAAGGTCGGCGCCGATGCGGTCTCCCATGGTGCCACCGGCAAGGGCAACGACCAGGTGCGCTTCGAGCTCGGCTATTATGCCCTGAAGCCGGACGTGACCGTGATCGCCCCCTGGCGCGAATGGGACCTGCGCTCCCGCGAGCAGCTGATCGCATTCGCCGAACAGCACCAGATCCCGATCGCCAAGGACAAGCGCGGCGAGGCGCCCTTCTCCGTCGACGCCAACCTCCTGCACGCCTCCTCCGAGGGCAAGGTGCTGGAGGATCCCTCCGTCGAGGTGCCGGACTACGTCTATTCGCGCACCGACGGCCCCGAGAGCGCGCCCGACAAGCCCACCGTGATCACCATCACCTTCGAGAAGGGCGACCCGGTCGCCATCGACGGCAAGAAGCTCGGCCCCGCCGACCTGCTGGCGAAGCTCAACGAACTCGGCCGGATCAACGGCATCGGCCGCCTCGACCTCGTCGAGAACCGCTTCGTCGGCATGAAGAGCCGCGGCATGTACGAGACCCCCGGCGGCACGATCCTTCACCTCGCCCATCGCGGCATCGAGTCGATCACCCTCGACCGCGGCGCGGCTCACCTGAAGGACGAGCTCATGCCGAAATATGCCGAGCTCATCTATAACGGCTTCTGGTTCTCGCCGGAGCGCGAGATGCTGCAGGCTCTGATCGACCGATCCCAAGAATTCGTCACCGGCGAAGTCAAGCTCAAGCTCTACAAGGGCGGCGTCCATCTCATCGGCCGGACAAGCCCCTATTCCCTCTACGACCAGGACCTCGTCACCTTCGAGGAAGGCGCGGTCGCCTACGACCACCGCGACGCCGCCGGCTTCATCAAGCTCAACGCGCTGCGGTTGCGGACCCTGGCCCAGCGCAAGAAGAAGCTGGGGCTGTAAGGCTCTCGGACTTCCGCTTTCGTCCGATGTGAAACAGCCTGGGTCCTCCCAGGCTGTTTTTGTATCAAAGTAACAATTTGATTGTTTTTTGCGATGAGGCGCGCCTAATGGCGGGATGATCATCGCTCGTCCGTCTCATCTTTTCGTCATCCCTATCCTCGGTTCTCTCCTGTCCGACGCAGCCACCCTTGTGCTGGGCCTGCTTGAACCCAGGGCATCGGAGGCGATCGGGCGATGAACCCAGGCGAGGCAGCGCCGCAAATTCTCGATCTCCCGGGCCAACCAACGGTCTGGCGCACCACGAACCTTCCGCCACGACGCATCGAACTGCCCTATCTCGTCCGAATGCAGCGGTGGAGAATGGCGGTGCTGCTTGTTCTCGGATTGCCGCTTCTCCCCTTGGTATGGATCATCGCACCGATTGCCCTCATATCGGCAGCGTTGGAATTCGACGAAGCGCCTTTCACGTTCCTCAAAATCGTGCTTGGTCTTGTGATCTTCCTACCTTTTCTGATGGCCATCAGCGAAGGCGCCCTCATTGCGCTTCGTGGCGTGTTTCATAAAGGCCATCATGCAGGATTCGACGCAGAGAAATTCTGGCACTTTCAATTGGTCGATCCCATCGCATTCCACGATATCCGACGTCTCGAGGTGCATTATCTCAGCGGCGAACCGCTGGACCTCTGCATCACCACGGGGCAGCCTGTCCGCCTGCGGTTTCGCTCTTTCTTCAACCGGCGGAAAGTGAGATCGCGGAGCGTTGACGAGACACGATTCGTCTTCTCGTCCAAGATTCTCTCAGGCGACAAATTCCTAATCCCCGATGCGCTCCGTCATCTTGTCGAGACCAAGGGCGGCACCGTCGAACGGAAAAGTGCTTTCTCGCTATGGAGGGAAATCTTTCTGCCGTGGTTCTAGAGGCGTTTTCACGGGCGTGCAGCGCCCCACCGTGCTGAAGGGCGCTTGCCTCGCGTGATGTGCGTTCTATCCTGGGGTCGATGCTCCCGCAGCGCTGATTGACGAGGCCGAACATGGCCCATGCCGAGCCGGACGACCTGACCATTCGCGCGATGACGCGCGCGGATCTCGACGTGGCAATCGGGTGGGCCGCGGCGGAGGGCTGGAATCCCGGCCTCGACGATGCGGAATGTTTTTATCCAGCCGATCCGGCGGGCTTCCTGATGGGGTTCGTGGACGGCGAGCCGGTCGCCTCGATCTCGGTCGTGCGCTACGGCGAGGCCTTCGGCTTTCTCGGCCTCTACATCGCGCGGCCGGAATGGCGCGGCCGCGGCTTCGGCTATCGCCTCTGGCAGGCCGGCATGGATCATCTGAAAGGCCGTACCGTGGGTCTCGATGGCGTCGTGGCGCAGCAGGCGAATTACGCGCGCTCCGGCTTCGCGCTCGCGCACCGCAACGTGCGCTTCGGCGGCACGCCGCATGTGGATGCGCCCACGGATCCGCGCCTGCGGCCGGCCGATGCCGCTCTCTTCGAGGCCATCCTCGCCTATGACCGGCCCTTCTTCCCCGCCGCGCGAAAAGCCTTCCTGCGCTGCTGGCTCAGGCCCGATGCGCGCGAGGTCCTGGCCCTCGTGGAGGATGGGGCAGTGAGGGGCTACGGCGTTATCCGCGCCTGTCGGAGCGGCTTCAAGATCGGTCCGCTCTTTGCCGAGGGCGAACACGAGGCGGAACTGCTGTTTCGTGGCCTCGCCGCCGAGGCCGGCGGTGCTCCGGTCTTTCTCGACCTGCCCGAACCGAACGAGGCTGCGATCCGGCTCGCCACCCGCCACGGCCTGTCGCCGGTTTTTGAGACGGCCCGGATGTATCGCGGCGAGACGCCCGACCTGCCCCTGTCGCGGATCTTCGGCATCACGACCTTCGAGCTGGGGTGAAAACCCTCTGCCGTCATCCCCGGACTTGTTCCGGGGATCAGTGCCGGTGATCCCGATACGGTGGAGCGCGGCGCCTCTCGGACCGGGAATGCCCCCCCGCGCCGTCATGCCCGGGCTCGTCCCGGGCACCCACGTCTTAAGCAGCGCGGCGGTTCTCGAAGACGTGGGTGGCCGCACCAAGTGCGGCCATGACGGCGCGGGGACGAGGGGGGCGAGGCGGCAGGACGGAAGCGTGATGTTATGTTCTCACTTTGTTCTTGACATCATTCCCAACCTCGGCTATATCGTTGCCTCAAGATCTGCCTC
>NZ_JAERQD010000003.1 GCF_016735695.1 Microvirga zambiensis WSM3693 | reverse complement strand
GAGCAGAAGTGGCTCTCCACCACCGGCTTCCTCGACAAGATCGACGAGAACCTCAAGAAGGCGATGGCGGCTTAAGAGAAAGCCCCTCACGCTTTGCGATGTTGAAAAGCCCGGCCAAAAGCCGGGCTTTTTGCTGCATGCATCTCCCGACGGCCGCAAGCTCGACAATGCTCTCATTTTGTTCTAACGATATATCATGTTGAACGAGAATGTTGCCGAATATTTCGACCATCCGATTCACGAAGTGCTTTGCTGCAGATTCGCCATGCATTTGCCGTCGCACAACTGGAACTCCGACAGCTGCGCGTTTTCAGAGCGCTCAAGCAATACAGTCCGAACCAGCCGAGGGTCCCTGCCGGCAATTCCGATGGCGGCCAATGGAGCGGCGGAGGTAGCAGCGCGAACGGACCTCGCTCGGAATATGCCCAGCTCAGGCCGCGCCGTCTTCCGGTCGGACACCGGATCATCGGCGGCCGGGCGCACGCGGTCACACCGGCGCAAGAGGCACGCCTGGACATAACCGCCGCTCAGGCCCGCGCGCTGGTGCGCGAGGTGCAGCGACGGGATCCCTCCTGGAAACCCACACCCAGCATGTATGAGGGCGTTGAGGGACGCATCCTGGCGAACCAGTCGGAAGCACAGCAGGCGGCTGCGCGTTTGAGGGAGCTGGGTGCACGAGAGCCCCCGGCGCGACCTCTGCATGAGGCATTTACGCCTCATGGGTCTTTGATAGGAACTCGCGAAGGCCGTGCCTCGATCGGCACCCGAACGGTCAGCCAAGCGGAATTCAGGGACTTGCTGGATACCTTAAGCTTGGGGGCTCGGCCAGTTCCAGCCCCGGTCGGTTATCGCGGCTTGTGGTATCGAAGACAGGACGGCTCTGTCTTCGGACTTAGAAGAAGTGAACAGAATGGCATGACCATCGATGTCATTCAGACAAGTCACCCAGCGATCAATAATGGTGACAAGGTGCATAAGAAATGAGTGATGAACCGCGCGAAAAGAGATCGGGTGAGACGATGGGCGATTACATCGTTCAGGTCGCCAATGAACTGCCTGTCGATGCTGTCGGTATGTGGCAGATCGTGCCAGGAGGGCGTCAAGGCTTTGATCTCGAAGGCGATGCGCTGACAGATTATGTCCGCCGCTGCATCGCCGAGATCCTGTCGCGCGGTGCGGTGCCGGTTATCGGCGGGGGAGCTGATGGACCGCATGACTGGATCGTGGAACGCCGGTATGGCTCACGCCCTGAGGAAATCATCGAGAACGTCATCCGCGAATGGCTCGCAAACGGCGCGCAGGACGAGGATCCGGGTGGATTGTGGTTTGCCCTGCCTCAATACGCCTGGACGCCGCCATCCTAGACACGTCTTGACCAATCACCTGCCTCACGGCGCGATCACGGATAGTGGACGTTCGCCCAAACCGATCTCGAGCGGGAGGCAGCCTCGGCAGTCTCCGTCGAGCTGTGCCGGGTCGCCGTCATGGCCGATGATGCGGACATGCTGTGCCGCAACGATGCGATAGCCCGGCACGCGGTCGAGATGGCCGATGCCCATGCCGATGATGTAGAGGAGCGTGCTCAGCCGTCCTCCGCGCAGAAAGAGGCAGACCTGGAATTCCGGCTTGCCGAGATCAGCCTTTGGCGCGAGCAGGAACTCGCCGCCATAGAACCGGCTCTTAGCCACGATGACGGAGGCTGCCTCCACCCTCTCCGATCCGTCGATCTCGACGAGGTAGCGCCGCGGCACGCCCGAGACGAGTTCGCGCAGGCCCTGGAAAACATAGGCCAGCTTGCCGATCCGCTTCTTCAGGCGAAGGCTGGTGCGGTCGACGATATGCGCATCCATCCCGACCCCGCACATGAGCGCAAAGTATCGCCCGTTCGCGCGGCCCACATGGATATCCCGGGTTCGTCCATGGGCGAGGAGTTGCGCCAGCGCTTCGGCCTGTTTCGGAATGCGCAGATCCCGCGACAGCACATTGGTCGTGCCGATGGGGACGATCCCGAGCGCCGGCACCGATACCCCCTCCCGTGTCATCAGGCCGTTGATCGCCTCGTTGATCGTGCCGTCGCCTCCGGCCACCACCAGAAGGTCGATATCGGAACCGCAATCCCGCGCTACCCGCTCGGCATCGCCGGCGCTCGCCGTTGCCTGCAGCTCGACCTGGACCGCCTCCTTGCGGAGTGCGTTCAGGATCTCGGCCAGTCGTCGACGCTCGCCGCGCCCGGCGGTCGGGTTATGAATCACGAGCAGCCGGCGGGCCGGTGAAGGGCGGCTTTGCGAAGGCACAGCGGATTCATCGGGCCGGATCACATCGGCACTTTCGAAAAGGTTGAGGAACCGACGCAACAGTGGATCATTTGCGTAAGCCCTCAGCATCCGGCCAGACGATTCGACCGGCCATGTTGATACCGGAGCCTTTGGATCTAGCTGATCGATCGAGACAAGGGAAAATACCATGACCAATGCCACGAAGTCAGTCATGACCGGCGGCTGCCAGTGCGGCGCCGTTCGCTATGCGCTGATGTCCGAGCCGACCCATGCCAGCATCTGCCATTGCCGCATGTGCCAGAAGGCCTTCGGCAATTATTTCGCGCCGCTCACCGGCGTGCCGCGCAAGGATCTGGTCTGGACGACGGGGCAGCCCGGAATCTTCAGGAGTTCGGAAGCGGCCGAGCGCGGCTTCTGCCGGGATTGCGGGACGCCGCTCACCTATTCCTATCTGGAGAACGACCGCATCAGCGTTTCCATCGGCAGCCTCGACGAGCCGGGCCGGGTGACGCCGGAGATCCAATACGGCCTCGAGAGCAAACTGCCTGCCTTCGAGACGCTGCACACCCTGCCCGGCGAGCGGACGGACGACAACGCCTCGCCGGAGGAGCTGGAGAAGATGGCCTCGCGGCAGCATCCGGATCACGATTGAGGGCAACCTCCTCGACGTCGTCACCGGCCTTGTGCCGGTGATCTCGATACGAGAGACGCTGAGCCTCATAAAAGCGAGATGGCCGGGACAAGCCCGGCCATGACGTCAGAATATTTTGCGGTCACTCCGGATCGGCCTGCACCGTCCGGGATGACGCGTGTCTCAAGCAGCCGCCAGCGCCGCCTCGATGGCGGCGAGCGCCGCCTCGGCCTGGGCGCCGTCGGGGCCGCCGGCCTGGGCCATGTCGCGGCGGCCGCCGCCGCCCTTGCCGCCGAGCTTTTCCGAGCCGACGCGCACCAGCGCGACCGCATCGACCTTCGCGGTCAGATCCTCGGTGACGCCGACCACGATTCCGGCCTTGCCGTCCTCGGCGACGCCGACGATGGCGACGACCCCGGAGCCGAGACGCTTCTTGCCCTCGTCGGCGAGGCTCTTGAGATCCTTCATCTCGACGCCGGTAACCGCGCGCGCCATCAGCTTGATGCCGGCCACGTCCTTGACCGGATCGTCCCCGCCCGCAGAACCGCCGCCCATGGCGATCTTGCGGCGGGCCTCGGCGAGATCGCGCTCCAGCTTGCGGCGCTCTTCGAGAAGAGCGGCCAGGCGCGCCGAGACCTCGTCGACCGGGGTCTTCAGCAGGCCCGCGACCTCGCGCAGGCGGCGGCTTTCATCCGTGAGATGACGGCGGGCAGCCTCGCCCGTCATTGCTTCGAGACGGCGGACGCCGGCCGCCACCGCGCTCTCGCCGACGATGGTGACGACGCCGATATCGCCGGTGCGGTTCACATGCGTGCCGCCGCAGAGCTCGATGGAGAACGCCCTGTTGGCCTCGCCGGTGCCCATGGAGACCACGCGGACCTCGTCGCCGTATTTCTCGCCGAACAGCGCGCGGGCGCCGGACTCGATCGCCTCGTCCACCGCCATGAGCTTCGTGACGACCGGCTCGTTCTGCAGCAGCACCTTGTTGGCGATCTCCTCGACCCTGGCGAGTTCGGCTTCGTCGATGGGCTTCGGGTGGCTGAAGTCGAAGCGCAGGCGGTCGGGGGCGACGAGCGAGCCCTTTTGGGCGACGTGATCGCCGAGCACCTGGCGCAGAGCCTCGTGCAGCAGATGGGTCGCCGAATGGTTGGAGCGCACGGCCGAGCGGCGCTCGTGATCGACGATCAGCTCCAGCGACTGATTGAGCTTCAGGGAGCCGTGCTCGACGGTGACGCGGTGCACGAACAGGTCGCCGAGCTTCTTCTCGGTGCCGGTCACGAAGACGCGCGCGCCCTCGCCCTGCATCACGCCGGTATCGCCGACCTGGCCGCCGGATTCGCCATAGAACGGGGTCTGGTTGAGCACCACGAGGCCGGTCTCGCCGGCCTTGAGCTCCGCCACCTCCTGGCCGTCCTTCAACAGCGCGAGGACGATGCCTTCGGCGGTCTCGGTGTCGTAGCCCAAAAACTCGGTGGCGCCGGTGCGCTCCTTGACGCCGAACCACACGGTCTCCGTCGCCGCCTCGCCCGAGCCGGACCAGGCCGCGCGCGCCTTCTCGCGCTGGCGCTGCATGGCGGCATCGAAGGCGTCCGTGTCGACGCCGATGCCGCGGGGCTTGAGCGCATCCTGCGTCAGGTCGAGCGGGAAGCCGTAGGTGTCGTAGAGGGTGAAGGCCGTGTCGCCGGAGAGGCTTTGGCCCTTCGCGAGTTCGCGGGTTTCCTCGTCGAGGATGATGAGGCCGCGCTCCAGGGTCTTGCGAAAGCGGGTCTCTTCCAGCTTCAAGGTCTCGGTGATCAGCGCCTCGGCGCGGATGAGCTCAGGATAGGCCTGCCCCATCTCGCGCACGAGAGCCGGGACGAGGCGGTACATGAGCGGCTCCTTGGCGCCCAAAAGCTGCGCATGGCGCATGGCGCGGCGCATGATGCGTCGGAGCACGTAGCCGCGACCCTCGTTCGACGGCAGAACGCCGTCGGCGACGAGGAAGCAGGAGGTGCGCAGGTGGTCGGCGATCACCCGGTGCGAGGCCTTGCGCTCGCCCTCCGGCGCCACGCCGGTGGCATGGGCCACCGCCTCGATGAGGGTGCGGAACAGATCCGTATCGTAGTTCGAATGCACGCCCTGCAGGATCGCCGAGACGCGCTCCAGGCCCATGCCGGTATCGATGGAGGGCTTCGGCAGGGCGATGCGGTTGCCGGGCTCGATCTGCTCGTATTGCATGAAGACGAGGTTCCAGAACTCGAGGAACCGGTCGCCGTCCTCCTCCGGGCTGCCGGGAGGGCCGCCCCAGAGGCTCTCGCCCTGGTCGATGAAGATCTCCGAGCACGGGCCGCAGGGGCCGGTATCGCCCATCTGCCAGAAATTATCGGAGGTCGGGATGCGGATGATCTTGGAATCCGAGAAACCGGCGATCTTCTTCCACAGGTCGGCCGCCTCGTCGTCCGTGTGATAGACGGTGACCAGCAGCTTGTCCTTCGGCAGGTCGAATTCCTTGGTGATCAGGTTCCAGGCGAGCTCGATGGCCCGCTCCTTGAAGTAATCGCCGAAGGAGAAGTTGCCGAGCATCTCGAAGAAGGTGTGGTGGCGCGCGGTGTAGCCCACATTGTCGAGATCGTTGTGCTTGCCGCCGGCGCGCACGCATTTCTGCGACGACGTCGCCGTGCTGTAGGGGCGCTTCTCGATGCCCGTGAAGACATTCTTGAACTGCACCATGCCGGCATTCGTGAACATCAGGGTCGGATCGTTGCGCGGCACGAGGGGGCTCGACGCCACGACCTCATGGCCGTTCTTGGCAAAGTAATCGAGGAAGGCCGACCGGATTTCGTTGACGCCGCTCATGGGTTCTCAAACTTCGGGTAAGGGCTTTTCAGGGCCCGAAAAGGTATGATGGTGGCCGGTTTTAGCCGTCCGCGCCGGCCCTGTCGAGGCGGCGTGTCGTCTAATCCAGAAAGGCGTTTCCCTCTCCCGGATCGGAGCGGGGCCAGGGGTGAGGGTGTGTCCTTGACGGGGAAGCCCCCGACTCCCGAAAGCCGAGCCGGTGTCTGCGCCTCATCCGATACCGGCCTGCCCACACCCCAACCGTCTCCCACCCGGGAGAGGGAGTAAACGAAAAGACCGCCGCGATCTCTCGCGACGGCCTCTCTTTGCCCTTGAAGGAGAGCAAACCTCTTTCGTGCATGGCCTTATCGGATCACCGGATCCCGCCGATCCGGGCCAGGCATTATTCTGCGGAGCCCTCGTCGAGATCGTCGGCTGTCGGGGTGGCCTGCTCCAGGATGCGATCGGCGAGCAAGCCGGCATTCTGACGGATGAGGCCTTCGATCTTGTCGGCAACCTCGGGGTTGTCGCGCAGGAACTGCTTCGAATTCTCGCGACCCTGGCCGAGGCGCTGGCTGTCATAGGAGAACCAGGCGCCCGACTTCTCGACGATGCCGGCCTTGACGCCGAGATCGATGAGCTCGCCCACCTTGGACACGCCCTCGCCGAACATGATGTCGAACTCGACCTGCTTGAAGGGCGGCGCGACCTTGTTCTTGACCACCTTCACGCGCACCGAGTTGCCGATCGGATCGTCGCGGTCCTTCAGGGTCGAGACGCGGCGGATGTCGAGGCGCACGGAGGCATAGAATTTCAGCGCGTTGCCGCCCGTGGTGGTCTCCGGCGAGCCGTACATGACGCCGATCTTCATGCGGATCTGGTTGATGAAGATCACCATCGTCTTCGACCGGGAGATCGAGCCGGTGAGCTTGCGCAGGGCCTGGCTCATGAGGCGGGCCTGAAGGCCCGGCTGCACGTCGCCCATTTCGCCGTCGAGCTCGGCCTTCGGGGTCAGCGCCGCCACCGAGTCGATGACGAGCACGTCGACCGCGCCGGAGCGCACGAGCGTATCGGCGATCTCGAGGGCCTGCTCGCCCGTGTCGGGTTGGGAGATCAGGAGATCGTCCAGGCTGACACCGAGCTTGCGGGCATAGACCGGATCGAGCGCGTGCTCGGCGTCGACGAAGGCGCAGACGCCGCCCTTCTTCTGGGCCTCGGCGATGGTGTGCAGGGCGAGCGTGGTCTTGCCGGAGGATTCCGGACCGTAGATCTCGATGATGCGGCCGCGGGGCAGACCGCCCACGCCGAGCGCGATGTCGAGGCCTAGCGAACCCGTCGAGACGGTCTCGATTTCTACCGGCTGCTGGCCTTTGCCGAGCCGCATGATCGAGCCCTTGCCGAAGGCACGCTCGATCTGGGAGAGCGCCGCGTCGAGAGCTTTCGATTTATCTTTATCCATTGATGAGCTTTCCACCAGTCTCAAGGAGGACTGTGACATGACCGGACATCCTTATGGCACGGAGGGGAGTTGAATCTCAACGCGGTGTTGAGGAAATATATGTACTTACTTTGTTCTCGCCCGCAAGTTCTTTTTTCGTTCTCATTCAGGAATTCACATCTCCTCGCACAAGCCATGATGTCGCATGGTTAAAGCACTTTTAAAACAGCAGCTTAACCCCTCTGACCCGAGGCGCTCCCAATCGCGCGCTCCCGCTCCTGTTCCCTGCCCTTAGGGCAATCAAACGGAGCATGCCGCATCCGCTCGAAACCGGCGTGGACGCCGCAATTCCGGACGCCGATTTCGTGAATCGTCCCCGCCGAACGACCTGCCTCACGGTTCCGCCCTGAAACGGCGTCTGTGTGCTCGCGCACCTCTTTCCGGCTCATATCCCGAAGGGGATTACCGCCCCACTGCCGGCGGGCAGATACTTTTCCTTGGCGCGTAAGGATTTCCTGCGCTTTTCGGCTGCCCGTGACAGGGCATTGCACCGGGAGAAAACGAGCATGGCGACGATCAGAGGAGATGGCCGGCGGAATTCACTCATCGGCACGAACGGCTCCGATGTCATTTTCGGTTTTGGCGGCAACGACTCCCTCCTTGGCCTGACCGGCAACGATCGACTTGTCGGCGGGGATGGAAACGACCGTCTCGACGGCGGCGACGGCAACGACCGGCTGTTCGGAGACGCGGGCAACGACCGTCTCATCGGCGGCGATGGCCGGGACACGCTTGACGGCGGCTCCGGCAATGACCGCCTCGACGGCGGCGACGGCAACGACCGTCTGCTGGGCGGGTTAGGCAACGACCGCCTCAATGGCGGCGACGGCAATGATCGGCTCGAAGGCGGAACCGGTCAGGACACCCTGAATGGTGGGGAAGGCAACGATTCCCTGTTCGGCGGCCAGGGCGACGATTCCCTCTCCGGCGGCATCGGCGATGACCTCCTCAGCGGCGGCGACGGGATCGATTTCCTGTCCGGCGGCCTCGGCAACGACACGCTCGACGGCGGCGTGGGTAACGACGTTTTGAACGGCGGGGATGGCAACGACGCGCTCACTGGCGGTGCCGGAAACGACTCCCTGAACGGGGAAGCCGGCACCGACAATCTCGACGGCGGTGACGGCGACGATGTGCTTTCCGGCGGGATCGGAGCGGATGTGCTGATAGGCGGCGCCGGCGATGATCGCCTCGCCCCTGGGGCAGACGGCGATGCGGACGTGGTCGATGGCGGGATTGGAACCGATACGGTCGATTATTCCGACGCGACCGCGGGCGTGACGGTCAACCTTCAGCTCGGCACGTCTGGAGGCGCGGCGACCGGTGACACCTACTCGGCGGTCGAAAGCGTCATCGGCTCCAGCTTTGCCGACACCCTGACGGCGCGGGACGGCGGAACGGCAGATGGCGGCGGCGGAAACGACACGCTGAATGGCGCCGGCTCGAGCACGACGACCATTCTGAAAGGCGGCGCGGGAGCCGACACGCTGAATGCGGGCGGATTCGGGCAGGAGCTGCTGCAACTGGAGCTGAACAATGGCCCGGATACGTTCAACAGCGTCTTTCGCAATACCGACGGCGACAGTCTGCTGATCGACAACGACGTCTTCAATATCGGCGCCGGCGTCACATCGTCCGAGATCAGAAATCTCGCGACGGGACCGGCGGCGGCGAGCAGTGCCAGCGCGCAGTTCATCTTCGTGCAGGATGTAAGGCAGCTCTTCTTCGATTCCGATGGCACAGGCGGCGCCTTCGCGCCCGTTCTTCTGGCGACCGTGAATTTTGCCGAGGGCGGCAATCAGCTCTTCGCGGGCGACTTCTTCGTCATCTGAAAGAGGAGAGCCGGTTTCACACAGGTGAAACCGGCTCCTTTTCTGTCCGGCTCTACTGCCCGATGACCTGTTTCACGGTCTCGACGAGCTGGCGCAGGCTGAAGGGCTTGGGCAGGAAGTTGAACTCCTCCCCTTCCGGCAGATTCTTGCGGAAGGCTTCCTCCGCATAGCCGGAGACGAAGATCACCTTGAGATCGGGGTAGAGCTTGCGCAACTCGCCGAGGAGCGTCGGGCCGTCCATCTCCGGCATCACCACGTCGGACACGACGAGATCGACCGGTGCGCCACGCTCCTGGATGATCTCGAGCGCCTCGATGCCCGAGGCAGCCTCGAGCACCGTATAGCCGCGGGCGGAGAGCGCCCGGGCATTCACGGCCCGCACGGGATCCTCGTCCTCGACGAGAAGGATGGTGCCCTGCCCCGTCATGTCGGCGGCCGGCTTTCGGACCGCTGCCTCGGGCTTTGCCTCTTCCGGCGTCTCCTGGACCTCCGGGATGTGCCGCGGCAGATAGATGCGGAAAGTGGTTCCCTCGCCCGGCTTCGAATCCACGTCGATATAGCCGCCGGACTGCTTCACGATGCCGAACACGGTCGAGAGGCCGAGGCCGGTGCCCTTGCCCACTTCCTTGGTGGTGAAGAACGGCTCGAAGATCTTTTCCAGCACGTCCGAGGTCATGCCCGAGCCGGTATCGGAGACCTCGACGACGACGTAGTCCGCCGCCGGGATGCCGCTCACATTCAGCCGTGCGGCCTCGGCGGCGGACACGTTGCCGGTGCGGATCGCGAGCTTGCCGCCGTCCGCCATCGCATCGCGCGCGTTGACCGCGAGATTCACCACCACCTGCTCGAACTGGTTCACATCCGCCTTCACGAACCAGAGGTCGCGGCCGTGATTGAGATCCAACGCCACGCGCTCTCCGAGAAGGCGCTTGAGCAGCATGGAGAGATCGTAGAGCTGATCGTTGAGATTGAGCACTTCCGGCCGCAGGGTCTGGCGGCGGGAGAAGGCAAGCAGCTGCCGCACTAGACCCGCAGCCCGGTTGGCGTTCTGCTTGATCTGCATGATGTCCTGAAAGGACGGATCGGTCGGGCGATGATTGGCGAGCAGCAGGTCGCTGTAGCCGATGATCGCCTGCAGCACGTTGTTGAAGTCGTGCGCCACGCCGCCGGCGAGCTGGCCGACAGCATTCATCTTCTGCGACTGGGCGAGCTGCTCCTCCACCTTGCGGAAATCGGTGGTGTCGAGCGCGTAGAGGATTGCCGTCTCGCCATCCGCACCGGTATCGCCGACCGGCGTCACCCAGACGCGGACGGAGCCTGCATTCTCGCCGGCCGTCTGCAATTCGAGGGGCGGAATATCGCCCTTGTTCTCCGCCGCTGCCTTCAGCGCGGCCTCGATCGCGCCGCGCTCACGGAAGACATCGAGAATGGCGGGCCCCTCCGCTCCCTGATCGCCTGTGCGGGGAAGCGAGCCGAACAGCTTCGAGAACGGCGCGTTGGCGTGAACGATGCGGCCGCTGTGATTGACCGTGGCGATGGCGATCGGCGTATTGTTGAAGAAGCGCGCGAAACGCACTTCGGCGGCGCGCTGCCCCTCGTCGACCTCGCCGCCGGCCGAGCGGTTGAGAACGAGCGTGCGGGACGCGCCCATGCGCCCATCCTGACCGAAAGCGATGCGGTGATAGAGGCGCACGGGCAGGAACTGGCCGTTGCGGCGGCGCAGGTCCAGGTCGAAGGTCTCGGTGCGCACGCTTCCAGCCTCGCCCGAGAAAGAGGTCATCATCGACACCACGTCGCGCGGGACGATGTCGGAAAGGTTCAGTCCGCCGGAACCGACCGTCGCGAGGTCGTAATCGAGCCAGGAGGCGAGCGTCGCGTTCAGATAGACGATGGAGCCGCCGGCATCGACTGAAAGAAACCCGGCAGGTGCATGATCGAGATAGTCGATGGCGTGCTGGAGTTCCTGGAAGACGTTCTCCTGGCGCTCCCGCTCGTGCGTCACTTCACGGATCGTCCAAAGTGCCGCCTGGCGGCCGTTGGGGCGCGGCACGGGGCGCACGCGAACGCGATACCAGCCGAACTCCTGCGCTCCGTTCAAGGCAGGCGACAGGCGGATCTCCTCGGAGCCGGTGCGATGCTCGCGCGCGGCCTGGGCGAGACGATAGATCGCCTCGGACACTTCCGGCGCGCCCATGAACAGGCGCTCGACTGAGCGCACCTCCCCGCCCTGCAAACCGGCAAAGGACAGATAGGCCTCATTGGCATAAGTGACGCGCCCGTCGTCCTCGATCGCCACGAGCCCGTCGCTGGACGTATCCGCCATGAGCTTGGTGATATCGTTGCGCGCTGTCTGCCCTGAAAACTGAACGACGCCGATCGCCGTGGCGAAGAGGTAGAACACCCCGGCCATCGCGAAGAAGGCCAGCAGGCCGAGGATCAGGAGCTGTGCATGCTCCGTGGCGAGAAAACGGACGCTGAGGGTCGCGCCGACGAGGATGCCGGCGAGAAGCAGCACCCATCCGATATGGCCGTGACGGTCGGAACGGTCGATAGCCGACCCCTTTGGCGTGTCGCCCTCATAAGCCATGGAATATCATTATCCTCAACGGAGGCGGCCGTGCCATGACGAGCCGATCGCTCCCTGCCGACCATTCTACACGCCAATTATTGATCGACCTCTAAGGCTTCGCGGCGAGCGAAAGCAAGGGTTCGTAGGGGACGCGACAGGATCTGCGGGACCTCTTGCCATAGGAAATCCCTATTTTTCTTGATGAAGGCGTGAACAGCCCCATCTTGGACGGATCCTCGAGGACCGTTCCTCGCCCACGGATCATGTGCTGAAGCCGGCGCCCGTTAACCATTCATTAACCTTGCTGCTGGCTTTGGCGGTCAATGTGGTACAACCAACACAGACTTGGCCTGCAACGGCCAGCACAACGCTTGAGAGTTCAACGTGTCATCTCTTTTTGGTATCGAAGCGTCCCGGGCCGTTCAATTTGCGATCGCCTTCGCGATCATCCTGGTCCTGCTCGTGCTCTTCGGTGTGGTCTTCCGAAAGCTGACTGGTGCGCGTCTGATGATGCCGGGCAGCGGCGACCGCAGCCGCAGCCGCCAGCCCCGGCTCGGCATCGTCGATGTTTACGATCTCGACCGGCAACGGCAGCTTCTCCTGCTCCGGCGGGACAATGTCGAGCATCTGCTGCTGATCGGCGGCCCTAACGACGTGGTGATCGAGACCAACATCGTCCGCGTCGCCGGCGCCCGGATCCAGGCCCCCTCGAACGACACGGGCGCGGAGCGCTTCGAGCCGACCCTCGACCAGCCTCCCGTACGGGCGCCGCAAGTCGAGAGCAATGGGCGGCCCTCCATCGAGAGCCAGCTCGCCGCCCAGCTCGGCACCTTCGTCCGCCGCCCGTCAGAGGAATCGGATATGGACGAGGAGCTCTCGCCGGTCGCGAAGGTGAGTGCCCCGATCCCGGCCCATCCGGAGCCGGTCCTGAAGCCCGATGCCGTCGCTGTCTCCGCGGCTCCCACCATCCAGGCCCTGCGCGCCGAGGCACGCAATCCGGTTGAGCAAAGCCCTTCGCCGGCCCCGATCCCCGTGGTGGAGCGCCCCGAACCGCGCCCGACCTTCACGCCTCCCCCGTTCCAGTCCCGCGCGACACCGGTGCCGCCGGCACCGCCCATGCCGCCGGAACCTGTCCGCCCGCCGCAGCCGGCACCTGAGGTGCGCCCTGCCCCCTCGGAGCGTCCCGCTCCCGATGCAGGCCTTCTCTCGGACATGGCCAAGCAGCTCGAAGAGGCCCTGAAGCGGCCCTCGATCCCCGTCCCGCCTCCGGTGCCGCCAACTCCTGTCGTGGCTCCGGTCGTCGGTCACGAGGAGATCAAGGAAGAGGAGATTCTCGAATCGACCCCCGCCGATGCGGAGCCGGTGACCGAGGAAGAGGAGACGTTCGAGGAAGAGCGTGCCGAGGAGAAGGTGGCGGAGCCCATGCCGGCTCCCGAACCGATCCGCCCGGTCCCGACTCCACAACCCGCAGCGGCCCCGCTACCGCCGCAAGCCAAGGAAGCGCCGTCCGCCCAGCAGAAGCCGACGGATCCGTTCTCCGTCGAGGATATAGAGGCGGAATTCGCCCGCCTGCTCGGCCGGCCGCTCGATCCGGGCAAAAAGGGCTGAGGAGGCCCCTCGCCTCCCGATAAGCAAAGCGACAAAACAAAAAGGGCTCCGCAAGCGGAGCCCTTTCGATTTTTCTAGCAGGAAGCGTCAGTCGTCCCGATAGACCCGCTCGTTCCGCTCGTGGCGCTCCTGCGCCTCGAGCGAAAGCGTTGCGATGGGGCGAGCCTCGAGGCGCTTGAGGGAAATCGGATCTCCGGTTTCCTCGCAATAGCCATAAGAGCCGTCCTCGATCCGCGCGAGCGCGGCATCGATCTTGGCAATGAGCTTGCGCTGGCGGTCGCGAGCGCGGAGCTCGATGGCGCGATCCGTTTCCGAGGAGGCGCGATCCGCGAGGTCAGGATGATTCTCGTTCTCGCTCTGCAAGGTGGCGAGAGTTTCCTGAGCCTCTTTGAGGATGTCGTGCTTCCAACGGATCAGCTTGCGCCTGAAATACTCCCTTTGCCGTTCATTCATGAAGGGCTCGTCTTCTGTCGGACGATAACCCTCATCAATCACGATGTCTGTCATGTTCAGCCGTTCTTCCCCGATGAACCGTGGCGCCCCTATATAGGCAAGCAGGGACGGCGACAACGATATTAAGCGTCATCGATTTGTCTAAGACGCCCGGGTCCCTCTTTTGCGCCTTGGACGGATTGGGGTTGAACGATTTGCCGCACCCTCAACCGGCTGCCGCTTCCGCCCGGCTGATCAGCTCTCCGGCGACGTCGCCGATCTTCGGCGTCTCCTCGCGGATGAAGGGCAGCGGACGGCAGACGGAGAGCGCCGCGAGACCGAACCGGGCGGTCATCAACCCGTTCAGCACGCCCTCCCCTAGCTTGGCCGAAATGCGGGCGGCGAGCCCGAGCCCGAGGACCTGCTGCATCAGGCTGTCGCCGACTGCCATGCCGCCGGTAACCGCGAGATGGTTGAAGGCCGCCTTGGCGAGGCGCAGGAAGCCGAACAATCCAGGCCGCCCGCCATAGATTCGCGACAGAGTCCGCAGGAGGCGCACCGCCGCGAAGATCACGAAGGCGACGTCGACGATGGCGCGGGGGCTCACCGCCGTGACGAGGGAGACCTGCTTCGCCGCACCGGCAATCGCCCGTTTGGCCTGGACATCGAGGGGGGCGAGAAGCTCCCGCTCGGCGATGGCGAGGCGGTCGTCGGCGTCGATGATCTCGTCGGTCAGGCCCTTCAGGCGGGCGCTTCCCTGGGCGGACGCAGCCCGGCCGCCATAAAGGCCGATGAGATCGGAGACGATGCCCTTGGCGGCCTTGTGATCCTTCACGGCAAGCGCATCGATGGCGGCCTCGCGCAGGTGCTCGATCTTCTGCTCGCGCCAGATGCCGGCGATCTCTCGGCCGACGATGGCAAGAAAGGCGAGGATGGCCAGGATCGCGAGCCCGAGAGCTACCCAGCCGAGCCAAGGCGCGATGGAATAAAGATCGACGATCAGGTTCTCGACCGCGAGCCCGAGCCCGAGCAGCAGCAGTCCCGACAAGGCGGAGAGCAGGATGCCGACCCAGGGCGCGCGACGCTTTTCGCCCATCGGCACCACGACGCCGTCGGCGGCCTCGATGGCGTCGAAGGGCTCCTCCGTCACCTGCACCGCTCCGGCGGTAACGTTCGGATCGTCGAGGCGATAGGCGCGAGGTTGGCGGCTCATGCGAAACGGTCCCCCAGCAGGAATTCAAGCGCGCGGTCCAAGCGGATGTGAGGCATCTTGGCCGTGCGGCCGGCTGCATCGACCGGCAGCTTCGGCGGCCGGAAGCGCGGGAACCGGAACGAGCCGGGCGGGATCGCGCCCTGAAACACGGCCTCCGGCGTCTCGGGCAGTTCGCCCGGAAAGATCGCGGCTTCCGTCTCCCCGTCGAAGATCTCATCCCCGACCCGCTCGCCCGCCTCCGGCACGCCGGCGACGGCGCGCAAGGTCTCACGGCCTTCGCGTATCGTGGTCTCGCGGGTGGCGCGCACGGACGCCAGTGCGACGGTTCCTACTCTGGCTCCAGCCGCCTCGGTGCGGCGCGAGGCACGGTTCACGAGAAGGCGAAGGATCGCGTCGAGCCGGTCGTGATCGGTGTGGTGGATATGATCCGCCTTGGTCGCCGCGAACAGGACCCGGTCGGCCCGGGGCGAGAACAGGCGGGACAGGATCGAGTTGCGCCCGATCCGGAAAGACATCAGCACCTGGTCGAGAGCCTCCTCCAGCTCGGCGAGCGCCACAGGTCCGGCATCGATGGCGGCAAGCACATCCACGAGCACGATCTGGCGGTCGATGCGCTGGAAATGATCGCGGAAGAACGGCTTGACCACATGGGTCTTGTAGGCCTCGAAACGCCGCTCCATCAGCGCGGCGAAGCTCCCCGGCGCGATCGGCTGGCCCTGTGGCAGGTCGAGGGGAGCGAAGGTGAGCGCGGGCGAGCCGGCAAGGTCGCCCGGCATCAGGAAGCGCCCCGGCGGCGTGGTCGCCACGGCCTCGGATCCGGCCCGGAGCGCGGTGAGATAATCCTTGAAGGCCTCGCTCGCCTTGGAGGCAAGCATCTCGTCGGAAGCGCCTGACGGATCGAGAGTTTTCAGGGCCTCATGCCATCGACCGGCGGAAGCGGCCCGATCGCGCTTTCGGCTCGCCTCGACGGTCTGGCGAGACCATTCCGCATAGCCGGCATCGAGGAGCGCGAGGTCGAGAAGCCACTCGCCCGGGTAATCGACGATGTCGAGGGCAAGCGAGGCCGGCCCGGTGCGCCAGCCTGACTTGCGCTCATACTCAACATCGACCCGCAACTCGCTGATCCGGTTGGTGGATTGCGGCCAGCGGCGGCTCTCGGTGAGCGCCGCCATATGCTCTTCGTAAGGAAAGCGCGGCACAGCATCGTCGGGCTGATGCGCCAGATGCGCCCGCCGGATGCGGCCCTCGGCGGAAGCCCGGAAGGCGGGAAGGTTCGTGCCGCGGATCAGGTGATGGACGAGCGCCGTAGTGAACACCGTCTTGCCCGACCGGGCGAGACCCGTGACGCCGAGACGGAGGGAGGGCTGGATCAGCTGGCCGGAGGCCTCCCAGAGCGACTGCGCCGCAGACCCGGCGCGGGAGGCGAGATCGGTGATGACGGACACGAAGATGAACCTAATGCTCTCAAGCCAAGCTTGTAGGTGGGGCTTGCCTTCCTAACGTGCAAGGCGGCTTACCGCTCCACGCTTGCCGGAGCACCCCGGCCCATCTCGGCCTTCGTATTCTCCTTGAGCCGCGCGACCGCTCGGGCGATGGCACCCTCCACGAGGTCCGGGCTCGCCCGCAGGACGCCCAGCTCGAAGGCCGACATGGCGAGCATCACATGGGTGAGGTTGGGCTGGGGCGTGCCGTCGGACGCGAAGAGTTTCAGGTCGTCGGTTGGGTTCAAACCAATTCCCTCGACCATCCGGCTCGCATAGTTGCGGTGGCGCTGCTCCTCCGAAGGACAAGCGGAAGCGACCTGGACCTTTGGTGCGGCCTGCGGCGCAGCCGCGACAGCTTTGGCAGGTGCAGCAGCCGGCTTGCTGCGGGTCGCGACAGCGGGTTGCGAGGGCTTGGCCGGCTTCGGCTTCTCGCCCATGCCCTCCGCGATGCTCGGCACCCGGTATTGCGGCGTCTTCGACGTCAGGGGGATCACCATCGACACCCGGCCCGGCCGGCCGCCGGGACCGGCCTTCGCCGTATAGCGCACGGCCCCTCCCCGCCTGCGCGAGGCGAGATATTGGGCCCGCACTGTCCCGCCGATGCCCCTCACCGCCAGCACCGCAATGCCGCCGATCCCGGTCGCGACATTGCACTCGGCGGGCGCCCAGCGGCGGACGATGTCGAGGGCGGATTTGCGGTTGAATTCGAGATAGTAGCGCCGCAGCAGGGTTGCCGCCGCATCTGCCCCGTGATCGGCGGAAACGAAGCCCACATGGCCTTCGCCGTCGGTGGCGAGCTCGCCGTTCCAGCGCGCGCTCTTGATGCACCAGTAATTGTTGAGCTTGACGCAGCGGGTGACGAAAGGGCGCTCGGCCCGGAACAGCGCCGCCATGGCGATGACAGGCTTCGGCTCCAGCGCATCCATCGCCTCATGGCGCCAGTTCGACACCGCGCGAGCCTCCGGCTCGTAATGCGCCTGCACGCTTTTCGCCTCGTCGATCGGCCGCGCCGATCCTGCGTCTTTCCCAGCGGAGTCGTTCGGCAGAAGGGCGCGCACCGCGAGGACGAGCGCAAGAAAAGTCTGAGGCACCATGGTGAAGATCCGCCCCCGCTTCGGCAGGGCACAATCGGGAAGGTTTCAGGCAGAACGATGGTAGGGCCGATGGGTTCGCTGCCAACCCTTGATGGAGGACAAGCCGATCCTGCCGCTTGACCGTCCGGCGGGAGAGCTTCACGAATGGCCCGCCTCGCCATCCGAGAGTGATCATGTCCGCCATTTCCATCCGCACCTTCGATCCATCAGACGCGCAGATCCTGCAAAACCTGCGACTGGAGGCCCTCGCAGGCAGCCCCGAGGCCTTCCTGTCCAGCTTCGAGGAAGAGGCCACCCTATCGCTCGAGACGGTGCGGGATCGGATCCCCTCCTCCGGCCCCAACGCCATTTTCGGGGCCTATTCGGGCGAGCAACTCGTCGGCATGGCGGGATTTGCCGTCTACGACCGGATGAAGGCCCGCCACAAGGGCGTGATGTGGGGCGTCTACGTGAAGCCGGAATGGCGCAGGCAGAAGGTCGGACAGGCCCTCGTGCGGCAGGTGATCGATCATGCCTCCCGCCATGTCATCGTGCTCGAAGCCGCCGTCAGCCTCGTCAACGAGGGCGCCCGGCGCACCTATCACGGCCTCGGCTTCAAGCCCTACGGCATCGAGCGCAAGGCGATCCGGGTCGGCGACAATTTCTACGACGAGGAGCTGCTCTATCTCGAATTCCCGAAGGGTTAATCGTCCTCGCCGTTGCCCAGAGATTTGGGCGTCACGAAGCGTTCGAGGCGGCCGGATTTCCGCGCGACATCGCTCCAGCTCTCAAGGGTGAAATCGATCACGGCGAGGCCGGCGGTCGGATATTTCTGGCCGAGGCGCAGGATCCCATCCATGTCGCCCTCGCCGATCAGGAGCTTGGCGAGTTCCTCGAAGCCGGGATTGTGGCCGATCAACATGAGCGTGCGGATCCCTGGCTCCACGTCGCGCACAACCTCAAGGAGGCGTCCGACCGGCGCCTCGTAGATCCGCCCGTCGGTTCGCATCGCGATCTCGCCGATGATCGGCTGCACTCGCTCCCAGGTCTCGTGCGTCCGCCGCGCCGGCGAGACGACGACGAGGTCGGGCAGGAGCCGTTCCTTCTTCAGGTAGTCGCCCATCACGAGGGAGGCCTCCTGCCCGCGCTTGGCGAGGGGCCGGTCGAGATCGAGCACGCCGCCGGGCCAGGCGGCCTTGGCGTGGCGGAGGAGCAGGAGGCGGAGCATCAGCGCCCTTCCCGCCTGGCGATGAAGGCCAGCTTCTCAAACAGGCTCACGTCCTGCTCGTTCTTCAACAGCGCTCCATGAAGCGGCGGAATCAGCTTGCGGGTGTCGCGCTCGCGCAATTTCTCGGGGCCGATATCCTCGGAGAGCAGGAGCTTGAGCCAGTCGAGCAGCTCGGACGTGGATGGTTTCTTCCGAAGGCCTGGGACCTCCCGCACGTCGAAGAAGATTTTGAGTGCCTCCTCGACCAGGCGGTGCTTGATGCCGGGATAATGCACCTCGACGATCCGGGCCATGGTCTCCGCATCCGGAAACTTGATGTAATGAAAGAAGCAGCGGCGCAGGAAGGCGTCCGGCAGCTCCTTCTCGTTGTTGGAGGTGATGACGACGATGGGGCGGCGGGCAGCCTTCACGGTCTCGCCGGTCTCGTAGACGAAGAACTCCATGCGGTCGAGTTCGAGCAGGAGATCGTTCGGGAACTCGATATCCGCCTTGTCGATCTCGTCGATCAGCAGCACCGGACGCACGTCCGAGGCGAAGGCTTCCCACAGCTTGCCGCGCTTGATGTAGTTGCGGATATCCGACACGCGCGGGTCGCCGAGCTGGCTGTCGCGCAGGCGCGAAACCGCATCGTATTCGTAGAGCCCCTGTTGGGCCTTGGTGGTCGACTTGATGTGCCAGGTGATCAGCGGCGCGTTCAGGCTTCCGGCGATCTCCTCCGCCAGAACCGACTTGCCCGTTCCCGGTTCGCCCTTCACCAGGAGCGGACGCTCCAGGGTGATGGCGGCATTGACGGCGACCGTCAGGTCCTCGGTGGCCACATAGGTCTCAGTCCCGGCAAAGCGCACCATTCCCACCCTTCCTTCCGACAATCCCGACCCTATGTCGTGACCCCACCTTTCGGCAATCGCCCTCATAAGGTAAGCCCATCACAAACAAACGGGAGGAACATCACCTATGGCTCATAACCGCTATCACAAGGACCGAATCGGCAATCACAAGCTGAAGCCCGAAACCCTGATGCTGGGCTACGGCTACGATCCGACCCTGTCGGAAGGTGCTGTGAAGCCCCCGGTCTTCCTGACCTCGACCTTCGTGTTCACCAGCGCCGAGCACGGCAAGGAATTCTTCGACTATGTCGCGGGACGGCGCGAGCCGCCAAAGGGAGAGGCCGCGGGCTTGGTCTATTCCCGCTTCAATCACCCCAATTCCGAGATCGTCGAGGACCGGCTCGCCATCTTCGAGGAGGCCGAGGCGGGCCTCCTGTTCTCCTCCGGCATGTCGGCCATCGCGACGACGATCCTGGCCTTCGCGAGACCCGGTGACGCGATCCTGCACTCGCAGCCGCT
This sequence comes from Microvirga zambiensis WSM3693, assembly GCF_016735695.1. GTDB lineage: Bacteria > Pseudomonadota > Alphaproteobacteria > Rhizobiales > Beijerinckiaceae > Microvirga > Microvirga zambiensis. The sequence goes on along the minus strand of NZ_JAERQD010000003.1, from coordinate 241,174 downwards.
CTATGGCGGCACCGAGACCCTGATCGCCAAGACTCTCGCCAACATGAACATCGGAGCCGTCGGCTTCGGCGACGGTGTCGATGCGGCCGGCATCAGGGCTGCCGCAAAGGAGGCGATGGCCAAGGGCCGCGTCTCGGTGGTCATGATCGAGACGCCCTCGAACCCGCTCAACACCCTCGTGGACATCGCCCTGATCAAGACCGTCGCGGATGAGATCGGCGCCGCCCAGGGCCATCGTCCGGTGGTCGCCTGCGACAACACCCTGCTCGGCCCCCTCTTCCAGAAGCCGCTCAAGGACGGTGCCGACATCTCGATCTACTCGCTGACGAAATATGTCGGCGGCCATTCGGACCTGATCGCCGGTGCGGCCCTGGGCTGCAAGGAACTGATGAAGACCGTGCGTCTCCTGCGCTCGGCCATCGGCACGCAGCTCGATCCCCATTCCTGCTGGATGATCGGCCGCTCGCTCGAGACGCTGGCGCTCCGCATGAGCGCGGCGAACCGCAATGCGGAGATCGTGGCAGCCTTCCTGCACGAGCACCCGAGCGTGGCGAAGGTCCATCACCTCGCCTACCTGCCTGAAGGTTCGCGGGCGAAGGAGGTCTACGAATCCCAGAGCAGCGCTCCAGGCTCCACATTCTCCTTCGATGTGAAGGGCGGCGAGGCGGAAGCCTTCCGGGTGCTCAATGCGCTGCAGGTGTTCAAGCTCGCGGTGAGCTTAGGCGGCACCGAGTCGCTGATCTCGCATCCCGCCTCCACCACCCATTCCGGCGTGCCGAAAGCAACCCGCGACCGCCTCGGCGTCTCGGATGCCACCATCCGCGTCTCCATCGGCATCGAGCACCCGGACGATCTGGTGGCCGATCTGGCCCAGGCGCTGGCGACGTTGGGGTGACAGGCCTCCTTTTACGCTCCGTCATCCCCGGACTTGTTCCGGGGACCCACGTCCTCGCCGCCTTAAGACGTGGATAGCCGGGACAAGCCCGGCCATGACGATGGAAAACATCGAGCGCTCCCGCCATGCATTCATGTCGCGCCCGTCATTCCGGCCCGCGCGGCATTAACCCCTTGCGCACCGCTTGCCGGTAGAACCACAATGACTTCAACCGGAAGGAAGCAATGGCCGCTGCGATAGACCTGCAGTCCTATCAGGAACCCATTCTTTTTCTGGCAACGGCAGGCATCGTCGTCCCCCTGTTTCACCGGCTCAGGATCAGCCCGGTTCTGGGGTTTCTGGCGGCAGGCGCGTTGCTGGGACCCTATGGACTTGGGCGCCTGGTTCCGGCCTACCCTTGGATCAACTGGATCACCTTCACCAATCCGGAGGGGACTTCGCGCCTTGCCGAATTCGGCGTGGTCTTCCTGCTGTTCACCATCGGCATCGAATTGTCCTGGCAGCGCCTGCGCACCCTGAGGCGCCTCGTTTTCGGGTTCGGCTCGCTGCAGGTAATTCTGGGGGCCTTCATTCTGGGTCTCGCGCTCTACGCCTTGAGAACCGTCGAGACGGTCACAGCGGCGACCATCGTCGGTCTGGCCCTGGCGCTTTCGTCCACCGCCATCGTGATCCCTGTGCTGGCGGAGCAGAAGCGGCTCAACACGGCGGCCGGACGCGCCAGCTTCTCGGCATTGCTGTTCCAGGACCTGCTCGTGGCGCCGATCCTCTTCGCGATCGCCGTGCTCGATACGAGCAAGCCCGAGGTGACGATCTCGTCCTTCGCCGTGCTGTTGGTGCAGGCCGGCATCGCGCTGGTGCTGATCATCGGCCTCGGCCGCCTCATCCTGAGGCCCTTCTTCCAGCTCGTCTCGGCGACGAAGAGCCCCGAGCTCTTCATGGCGGCCTGCCTGCTCGTCGTCCTGGTGACCAGCGTGATCGCCGCCGTCAGCGGCCTGTCCATGGCGCTGGGCGCGTTCATCGCCGGCATCCTTCTGTCCGAGACGGAATACCGCCGCGCCATCGACGTCACGATCCAGCCCTTCAAGGGGCTGCTGCTGGGCGTCTTCTTCGTCTCGGTCGGCATGAGCCTCGATCTGTTCCGCTTCCTCGAAGCGCCGCTCTTGATCCTGTCGCTTGCCGCGACGGTCATCATCATCAAGGGCCTTACCATCGTCACGATCGGGCGCCCTTACGGACTCACGACTGCGGAATCGGCCGAGACCGGGCTGCTCCTCGGCCCCGGCGGCGAGTTCGGTCTCGTGATCCTGGGCGCGGCGATCATCGCGGGCCTCGTGCCGGGCGGGATCGGCCAGAACCTCCTTCTCGTCACGACCCTGACGATGGTCGCCATCCCGCTCCTGGCACGCCTCGGCCAGCGCCTGAGCCGCAAGCTCGAAGTGCGCCGGCCGCTCGACCCCGTCGTGACCGTCACTCCGCCCTCCGACGAGGTCGGCCGCGTCATTATCGCGGGTTATGGCCGGGTCGGGCAGCTCGTCGGCGACATGTTGGAGCGCCACAAGGTACCCTACCTCGCCATCGACCTCGACCCCGCCCGCGTCGCGGCGGAGCGGAAGGCCGGAAAGCCGGTCTTCTACGGCGACGGATCCTACCCTGAATTCCTGCGCGCCTGCGGCATCGACCGGGCGCTCGCGCTCGTCATCACCCTCGACACCCTCTCCTCCATCGAGGCGGTCGTGACTGCAGCACGGCAGGAATGCACCGAGATCACCATCGTGGCCCGCGCCCGCGACGCACGCCATGCCACCCAGCTCTACGAGCTCGGCGTGGACGATGCGGTGCCGGAAACCATCGAGGCGTCCCTCCAGCTGAGCGAAGCGGTCCTCAGCGATATCGGCGTGCCGATGGGCCTCGTGATTGCGTCGATCCACGAGCGCCGCGACGAGTTCAGGGAAATCCTGAGGAAGAAGAATCCCAAGCGCGATCCGGATCGGGTGGTGTTTCAGGCGCGCCGGCGTGTCGGCAAGCCGGCTCCCGCGGTCGTGGCGGGACAGACGACCCAGGTCGATAGCTGACCCTCGCCTATTGACCTTCTCGCCGGTTACCAGACAATGGCGCATCGTGCGGAAAAGTGGACCCGGTTTTCCGCGTAGAACGATGCGCCGCTTAGGGGATTGAAAATCGGATCAATCCCAAAAGTGGATTCCACTTTTGGGTCCGATGTTCTGACGCGATGTTCCTCACCTTCTTCACAGAGCTGCGCGCCGCCAAGGTGCCGGTCTCCTTCCGGGAGTACCTGTCCCTGCTGGAAGCGCTCGACCGCGATCTGGCCGACAAGAGCGTCGAGGAATTCTACTATCTCTCCCGCACCTGCCTGGTGAAGGACGAGCGCCATTTCGACAAGTTCGACCAGGTCTTCGCCCATGTGTTCAAGGGCATCGAAAGCATGGGCCACGCGGTCGATGAGACCGGCATCCCCGAAGAATGGCTGCGCAAGCTCGCCGAGCGCTATCTCACCGACGAGGAGAAGAAGCAGATCGAGGCCATGGGCTGGGAGAAGCTGAAGGAGCGTCTCAAGGAGCAGAAGGGCCGTCACCAGGGCGGCAACAAATGGATCGGCACCGCCGGCACCTCGCCCTACGGCGCCTATGGCTACAACCCGGAAGGCGTCCGCATCGGCCAGGACAAGAACCGCAACTTCCGCGCGGTGAAGGTGTGGGACAAGCGCGAGTTCAAGGATTTCGACGACAGCGTCGAGCTCGGCGTGCGCAACATGCGCATCGCGCTGCGGCGCCTGCGCCGCTTCGCCCGCACCGGCTCTGCGGAGGAGCTCGATCTCGACGAGACGATCCACGAGACCGCGCACAAGGGCTATCTCGACGTGCGCCTGCGGCCCGAGCGCCGCAACGCGGTGAAGGTTCTGCTCTTCCTCGATGTCGGCGGCTCCATGGATTGGCACATCGAGATCGCCGAGGAGCTCTTTTCGGCGGCACGGCTCGAGTTCAAGCATTTCGAGCATTTCTACTTCCACAACTGCGTCTACGAGAATCTGTGGAAGGAAAACCGCCGCCGCTTCGATCAAGTCATCCCAACCTTCGACGTGATCCGGACCTATCCGTCGGATTATCGCGTGGTCTTCGTGGGCGATGCGTCCATGAGCCCCTACGAAGTCACCCATCCCGGCGGGTCGGTGGAGCACTGGAACGAGGAACCTGGCCAGACTTGGCTCCGGCGGATCCTCGATCATTTTCCGAGGGCGGTGTGGCTGAATCCCGTGCCGCAGCCGCATTGGGGCTACACCCAATCCATCACCCTGATCCGGCAAGCGTTCGGGGAGCGCATGTATCCGCTCAATCTCGAAGGTATCGACCACGCGATGCGGGAGCTGGTGCGTTAGAGCGTGAACCGGTTTGCCGAGCGAAGGGTGCCGGGATAAGAAGCCCCCATGGCACAGACCTATACCCACAGCCCCAAGCCATTCGGCGGGCCGATCTCATTCGTCATCAAGGGCGACAAGCTCACCGTCGATTCCGGCCGTAAGGTGCATGAGGTCCAGCTCGGCGCTGTAGATACGGTGCGCATGACCTACGAGCCTGGTCGGCTGGCGCAGAAGTCGTTCCGGACGAAGGTGATCATGAAGGACGGCAAGTCCTTCGCCTTCAACTCGCTCAATTGGAAGAGCCTCGTCGAGGCCCAGGAGCTGACGCAGGAATATCGCGCCTTCGTTCAGGCGCTGTGCGACACTATCGCCCGCGCCAATCCGCAAGCGAGGTTCGTGGCCGGAAAGCCCTGGGGTCTTTGGGTTCCGACCTCGGCACTCGCCGTCGCTTCACTCCTCACCATGGTCTATCTGATCTGGCAGGCGTTGCAGATGGGGGCAACAGGCGTCGCGCTGATCGGGGCGCTCCTCGGCGTCGTCGGAGTGTGGCAGATCGAGCCGATGATCCGGCTCAACAAGCCTCGCCCCTTCCGGTCCGGGGCTCTGCCCGAGGAAATGCTGCCGAAGGCGGGGTGAGGATTAGCGATCTGTAACCCACGTCATCACCGGCCTTGTGCCGGTGATCCCGGCTGTGTGAGGCGCGGCGCGTCACCGTATCGGGATGGCCGGGACTGATCCCCGGATCAAGTCCGGGGACGGCCATGCCATGCGTATAGTTTAAGCCCGCACCACCAGCACCGAGCACTTCGCGTGGCGCACGATGGTCGCGGCGTTGGAGCCGAGCAGATAAGTGGCCATGGTCGGCCGGTGCGAGCCGATGACGACGAGGTCCGCCCCGGTCTTTTCCGCCTCGTCCAGCACCTCGGCATAGACGGAGCCGAGACGGACCACCGCAGAAACCCTGTCTGACGGCAGGCCGACGCCCGCCGCCAGCTTGGCGAGCTTGGCATCGGCCTCGCCCTGCTGCTCTTCGTCGAAGGTCGGCGGCATGAATTCCATGTAGGTCACGGGCACGATGGCGCGAACATAGATCAGGCGCAGGGTGCCGCCCGAGGTCTTGGCGATTTCCACCGCCTTGTCGATGGCAGGCTTTGCCGTGTCCACTTCACCGAGATCGACGGGCACCAGGATCGTCTTGAACATCAGCTTTTCTCCAGACAGAGCATTTATTAGGCGAAGCGGAACCGGTTCGCCGTCAAAAATGCGGCATCACAAACATAAGCTTCCTTCACCACGTCGAGGAAGCTTTATCCTTGGCGGGTGGGAGTGTGGACGACGAGCCCGTCGAGTTCGGGACGGACGCGGATCTGGCACGATAGCCGCGAGTTGGGACGCACGTCGTAGGCGAAGTCGAGCATATCCTCCTCCATCGGCTGAGGCTGCCCCGTCGCCGATTCCCATTCCTCTGCGACATAGACGTGACAGGTGGCGCAGGAGCAGGCGCCGCCGCACTCGGCCTCGATCCCAGGGACGCCGTTGCGGATGGCGGTTTCCATCACGGTCGCACCCTCCTCCGCCTCGACGGTGCGGGCAGTCCCTTCGGCATCGACGAACGTAATATTGATCATTGCGGACCTCTGCTTGTGCGCGCATACTTAAGACAGACTGCGCCGGAAGACGAGAGAAGAGCGCAGAGCCTGCCGTTTTTTCGCCGCAATTTCCCCGGTAGAGCAGGTTACTAAGCCGTTAACGACGTTCATAAATGACAGGGGACATCGGGTTTCCTTGTTTCAGATCGGCCGCTAGAGTTGCTTGGTAAATGACAGATTACCGTGCGGAAAACCCATAGGGCGATCCGTACCGGCTGAGGCCACGCATTCACCTTGCTTTTCGTGGAATGAGGCGGCCTCACCATCACAGTTGCGTCACGAGGGCGGATCATGGCGACCGAGAACAAGAAGATGAAGGACCCGGCGGAGGCAGCCCTTTCGGCTGTCGAGCAGGCGCTCAACCTTGACGAGACATTCGTCATCCATACGCCCGAGCGCTCCGGGGGCAAACCTTCGTTCGAAGAGCCCAAGCTGCCGGATATCGACGATCACGACTTCACCAAGGGGCCCTTCGGCCTCGGCTCCGATTCCCTCTCCGCCCAGGCCGACGATCACGATCCGCGGCTCGACGATCTGCATCGCGGCTTCGTCGCGCCCGACCGGAACTCCGTCGCCAACGATGACCGCCAGAATGTGGGCGTGATGCTCCAGGCGCTGCAGGTCCGCCCGTCCCGCCGCGCTTACTGGCTCGCAACCCTCGCCTCCCTGCTCTGGCTCGGCGGCGTCGGCGCACTGGTCTACCTGCAGGGCATCACCACGCCCGAGCAGCTGCTGGCCACCTTCTCGATGTCGCAGCTGGCGCTGGGCGCGGTCGGTCTCATCGCCCCCCTCTTCCTGTTCTATATCGCTGCGATGCTGACCGTCCGCTCGCAGGAGATGAAGCTGGTCGCCCGCGCCGTCGGCGAGGTCGCCGTGCGCCTGGCCCAGCCCGAGAACTTCTCCACCGATGCGGTCCTGTCCGTCTCGCAGGCGGTGCGCCGTGAAGTCGCGGCCGTGGGCGATGGCGTCGAGCGGGCGCTCGCCCGTGCCGGTGAGCTCGAGACCCTCGTGCGCAGCGAGATCTCGACCCTGGAGCGCGCCTATTCCGACAACGAAATCCGCATCCGCTCGCTGATCGACGAGCTGGTCGCTCAGCGCGAGGCCATCGTCTCGAACGCGGAGCGCGTGCGCGGCTCCATCACAGGCGTTCACCAGAACCTGATCCAGGATCTCGACGGCGCCAGCGAGCGCGTCGTCTCCGCCGTCAGCGGCGCCGGCGACAAGGTCACCGCCTCGCTCGAAAAGCAGGGCGACCACATCACCCAGGCCCTCGGCCGCGCCGGCGAGCGCGTCGTCGAGGAGATGGCGAGCCGCGGCGTCGAGCTGGTCGAGCGTCTTGCGGGCTCCAGCGACGAGATCAAGAACGGCATCTCCGAAGTCGGCACCACCATCACGAGCGCCCTCGAGGGCAAGGCGCAGGACATCACCGGCGCCTTCGAGCGTACCGGCGACCTTCTGACCCGCCACCTGCAGGATGGCGCGAGCCAAGTCACGCGCACTCTGGCCGAAACCGGCCGCGGCGTGATCGACGCCCTCGCCCAGCAGGGCAACGACGTCCGCGAGGCATTCGAACAGACGGCCCGCACCCTGGAGGACAGCTTCACCCAGCGCGGCGCTGAGATCACCGAGAAGCTTGCCGCCACCGGCGGCGTGATCGCCGACGACATCTCCGCGCGCACCGCCGAGATGCGCGACCAGATCGCGGCGGCCGGCACCTCCGTGAGCGAGGAGATCGTGTCCCGCGGCACCGAGATGCGCGAGGCGCTTTCCACCACCGGCGCGACGCTGGTCCAGGAACTCTCCACGAGCGGCGACAGCCTGCGCGAGGAATTCGCCCTCACCGCCGGTACCCTGATCAACGAGCTGTCGAACCGCGGCGCCACGCTGCGCGAGCAGCTTTCCACCACCGGCAACGGCGTCGTCGACGAGATCGTTCTGCGCGGCAACGAATTCCGCGAGCGGCTTGCAGCGACCGCAGCGGACGTCACCCGGGAGATCGGCCAGCGCGGCGGCGAAGTGCGCGAGCAGCTGGAAGGCGCGGTCCGCATGGCCGACGAGTCCATCGGCACCCGTGTCGAGGATCTCGCCACCCGCCTCGAAACGGCGAGCCAGCGCGTCAGCGAATCCGTCACCGTCCAGGGCGAGGCGCTAGAGAGCAGCCTCAACCAGACCGGCGAGCGGCTCTCGTCGCTTCTCGGCGGTCATGTCACGGATTTCCGCAGCGCCTTCGAAACCCGCGGCCAGGAATTTTCGGACACCCTCTCCCGTCACACCGACGATGCACAGACGCGTCTTGCCAGCGTCGCCAAGGATATCGTGCTCGCGATCGCGACCCAGGGCTCGCGCGTGAACGAGGCGCTCAACCGCACGGCCGAGACATTGTCGACAACAGTCGACAGCCGCACCCGCGAGATGGAGGAAACCCTCGGCGCCCGCCTCGCTACCCTGGAGGACGTCACCAGCCGCGGCAGCGAGGTCGCCGACCGCATCTCCCGCGACGTGGGCAGCATGACCGAGACGATCACCGGCAGCCTCGAGGAGATGAACCGCCTGATCACCGTGCAGGGCCGCACCGTCGCCGAATCCTTCACCGAGCGGGCCCGCGACGCGGCGACTGCCATCGAGACGCAGCTCACCGCGCTCGAAGAGCATGCATCCCGCCGCACATCGGAGATCACGGTCAATTTCGACACCATCGTCGAGCGCGTCGACAGCGTTCTTGCCGCCCGGTCGACCGCCCTCAACGAAGCCCTCGTGGTGCGCACCGGCGAGATGGCCCGGGTCATGGCCGAAGGCGGACGCGATGTGGCGACCTCGCTCCAGGCCCGCGTGGATGAGATCAGCCAGGCGATTGCGGCCAGGACCAACACCATCGCCGACACCCTCGCCTCGAAGGCCGAGCAGATCGGCCAGTCGCTCGACGGCCGCATCACCTCGATCAACGATCTGCTGGGCACCCGCGCGGACGAGATCTCGGAAAACCTCGGCGCCCGTGCGTTCGAGATCAACCAGACGCTCGGCACCCGTGCGGAAGAGATCGCCGCAGCCCTCGACCACAGTGTCACGATGCTCGAGGACCGGGTCGTCAACCGCCTCAGCGGCGTTGCCGAGACCATCGACGAGCGCGGCCAGACGGTTCTCGGCTCGCTCACGAGCCGCATCGGCGAGATCCGCTCGATCTTCGACACGGAAGGCGCGTCGCTCATCGAAAACCTCGGCACCCGCAGCGAGACGATCGGGCGCGAGGTCGCGGCGATCAGCGAGACCACCCTGCGCGACCTGGAAGAGCGCAGCAATGCGGTCATCGGCAGCCTGCAGGATCGCAGTGGCACGATGCTGTCTACGCTCCAGCAGCGCGCGATGGAACTGACCGCTGCCTATCTGCAGTCGACGCAGGCCGTGCGCACCGCTGTTGACGAGGGCACCGAGCGGACGGTCGAAGCGCTCACGGGCGCCAACGACCGCCTGCGCGGTGAACTCACCGACGTGCTCGGACGCCTGAGCGACGCCAACCAGCTGCTTCAGCAGGTTGCAGCCTCCGCCAGCACCAATCTCGGCGCGGTCGAGGACGGGCTGGCCGGACGCGTCACCCATATCGAAACGCTCCTCTCGGAGATCGCCACACAGACGGGCCGCGCCTCCGACCAGGTGGCCGATCAGGTCGATGCCCTGCGCAGCGCCTCGACCGGCGCCATCCAGCAAGCATTGGAACTCACCCAGAGCCTCGAGGAGCGCGGCCGCGCGCTCACCGACACGACCGGCGAGCAGATGCGCACGCTTGTCGAGGCCACTGCCGCTCTCGAGCGCGTCGAAACGCGCATGAACGAGGCGCTCGCCGGCCGTCAGCAGGCTCTGGATGCGCTTCTCGGCCGTATCAACGACCGCTCGCAGGATCTGGAATCCGTCACCCGCTCCTTCACGTCCCTTCTCGAGAACTCCCTCCAGAACGTGGAGGCCAAGGCGAGCCAGATCGGCTCCATTCTCTCCGCCGCGGCCGAGACGACCACCAGCGCCATCGGCGAGCAGTTCGAGCGCATCCGCACCACCACCGGTGAGGAAAGCGAGAAGACGGCAGCTGCCCTGCGCACCGGCTACGAGAAGGCAGCAGCGGAGATGACGGACGCGCTCGGCAGTGCGTCGGCAAAGTTCCGCGACACGATGGGCGAGCTGCGCGGCATGACCGGCCAGATCCAGCGCGAGCTGGAAGCCACCCGCGCCGAACTGCGCCGCGGTGTCGTCGAGCTGCCGCAGGAGACCCAGGAGACCACGGCCAACATGCGCCGCGTCGTCGCCGATCAGATCAAGGCCCTCAACGAGCTCTCCGCTCTGGTCTCCCGCTCGAACCGCATGGTCGATGCGGCTCCGGCCGCCCCGCCCCGCAAGGCTGCGGTGAACGAGACGCCGGTCGCCGCCACCATGGCGGCCGTCGCCGCCGCCGTCGAACAGCGCATCGCCCAGACACCGGCTCCCGCCCCCGCTCCGACGGTTGCCCGCCAGGCGGAGCCGAAGCCTGCTCCTGCTCCGGTCCCCGTACCCGCCCCGGCCCCGGCGCCTGCACGACAGGCAGCGCCGGCTGCCGAGCGGCCGGCTCCCCGCCGGGAGGAAGCGCCTGCCCGCGAGGCCGGTGCCCGTGGCGGCTGGCTGTCGGATCTGCTGAACCGGGCCTCGCGCGAGGAAACGGCGGAGCCAGCCCGCCCCGCCGGCCGGCCTGACCGCACCAAGACCAACAGCCTCGAGTCACTCGATTCGATCTCCGTCGACATCGCGCGCATGATCGATCATGACGCCGCGCTGGAGCTCTGGGACCGCTATCGCCGTGGCGAGAGCAACGTGTTCACCCGGCGCCTCTATACCCTTCAGGGTCAGCAGACCTTCGACGAGATCCGCCGCAAGTATCGCCGCGACGAGGAGTTCCGCCAGACGGTGGACCGCTATGTCGAGGAGTTCGAGCGCCTGCTCGCCGAAGTCTCCCGCGACGACCGCGACTCCATGCTGACGAAGACCTACCTCACCTCGGAAACCGGCAAGGTCTACACCATGCTGGCTCACGCGAGCGGCCGGTTCGACTGATCGGATCGGGGTTCAACCGGAACATGAAAAACGCGGCCTTCGGGCCGCGTTTTTTGTTGGAGTGAAAAGCAAAGCGAAACGTGTCATTCCCGGGAGGACGCGCAGCGGAGGGGAAGGGAATCCATAACGACAGCGCCTAATCGTGGATCCCCTTCCCGGCCTGCGGCCGCCGGGGATGACACGCACCACGTCATAGCCGGCCTTGTGCCGGCCATCCCGATCGGAGAAACGCTGCGCATCATAGGAACGAGATCACCGGCACGAGGCCGGTGATGACGAAGAGCGTGTTCATGACTCGGTTAGCCTGAATCGGCCTCAAGCCGGCGGGCGCGGCTCGCTCATGGCGGTGCTCGGATCCTCACGCCGCGGCAGGTGGCTGCCGCTCACCCAGCGCACGATGTCGAGCATGACCACCGAGAGGGCCTCATCGAGGGCGCGAGCCGCGTTCGGAGCATCGACGGCACTCGCCGGCACGGCGGCGCGGAAGATGCGGCCATTCACGATGCGCCCGTCACGGTCGCTGACGATCTTCACGGAAATCTCGGCCACGGCCGCATTGTCGGGTGTCGCGATCTCGAACCGGCGCAGCTCGGAGATCAGCTGGACATCGGCCACCGCCCCGCTGCTCGGACGCGAGACGCCTCGCAGCTGAGAGGAATTCTCGAAGGTGTTGATCAGGCGCGTCTGTATCAGGCGAGGCAGGTTGTCGGCCCACTGCCCTCCTCCGATGAACGAGACCGAGCCGCTCGAATCCTTCACCAGAATCTGCTGGGTCGCGAGCTGCTGCAGGGCAGCAGGCTCGTTCACGAGCACCTGAACGCCGGCCGCGCCGCGGATGCGGGATGAAGGCGCCGAGAGATCGTAGGTCGCCGGCGCAGGCCCCGACGAGCAGGCGCCGGTCAAGGCAGCCAGAACCAGCACCGGCGCGAAACGCCGGAGCGGGAAGGCTCGGTCGGTTTGAGGGAGCAACACGGAGGATCCACGCATACTGGTTACTTAACGGCGTCCACTATACTCGGGGAGGTTCGAACGGCCACCGAAAAGAAACTGCTGTGGATTACGCTCGATGCTCCGTACGGCCCGGCTGATGTCTCCCAGGGTCCTGCGACCCTCAATCGCCAGAGCCTCATATTCCCGCAGCCCTGAATCCGTAAAGCGGCCAACGCCGGACAGGACGCCCTGGATGCCTTCGGTGCGCCGGTTCAGGTCGTCGGCAAGCTCGCGCACGGAGATTGCGGCGGCGCGGATCTCGTCGAAGGCCCCCTTGCCCGACTCGCCCGAGGCCGAACCGAGGAACTTCTCCGCCCCGATCAGGACGCTGTCGATGCGGTCGGCGGACTTGTTGAGCTTCTCCGTGATCGAGCGCGCCTCCTGGATCGCCTTGTCGATATCCGGACTCCGTTGGCTCAGGGTCTGGCTGAAGGTATCGAAACTGTCGACCGTCCGTCCGATCTTGGCCGGATCGATGGCCTTGGCGAGTTCGTCGATCTCGGCCACGGCGCTGTCGAGCTTCGGCGCAGTCTGATTGAGGGTCGCGATCAGGCTCGCGGCATCGCGCAGGGCATTGTTGATGACCTCGCGGTTCTGGCCCAGCGCCTGGGTGAAATTGTCCGTGTTCTCGACGATCCGGGACACGCGCTGACCGTCGATGGCGCTCGCCACCTCCTCGAACTTGTCGACGGTTCGGCCGACCTTCGCCGGATCGATGGCCTTGGCGATATTCGAGAGATCGCCCAATGCGCTATCCAGCTTCGGCGCCGACTCGTTGAGGCGCGCGACGAGGCTTTCGGCATTGCGCAGGGTGTTGGTGACGGCCTGGCGATTCTGCTCCAGGGACTGCGTGAAGCCCTCGACATTCTCGACGATGCGCGTGACGCGCTGCGGATCGACGGCGCGCACGATCGTATCGACGTTGGTCGCCAGGGTCTCGAGCTTCTCGGCCAGAGGGCCTACCTTCTCGGCCGCCTGGCCGATCTGGGCCAGGAAGCGGTCGATGCCTTCCGAATTCTCGCCGAGAGCCTGCGAGAAGCGCTCAACGTTCTGGATCGTCCGGCTGATGGCGCCCTCGTTGTCCGACACGACGCGACCCACCCGCTCGAGGACGTCGTCGGCCCGCCGCGCGATGTTGCGGGCTGTCTCGATCAGGTCCTGGAAATCGGAGCGATCGGCGAAGATCGTCGGCATGGGCTGGCCAGGTCCCGCGGCCAGGGGCGGCGCGCTGGGCTCGCCGCCCGAGAGGCCGATATTCGCGACGCCCGTCAGGCCCTGGTATTCCAGACGGGCCCGGGTATCGGCCCGGATCGGGGTGCGGCTGTCGACCTGGACGATGGCCACGACCCGGCGCGGGTCTTCCGGCAGCAGGCTGATATCGGTGACGTCGCCGACGCGCAGGCCGTTGAAGGACACGCTCGAGCCCTGGGAGAGGCCCGAGACCGAGCCCGAGAACACGATGCGGATGCTCTGGCGCGCCTGACCGCGCTCGCCACCGGAGAACCAGTAGACGAATCCGAACGCGGCCGCGATCACCGCCAGGGTGAAGAGGCCGATCAAGGCGTAATTTGCACGCGTTTCCATCGTTACCCTTGCGCGCCGCCGGCCATGACCGCGCGTGCCCGTTTCCCATGAAAGTAAGAGCGGAGCCACGGATGATCCGATTCGAGCATCGTCTCGATGGGACCTTCCGCGAGAATTTTTCCCTCGCCCAAAGCCGCGATCCGGTCGCAGACCGAATACAAGCTGTCGAGGTCATGGGTTACCATGAATACGGTCAGGCCTAAAGTCCGCTGTAACGTCGCAATAAGGTCGTCGAACTCCCCGGCGCCGATGGGGTCGAGGCCCGAAGTCGGCTCGTCGAGGAAAACAATATCCGGGTCGAGAGCGAGCGCCCGCGCCAGAGCCGCGCGCTTGATCATGCCGCCCGAAAGCTCGGAGGGAAGCTTGTCCGCAGCGTCCGGATTGAGTCCCACCATCTCGATCTTGAGCATGGCGATCTCGTCGAGCAGGCGGTCCGAGAGGTTCAGATATTCCCGCATCGGAACCTGGATGTTCTGCTTGACCGTCAGGGCCGAGAACAATGCCCCCTGCTGGAACAGCACGCCCCAGTGCCGCTCGAGCTGCCGGCGCTGTTCGACGGAAAGATCGTCCAGGTTCTGACCCAGCACCTCGATGGTGCCCGCCCGCTTGGGCACGAGCCCGAGGATGGCGCGTGTCAGCACCGACTTGCCCTGGCCGGAACCACCGACGAAACCTAAGATCTCGCCGCGGTAGACGTCGAGATCGAGACCCTTCAGGATCGTCCTCTCGCCGAATCCGACCTCGACCCCGCGCACGCGGATGATCACGTCGCGGTCCTTCGTCGGGTCGGTGTGGCGCCGTTCGAGCATCATCTCAGTAATTAATCGCTGCGAAGAACATGGCGAAGAGGCCATCGAGCACGATGACCATGAAGATCGCCTTTACGACCGAGGAGGTCACATGGCGGCCGAGCGACTCGGCGGACCCCTCGACGGCGAGCCCTTCCAAGGTCGCGATGATGCCGATGACCAGCGCCATGAAGGGCGCCTTGATCATGCCGACCAGGAAGGTGTTCAGGCTGACGGCGGCCCTGAGGCGGGTCAGGAAGATGTCGGGGCTGATGTCGCCGTAGATCCAGGTGGTCAGCCCGCCGCCCACGAGGGCTGCGATGGAGGAGATGAAGGTGAGCAGCGGCAGGCCGATCACCAGCGCCATGATGCGCGGAACGATGAGCACCTCGATGGGATCGAGCCCCATGACCCGCAGGGCGTCGATCTCCTCCCGCATCTTCATGGAGCCGATCTCCGCCGTGAAGGCCGAACCGGAACGGCCCGCAACCATGATGGATGTGAGCAGGACGCCCAATTCGCGCAACACGAGGATGCCGATCAGGTCGATGACGAAGGGCGTCGCCCCGAACTTGATCAGCTGGAAGATGCCCTGCTGCGAGACGATACAGCCGACCAGGAACGAGATCAGCACGATGATGGGCACGCCCCGGTAGGCGATCTGCTCCAGCTGGTTGATCACGGCCGTACCGCGGAAGCGGCCAGGATGGACGATGACCCGCACCAGTGCGGAGACGAGCTCGCCCAGGAAGCCGACGCCGCCGACGAGATCCTTGCCCGCGTCAACGACGGTTCTGCCCACATCGACGAAGAAATCGACCAGGCGGGAATGCCGGGGTCTCTGATCGCCCTGAAATTCCCGATAGGCCGTCTCTTCCATGAGGGTGGCCTGCTCGGGCGAGGCGTTGGCGATGTCCGCCTTGCCCTTGGCCGACAGCTCATGCCGGGTTCGGTTGAGGGTCCAGGCGCCGAGAGTGTCGAGCCGCTCGATGCCGCCCATATCGAAAATCAGGGGATAAGTCTCGACTTCCGAGGCGATCGCCTCGGCAACGGCCTCGACCCGTTCGGCATGGGGCGCCGTCCAAGGGCCGGACAGACGAACCGTCGTCTGCCCCTCGGCTCGCTCGATTGTCGCTTGCGGCTCGTGAGCCAAAGTGCTCTGCGCCACGATCATCCCTTCGGCACTGATTCCGTTTGGTGATAGCGTGTCGCTGCGCCACAAGTCGAGCCGTAGTTAACGAGAATCCGAGAGAATGCCCAAGCTCACAATCTCCATCGACCGTTTCCCCATCGCCGGAAAGTTCACCATCGCCCGCGGCTCCCGGACGGAGGCGGTGGTCGTCAAAGCCACGATCGAGGAAGCCGGCGCCATCGGCCACGGGGAATGCGTGCCTTATGCCCGCTACGGCGAGACGGTCGAGGGGGTCGCAGCCGCCATCGAAGCCGTCCGGCCCAAAATCGAGACCGGGCTAACCCGCGAGGCACTCCAGGACCTGATGCCGCCGGGAGCTGCCCGCAATGCAGTGGACTGCGCCCTGTGGGATCTCGACGCCAAGCGCTCCGGCATCCGCGCCTCTGTCACGGCGGGCCTGACCCGCTGGCCGCCGGCCACCACCGCCTACACGATCAGCCTCGACACCCCGGAGGGCATGGCGGAAGCCACGGCAAAGGCGGCCGAGCGGCCGATCCTGAAGGTGAAGTTCGGCGCACCGGACGGCGATATCGAGCGCATCAGGGCGGTCCGCCGCGCCGCGCCTCAGGCGACGCTGATCGCGGATGCCAACGAGGGCTGGACCGAGGCGAATATCGAGGCTCATCTCGCGGCCTGCGCCGAGGAGGGCTACGCGCTCGTGGAGCAGCCCCTGCCCGCTCAAGGCGATTCCTATCTCGGCCGCATCGAGCGGCCCGTTCCGATCCTGGCCGACGAGAGCGTGCACGACCGGGCTAACCTCGACCGTCTGGTCGGCCTCTATGACGTGGTCAACATCAAGCTCGACAAGACCGGCGGACTAACGGAAGCGCTGGCCTTGGCCGATGCGGCGGAGGCAAAGGGTTTCTCCCTCATGATCGGCTGCATGGTGGGAACCTCGCTGGCGATGGCGCCGGCCCTGGTGCTCGCACCCCGCGCCCGCTTCGTCGATCTCGACGGCCCCCTCCTGCTCGCCAGGGACAGGGAGCCTGGCCTGCGCTACGACGGCAGCATCGTCTATCCGCCGGAGCCAGCTCTCTGGGGCTAGAGCATCGGACCCAAAAGTGGACACCACTTTTGGGATCCATTCGATGCTCAATCTTTTGGGCAGCGCATCGTTCAGGGCGGAAAACCGGAACCACTTTTCCGCACGATGCGCTGATTCTTCTGAAGCCGGACGACCACGAGCATCAGCACAAATCCGATGGCGCCCAAGGGCGCCATCGCGGCGAAGACCCCTGCCCCCGCCTCGCTGTAGATCATGCCGCTGACGATCGTGGAGGCTGCCGTGGTGAGTGCGGCTAGAGAGCCGTAGATGCCCTGCGCCCGTCCCCGCGCCTTCATGGGCGCAAGTGCCGCGAGGGCCGCCATGGTTCCGATATGTGTGGCGGCGAAGGACAGGCTGTGCATCGCCTGGAGCACGAACATGAGCTCGGTGCCCGGCTGCAGCGACATGATCGTGAAGCGGATCACGGCCGCACCTGAGCCGATCAGGATCAGGCCGACGCCCGAGCTGCGGCCCACATGCCGGCCGAGATAGAGGAAGACCAGGATCTCCGCGATCACGCCGGCGGCCCAGAAATAGCCGATGACCGCATCCGAGAAGCCGATGGAGCGCCAATAGATGCTGGCGAAGGCGTTGAGCGCGCCGTGGCTCCCTTGCGTCAACGCTCCTGCGATCAGCACCAGCCAGAGGACCTGCGGTAGTTTCGGGGATTCGCTCTCCGTCGGGCCGGGTTCCTGGCTCACGGGCTCGGGAGCTCCTGCAGGTACGGCGACCAGCGTCGCGCCGATTCCGAGGATCGGGATGAGGGTCAGGGCCACGATCACGACATTGGGCCCGAAGGCTCCGACGAGATAGCCGCCGACGATATTGGTGATGAAGAACGCCACCGACCCGGCGCCCCGGATCCGGCCATAGTTCAGGCCGGGATGCCGCTGGACCGCATTGGTCGAAACGAGATCGTTGCCCGGGATGATGCAGGATTGCGCCACGGCCACGAGCGCGACAAGGACGACGATGGCGATGCTGCCATCGGCGAGCAGGAACAGGGGAAAGCCGATGAGCTGGCCGAAATGGCTCGCGAGCAGAAGCCGCCGCGCACCGACCGACCGGTCGGCGAGGCTCAGGAGCGGCGCGGTCGCCAGGATTCGCACGATGATCGGGATGGCGACCACGAGCCCGATGAGCGTCGGCGACAGGGACTTGCTCTGCAGCCACAGGGGAAAGAACGGCAGGTAGATTCCGTGGCTGGTGAAGCTGGCGGCCTGCAATGCACCCAGACGGAGTTCGAGAGCTTTGTGCGGATGCATCGGGAACGGGTCTTCTGGCGTCACATAGGAGGTTAAAAAGAGCAAGAACGCGGTGCACGACTCCCCTTGAAAGCCTTGCAGGGGTTGAGCTTGCCCGCGCTTTGCACACATCTGTTGGAGACGGGAATCAAGCCCGGCAGAGATGGATGTCGTTACCATGCCCGATGAAGAGACCGACGTCACGTTCGGCGACCTGGATTTCGACGCCATCGAGACAGCCGTCATGGAGACAGCCCGCGGCCGCTGGTTCCTGAAGGAATATGCAAGGCGCAACCGCCATGCGGACACGCAGACGATCCTCGAGGCCGTGGAACGGCTCAAGGAGCCGGTGGTCGATGAGAAGGCCGTCGCGCGGCTCCGATCCGATCTCGAGGAGATGGCCGTCGCCATCCGACAGACCAGGGAAGCCATACGCTCCTTCCCCATGATCGACGGCAATGATCCCTCGAGCGCTCCGTCGGAGGCCGAACTTCAGGCGGCCGCAGAGCAAAGGATCAGGCATATGGTCCTGACCTTCCAATACCTGGAACGGCACGTCCGGGCGATGATCGCCCTCTGCGATGCGAAGGCCGGACAGGCAGAGAATGCATCGGAACCAAGCCCTTTCGAGGGTGAGAAGGCCCGGCATCTCCATCCGCACCCCGCTTTCCTGATGTAGGCGATCTATGCTTCCGCGTGGGCTACCTCGATGTTCGAGAAGAACTGCCGCGCGCTCTCGTGCCAGGTGAAGGTCTCGCCGTAGGCGCGGCACTTGTCCCTGGGAAGCGCGAGCGCTGCGAGAGCGGCCTGCCTCAGATCCCGATCCAGGATGCCGCAGCCCGAGGCGCCGATTACATCGAGCGGGCCGGTGACCGGGAAGGCGGCGATTGGCAGGCCGGAGGCAAGAGCTTCCAGAAGGACAATGCCAAAGGTATCAGTGAGGCTCGGGAACACGAACACGTCGGCCGACGCATAGACCCGCGCCAGGTCCTCGCCCGATAGGGCGCCGAGGAAGCGGGTCTCCGGGTATCTCCGCTCCAGATCATCGCGGGACGGCCCGTCGCCGACGATCACCTTCGTGCCGGGCAGGTCGAGGCTCAGGAAGGCCTCGAGGTTCTTCTCCACCGCCACCCGCCCGACATAGAGGAAGACCGGCGATGCAGCGTCCAGCACCCGCTCGCGCCTCGGCCGGAACAGGCTCGTATCCACGCCCCGGGTCCAGCGCATGATGTTCTGAAAGCCTCGACCGGTCAGTTCCCGCTCGAGGGAGGGGGTGCTGACCATCATGGCGCGCGCGGCCCGATGGAACCGCTTGAGGGCCCTGTAGGACCAGGCTTCGGGAATCCTCGTGCGGGCCGCGACATATTCGGGGAAGCGAGTGTGATAGCTCGTCGTGAAGGCCCGCCCCTCGCGGGCGCATGCGAGGCGCGTCGCCAGCCCGATCGGACCCTCGGTCGCGATGTGAATATGGGTGGGCCTCATCGCCTCGAGATGGCGGGCGACGGAAGACTGCCACACCAGGGACAGGCGGATTTCCGGATAGGTCGGCATGGGCAGGGAGCGGAAGCGTTCCGGCGTCAGGAAGATCACTTCGGCGCCGAAATGCGGCGCCTCGTCCGCCATATGCTCGAGGGAGCGCACCACGCCATTGACCTGCGGGCGCCACGCGTCGGTCGCGATCAGAAGACGCATCAGGCCGCTCTCTCGCTGATCTCAGCCTCGACGAGGGTCGGGGATACCACGGCCACCGGCTTCGCCTCCGCCCAACGGATCAGCTCGAAGGTCCCGTCGTAATGTTCGACCACGGCCGTGCAGGATTCGACCCAGTCGCCGGTGTTCACATAGGCGATGCCGGAGAACTGGTCGTGCATGATCGCGTGATGGATATGACCGCAGATGACGCCGTCGGCCCCCTGGCGCTGGGCCTCGGCGGCCAGGAGCTCCTCGAAGCGGCTGATGTAGTTCACTGCGTTCTTGACCTTCAGCTTGGCCCAGGACGAGAGCGACCAATAGGTCAGGCCGAGGCGCCGGCGCACCATGTTGAGATAGGTGTTGACGAGCAGGGCCGCCGAGTAGGCTCCGTCGCCGAGAAGCGCGAGCCAGCGGGCGTGGCGGACCACGAGATCGAACTGGTCGCCATGGATCACGAGGTAGCGCTTGCCGTTCGCAGCCTCGTGCAGGGCGTAATCCGAAAGCTCGATGCCTCCGAGATTGACGCCGATGTAGTCGCGCAGGAACTCGTCGTGGTTGCCCGGAAGGTAGATGAGACGCGCCCCCTTTCGGACCTTGCGCAGGAGCTTCTGCACCACGTCGTTATGGGCCTGTGGCCAGTAAAAGCCCGATTTCAGCTTCCAGCCGTCGACGATGTCGCCGACCAGATAGATCGTGTCGGCATCGTAGACCTTGAGGAATTCCAGCAGCGCACCCGCCTGGCACCCCTTGGTGCCGAGGTGAAGGTCCGACAGGAACAATGTCCTTACGCGCACAGCATTCGCTTCCTGAGCCATGGGCTCCTCCGACGGGCTTGCTGAACAAACCAAAACCGGATTCGCGTCTCGTCCCCATGACGGTTTTCCTGCAGATTTGTGACGGCAGGCCGCAGCCGACCCTCCGCAGGTGAGGCAAAAGCCCGCTTTCAAGAGCAAAAGATTTGCCCTACAGGCTCCGCAGCGGATCGCGCGGAGATCGTGATGAACCTACCTGACCTCGTCGGGCTGATCGGGGTGGCGGCCTATTTGTCCGCCTATGGGCTGCTGCAGCTCGGCACCTTGAAAGTCGAGGACAATCGCTATGCGCTTCTCAACGCGTTGGGCGCATTGCTGATTCTCTATTCGCTGCTGTTCGACTTCAATCTGGCGTCTTTCGTGACCCAATCGGCCTGGCTGGTCCTGACGGCGATCGGCTACATACGCTCCCACATCAAGCGTTCGAGGGCGGTTCAATCCTGAGCCTATGCGTCCGACGCAGGGGCTTTGGCACCGATTAGGGGTTCACGGGGCGGCCCGTCCGTGATTGGTTGCGTTCCTCAAAGCGACGCCAGCCGTGAAAATCCATTTCCCGTGAAACCTCTTCTGGGGATCTCCCTCAAAGTCATATCCGCCGTCGTCTTCACGATGATGTCGGCGACCCTCAAGACGCTCACCGTCCGCTATCCCGTCGGAGAGATCGTGTTCTTCCGCTGCGCCTTCGCGCTGCTGCCGCTGCTGCTCTGGCTGAAATGGCAGGGGGATCTCATCAATGCGGTGCGCACGAAGAATGTGGCCGGGCATTTCAAGCGCGGCTTCATCGGCACGAGCGCCATGTATCTCGGCTTTGCCGCCCTCTCCTACCTGCCCCTGCACGATGCCATCGCCATCGGCTACGCCTCGCCGCTCATCGCCGTGATCCTGGCGGCGCTTCTTCTCAAGGAGACGGTGCGGGCCTATCGGTGGACGGCGGTGGGCATCGGCTTCGTCGGCGTCCTGATCATGCTGTCGCCCTACCTGAAGCTCGGGACGTTTGGCGGAGAACTGAATGCGGGCCCGACCATCGGAGCCATGTTCGCCTTCGCCGGAGCCTTCTGCTCCGCCGGAGCCATGATCCAGGTCAGGCGCCTGACGGAGACGGAAAAGACCGGCGCCATCGTCTTCTACTTCTTCCTCATGGCCGCCGGTCTGTCGCTCTGCACCATCCCCCTGGGCTGGCACATGCCGGATGCCATGGACCTCGCCCTGTTCATACTCGTCGGCATCCTGGGCGGCGTCGGCCAGATCCTGGTGACCCAGTCCTACCGCTTTGCCGATACCTCGGTGATCGCGCCCTTCGAATACACCACCATGATCTGGGCGCTGCTGTTCGGCTGGTTCCTCTTCGACGACCTGCCGACCGTCGCCGTTCTGGTCGGCGCCGCCATCGTCGCCGCCACCGGCCTGTTCATCGTCTGGCGCGAGCACAGCCTCGGCCTCCTGCGGACCAAGGAATTGCAGGCAACGCCCCAAAGGCCGGGCGTCTGATCCCGAAAAGGCGGCCCCTACTCCTCTCCGGCGCTTGACCCGTCCTGTCGATTACCCCACAACCGTTTTGAGGAACGAGCGTACGTTTTCCAGAACAGAGGCAGTCATGGGCGTCGAGGGCAAAGAACGGAGCCGGGACCTGGAAACGGGTGCGCAGGTTCTCTCCGGCAACATGGGCAAGACCATTCAGCGTCTGCGCAAGGCCTACAACCTGTCCCTGTCGGAGCTGGCCGAGCAGTCCGGCGTCGCTAAATCGATCATCAGCCAGATCGAACGCAACGAGACGAACCCGACGCTCGCCACCATCTGGCGCCTGAGCCAGGCCCTGGACGTCTCGATCGAGCGTGTTCTGGCCTCGGGCGACGAAGAGCCCTTCATCGACAAGTCGTCCAAGGCGGATACCCCTATCCTCGTCTCCGAGGACGGCAAGATGCGCCTCGCCATCATCGGCTGGCTCAAGACCATCGAATGGCTGCAATGGTACGACGTGCAGTCCGAGCCTGGCGGCGTGCTCGATTCCGACAGCCACCAGCGCGGCTCGGTCGAGTGCCTGTCCGTGCTCGAGGGCGAGTTCGAGGTCGAGGTCGGCGGGGTCGTGCAGCAGGCCAAGTCCGGCGAGAGCCTGCGCTACCGCTGCGATCGCCCCCATTCCGTGCGCTGCGTCGGCACCACGCCCGGCCGCGCCACCATGGTCTGCATCCTCAAAGCGGCGGTGATGGATTGAGGTCGTTCAAGTGGCGCCTGCGTCCTTATAGAACTCTGCATGTCATGGCCGGGCTTGTCCCGGCCATCCCGGTCCGAAAAGCGCCGCGCCTCACCGCATCGGGATCACCGGCCCAAGGCCGGTGATGACGTGAAAGGGCGTGCTTATTCTCGCACGCCCCTAACTATTCAGGCTTCTTGAACCCCACCCTTGGCGGCAGGGACAGCAGGTACTCCGCCATGGCCTGACGATCGGCGTCGGGGAGTTGAGCCGTGTTGCCGACGACTGCGCCCATCGGGCCGCCGACGGTGTCGAAATTGGGCGTTTCGCCGGTCTTCAGCACGGTCGCCACTTCCTCTGGGCTCCATCCGCCGATCCCGGTCGGATGCGGCGTGATGTTGGGCACGGTGCCCCTGCCGCCCTCGGGATCCGGGCCACCCGCAAAGCGGCGATCCTCGACGATGGCGCCCGCAAAATTGCGCTCGCTGTGGCACTCGGCGCAATGGCCCGGCCCGTTCACGAGGAAGGCGCCCCGGTTCCAGCTCGCGGGCTTCGACGGATCGGGCCGGAAGACCTGACCGTCCAGGAAGGCCAGCTTCCAGAGGCCGACGCCGCGGCGGATGTTGAAGGGGAACGGCAATTCATGATCCGGGGCTTTCCCTTCGACCACAGGGAGGGTCTGCATGAAGGCGAAGAGGTCGCCGAGATCCTCAGGGCTCATCCGCTGGTAGCTGGCATAGGGAAAGGCCGGATAATAATGGCGCCCGTCCGGAGACACGCCCTCGCGCATGGCGCGGATGAAATCGGCCTGCGTCCAGGAGCCGATGCCGTCCTGCTTGTGCGGCGAGATATTGGGAACGTGGAAGGTGCCGAACGGGGATTTCAGGGCATAGCCCCCGCCGAGGCGGAGCTTGTCGGCCTGATTGGGAACCGCGTGGCAGGAGGTGCAGCCTCCGGCGAAGAACAGAACGCGGCCGTTCTCCACGTTCGGCGTGCGGCCAGCAGCGGCAGCGGCGGGTTCCGGACGGATGAGGCGATAGGCCGAGGGCGATGTCAGGGCCAGGAATCCGATCACGCCGAGAACCGCCAGGGCAACCAGCCCGATGAGCGCCTTACGCATTCGCTGTTCTCCAAATGAAACGGGCGGCCGAAAGGCCGCCCCTTCCTCATAACCTCAGATCAGGAACTCTTCTTGCGGAACTCGTTGTGGCAGGTTCCGCAATTCTGAAGCACCTTCGGCATTTCCGCCTTGAACGAGGCCTCATCCTTGATGTTGGCCATGGCGGTCTGGGCGTCCTGGCTCATCTTGTTGCCGATCGACTCGAACTTGGCCTTGTTCTCCCAGATCGTCGGCAGGGCCTCCGTCTTCGGCGCGTCCTTCGAGTTCTCGGGAAAGAGGGTTACGAACGTCTTGGGGTTTTCCGCAAAGACCTTCAACCCGGCCTGGACTTTCGCGAGATCGAAAGGCTCCTGACCCCGCATCATGGCGCCGACAGGCCGCGTCTGCGCGGCCATCTCCTTCATGAGGTTCTGGCGCTGCTCGACGACATTGCTCTGGGCGATGGCGGCAGTCACTCCGAAGGCCACGAGGCCTGTGACGAAAAGTGTACGCTTCATATGTTCTCCCCTATGGGCGCGATTCGACGGTGTTCCTGCAAACCGTCGTCAGCGGGCCGGCATTAGCGCACAAGTCCTTAAGCTTGAGCACTACACTTTAGAACAAATCTATGTGAAGTGCTGCCGGTTCCCTATTCGATCGGCTCGCCTGCGGCCGCCCAGTCCTTGAAGCCGCCTTTGTAATGCTCGCGGATATCGAGACCGGCTCCCTGCGCGGCCTGGAGGGCCCTGACCGAGCGGACTCCGGCGGCGCAGGAGAACACGACCCGCTTGCCCTGCGGCAATGCGGCGGGATCGAAGGTCGACAGGGGATGGGACACGGCTCCCGGAATGTGCCCGGCGGCAAATTCGTTCGGCTCGCGCACGTCCAGAACGAGCGAGCCTTCGCGAAGCCCCTGCTTGACGGCCTCGCGGTCGAGATCGATGACCTTCGGCGCTTCACTCATGAAAAATCCTCCCTGCGATAGCCGTTCATATCGGCTTCGCAGGGAGGAACGCAATCTAACCCTAGCGGCAGTCCCATAAAACTCGAACCTCATCCTGAGGAGGTCGCGCAGCGACCGTCTCGAAGGAGCATCCAGTACTCTCTGGAGACGCCCTCGTCCTTCGAGACGCCGCCTACGGCGGCCCTCAGGATGAGGGCTAGGGTGGATGGCCTTTACGAGTAGACTCTCACGCCAGCGGCGGGATTCGCAGCACCCAGCCCGGCTGGATCAGGTCGGGATCCTTGACCGGCGGTGAATTGGCTTTGACGATCTCCGTGTATTTCGCGCCCTTGCCCTTGCCGTAATGCTTCTCGGCGATCTCCCAGAGGGTATCGCCCTTCTGCACCGTGTACATGGTCGAGGGCGACGAAGGCTGCTGGACCTTCAGCTCGGACGTGTCGACTTCGGCCACGCCATAGGTGTTGCCGAGGGAGAGAATGATCTTCTCGGCCTCCTCCTGGTTGGTGGCTTGGCCGGAGAGCTTCACCTTGTCGCCCTCGACCTGGATTCCGAGCTTCGTCGCATCGAACCCGTGACCCTGAACCTCCTGCTGCAGCTTCTCGGGAGTTGCGGCAGCGGCGCTTCCGCCGAAGATCTTGGCGCCTGCTTCCTTGATGAACTTGAACAGACCCATGTCGTCCTCCTCTGTTCCACCTGGCATGTGATAGCCAAGCTGTGATGAAGACGCGTGGTCGTGCCAACGGTTCCGCTCAGGCCAGGTTCGAGAAGACGTCGGCGAGCGACGGCAGACGATCCTTGAGCCGGAGCAGCGCGATGAGTTCGATCTGCACGACGGCGGTCTCGAACTCCTGGTCGGTCTCGTGGTCGAGCCTCTCCTCGAACGCCTCCAGGATCTCGTCCTTGGAGCGTCCCTTCACCGCCATGATGAAGGGAAAGCCGAATTTCTGCTTGTAGGAATCGTTGAGCTTCAGGAACCGGTCGCGCTCCTCCGGGGTGAGCCGGTCGAGCCCGGCGGAGGATTGCTCGCCGCGTGAATCGTCGGTGAGATCGGCAAGCTTCAGGCGCCCGGCGAGATCGGGATGGGCGTTGATGAGCGCGAGCTTCTGCTCGTGCGTCGCCTCGGAGAGCACCTTCACCATGGCGGCGTGAAGCCCCTCGGCACTATCCTGCCCGTTAGTGAGACCGGCATCGTAGGTGCGCTCGGCGATCCAGGGCGAATGCTCGAAGATGTCGCCGAAGAGCTCAACGAACAGCACCCGGTTCATGGTGCTGGGCTTCAGATCGACAGGACGATGGCTTCGGATCCAGTGCCGGGCGATGTCGACGCGCCTCGCGACCCAGACGTTCTCGTGGGAGGCGACGTAATCGAGGAAGCGGGCGAGCGCCGCGGCGCGTCCGGGACGGCCAACGAGACGGCAATGGAGCCCGACCGAGAGCATCTTCGGCGCGGTCTCGCCTTCCGCGTAGAGCGTGTCGAAACTGTCCTTCAGATAGGCGAAGAACTGGTCGCCGGAATTGAAGCCCTGCGGCGTGCCGAAGCGCATGTCGTTGGCGTCGAGCGTGTAGGGCACGATCAATTGCTGCCTATCGCCGTGCTGCTCCCAGTAAGGCAGTTCGTCCGCATAGGAATCGGCGCTGTAGAGAAAGCCGCCTTCCTCGGCGACGAGGCGGTTGGTGTGCTCGGAGGTGCGGCCCGTATACCAGCCGAGCGGGCGCTCGCCCGTCACCTCGGTGTGGATGCGGATCGCCTCGCTCATGTGGGCTTTCTCTTCCTCAGCGGAGAAGTCCCGGTAGTCGATCCATTTAAGGCCGTGGCTGGCGATCTCCCAATCGGCTTCCCTCATGGCGGCGACCGCTTCCGGGTTGCGCTTCAGGGCCGTGGCGACGCCATAGATCGTGACCGGCATGCCGCGCTCGGTGAACATCCGCCACAGGCGCCAGAAGCCGGCGCGGGAGCCGTATTCGTAGATCGACTCCATGCTCATGTGCCGCTGGCCGAGCCAGGGTTGAGCGCCGACGATCTCCGACAGGAACGCTTCCGAGGCGCGGTCGCCGTGGAGAATGTTGTTCTCGCCGCCCTCTTCGTAGTTGATCACGAACTGGACGCAGATCCGCGCGTCGTTCGGCCAATGCGGATGCGGCGGGTTGCGGCCATAGCCGACGAGGTCGCGGGGATAGGAGGTCTCGGTCACTTCAGCTTCCTCGATATGTGGAATAGCTCCAGGGCGAAACGAGGAGCGGCACATGGTAATGCCCGTCGGGCTCGGCGATGGTGAAGCGGATCGGCACCACATCGAGGAACGGCGGATCGGCAGCGGCCGTGCCTACGGATCGGAAATAGGCACCGACCTCGAAGACGAGCTCGTAAGTGCCGGTGCGAAACGCATTGCCGATCATCAGCGGCGCATCGGTGCGGCCATCGGCATTGGTGGCGGTCTTCACCACCGAACGGCGCTTTCCGCCATCGATGGCGAAAAGCTCGACGGCGACGCCCTTGGCGGGCTTTCCGTTGGCGGTATCGAGAACGTGGGTGGACAGGCGTCCCATGGAACCTCGTGCGGGGATGGAGGCGGATCGGATAGTCCCTGAAATCTGTCGGGCCGATGTCCCCCGCGTCAAGCCGCATCCGCAGAACAGCCCGCCAAAGGGCCGGCTTTTCGAGATCGACTTCCTGTTGAAAAAGCGCGGAACCGGGCCTTCCGCAAATGGTATCATCGCCCTACGGTAAGCGCTCTTTATACATCGCCCAAGGACCTGCATGATCGACCCGCAGATTTCCGAGTGGATCAGCCAGATCATCCGCTGGACCCACGTGATCACAGCCATCGCCTGGATCGGCTCGTCCTTCTACTTCATTCACCTGGATCTCAGCCTGAAGAAGCGGGAGGGGTTGCCGGAAGGCGTCGGCGGCGAGGCCTGGCAGGTCCATGGCGGCGGGTTCTACAACATGCGCAAGTACCTCGTTGCGCCGCCCGAGATGCCGAAGGAGCTGACCTGGTTCAAATGGGAGAGCTACGCCACCTGGATCAGCGGCTTCTTCCTCATCGTCTGGGTCTATTATCTCCACGCCGATCTCTACACCATCGATCCCTCCGTGCGGGCGCTCGAGCCCTGGCAGGCATCGGTCATCGGCATCGGCGGCCTCGCGGTCAGCTGGTTCGTCTATGAGGGGCTGTGCCGTTCGCCGCTCGGCAAGAACGGCATCGTGCTCGGCGTCGCGCTCTTCGTCTATATCCTGCTCGCGGCATACGCTTTTACGCAGGTGTTCAACGGCCGCGCCGCGTATCTTCATACCGGTGCGATGATTGCCACCTGGATGTCGGCCAGCGTCTTCTTCATCATCATCCCGAACCAGAAGAAGGTAGTCGCCGAGCTGCTGGCCGGCCGCTCGCCCGATCCGAAGCTCGGCAAGGAAGCGAAGCTCCGCTCGACCCACAACAACTACCTGACGCTTCCGGTCATCTTCCTGATGCTGTCGAACCATTATCCGCTCGCCTGGCAGTCGCGCTATGCGGTGGCCATCATCGGGCTGATCGTGATCGCCGGCGCCGTCATCCGGCACTTCTTCAACTCGCAGCATGCGGGCAAGGGTTCGCCCATGTGGACATGGGCCGTTGCCGCGCTCTGCCTCTGGACGGCGATCTGGCTCTCGATCATCGGCAAGCCCGGCTATGCCAACCTGTCGAGCGCTCCCCCCGCCGCGACGCCGGCTTTGGTCAGGGCGTCCTTCGACGAGGCGGTACTCACCATCCAGTCCCGCTGCTCCATGTGCCACGCGGCCGAGCCGGTCTGGGAGGGCATCGTCACCGCGCCGAAGGGCGTGCGCCTCGACACGCCGGAGGAGATCGCGCGCCATGCGGAGGTCATCCGCATCCAGAGCGTGCTCACCCACGCCATGCCGCCGAACAACGTCACCGACATGACCCTGGACGAACGCAGGGCTGTGGCGACCTGGCTGGCGGCGAAGGACACCGCCACGCGCTGAACGGCTGCGCCCACCGTCAATCATCATATTATATGGAGGAATAGAATGACCGATCTGAACCTGGAAACCGCCCAGAAAATCGCTGCCGCCACGCTCAAGACGGCCCGCGAAAAATCCTTCAAGCCGCTTGCGGTGGTCGTCTACGACGCCCGCGGCGCTCTCAAGGCTCTCCTCGCCGAGGACGGCACGAGTCTCAAGCGGGCTGAGATCGCCATGGGCAAGGCCTATGGTGCCCTGGCTCTCGGCGTCGGAACGCGCGCCCTGCACAAGATGGCGGTCGACCGGCCCTATTTCGTCGCCTCCGCCACCCATGCGGTCGGCGGCCAGCTCGTACCCGTTCCCGGCGGGGTTCTGATCAAGGACGCCCAGGGCGCGACACTGGGCTCCGTGGGCGTTTCGGGCGACACTTCCGATAACGATGAAATCGCCGCCGCGGGCGGGATCGAGGCCGCCGGACTGGTCTTCGACACGGGGGCCTGAGGCCCCCAAATATAATCAAGTCTTTGTTATTGCAGGTTTCTCTAAAATTTTCGGATAGTACTGGACATAAACAGTTGATTGATCAACAAATGGGGCAAGGTTACTGCCCTACCCGGCTTTAGCCGAGATAATTCCAAAACCCAGAGATAAAACCAGAAAGGGAACGCGTCCGATGTCATCATGGATCAAACGCACGGCTCTCGCTGCCGTCGCCACGGCCGCTCTTATCAGCGCCGCGTCGGCTCAGGTCGTCTATAACCGCGCCAATTCCGGCGAACCCGAGACCCTCGACACCCACAAGACCTCGACCGTGCAGGAAGCGCACATCCTGCGCGACATGCTCGAAGGCCTCGTCACCTACAGCGCCAAGGGCGAAGCGGTTCCGGGCCAGGCCGAGAAGTGGGAAGTCAGCGACGACGGCAAGACCTATCGCTTTACGCTGCGCAATGGCCTGAAATGGTCGAACGGCGATCCGATCACGGCCGAAGACTTCGTCTATTCCTATCGCCGCATCATGGATCCGGCGACGGGCGCGAAATACGCTAACATCCTCTACCCGATCAAGAACGCCGAGAAGATCAACAAGGGCCAGGGCAAGCCCGAGGAACTCGGAGTGAAGGCCGTCGACGCCAAGACCGTCGAGATCACCCTCGAGTCACCGACCCCCTATTTCATCGAGCTGCTGACCCACCAGACCAGCCTTCCCGTCCACAAGGCCTCGGTCGAGAAGTTCGGCAAGGACTTCGTGAAGCCGGGCAACATGGTGACGAACGGCGCCTACAAGCTCGTCGAGTTCGTGCCGAACTCCCACATCAAGCTCGCCAAGAACGAGAACTACTACGACGCGAAGAACGTCCAGATCGACACCGTCAATTACTTCCCGACCCCGGACTTCGCCGCGATGGTCCGCCGCTATGAAGCCGGCGAGCTCGACACCACCGACGACGTGCCGGCCGACCAGATGAAGTCGCTCAAGGAGCGCTTCAAGGATCAGGTCCGCCTCGGCCCGTATCTCGGCACCTGGTACCTCGTCGTGAACTCCTCCAAGGCCCCCTTCAACGACGTGAAGGTGCGCCAGGCCCTCTCCATGCTGGTCGACCGGGAATTCGTCGCCGAGCAGATCTGGGGCCAGACCATGCAGCCGGGCTACTCGTTCATGCCTCCGGGCGTGGGCAATTACGGCGAACCGGCCTACATGAGCTACAAGGACCAGTCGCCGATCGACCGCGAGGACGCCGCCAAGAAGCTCCTGACGGAAGCAGGCTTCGGCCCCGGCAAGCCGCTGAAGGTCGAGATCCGTTACAACACCACGGACAACAACCGGAATTCGGTCATCGCCATCTCCGAGCAGTGGAAGCAGGCCGGCATCGAGACCTCCTTCATCAACACGGACGGCAAGACCCACTTCGCCCATCTGCGTGACGGCGGCGACTTCGACGTGGCCCGCTACGGCTGGATCGCCGATTATTCGGATCCGAACAACTTCCTGTTCCTGCTCAAGAGCGACAACAAGGGCTTCAACTACGGCAAGTACAACAATCCGGAGTTCGACAAGCTGCTCGACGGCGCCGCCAAGGAGCTCGATCTCAAGAAGCGTGCCGACATGCTCAAGCAGGCCGAGGCGATCCTCATGAAGGACATGCCCTGGATCCCGATCATGTACTACGGCAAGAGCAACCTGATCTCGCCGAAGATCAAGGGCTTCGTCCAGAACACCCGGGGCGTCTATCCGACGCGGTATCTGTCGAAGACACAGTAAAAATAATTCTGATAAGGGGGGCGGTCTGCTTGTCAGGCCGCCCTATTCTTTTACTGTTATGCTGTAGCAGCAGGAGGAGCTATCCGTGCTCTCCTTCATCATTCGCCGTTTCCTATCGGCCATCCCTACCCTTTTCATCATCATCACGATCTCGTTCTTCCTGATCCGGCTCGCCCCAGGCGGACCGTTCGATCTGGAGAGGCCTCTCGAGGCCAAGGTGATGGAAAACCTCAACCGGATCTATCAGCTCGACAAGCCGCTGATCCAGCAATACTGGCTCTATCTCGGCGCCGTCATGCGGGGCGATTTCGGTCCCTCCTTCATCCTGCGGGACTTCTCCGTGGCTGAGCTCTTCGCCCGCGGCCTGCCGATCTCGATGACGCTGGGCGCGCTCGCCTTGTCCTTCGCCGTCATCGTGGGCGGGACGCTCGGCGCCATCGCCGCCATGCGCCAGAACAGCACCGTCGACTATCTCGTCACGGGCATGGGTGCGCTCGGCCTGACCATCCCGAACTTCGTGGTGGCGCCGATCTTCCAGATCGTCTTCGGCTTGACGCTGGCCTGGCTGCCGGTCGCGGGCTGGGCCAACGGCAACCTGCGCAACCTCATCCTGCCCGTGCTGGTGCTGGCCCTGCCGCAAATCGCGGTCGTCTCGCGCATGACCCGCGCGGCGATGATCGAGAACCTGCGCTCCAACCACATCCGCACCCTGCGCTCGCTCGGCCTGCCCACACGGGTCGTCGTGATCCACGCCCTGCGCGGCGCCGCCCTGCCCGTGGTGTCCTATCTCGGTCCCGCGGCGGCCGCCCTGCTCACCGGTTCGGTGGTGGTCGAAACCATCTTCGGTCTGCCGGGCATCGGACGCTACTTCGTCGAAGGGGCGCTCAACCGCGACTACACGCTCGTCATGGGCACGGTCGTCGTTGTGGCCGTCTTCGTTCTGCTCTTCAACCTCGTGGTCGATATTCTCTACGCCCTTATCGATCCGCGCATTCGCTACGAGTGAGATCTCCCATGGCTGAAGGCGCCGTTATTCCCATCGAAACCGTGACAGGTCCGATCACCGGACGCTCCCTCTGGGCCGAGGCCCGGGGACGTCTCGTCCGCAACCGGGCCGCTCTCACCAGCATCATCGTGCTCGCCCTGATCGCGCTCGCCTGCGTGTTCGGGCCGTTCTTCACCGGCCATCCCTTCGACCGGGTCTATCCGGATTACGTGAAGGTGCCGGCGAGCCTGGAGGCCTATCCGAAGGCCGACCAGATCGAGCCGAACATCGAGCGCATCGGCGCCCGCGTCCGCGCGAAGGCCGAGAACATCGTCATCGACAACGATGCCGTTCACATGACCCTCGTCAGTTCGAGCGCCCGCCCGATCGACGAGCGGCTTCTCGCCTATTTCGAGCGCTCGGATCTCTTCGGTCCGGCCCGCGTCGTCGAGAAGCAGCAGGAAGGCCAGCGGCTCGTCGTCGACGTGCCGTTGAAGCGCCAGCACTTCATCTTCGGCACCGACACCAACGGCCGCGATCTTCTGACCCGCACCATGAAAGCGGGCCAGGTTTCGCTCGCCATCGGCCTGCTCGCGACCTTCGTCGCGATCCTCATCGGCGTGATCTACGGCGCGACATCAGGCTATCTCGGCGGACGCGTCGACCTCGTGATGATGCGCGTGGTCGACATTCTCTACTCGCTGCCGTTCATCTTCTTCGTGATCATGCTGGTCGTGTTCTTCGGCCGCAATTTCGTGCTGATGTTCATCGCGGTCGGCGCGGTCGAGTGGCTCGACATGGCGCGCATCGTCCGCGGACAGACGCTCTCGATCAAGCGGCAGGAATACGTGCAGGCGGCCGAGGCGCTCGGCGTCGAGACGAAAGGCATCATCCGCCGCCACGTGATCCCCAACACGCTCGGACCGGTCGTCGTCTACATGACGCTTCTCGTGCCGAAGGTGATCCTGCTCGAAAGCTTCCTCTCCTTCCTCGGCCTCGGCGTCCAGGAGCCGAACACCAGCCTCGGCGTGCTGATCTCGGAAGGCGCCAAGAACATCCAGGGCGCCACCTGGATGCTGATCTATCCCTCCATCACGCTCGTCACGATCCTCTTCTGCCTGAACTTCATCGGCGACGGCCTGCGCGACGCTCTCGACCCGAAGGATCGCTGACATGACAGAACCCGTTCTTTCCGTCCGCAACCTTCACGTCCGTTTCCGCACCGGCGACGGCATCCTTCATGCGGTGAAGGGGATCGACCTCGACATCAATCCGGGCGAGACCGTCGCCATCGTCGGCGAATCCGGGTCGGGCAAGAGCCAGACCATGATGTCGGTCATGGGTCTTCTCGCCTCGAACGGCTGGGCCGAAGGCTCGGTGAAGTACAGGGGCGACGAGCTCGTCGGTCTTTCGCCCGACAGGCTCAACCATTATCGCGGCTCGAAGCTCACCATGATCTTCCAGGAGCCGATGACCTCGCTCGACCCGCTCTACCGGATCGGCGACCAGCTGGCGCTGCCGCTCACCACCCATGGCGGCTTGAGCAAGGCGCAGGCGCGCAAGCGCGCCATCGAGCTGCTGGAGCTCGTGCGCATCCCGGATCCGGCGCGGCGCATCGATGCCTATCCGCATGAAATGTCCGGCGGCCAGCGCCAGCGCGTGATGATCGCCATGGCGCTCGCCAACAACCCGGACGTGCTGATCGCCGACGAGCCGACGACGGCCCTCGACGTCACGGTCCAGGCGCGCATCCTTGAGCTGCTCGCGGACCTGCAGAAGCGCCTCGGCATGTCGATCGTGTTCATCACCCACGATCTCGGCGTCGTGCGCCGTTTCGCGGACCGCACCTATGTGATGAAGCGCGGCGAGGTCGTCGAAAGCGGCGTCACCGGCGACATCTTCGCGGCTCCGAAGCATCCCTATACCCAGATGCTGATCGATGCCGAGCCGACCGGGCGCAAGGAGCCGGTGGCCTCCACCGCTCCGCTGGTGCTGGAAGCGAAGAACGTGGCCGTCCAGTTCACCCTGGAAAAGAGCTTCTTCGGCAAGGCCAAGCATGTGCTTCGCGCCGTCGACGACGTGAGCCTGCGGGTCCGCGCCGGCGAGACGGTCGGTGTGGTGGGTGAATCCGGCTCCGGCAAATCGACCCTCGGCCGCGCGATCCTGCGCCTGCAGCCGGCCTCCGGCCTCGTGCGCTTCGAGGACCGCAACCTCATGCCTCTCGACCGGGGCGGCATGCGTCCGTTGCGGCGACACTTGCAGCTCGTCTTCCAGGATCCGTTCGGCTCGCTGTCGCCGCGCATGACGGCGGGCGAGATCGTGACGGAGGGCCTCCTCGTTCACGAGCCGAGCATCTCGCGCAAGGAGCGCGACCGGCGCGCGGCCCAGGCCTTCGAGGAGGTGCAGCTCGATCAGGCCTGGCGCAACCGCTTTCCGCACGAGTTCTCCGGCGGCCAGCGCCAGCGCATCGCCATCGCCCGCGCCATGATCCTGCATCCGAAGCTTGTGGTCCTCGACGAGCCGACCTCGGCGCTCGACCGCTCGGTGCAGAAGGAGATCGTCGAGCTGCTGCGCGGCCTGCAGAAGGCGCATGGCCTCGCCTATGTCTTCATCAGCCACGACCTCGCGGTCGTGCGCGCCCTCTCCGACGAGATCATGGTCATGAAGAGCGGCAAGGTGGTTGAGCGCGGCACGGCGGAGGAGATCTTCGAGCGGCCGGCTGAGGACTACACCCGCGATCTCATCGCGGCAGCCTTCCTCACGGAGCGCCAAAACGCGGAGGCGGCGGCCCAGCCCCTCGCCTCCTGAGGGTCTGGCTCATAGATCTCTGACCTCATCCTGAGGAGCCACGCAGTGGCGTCTCGAAGGATCAACCAGCATGCACTGGTAACGCCCTCGTCCTTCGAGACGGTCGCTGCGCGACCTCCTCAGGATGAGGGCTTGGAGGCAGAACCCCTCTTCGAGCCAGCCTCTGCGGTGTGGAACCGGAGCAGCCGGCGGGGATTGGATCTTTGTCCACCCCGTCGGAACATGCTCTGGCACCATGGCAAAGCTTGCGGCCTATCGCGCCAAGCGCGACTTCACCAAAACCTCGGAGCCGGCCGGCAAGGCCTCCCGGCGCCGTGGAGCCTCCTTCGTCGTGCAGAAGCACGACGCCTCCCGCCTGCATTACGATTTCCGGCTCGAGCTCGACGGGGTCCTGAAAAGCTGGGCTGTGGCCAAGGGGCCGAGTCTCGTCAAAGGCGAGAAGCGCCTTGCAGTTGAGGTCGAGGACCATCCCCTCGGCTACGGCGATTTCGAGGGCACGATCCCAGAAGGCCAATATGGCGGCGGCACGGTTCTGCTGTGGGATCGCGGCACCTGGGAGCCGGAGGGCGATCCTCACGAGGGTATCGAGAAGGGCCGCCTCACCTTCCGCCTCGACGGCGAGAAGCTGCAGGGCACCTGGCATCTGGTCCGCATGGCCAAGCGGCCGCGCGAGCGCCAGGAATCCTGGCTCCTGATCAAGGCCGAGGATTCCCATGCCCGCAACGAGGACGACGCCGATATCCTCGACGAAGCCCCCCTGTCTGTGAAGACCGGCCGCTCGCTCGAGGAGATCGGACCGCCGCAGCCGGCCAAGCGCAAGGCCCCAGCAAAGAAAGCGGCATCCGCGAAATCGGCCGCACCCGCGAAGCGTGCAGCCTCGTCCGCCAAACCGGCCAAGGACGACGGCGCGATCGAAGTCGCTGGCGTGAGGCTGACCCATCCGGACCGCGTGCTGTGGGAGGATCAGGGCGTCACCAAGCTGGAGCTGGCCGAATATTATCTGGACGCCGCCGAGTGGCTTCTCCCGCATCTGGCGAACCGCCCACTCACCCTCATCCGCTGCCCGGGCGGCGTAGAGAAGAAATGCTTCGTCCAGCGTCATTCCTGGGCCGGCATGAGCGACTTCATCCACCGCACCATGATCCCGGACAACAGCGGCAAGCAGGAAGCTCTCTCCGTCTCCGACATCCAGGGCGTCATCGCCCTCGTGCAGTCCGGCGTTCTGGAGATGCATGTCTGGGGCGCGACGCTCTTCGATCTGGAGCGGCCCGACCGTCTCGTCTTCGATTTCGACCCCGGTGAGGGCGTCGACTGGCCCCGCGTGATCGAGGGAGCGCTCGCGCTCCGCAAGCGCCTGGAAGCCATGGATCTCATGAGCTTCGTAAAAACCACCGGCGGCAAGGGCCTCCATGTGGTCGTGCCGATCAAGCCGAAGGCCACTTGGAAAGACGCCCTCGCCTTCACCCGGACGATCGCCGAGGCGATGGCCGGGGACGAGCCGGAGCGCTACACCACGACCTCGGTAAAGCAGGAACGCGAAGGAAAAATCTTCATCGACTACCTGCGCAACAACCGCGAGGCCTCGGCGATTGCGCCCTATTCGAGCCGTTCCCGCCGCGGCGCCCCCGTCGCCGCGCCCGTGGACTGGAAGGAGCTGACGCCCGGTCTCAAGCCCAACGGCTACAATGTCGAAAACATCGGCAAGCGCCTTGCGTCGCTCAAGCGCGATCCCTGGGCCGATATGAGCAAGATCGATCAGGTGATGCCGGAGATTAAGGCTCCGAAGAAAAAGCGGTAGCCGTCAGAAAACCGGTGCCGTGATCCCTTCCACCTCGAGCGCTTTCTGAACAGCCGGCCGCGCCAGCACCCGCTCGGCAAGGGCGTTCAGGTTCGGAATGCTGCGCGGCGGCCGCGGCATGCCCCTGCCCCAGCGGATCAGCATGAACAGGAAGAGATCGACTGCCGAGAAACGGTCGCCGAGGAGCCATGTCTTGTCGCCGAGCTGCTCGGAAATCACGTCGAACATCCGATTGAGGCGCTGCCCTGCGGCCTCCTTGACACTCGGTGCCGCTGCCTCGTCGGTCACATGCTCGTTCGGGTAGAACCAGGCGCGGAATTCGACCTGCGGCGTGTTCGTCAGATGGATCAGCCAACGGTAGAAGGCGGCACGCTCCGGCGTCCCGGCAGCAGGAGCAAGCCCCGCCTCCGGGAATTTGTCGGCAAGATACAGGGCGACCGCGGCGGTTTCGAACTGGACGAGGTCGCCGTCGATCAGAACCGGGATGCGCCCGCTCGGATTGAGCTTGAGATATTCGGCGCTCTTCTGGGCATTCTGCCCCCGGTCGACGAGGCGCAGCTCGAATTCCGCACCGATTTCCCGCAGCATCATGTGCGGCAGCAGGCTGGCATTGCCGGGGTAGTAGTAGAGAGCGAGCATCGCGAGCGCCTTTCGAGCATCCCAGATCGTCTCTTCGTACGGCTCGTTCCCAACGCCGTAAAGATGCTTCCGGCCGCCATCCAAGGCTTCCTTTCGGGGCCGCTCGCCCTATCGTCCTGGTAGCAACGGGAGAGCGGATATGGCGGATCGGGCAAAGGACTTGATTGAAAAGCTTCGGGTGAAGCCCGGAGCGAAGGTCAAGCTGAAGGACCGCGATCCGCGGGACAAATCCTCCTTCAAGGATGAAGAGGAAACGAAGGTGGAGACGGCAGCTCTCGCAAGGGAAATCGACGTCCTCCAGGACCGTCTCTATGCGGAAGGCTCGCGCGCACTCCTGGTCGTCCTGCAGGGCACGGACACGGCAGGCAAGGACGGCACCATCCGGGGTGTCTTCAACGAAACCGGTCCCTTGGGCGTTTCCGTCCAGGCCTTCGGCGCGCCTTCGGTCCTTGAGCTCGAGCACGATTATCTCTGGCGCGTCCATGCCGCCTGCCCGCGGCGCGGCACCATCGGCATCTTCAACCGCTCGCATTATGAGGACGTGCTGATCGGCAAGGTCAAGAAACTCGCGCCGGACAAGGTCATCGAGCAGCGCTACGGCCAGATCAACGATTTCGAGAAGATGCTCGTCGAGAACGGCACGACGATTTTGAAATTCATGCTGCACATTTCCAAGGACGAGCAGAAGGAAAGGCTGCAGGAACGTCTCGACGATCCGGAGAAGCACTGGAAGTTCAACCCCGGCGATCTGGAAGACCGGAAGCTCTGGGACGATTACCAGGATGCCTATGAGACCATGCTCCATCGCTGCTCGACCGATTGGGCGCCCTGGTATGTCATCCCGGCCGACCGCAAATGGGTTCGCAACGCGGCCATCGCAACCATCGTCAGGGCGACGCTCGACGAGATGAACCCGCAATATCCGAAGGTCTCGTGGAAGCAGGAAGATTTCGAAATCAAGTGAGCTTTGGCTGGCATCGTTTGGAGCTAATGGTTCAAGCCTCCGCGAACCAGCCCATCGACATGACGGGCACGATCCTCGGCCGTTGCAAAGGCCGACATCTTCTCGAGCGATGCCCGCGTGATGTAGGGTGCGATGACCTTCAGGTCCTTGAGCATGCCTGCCGCCGCATCAGCATCGCCGAGGTGACCTGCACAGGAAATGCCGATGAGCAAAGGGTAGACGTGCCCTGGCCGCAGGCGATGGGCTTCCTGCGCGTATCGCAGTCCGAGGTCGTAGCGGGCGCCCTGGAAATAGGCGACGGCATAGAAGAAGCAGTAGTCGCCGTGAAACGCCTCGCGCGGGCTCAGTCGCAGGGCATGATCGATGCAGGCGACAGCCTCGACGGACCGTCCACCCATGGCATGCGCGAGGCCCAGCTGACCATGAGCGAAGGCGAAGTTGGGATTGATCTCGATTGCCCGGGTGATCGTTGCCACGCACAGGGCGTTGTCGCGTGCCGCGAAGCCTACCATCGCTTGGGCAAGGTGGATCCAGGGCTCATCCTCGTTCACGGCGAGAGCGCGTCCGATCTCCACATCCGCCAACGCGATTGCCTTCCCCATGTCGACAAAGCCCTGATGCCCCCGCCACATGGTAATCCATGCCCGCATGGCACGGGCCTGTGCGTAGTCGGGATCGAGGTCGATGGCCCGATCCAGGAGGACGAGTGCGTCGCGGCTGCACTCATCCGAAAGTTGGGAAAATAAAAACAGCGCCCGCACGACGCATTCCCAGGCATCCAGACGGTGCGATGGCTTGCGAGCTGCCCTCGCACGCTCGGCGGCCAGGAGTTCAGGACCGATGCGGCCGACGACGCTGGCGGTAATCTCGTCCTGGATGGCAAAGATGTCGTCGAGCTTTCCGTCGTAGTGATCGGCCCACAGATGGCTGCCTGTCGCCGCTTCGACGAGCTGTGCCGTCACCCTGACCCGGTCCGTCGCGCTGCGGACGCTGCCTTCGAGGACATAGCGGACACCAAGCTCACGGCCGAGTGCGCGCACATCCACCGACTTCCCCTTGTAGGTGAACATCGTGTTGCGCGCGATCACGAAGAAGCCTTTGAGGCGAGACAGCGCCGTCGTGATGTCCTCGGTGATGCCGTCGCTGAAAAAATCCTGTGCGGGGTCGGCGCTCATGTTGTTGAAGGGCAGCACGGCGATCGAGGGTCGATCCGGAAGAACAGGCGCCGACCGACGCGGCAAATCGGAAGCACGACCGAGCACGGCCTGATAGACGCGGACAGGCCGTTCGATGTTCTTGAGCCTGTATTCGCCGAGCCCTTCGAAGACGCAATCGAGCTTGCCCTGGAGGTGATCGTAGACTGTACCGGAGATGCATATGCCGCCGGGTTCAGCCTCGGCCTCGAGCCGGGCCGCGACATTGACCCCGTCGCCGTACAGATCCCCGTCCTGCTCGTGGATGACGTCGCCGAGATTGATCCCGATCCGAAAACGGATGCGGTCTTCCTCGGGAAGATTGGTCTCGCGCTCCGCCATCGCCTCCTGAATGAGGATCGCACAATCGACCGCCTGGACGACGCTTTGAAACTCGCACAGAGCCCCGTCGCCCATGAGCTTGACGATCCGGCCGTGATGATCGGCGATGAGCGGCTCGATCATCTCCTGCCGATGCTGCTTCAGACGTTGGAAGGTGCCGTGCTCGTCCCTCTCCATCAACCGCGAATAGCCGACCACGTCGGCCGCGAGAACGGCAGCCAGCCTGCGCTCGACTGGTGGAGAGGTCACGGCGCAACCCTCCGGCGGATCCTCGGAACGCTTTCATTCTACAGGAGATTGAAGGTGAGGGGAACGCGGCGCGGCAAGGGCTCGGGATCCGGCCTCCGATGAGGGGATCGCCTTACCGGGAGTTGCATTCGGACGCCGATGATTTCACAGGGAGAATTGGACTTTCGGATGGCCTTGCCGAAGGCCGGTTTAAGCGCGACAATAATCCTCATGAAAAACATTCTCGTTCCGATCGAAGACCACGGCATCGTCGAGCCCCAGCTGGAGGCGGCCCTGCAGCTGGCCCGGATGTTCGACGGCTATGTCGAAGGCATCGCGATCACGCCCGATTACCCGGTCGTTCTCCCAGTGGACATCGCCATCGGCGTGCCCTCCCCGATCACCCCGGAGAACCGGCTGGAAATGGCCCGGGCCTGCAGGGAACGTTTCGAAGCCTTCATGACGACGAAGCAGATCGCGCGCTCCGCCGGAGGCATCGCGGGTCCGAGCTTCGGCTGGCGCCAGGACGGGCTGATGGAGGATGCGTTTCTCGGCGCCTACGGACGGGTTTTCGACACCGTCGTGGTGGGGCGTCCCGATGGATCCAACGGCCAGACGCGCCTGTCCACCGTAGAGGCCGCCCTGTTCGAAACCGGACGTCCGGTCCTGATCGCTCCGCCGAGTCCCACCCGCACCTTCGGCGAGACGGTCGTGATCGCCTGGAACCGAAGCACCGAGACGGCCCGCGCCGTTCTGGGATCGATGCCGCTGCTCAAGAAGGCGCGGCGCATCGTGGTGCTCGAACTCGACGATTGGGGCGTGCCCGGCCCATCCGGCTCCGAGCTCGCTCGACACCTGCGGATGCACGATCTGCCTGCGGAAGCCATGACCGCGCCGGATCCGTCGAACCGGGCCGGCGAGACCATCCTGACCGAGGCAACGGCCCTCGGCTGCGATCTTCTCGTCAAAGGTGCCTATACCCAAAGCCGCCTGAGGCAGATGTTCTTCGGCGGTGCCACGAGCCATATCTTAAGCAACACAGCCATGCCGGTTCTGATGGCTCATTGAGAGGGCGTTTTGCTTCCATGTTCAGGGATGTCGCCGTTGTCCTCGACGATCGCTTCAAGCGCCTGTTCAACGGTTCGGCGCGACTTGAGAAGCTGGCGGAAGGC
This sequence comes from Microvirga zambiensis WSM3693, assembly GCF_016735695.1. Taxonomy (GTDB): domain Bacteria; phylum Pseudomonadota; class Alphaproteobacteria; order Rhizobiales; family Beijerinckiaceae; genus Microvirga; species Microvirga zambiensis. The sequence continues at coordinate 200,230 of NZ_JAERQD010000003.1, read as the reverse complement.
TGCCGCTGGGCCGAAGGTCCCGCCTATTTTCCTGCCGGGCGCTATCTGATCTGGAGCGACATTCCCAACGACCGCATGATGCGTTTCGACGAAACGTCGAATGCCGTCAGCGTCTTTCGCTATCCTGCCGGCCATTCCAACGGCAACACCGTCGACCGCCAGGGCCGCCTCGTCACCTGCGAGCACGGCAACCGTCGCGTCAGCCGGACCGAGCATGACGGCTCCATCACGGTGCTGGCGACACATTATCAGGGCAAGCGCCTCAACAGCCCCAACGATGCTGTGGTGAAGTCGGACGGGTCGATCTGGTTCACAGATCCAGCCTACGGAATCGATTCCGATTACGAGGGGCACAGGGCGGACAGCGAAGTCGGCGCCTGCCATGTCTATCGCATCGACCCGCAGACGGGCGAGGTCAGCGTCGTCGCCGACGACTTCGAACGTCCGAACGGGATCGCCTTCTCCCTCGACGAACGGCGTCTTTATGTCGCCGATACCGGCGCAACCCATGTCGAGGATGGCCCACGCCATATCCGGGTCTTCGATGTCGACGAGAAGGGCAGTCTCTCGGGTGGAGATGTCTTCGCGACCTGCACGGAGGGCCTTTTCGACGGCTTCCGGCTGGACGAGGCCGGGCGGATCTGGACCAGCGCCGGCGACGGCGTGCATTGCTACGAGAGCGACGGCACCCTGATCGGCAAGATCCTGGTGCCGGAAGTGGTGGCGAACGTGGTCTTCGGCGGCCCGAAACGCAACCGCCTCTACATCTGCGCGACGACTTCGCTCTATTCCATCATGCTGCCGGTCAACGGGGCGAAGACGTTTTAGCGGGAACCTCGGTGTCATTCCGGGGCGAGCGAAGCGAGAACCCGGAATCCATAACCGCTAGCGTTGCAGAAAGAAGCGCAACGCCGATCGCCCATTCTTGAAACGGCGTGTTTATGGATTCCGGGCTCCGCTGCGCGGCCCCGGAATGACAGAGGTCCACACGTCATGGCCGCACTTGTTGCGGCCACCCACGCCTTGCGAACCACCACGTTGCAAAGACGTGGGTCCCCGGCACAAGGCCGGGGATGACGACGGAGGGTGGGATGCCGCCCCTGGCGGACGAAGCTTCCTCGCACCCGCGCCTCGTAGTCGGGATCCTTCGGTGTCGGATCTTTCATAGGGGTATCTCCGGCCACCTTCGACCTAAGTCAGACCTCAAAAGTCTTGGAATCAAGAGGTTTTTCCCTCATTGATCCGGCCTATGAGTCGCCCCGTTTCCTCCTCCGCCCCAAAAGTCCGCTCGGGCATCCTCGTCGGCATCGGCCTGATGCTGCTCGGCGTGTTCATGTTCGCCTTGAACGACGTCATGGGGAAATGGCTCGTCGCCACCTATTCCGTCGGGCAGGTGCTGCTCCTGCGCAGCATCGCGGCCCTTGCGGTTCTCCTGCCGATCATGCGCCAGCGAAAGGTGCCCTTCGCGATCCCGCCTCAGCCGGGCCTGCATGCGGTTCGGGTCACGCTGTCGACCCTCGAGGTCGCCTGCTTCTATTGGGCGGTCACTTATCTGCCGCTCGCGGACGTGATGACCTATTACTTGGCCGGGCCGATCTATGTGGCGACCTTCGCGGCCTTGTGGCTCGGGGAGCGGATCGACAAGCCGCGCATCATCGCCATCGGGCTCGGCTTCGTCGGGGTTCTGATCGCGCTTCGTCCCTCGCCCGCCACACTCTCCCTGCCCGCTCTCATCGCCCTCGCGGGAAGCCTGTTCTATTCTCTCCTGATGATCACCACCCGCAAGCTGCGGGAAACCGCCGACGAAACGCTCGTGCTCGGGCAGATCTTCGGCACGCTGATCTTCGGCCTTATCGCTGCGCCTCTGGCCTGGGTGACGCCGAGCCTGCTCGATCTCGCAGGCCTCCTCCTGCTCGGCATCGTGTCCATGGCCGCCCATGTCTGCGTCAACCGCTCGCTGAAGATCGCGCCGGCCTCCGTGGTCGCGCCTTATCAATACACGTTGATCGTCTGGGCGATCGTGCTGGGCTACCTCGCGTTCGGCGACGTCGTCGGCTTCTGGACGCTCGTTGGCGCGGCCGTCATCTGCGGCGCGGGATTGGCGCTCATCCTCCTGGAACGCGAGGCCGCCCGACGCGGTCGCGAGGCGAAGGACATCGAGACGCCGGTCCTCCCGGAAGCCTAATTTATGAGCAGGAACAAGGTGCCATTTTCCTTGCGGATGGTCCGAGAGTCGAACTTGACAGGGCGGAAGGCAACGCGGTCAATGACCCCATAAAACATGGGGAGTCCGATGCGCCTGAAACTCACGATTACTGCCGCTGCGGCAGGCATTTTCTTTGCCTCCGCAGCTTTCGCGCAAGACATCAAGATCGCTCTGATCGCCGGCAAGACCGGGCCGCTCGAGGCCTACGCCAAGCAGACCGAAGCCGGCTTCATGATGGGGCTCGAATACCTCACCAAGGGCACGATGGCGGTGGGCGGCCGCAAGATCAACGTGATCGTGAAGGACGATCAGCTCAAGGCCGATCTCGCCAAGACCTTGCTGGAGCAGGCCTACAACGACGACAAGGTCGATCTCGCCATCGGCACCACATCGTCGGCCGCGGCTCTCGCGATGCTCCCCGTGGCCGAGGAGAACGGCAAGGTTCTGATCGTGGAGCCAGCGGTTGCCGACGCGATCACCGGCGACAAATGGAACCGCTTCATCTTCCGCACCGCCCGCAATTCCACGCAGGACGCTTACGGTGCCGCAGCAGCGGTTCCTGCAAGCGGCGACGTGTCGATCGCGACGCTCGCGCAGGACTACGCCTTCGGCAAGGACGGCGTCGCGGCGCTGAAAAGCGCGCTCTCCCAGATCCGGCCGAACGCGAAAGTGGTGTTCGAGGAATATGCGCCGCAGAACGCCACCGACTTCACCGCTTCCGCGCAGCGCATCTTCGACGCGCTCAAGGACAAGCCGGGCAAGAAGATCATCAACATCATCTGGGCCGGCCAGCATCCGCTGCCGAAGATCGCCGACCTGAAGCCGGAGCGTTTCGGCATCGAGCTCGCGCCGGGTGGCAACATTCTGCCCGCCATGCAGATCTACAAGAACTATCCCGGCATGGAAGGCGCAGTGTATTACTACTACGCCTTCCCCAAGAACGCGATGAACGACTGGCTCGTGGCCGAGCACCAGAAGCGCTTCAATGCGCCGCCGGACTTCTTCACCGCCGGCGGTTTCGCAGCCGCTTCCGCCGCCGTCACGGCGATCCAGAAGGCCGGCGGCACCGACACCGAGAAGCTGATCACCGCGATGGAAGGCATGACCTTCGAGACGCCGAAAGGCCCCATGACCTTCCGCAAGGAAGACCATCAGGCCCTGCAGGACATGTATCACTTCAAGGTCAAGGCGAACGGCAAGGACGCGAACGACCTGCTCGATCTCGTCGCCACCATTCCGGCCGACAAGATGCCGATCCCGGTTCGCAACAAGCGCTAAGCGGCGATCTGTGACACCTGCAACGACAACGACGCCCGCGCTCGAAACGCGCGGGCTTACCATTCGCTTCGGCGGCCACGTTGCCGTCAACGACGTGTCGTGCCGGTTCACGCCCGGCACGCTGACCGCCATCGTCGGCCCGAACGGCGCCGGCAAGACCACCTATTTCAATCTCATCTCCGGTCAGCTGAAGGCCACGTCCGGCAAGGTGATCGTCGAGGGCGAGGATATCACGACGCTTGCGCCCGCCGCGCGAACGCGGCGCGGGCTCGGGCGCGCCTTCCAGCTCACCAACCTGTTTCCGCAATTGACCGCGCTCGAGAACGTGCGCCTCGCCGTCCAGAGCCGTGCCGAGGCGGGATGGTCCCTGTTCAAGGTGTGGAATACGCGCCGCGACCTGATCGAGCAGGCCGAAAGCGTGCTGGAACGGGTGCGCCTCGCCGACAAGCGCCACATCGCGCCGAAGGCTCTCTCGCATGGCGACCAGCGCAAGCTCGAAGTCGCGCTGCTGATCGCGATGGAGCCGAAGGTCTTCATGTTCGACGAGCCCACCGCCGGCATGAGCGTCGACGAGGTGCCGACCGTGCTCGAGCTCATTCACGACATCAAGCAGCGCGGCGATGCCACGGTGCTTCTCGTCGAGCACAAGATGGACGTGGTGCGCTCGCTCTCCGACCGCATCATCGTGCTGCATAACGGCACGCTCGTTGCCGATGGCGAGCCTGCGGAGGTGATCGCCTCGCCGGTCGTGCAGGAAGCCTATCTCGGCGTGGAGGCTGCCCGTGGCTGAGCCCCTCCTGCAGCTTTCGGGCGTGCACACGCATATCGGCCCCTATCACATTCTGCATGGCGTGGATTTTGCCGTGCCCGCCGGCGAGCTGACCATGCTGCTCGGCCGCAACGGCGCCGGCAAGACGACGACGCTGCGCACCATCATGGGATTGTGGCAGGCCTCCTCCGGCAGCATCCGTTTCGACGGCCGCGACATCACCGCTTCCTCCACGCCGGACATCGCACGCTCCGGCATCGCCTATGTTCCGGAGGCGATGGGAATCTTCACGGATCTTACCGTGCGCGAGAACATCGTGCTCGCCGCGCGCAGCGGCCCCGTGGACAGGAACCGCCTCGACTGGATCCTCGGCCTGTTCCCGGCCCTCAAGCGCTTCTGGAACCTGCCGGCGGGCAATCTCTCCGGCGGACAGAAGCAGATGCTCGCGATCGCCCGCGCCATCGCCGAGCCGCGCCGCCTTCTGCTCATCGACGAGCCCACAAAAGGCCTCGCGCCCGTGATGGTGCGCTCCATGATCGAGGCGTTCAAGGCGCTGAAGGCGGCCGGCGAGACCATCCTGCTCGTCGAGCAGAATTTCTATGCCGCCTCGGCGCTCGGCGACAATGTCGTCGTGATGGACGATGGACGCATCGTGCATGCCGGCGCCATGCGCGAACTTGTCGAGGACAATGCCATGCAGCAGCGCCTGCTCGGCCTTTCCCTGGATGCGCATCAATGAGCGACATGGCTGCCGAATCCTCCGCCCCGACCGAGCTGCCGCGCGCCAAGACCGATTGGCTCCCACTGTTCCTCGTACCCGCTCTCGCTCTGCTGGCACTGCCCTTCGTCGGCAGTCCCTCGACCTGGGTGACGCTCACCCTCGCAGGCCTCGCCATGGGCATGATGATCTTCCTCATGGCGTCGGGCCTCACCCTCGTCTTCGGCCTGATGGACATCATCAATTTCGGCCACGGCGTCTTCATCTCGCTCGGCGCCTACGCCACGCTCATCGTGCTCGGGCCTCTGGCCGGCTGGGCGCAGGCGGATTCGATCGGGCTCAACCTCGCGCTGCTGGGGCTGTGCATCCTGTGCGCCATGGCGGTGACCGGCGTGGTCGGCGCGGTCTTCGAGCGCGTCATCGTGCGCCCGGTCTATGGCAGCCACCTGAAGCAGATCCTCGTCACCATGGGCGGCCTGATCGTCACCGAGCAGGCGATCCACGCGATCTGGGGCGCCTCGCCGATCCCGATCCCGCTGCCGCAATCGCTTCGCGGCGCCTTCGTCTTCGGCGATGTCGTCATGGAACGCTATCGCGTGGTAGCGGTGGTGATCGGCCTTGCCGTGTTCCTCGGCATGCAGTTGCTCCTTAACCGCACCCGCCTCGGCCTGCTGATCCGGGCTGGCGTGGAGAATCCCGAGATGGTCGAGGCTCTCGGCTACCGCATCCGCCGCCTCTTCGTCAGCGTCTTCATCGCAGGCTCGGCGCTTGCCGGCTTAGGGGGCGTCATGTGGGCCTTCTACCGGCAGACGCTGACCGCCGGCATGGGCATGGAAGTGATGGTGCTGGTCTTCATCGTCATCATCATCGGCGGCCTCGGCTCGGTCGGCGGCTGCTTCGTCGGCTCGATCCTCGTCGCTCTCGTCGCAAATTATGTCGGCTTCATCGAGCCGAAGCTCGCCTTGATCTCCAACATCCTCGTCATGGCCCTGGTGCTGATCTGGCGTCCGCAGGGCCTGTTTCCGGTGGCGCGCCGATGAGCACATCCCCAGCCCTCGCCCTTCCCTTCGACGAAACCCGCCGGCGCAGCGGCTTTCTGAGCACGCTCCTATCGTCTGATCTTCCGCGCTCGCGCGTGCTCAGCGTCATTCTCCTCGCGATCCTGCTGCTGCTCGCCGCGACGCCGTTCCTCTTCTCCGGCAGCCAGCCGGTCGGCACTGCGGCGAAGATCTGCGTCTTCATCGTGCTCGTGGCGAGTTACGATCTTCTGCTCGGCTATTCCGGCATCGTCTCCTTCGCCCACACCATGTTCTTCGGCATCGGCGGCTACGGCATCGCCATCGCGCTCGAGCGCATGGGGCCGAGCTGGGGATCTGCCGCCATCGGGCTCGTCGCCGCCCTTGCCCTGTCTGCCGTGCTCGCGATCGCCATCGGACTTCTGTCCTTACGCGTCAGGGCCATCTTCTTCTCGATGATCACCCTGGCGGTGGCATCCGCCGCAGCCGTTCTGGCCTCGCAGCTGTCGAACATCACCGGCGGCGAGGACGGCCTTTCGTTCCAGCTGCCTCCTTCCCTGCGCCCGGCTTTCCGGCTTCTTTCCGAGCCAATCTTCGGCACCGTGATCAATGGGCGGCTCATCGCCTACTACCTCGTCTTCTTCGTCTCGCTCCTCGTCTTCCTGGCTCTGCTCCGCATCGTGAACTCGCCCTTCGGACGCGTGCTGCAGGCGATCCGCGAGAACGAATTCCGCGCCGAGGCGCTCGGATACCGCGTGGTCGCCTATCGCACCGCCGCCTCCGTCATCTCCGCTCTCGCTGCGACGATTGCCGGCGCTCTCATGGCGCTCTGGCTGCGCTATAACGGGCCGGACACCACTCTCTCCTTCTCGATCATGGTCGACATCCTGCTGATGGTGGTGATCGGCGGCATGGGCACCATGTATGGGGCCGTCATCGGCGCTGCTTTGTTCGTCCTGGCACAGAGCTACCTGCAGGTGCTGATGGGCGCCGGCAGCGCCGCCCTGGCGGGCTTGCCTATCCTTCCGAACATCATCCATCCCGACCGCTGGCTACTGTGGCTCGGCGCATTGTTCATCGTCAGCGTCTACGCGTTCCCGGGCGGCATCGTCGGCAGGCTCAGGCAAGCGAGGCAATAAAGGCTGAATCCGGAAACCTTAGGCAGCCTCGAACCGTTTTCTCTCGAAGAGCGGAGGAGACGTGAATGAGCCGTGCCTTTGTTCGCGAAACCGAGGGCGGAGAAGCCTTCGAGGACCTGCCGGACCGGATGATCAGCCCGCATCATCTCGTCACACCATCGGGCTTGGCCCAGATGGATGCCGAGATCGAGGATCTGGAAAAGCGTCTCACCGCCACCCAAGCCACCGACGATAAGGCCGAATTGGCGCGCCTCTCCCGCGACTTGCGCTATTGGTCCGCCCGGCGCGCCTCGGCAGAGGTCGCACCTCCGCCGACGGACGCATCGCATGTCCGGTTCGGCGCAAAGGTCACGTTCGAGCGGGAAGATGGGAGACGGCAGACCTATCGGATCGTCGGCGAGGACGAGGCTGATCCGGCGAAGGGAAGTCTCTCCTATGTCTCGCCGCTGGCCCAAGCGCTCATGGGCAAGGAAATCGGCGATGTCGTGCCGATCGGGCAGACCACCGCCGAGATCGTCGAGATCGGTTTGTGAAAGCCGGTTTTTCCCGCATGTCATCACCTCCCCGGACTTGATCCGGGGATCGGTGCCGGTGATCTCGATTTGAAAGGCGCGGCTTTCTTCTTATCGGGATGGTTGGTACGAGACCGGCCATGACGTGCGAAAGCATGACACGCCGTGCCTACCCCTTAGCAGCTGCGTAATAGGCGCGCTTCGCCTCGTACATGAGGAGATCGGCGCGCTTCACCACGGCCTCCAGCCTCTCGCCCGGCTGGCTCGTTGCGGCGCCCATGGCGAAGCTGAGCGGCAGACCCGTATAGAACTGGTTGTTCACTTCGAGCAGGTTCTCGATGCCTTCCATCACGCTCTTGGCATCGCGCTCGTCGGTGCCCGGCATCAGCAGGGCGAATTCGTCGCCACCGATGCGCGCGGCATAGGAGGGCTTGTCGACCGCCTTGCTGAGCACCTCGCCGGCGCGGCGCAGCAATGCGTCGCCGGACCCATGTCCGAGCTGATCGTTCGCGGCTTTCAGGCCGTTCAGGTCGATGATGACGATTGTGACCGGGAACGGTCCCTTCCGCTCGAGCCGGTTCAGCTCGTCGACATAGAAGGTGCGATTGTAGAGCTTGGTCAGAACGTCGTGCTTGCCGAGATATTCGAGATAGGCCTCGGCCCGCTTGCGCGCGGTGATGTCGGTCAGCGCGACCTGCACCAGAGACCAGTCCTTCTCGTAGCCGGGCAGCACGGAGAACTGCAGATGCAGGTGAAGCTCGTCGCCGGCGAGGGAATAATTCACCACCTCGCGCTGCTGGAAGATCTTTCCGTTCCACAGATCGATCAGCTGCTCCCTGAAATGCTCGTGCATCTCGTCGCGAAAGACATCGCCTAGGCGCATCAGCAGGGTCTGCTTGTCGGCGGCCGCAAACAGTTCCAGCGTATGCCGGTTGACGTCGATCACACGGATCTCGCTCATGCAGCGCGTGACAAATTCCGGATGCACATCGGTGAACACGCGAAAATCGATGATCCCCTGGCGACGCACCTCGTCGAGAAGCTGCTTGACCGCGCTGAAATCCTCGACCCAGAGCGAAACGGGAGAATGCTCGAACAGGCCGCGGGCATAGGTTTCGCTGCTGGAGAGCTGCCGGCGCGCGGATTCGCGCTCGGTGACGTCCTCGATGGCGATCAGGACCCGATCCCATCCGCCCTCATGCCCGGGCAGGATGCTGCCCTTGAGCTGTATATCGAGCCTGCGGCCGGAGAGAGTATAGTTCACCGTGTCGCTGAAGAACTCCGTCCGCCCCTCCCAGAGCTGCACGAGCTCCTCAATATGGGTCTTCAGCATGTCATTGCGAAAGATCCGGTCGAGATTGCCGACCAGATGCGACAGATCCTCCGCTTCGAACATGCCGAGGGTCCGGCGGTTCACCTTGATGACGCGGATCTGGCTGGAGCAGGCCTCGACGCGCGCGACGTCCTCCAGGAGATAATCCCGCAGCGATGTCACGCCCTCAGCACGCCAGCGTTCGAAGAGTGCCTTGAGGCCGCTGTAATCCTCAAGCCAGAGCGATACGGGCGCCAGCTCGAACATCTCTGCATCGTCGGCCAACTCGCTCGACGGCGGAACGGTGAATCTCTCGCTTTTGGAATGCAGCATAGAAGACCTGCTGATGGACCTGATTCAGGTGCTATTCAGCGCAGAGCGGCAATGTAATACTAGATCGGAAACGGCCGTTTTTCGGCCCGGTCCGACGGTTGTCGGGCCGGCAGGCATTCTTGCAACACTGTTGATTTGTCGCAGGATGGTCGACGACCTACCGTGTGCTTGGAACGACGGCCGTGGCTTCGATCTCGAGACGCGCCTTCCTCTCCACGAGGCGCACGACCTGAACCAGCGCCATGGCGGGATAATGGGTGCCGAAGACCTCGCGGTAGGCACGGCCAAGCTCGCGCAGGCTCGCCAGATATTCTTCGATATCGACCACATACCAGGTCAGCCGCACAAGATGCCGTGGCTCGGCTCCGCCCTCGGCGAGAATGGCGCGGATGTTGTCCAGGGTCTGACGCGCCTGCGCGACGAAGCCCTCGGGGAATGTTCCGGTCTCGTCCCAGCCGACGATGCCGCCGGTTACGAGCACGCGACCTTCTGCCATCATGCCGTTGGCATAGCCTTTCGGCACCGGCCAATGCTTCGGGTTGAGGACCTCCGGTCCGTCCGCAGGCATGGGAGTGCCTTCCATCGCGGCTGTCATTGTTGTTTCTCCCTTAATTGGCGGAACGCGGAGCGTCCATCATCTTCAGCATCTCGCGTGCGATCACGATCTTCTGCACCTCGGTGGCGCCTTCATAGATCCGCAGCGCCCGGATTTCCCGGTAAAGCTCCTCGACCTTCACGCCCTTGGTGACGCCGAGGCCACCGAAGATCTGCACGGCCTTGTCGATCACGCTCTGCGCGGTCTCCGTGGCATGCATCTTCGCCATGGCGGCCTCGCGCGTGACCCGAGGCGCGCCCTGATCCTTCGTCCAGGCGGCGCGATAGACGAGGAGCGCTGCGCTGTCCACGCCCGTTGCCATGTCGGCAAGAGAGCTTTGCGTCATCTGCAAGTCACCGAGCGGCGCGCCGAAGAGCTTGCGCGAAGCGGCATGCTGAAGTGCTTCCGACAATGCACGCCGCGCGAGCCCTAGCGCCGCGGCGCCCACCGTGGAGCGGAAGACGTCGAGGGTCGCCATCGCCACCTTGAAGCCTTCTCCCGGGCCGCCGATCCTGTGCGAGAGCGGCACGCGGCAATTGTCGAAGCGCAGGGTCGCGAGCGGATGCGGTGCGATGACGTCGATGCGGTTCTCGACGATCAGCCCCGGCGACTGTGCGGCGACCAGATAGGCCGAGAGGCCCTTCGCGCCGGGAGCCTCGCCCGAGCGGGCGAAGACCACATAATGGTCGGCAATTCCGCCGTTGGAAATCCAGGTCTTGACGCCGTCGATCCGCACATGGTCCGGCCCGTCCGGCGTCGCCGTCGTGCTCATGGCGGCGACGTCGGACCCGGCTTCCGGCTCGGACAGCGCGAAGGCCGCGATGGCCTCACCTCTGGCCACCAGCGGCAGATATTTCGCTCTCAGTGCCTCGGAGCCGAACAGCGTGATCGGCCCCGTGCCGAGCCCCTGCATCGCGAAGGCGAAATCGGCGAGGCCGTCATGGAAAGCGAGCGTCTCCCGCGCGATGCAAAGGGTGCGCACATCGAAGGAGGGATAAAGCCCGCCATAGGCTTCCGGCACCACCGCCTTGAGCCAGCCGGCTTCGCCCAAGTGGGTTACGAGACGTCGGCAGGAGGCGTCGACGTCGTGATGATCGACGAGCGGCTTGATATCCTTCGCAGCCCAGGCCTTCAGGCCACCGGCGAATTGCCGATGGCGGTCTTCGAAGAACGGCCAAGAGAGAAAGCTTGCGTCGATCACGTCAATCTCCCTGGAACACCGGCTTTTCCTTCGCCGCGAAGGCGCGGTAGGCGCGCGCGAAATCTTCCGTCGTCATGCACAAAGCCTGCGCCACGGCTTCCGCCTCGATGGCCTCCTCGACCGACATCGCCCATTCCATCGCAAGCATGCGCTTGGTCATGGTGTTGGCGTAGGTCGGGCCTGTGCCGATGGTGCGCGCAAGAGCCTGCGCTTCATCGAGAAGCGAACCGGCTTCAACGAGGCGGCTGAAGAAGCCCCAGCGCTCGCCCTCCTCCGCGCTCATGAAGCGGCCGGTATAGAGCAATTCGGACGCGCGGCCCTGCCCGACGATGCGCGGAAGGATGGCGCAAGCGCCCATGTCGCAGCCGGCAAGGCCGACTTTGTTGAACAGGAAGGCCACCTTCGCGCCCGGCGCCGCAAGACGCAGATCGGAGGCCATGGCGACGATGGCTCCAGCGCCCGCGCAGATGCCCTCGACGGACGCAACAATCGGCTGCGGCGCGGCGCGCATCGCCTTCACCAGTTCGCCCGTCATGCGCGTGAAGGCGGTGAGGCCCTTCGTGTCCATCGCGACGAGCGGACCGATGATCTCGAACACGTCGCCGCCGGAGGAGAAATTGCCGCCGGCACCCGTGATGACGATTGCCTTCACGCCCTCGTCCTTGGCGCAGGCATGGAAGAAATCGGCCAGCTCGCGATAGCTCTCGAAGGTGAGAGGGTTCTTCTTGTCCGGGCGATTGAGCGTCACCGTCGCAACGGGCCCGTCGACCGCCAGCAAGAAATGCTGAGGCTCGTAGGACGAGAGCGGCAGGGTCACGGAATTGGCGAATTGCGTCACTTTTCGTCTCCCATGATCGCACGACGCGCCGAGAGTTTGGTCTTGGCGAGAAGCCGCATGAGATCGCTGCGATCCTTAGTGTTGAGATCGCCGAAGAGATCGGCGATCCAATGCTCGTGCTCGCCTGCCATGGTGCGGAACTCGGCACGGCCGGCCTCGGTCAGGCTGATCACCATGGCGCGCCGGTCGGTGGGGGACACGGTTCGCGCTACGTGGCCGGATGCGACGAGCCGGTCGACGAGGCCGGTGAGATTGCCGTTCGACACCATCATGCGCTTCGACAGATCGGACAGGCTCATGCCCTCCGGCGCCTTGTCGAGCTGCGCCATCAGGTCGAAGCGGGGAAGCGTGACGTCGAAGCGCTCGCGCAGGCGGCGGCGCACCTCGCCCTCGATCAGGGTTGAGCAGGTGAGAAGCCGCAGCCAGAGGCGCAGCTCTTCCCGGTGATCCTCAGGCTTCTCGACCGCCTTGGTTTCGGCGTCGAGCGGAATGGCTTGATCATCCATCGTCAGATCTCTCCCCCGGCCACTGCGATGGCCTGTCCTGTGACGGAGCGTGCACCCTCGCCGCACAGCCAGAGCACGGCCTCGGCAACCTCCGACGGGTCGATGAGCCTGCCTTGCGGGTTGTGCTTCACGAGCTCAGCGAGCGCCTCATCGCGGGTTCTGCTGGTCTTCTCCATGATGCGGGTCAGGCTCTCGGCGACGATGTCCGTATCCGTGAAGCCGGGGCAGACCGCATTCACCGTGACACCACTCCTTGCAGTTTCCAAAGCCAGGGCGCGAACGAAGCCGATCACCGCGTGCTTGGCGGCGCAATAGGCGCTCACATAGGGATAGCCCTTGAGGCCCGCCGTCGATGCCACGGCAATGATGCGGCCGAAGCCGCGCTGGGTCATGGAGCCGAGCACCGCATGCGCCGCGTTGGTGACGCCGAGCAGGTTCACGTCCAGCATCTGCCGGAACATGTCAGGTCCCGTCTTCATGAAGGGTGCGGAGGCGGCCGCTCCAGCATTGGCAATCAGAAGATCGACCGGGCCATAGCGCATGACGGCATCCTGAACGGCAGCCTCGACCGCCTGCCTGTCCGTGATGTCGGCCACAGCCGCAGCATGCGCATCGCCCTGCATGATCGCCTGTTCGAGCGTTGCGGGAGAGCGCCCGACGATCGTGACGGTCGCCCCTGCTTTCACAAGGCAGCCGGCGATGGCGCGGCCGATCCCGCGCCCTCCGCCCGTCACCAATGCATGCCGACCTTTGAGACTTGTCATGGTCATCTCATTCCGCCGCAAGCGGCTTCTCGCCGGCTTCCAACTTCAATTCGGCACGCGTCTTCGGTTTCGCCTTCACCTTGAGATCGTCCAGATCCTGACGGTCGCGCACCGAGTTGCGGAAGATCTGATCTCGGCCTGCCAGATATTGCGGCGGGCAGTGGATGTCCTTCGCGCCGTACCAAGCGGCAGCCTTCATGGTGAAGAACGGATCGACCAGATGCGGCCGCCCGAGCGCGACGAGATCGGCACGTCCTGCGGCAAGAATCGTGTTCACCTGATCCGCCGCCGTGATGTTGCCGACGCACATGGTGGCGACACGCGCCTCGTTGCGCACCTGATCGGAGAACGGCGTCTGGAACATGCGCCCATAGATCGGCCGCGCCTCGCGCACGGTCTGGCCCGTCGAGACGTCGACGAGATCGACGCCGTGCTCGGCGAAGGCGCGGGCGATCTCGACCGCCTCGTCACCGGTGATGCCGCCCTCGGCCCAATCGGTCGCCGAGATGCGCACCGACATGGGCTTATGCGCCGGCCAGACCTCGCGCATGGCGTCGAAGATCTCCAGCGGAAAGCGCAGGCGATTTTCGAGCGAGCCGCCATACTCGTCCGTACGGCTGTTCGTCAGCGGCGAGATGAAGCTCGCGAACAGGTAGCCATGGGCGCAATGCAGCTCGAGCATGTCGAAGCCGGCCCGTTCCCCGCGCTGCGCGGCCTCCACGAATTGCCGCTTGATCAATTCCATGTCGGCGCGCGTCGCCTCGCGCGGCACCTGGCTGTCGGGGAAGTAAGGAATCGGCGAGGCGGAGCAGATGTCCCAGGCGCCCTCCTCCAGAGGCCGGTCCATTCCTTCCCACATGAGCTTGGTCGCGCCCTTGCGGCCTGAATGCCCGAGCTGCAGGCAGAACTTCGTTCCCGAGTTGTCTTGGATGAAATCGACGATCCGCTTCCAGGCCGCTTCCTGCTCGTCGTTCCACAAGCCCGTGCAGCCGGGCGTGATCCGCGCTTCCGGCGACACGCAGGTCATTTCCGTGAAGACCAGCCCCGCCCCGCCCATGGCGCGCGAGCCGTAATGGACGAGATGAAACTCTCCCGGAACACCGTCCTTCGCCGAATACATGTCCATCGGCGAGACCACGACACGGTTCGGAACGATCATCTCGCGCAGCCGGAAGGGCTGGAACATCGGTGCGCTCGGATCCTCGACCGATACGTCGAAGCCTTGCTTCTGCACCTGCCTCGCGAAGGTCTTGTCGACAGCAGCGACGAAATCCGGCGCGCGCAGGCGCAGGTTGTCGTAGGTGATCGCCTTGGCGCGGGTCATGACGCCGAAGGCAAACTGCACCGGATCGAAATCCCAGAAGCGCGCCACATGCTCGAACCAGACGAGCGACACGTCGGCCGCGTGCTGCGTCTTCTCGACCTCCTCGCGCCGCCCGGTCTCGTAGAGCGACAGCGCGCCTTCCACGCTCGGCTCGCGGCGGAGGGCTTCAAAGAGCGCGATGGCATCCTCCATCGCGAGCTTGGTGCCCGAGCCGATGGAGAAATGCGCCGAGGCCTTTGCGTCGCCCAGCAGCACCTTGTTGCCCATGACCCAGCGCTTGTTGCGGATCATCGGAAAATTGCGCCAGATCGAGCGGTTGGTGAGAACGCGATGCCCGCCAAGGAACCAGCCGAAGATCTTTTCCATGAGCGCCGCCGATTCGGCCTCGCTCATATCCTTCAGCCCTGCCCGCTCGAAAGTCTCCGGGTCGGTCTCGAACACCCAGGTCGAGCGGTTCGCCTCATACTGATAGGCATGAGCGATGAAGGGTCCCCACTCCGTCTCTTGAAAGATGAAGGTGAAGGCGTCGAGAGGCTTGGTCGAGCCCATCCAGGTGAACTTGTTGGGCCGCAGATCCACCTCCGGCTGGAAGTGGTCCGCATAGCGCTCCCTGAAGCGGCTGTTGATACCGTCGGCCACGACCACGAGATCCGCATCGGCGAAGAGGCTCTCGTCGTCCACATCGGCTTCGTAGCGCAGCCTGACGCCTAGCTCCTCCGCGCGGTCCTGCAGGATCAGGAGCAGCGTGCGCCGCGAGCAGCCGCAGAAGCCGTTGCCGCCGATCCGATGCTCGCTGCCGCGGAAATGAATCGCGATGTCATCCCAATAGGCGAATTCCCGAATGATCCGCTGATAGCTCGGCAGGTCGTATTTCTCGAAATTGTCGAGCGTCGCATCGGAGAACACGACGCCGAAGCCGAACGTTTCGTCGGCGCGGTTGCGCTCATAGACCGTGATGTCCGATTCCGGCCGAAGCTTCTTCAGCAGGATCGCGAAATAAAGCCCCGCCGGGCCGCCGCCGATGATCGCCGTCTTCATGGATTCCTACCCGGGAAATGACGCTTAATTTATTTTAAGCTTAAAATAATTTTAGATCAACCTGCACCGTTTGCTAGGCACTCAAAGCCTCCTGATGGGTGTCGGAGTCCTGAGCGATGCGGCGCAGCTCGAAGCGCTGCAGCTTGCCGGTCTGGGTCCGTGGGAGAGCCTCCACGAATTCGATGAGGCGGGGATATTTGTAGGGCGCGATCTCCGCCTTGACGTGATCCTGAAGCGCCTTCGTCAGCTCAGGCCCTGGAGCATGGCCAGAACGCAGGACCACGTAGGCCTTCACTACCGTCCCGCGCCCATCATCCGGAGCGCCGACGACGCCGCATTCGGCGACTGCCGGATGCGTGAGCAGCGCGGCCTCGACCTCGGGGCCCGCGATGTTGTAGCCGGCCGAGATGATCATGTCGTCGGAACGCGCCTGATACCAGAAGTAGCCGTCCTCATCCATGAGGTAGGTGTCGCCGGTGATGTTCCAGCCGTTCTGAACGTATTTGCCCTGCCGCTCGTCGGCGAGATAGCGGCACCCTGTCGGCCCGCGCACAGCCAGGCGACCGACGCTGCCGGGCGGCAGGTCGCGGCCCTCATCGTCAACGACTTTCGCCTCATAGCCGGGCACCGGCTTGCCCGTCGCGCCGGGACGGATCTCGTCTTCAGTCGCGGCGATGAAGATATGCAGCATCTCCGTCGCGCCGATCCCATCCATGAGACTGATGCCGGTCGCGTCCTTCCAGGCTTCGAAGGTGCCCTTCGGCAGGGGCTCGCCGGCCGAGACGCATTTGCGCAAGCTCGAGATATCGCGCCCTTCCAGCTTCGACAGCATGGCCCGATAGGCGGTCGGCGCCGTGAAGCAGATGGTGGCCTTGTGCTGCGCGATGGCGGGCAAAAGATCGTCGGGTCCGGCCTTTTCCAAAAGCACGGTCGAGGCGCCGACGCGCATCGGAAACAGCACGATGCCGCCGAGGCCGAAGGTGAAGGCGAGCGGCGGCGAGCCGATGAAGCGGTCGCCCGCCTCAGGCCGCAAGACATTCCCACCATAGCCGTCGCAGATCGCCAGCATGTCGCGGTGGAAATGCATGGTGCCCTTCGGCTCGCCGGTGGTGCCCGAGGTGAATCCGATCAGGCACACATCGTCCGCCGCCGTATCGACAGCTGTAAAGTCCGGCGAGGCTTCCGCCATCAGTGCCTCAAGGCTGTCGGACTTTCCCGAACCCCAATACACCACATGCTGCAGATCGGGCGCCATCGTCCTGGCACGCTCCATCTCCTCAGCGAGCCGGTGATCGCAGAGCGATATGGTGATCTTCGCCTTGTTCAGCGGATAGGCGATCTCCTTGGCGCGCAGCAGCGGCATGGTGGCAACGACGACGCCGCCGGCTTTCAGGACCGCCAGATAGGCCGCCACCATCATTGGATTGTTGGCCGAGCGCAGCAGCACGCGATTGCCGGGCACGAAGCCGAGCTTCTCGACCAGGATATTGCAGATCCGATTCACCCGCGCCTGAAGCGCGCGGTAGGTGAGAGTCTCTGTCGGGCTGATGATGCAGGGCTCGTCACCGCGTCCCTCGTCGACCCAGCGGTCGAGGAAGGCCGCGGCGCAGTTCAGGCGCTCGGGATATTGCAGCTCGGGACGGGTGAACAGGAAGGCCGGCCATCGATCCTGAGGCGGAAGATTGTCCCTCGCGAAGGTATCCACATGCGCCGTGTCCGCCATCGTCCGCTCCTCTGTCGTTATTGTGCGGCGCAAGATCCAGACATCGTGAAAGGGGCGATGAGGCAGGCTCTATCCGGAAGCCACGAGCAATGCGCATTCCGGATCCCGTCTCTTCATCGCCGATCACGCGCCTGTCATTTCGCCTGTCTTCCTCTGCGAAACAATCCGCTTGAAGAACCTGGAAAATATTTTAAACTTAAAATAATCCTTGGCAATCCCAAAGATTGGGGATGTGGGGATGAGCGCTCCCAGAAAGGGAGTGTTCGGCCGGGTCGTTTTGCGGCAGAGTACCGCCCGACTTGTTCGTCGGGCACCGCGCGTCCCGCTGGGAACAATCAACGCAGCACATAAAAGTGCGCAGGGAACAGCCATTCGGGAGACCATGATGAACGTAACGATCAAGACCCTTGGCCTTGCAGCAGCTGTCACTCTGGCTGCAGCACCGGCCATGGCGCAGGAGAAGCTGAAAGTCGGATTGCTGCTCACTCTTTCGGGCCCGTCGGCCGTCCTCGGCCAGCAGGCCCGCGACGGCTTCCAGCTCGCTGTGAAGGATCTCGGCAGCAAGCTCGGCGGACGCGACGTCGAAGTGATCGTCGTCGACGACGAGTTGAAACCCGACGTGGCGGTGACCAAGGTCAAAGGCCTCCTGGAACGCGACAAGGTGGACTTCGTCGTCGGCCCAATCTTCTCGAACGTGGCCGTCGCCGTCCACAAGCCGATCGTCGACGCGAACACGTTCTACATCAGCACCAATGCCGGCCCCTCGAACCTCGCGGGCAAAAGCTGCAGCCCGTATTTCTTCGCGACGTCCTATCAGAACGACCAGAACCACGAGGTTCTCGGAAAGGTCGCGCAAGACCGCGGCTACAAGAAGGTCTATCTGCTGGCGCCGAACTATCAGGCCGGCAAGGATGCGCTCGCGGGCTTCAAGCGCCATTACAAGGGCGAAGTCGTCGAGGAATCCTACGTCCCGCTGAACACTCTCGATTTCCAGTCCGAGCTTGCGAAGATCGCCTCCATGCAGCCCGATGCGATCTTCACCTTCATGCCCGGCGGCATGGGCGTGAACCTCGTCAAGCAGTACCGCGCGGCGGGCCTTGCCGACCGCATCCCCTTCCTCTCCGCCTTCACGGTCGATGAATCGACCCTGCCCGCGCAGCAGGATGCGGCGATCGGCATGCTCGGCGGCTCCAACTGGGCGCCGAATCTCGACAATCCACAGAACAAGAAGTTCGTGGCGGCCTACGAGGCGGCGTACAATTCCGTGCCCGGCTCCTATTCCATGCACGCCTATGATGCAGCTCTCCTCATCGACAGCGCGCTCAAGAGCACCGGCGGCAAGATGGACAACAAGGACGCGGTGCGCGCCGCCATCAAGAAAGCCGATTTCAAGTCCCTGCGCGGAGACTTCAAGTTCGGCAGCAACGGCTTCCCGGTTCAGGACTTCTATCTGGTGAAGGCCGCCAAGCGTTCGGACGGCAAGTTCCAGACCGAGATCGTGGAAAAAGTGTTCGACGACTACACGGATGCCTATGCCAAGGAATGCGCCGCCACGAACTGAGGCGCCCTTGCAAGACCGATCGGCCTGCCCTGCAATCGCATCAGGCAGGCCGATCCCGATCCGATCCAGCGATCATGGCGCTTTCGCAGGGAAGCGTCCGAGCGGAGGCTCGACTGATGGCGTGCTGCCCGTGATGTGCCGATGACAGCCACTCTCCTCTTCGTCCAGACTTTGAACGGCCTTCAGTTCGGGCTCATCCTCTTCCTCATCGCCGCCGGCCTGACCCTCGTGTTCGGCGTGATGGATTTCATCAACCTGGCGCATGGCGTGCAGTATATGGTCGGTGCCTATCTGGTCGCTGCGTTCAGCGTCTGGACCGGGAGCTTCGGCTGGGCGCTTCTTCTCGCCCTGCCCTCGGCCCTGGGCTTCGGGCTTCTGCTCGAAGTGCTCGTCTTCAGACATCTCTACGACCGCGATCATCTCGATCAGGTGCTCGCGACGTTCGGCGTGATCCTGTTCCTTAATCAGGCCGTGAAGTTCGTCTGGGGCGCAGCCCCTTTGAGCGTTCCCGTTCCAGACCTGCTGTCCGGCTCGGTGGAGATCGCCAGCGGCCTGCTCTACCCGGTCTATCGTCTCGCCATCATCGCGGCGGGCCTCATCGTCGCGGCCCTCCTTTATGTGCTCGTCAATCATACGCGCATCGGCATGCTGGTGCGGGCGGGCGCGAGCAATGCCGCCATGGTCTCGGCGCTCGGGGTGAACATCCAGCGCCTGTTCATGATCGTGTTCGGCTTCGGCGCCATGCTCGCCGGCTTTGCAGGGGCCATGGTCGCGCCGATCCTGTCCGTGGAGCCGGGCATGGGGGACAACATCCTCATCCTCGCCTTCGTGGTCATCGTGATCGGCGGCATCGGCTCCATTCGCGGCGCCTTTCTCGCAGCACTCCTGATCGGGCTCGTGGACACGGTCGGGCGCTCCTTCGCCCCGAACCTGCTGCGGCTCTTTCTCGATCCGGCAGCCGCAAGCCAGACCGGCCGCGCCATCGCGCCGATGCTGATCTACATCTTCATGGCGGCGGTGCTGTTCTTCCGGCCCTCCGGATTATTTCCCGTGAAACGTTAGAGCGCGACCATGACCGAACTTGCCGATACGGCTTCCGCGCCAGCGCCTTCCCTCTCCACGCGGTTCGAGGTCGTCCCCATCGTTCTCTTCGCGGCCTTCGCGGCGGCCCCGCTCTTCGCCACCTATTCCGGCGCCGAGGGCTATGTCCTGTCCCTGCTGACGCGGGTGATGATCTTCGGCATCGCCGCCATGGCGCTCGACCTCATCCTCGGCTACGGCGCTCTCGTCAGCTTCGGCCATGCCGCCTTCCTCGGCATCGGAGGTTATGCGGTCGGCATCCTCGCCACCCATGGCATCGAGGATGCGCTCATCCAGATACCGGTCGCGCTCGTGGCCTCCGCTCTCTTCGCCCTCGTCACGGGAGCGATCTCGCTGCGCACGAAGGGTGTCTACTTCATCATGATCACGCTCGCCTTCGGGCAGATGCTGTACTTCCTCGCCACATCGCTTGCGGCCTATGGCGGCGATGACGGCATGACCCTGTCGTCCCGCAGTCTCGTGGCCGGGTCGCGCATCCTGAAAAGCGATTTCGCTTTCTACTGGATGTGCCTGATCTGCCTCCTCGGCGCCTATGCCTTCTCCCGGTCGGTCGTCGCATCGCGCTTCGGCCGCGTCCTGCGCGGAACGCGGGAAAACGCCATCCGCATGGAAGCGATCGGATTTCAGCCCTTCCGCTTTCAGCTCGCAGCCTATGTGATCAGCGGCATGATGGCGGGGCTTGCCGGATGCCTGCTCGCCAACCAGGCGGAATTCGTCAGCCCGGCCTTCATGACCTGGCAGCGTTCCGGCGAATTGATCTTCATGGTTGTGCTCGGCGGGCTCGGCTCGCTCCATGGCGCGATCATCGGCGCGGCCGCCTTCCTGCTCCTCGAAGAATTCCTGCCGGAGATCCTGCACGGCGTCAGCTTCTTCCTCGCCGAGGAGACCCGTGCGCATCTGGCAGAGAACTGGAAGATGGTGTTCGGCCCCCTCCTCATCCTGATCGTCCTGTTCGTCAGGGGCGGGATCATGGGCCTGCTGCGGAGGCCCCGTCATGGCTGAGCCCCTGCTCGAACTTCGCAATCTGCGCAAAGCCTATGGCGCTCTCGTCGTGACCGACGATGTCAGCCTCGCCGTTCAGCCGGGCGAGCTGCACGCGATCATCGGCCCGAACGGCGCCGGCAAGACGACTCTCATCCACCAGATTTCCGGGACACTTCGTTCGGATTCCGGATCCGTCCTGTTCGCCGGCCAGGACGTGACCTCTCTGTCGATGCCGCAGCGCGTCGGGCGCGGGCTTGCCCGGTCCTTCCAGATCACCTCGATCCTGCCGGGTTTCTCGGCTCTGGAAAACGTGGCGCTGGCCGTTCAGGCGCGTTCGGGATCGAGCTTCCGTTTCTTCGGCAATGCCTCGCAAGAGAAGGCGTTGAACCAGCCAGCCATGGACTGTCTGCAGCAGGCTGGCCTCGGCGCCCGTGCCCACATTCCGTCGGGCCTCCTGTCCCACGGCGAAAAGCGCCAGCTCGAACTCGCCATCGGGCTCGCCACCGAGCCGAAGCTGCTTCTGCTCGACGAGCCGCTTGCCGGCACCGGACACGATGAATCCCAGCGCGTGGTCGAAACCCTGCGGCGCCTGAAAGGCCGTCTCACCATCGTGCTGATCGAGCACGACATGGAAGCGGTTTTCTCGTTGGCCGATCGCGTGTCCGTCCTCGTCTACGGACGCGTGATCGCGACCGATACGCCCGGGAGGATCAGGGCCAACCCAGAGGTTCGCGCCGCGTATCTGGGCGAGGAGGAGATGGTCTGATGCTCTCCGTTCGCAATCTCCAGGCCTCCTACGGCGCGGCACAGGTCCTGTTCGACATTTCCCTCGAGGTCAATGCCGGCGAGGTCGTGACGCTGCTCGGCCGCAACGGCATGGGCAAGACGACGACGATACGCTCCATCATGGGCCTGCTGCGCCCGCGCGGCGGCGAAGTGCGGTTTCACGGCGCCACCGTCACCGGGCTTGCCCCCTATCGCATCGCGAAAACCGGCATCGGCCTCGTGCCGGAAGGCCGCCAGATCTTTCCGACGCTCACCGTGGAGGAAAACCTCGTTGCGACCGCCGCGGCCCGAAGCGGTGAGCGACGCTGGACGCTGGACGCGATCTACGATCTCTTCCCGCGCCTGAAGGAGCGCCGGAACAACCTCGGCACGCAGCTTTCGGGCGGCGAGCAGCAGATGCTCGCCATCGGCCGCGCTCTCATGACGAACCCCAGACTGCTCATTCTCGATGAAGCGACCGAGGGACTGGCCCCGCTGATCCGTACCGAGATCTGGACCTGCCTCAAGCGCCTGAAGGGCGAGCAGCAATCCATCCTCGTCATCGACAAGAACATCGGTGCGCTGGCGAGCTTCGCCGACCGGCATGTGATCATCGAGAAAGGCCGCTCGGTCTGGACCGGCACGAGCGCGGAGCTCATGAGCGATACGAGCCTCAAGGACCGGTATCTCCACGTTTAGGACAATTCGCGATGGCAGCGGAAGAACGCGATCTCGAAGCCGAGTACAACAACCGGGCCCGCGTGCCGGAGCATCCGGCTCATATCGCGGGCTGGCAGCGGGATGCGGCGGCCTATCGGGACCATGCGGCCGGCGAATTCGATCTCGCCTATGGACCGGGCGAGCGTCACCGCCTCGACCTCTTCTACCCTCGGACGGGCGACGCTGGCGGTCCGATCGTGCTGTACATCCATGGCGGCTACTGGCAGGCGCTCGACAAGTCCTTTTTCAGTCATCTGGCCCGCGGTGCCAATGAGCGCGGCTTCACGGTCGCGATCCCGAACTACACGCTGGCACCTGCGGCGACACTGGCGGAGATCGTCGCCGAGATGGAGTCGGCCGCCGACTTCCTCATGCGGCGCACAGGCCGCCCGCTGGTCGCGACCGGACATTCGGCCGGCGGGCATCTCGCTGCCTGCCTGATGGCCCGCCCTGAGCCTCGAGCGATGCCGGTGCGCGCCGCCATGCCGATCTCCGGCCTGTTCGACCTGCCGCCGCTTGTTCCGACCTCGATCAACAAGGCGCTCGGCCTCACGATCGAGGAGGCCCGGCGCCTGAGTCCGCTGGAATGGACACCGCCGGAGACAGGGCAACTCGTCGCTGTCGTCGGCGGCGCGGAGAGCGGGGAGTTTCTGCGTCAATCCCGGGCCATCGTCGAACGCTGGGGCAAGGCGGGGATCGCGACCCGGTATCACGAGGTTCCGAGAGCGCATCATTTCGATGTCATCGCGGGTTTGGCCGATCCTGGCGATCCGCTCGTCGATATCGTCGTCGAGCTTGCAGCGAAGGCCTGATCGTCCGGCGGGAACAGAGATCCCGGTCTCACGTTGCGTCGCTGACAACCAACTGGTGTCTCATGCCGATTGCGGTGGCATTTCTGTTTCTGCTTGCGGCCATCTGGCCGCAAGCTCTCCTTGCTTCCGAAGCGGCCTGGCAAGCCTTGCGTGACGGCGATACCGTTGCCCTCTTCCGGCATGCCCGTGCCCCGGGAACGGGGGACCCGCCGCAATTCCGGCTCGAGGATTGCTCGACCCAGCGCACTCTCTCGGCGGAGGGGCGACGGCAGGCCGAAACCATAGGGGAGCAATTCAGAATCCGGCAAGTTCCGGTCGAGCAGGTGCTCTCGAGCCGCTGGTGCCGTGCCCTCGATACCGCGCGCCTCGCCTTCCGGGGGCTGACCGAGCCATTCCCACCCCTCGACTCGTTCTTTGTCGGACGAGAGCGCGAGGAGGCTCAGACCCGGGCCGTCCGTGAGCGCATCGAGGCATGGCGGTCACCGGGCGTGCTTGTGCTGGTGACACATCAGGTCAATATCACCGCTCTGACCGGCATCTTTCCCGAGGAAGGCGAAGCTCTGGTGCTGAAACCGAAGGCCGGATCGGGTTTCGATCTTGTCGGCAGAGTCCGCCCGTAAGCATCAGGCTCCGGCGCGCAGCTGTTCGACCACGCCCTGGCTCATATAAGGGTGGCCGGCCTCGTTGAGGGTCCGGTCCAGGGCCTCGATGGCCATCAGGATCTTCGTCAGCTCCTCGGCCATCTCGACGGACGGGAGCGGAGCGCCGGAAATCTGCCGCGCCATCTCCCTGCGCCGCTTCACGAGGTTTTCACGGGCGGCGTTCAGTTCCTTGATTTCCTCGGACGTCATGGGCTCCTCGCAATCGGGTTTGTTTTAGTACTAATTCCCATTCCCGGCTTCCGTTCACCCGGACCGTGATCGAAGCGTTGCAGCACTTTATAAACCATCCTCTCGCATAGTCTGTGGATGACGTATCGGAATGCACAACGCCTCCTCGGATGGGCCCTGCTCTCAAGCTTTACCCTCTGGGGCGCTCCTGGCACCGCCGCTCCGGCCGAACCTGCGGCCGCCGGCAAGCCGGCACAGGCGGTAGCCGAACCCGTAGCCGCGCCGCCGGCGGCACCGGCCGTGCGACAGAAAGCTGCAGCCTCGGATCAGACGAAGTCGGAGCAAACTCCTCCCACGCCGCCACCGGCCGTGTCGATCTCGCAGGATTCCCGCCCGACCCTCGATGCAGCCACCTTCATCAATACCATGCGGGCGGCATGGACTTATAAGCGCCTGGCAGAGTCCGGAGGATGGCCCTCGCTGCCGTCCGGCACGGTCCTGAAGACGGGCGACAAGGGGCCGCTCGTGGCCTTGCTCCGACAGCGCCTCGCGCGTGAAGGCGACCTCTCCACGAATGCCGCCTCCAGCATGCTTTTCGATGCCGAGCTTGCAGGCGCTGTCAAAAGGTTTCAGGCCCGGCACGGCCTGCCGGAATCCGGCGCCGTGCGCGCCAGAACGCTGGAGGCGATCAACGTTCCCGCCCTCACCCGCCACCGCCAGCTCACAGCTTCCGCACAGCGGCTCGCCGGTTCCACCTTCGCCTTCGGCGACCGCTACGTGGTGGTGAACATTCCATCCGCCGCCGTCGAGGCGGTGGAGCGCGGAGAAGTGGCCCGCCGCTACGTCGCGATCGTCGGCAAGGTCGACCGTCCCTCGCCTGTCGTCGAGACGCGCGTCACAGCCGTCAACCTCAACCCGACCTGGACAGTGCCCGTCTCCCTCATCAAGAAAGACATCATTCCCCACGTTCGCAAGGATCCCGCCTATCTCGACAAGATGAAGATCCGCATTCTCGATGCGAAGGGCCAGGAGGTCGATCCGAAGACCCTCGACTGGTCGACGGAGAAGGCGGTGAACTACACGCTGCGCCAGGATCCGGGCGCGATCAATTCGCTCGGCCAGATGCGCATCGACATGCCGAACAAGCACGCAGTCTACATGCACGACACGCCGAAAAAGCAGCTCTTCGCGCAGGATGCGCGCTTCCATTCCTCCGGTTGCGTACGCGTGGCCGATGTCCGCGATTTCGCCGAATGGCTGCTGCGCGGCACGAGCGGATCGTCAGGCCAATGGACCCGCGACGGGATCGATGCGGCGATCGCGGGCAATGCACGCCAGGACATCCGTCTCGATAAGCCGGTCCCGGTGGCGTGGGTCTATCTCACCGGCTATGCGACGGCGGACGGTGCAGTGCATTTTCGCGACGACGTCTATGGGCTTGATGCACCGAAGACCGATGTGATGCCGGAGCCGCAGGTGGTCGACGTTCCGGCAACGGCATCGATCAAACCCAAGCGTCTGTGACGCGACCTGCAGCGATCAAAAGCTAGAGCATCGGACGGACCGATGCTCTCATTCAATGAGAGAGCATCGGATTCATCCCAAAAGTGCAAGTCCACTTTTGGGTCCGAAGCTTTAGAGGCTCTTCCTGCGCAGCAGCCGGCCGGACGAGGGAAAGATGGTGCGGGTCTTGCGATATTCGAAGGCGGCATCCTGGAACAGGTCGATGGCTGCGACGGCCTGGGCCCGCGATATTGCGATCACGGCGGGATCGCGCTGGGCGAAGCGGTCTGTTGCCTGCGCCAACTGCCTGCACCGCTCCTCGACGACGCGCCGTGCCTCCTTCAACCGTACATCGGGCTCATCCGTGTCCGTCATCTCGTCGCAAATGAGCAGAACGTCACGGGTGAGGTTCTCGCCCGCATAAAGTCCGGAATAGTGATCGATCAGGCTGCGCACGAAACCCAAGGATTGACGGATTTCCTGCCTTAGAAGTGTCTCGCTGCTCATCGCGCCTTTCCCGGAAAAGGAGCCGCATTCCCGCCGTGTCCCGGCGACGACGTGATATGAACCGGAGAGTTCTAAAAAGGCGTTAGCCTAGCGCATCATGCAGAAAAGCGGACCCGGCTTGCTGCACTCAACGATGCGCTCTCCTAAGAGTGGAGCATCGGATTTGATCCCAAAAGTGGGTCCACTTTTGGGTCCGATGCTCTAGCCCCCGGCATTGGCCTGGACTGGCGGGGCAGGCGGAACAGGGCTGGGAACCGTATCGTTTTGAGTGACGGTGGTCGGGTGGGACGACCAGATTTTTTCAAGGACTGGCCCGGCAACGATTCCTGCAACGAACGCGAACGCTGTCACGATCAGGCCGATACGGCCGCAAAGGCTGAGCACATCCTTGAATGCCATTGACCCGCCTCCCGCTTGCTTCGTTAACAAGGGATCTTAGGGGAGCGCGCAAGGCCCGCCAATAGACCAACGTTCGAATGCGCCGGGACAACGAGGCCGTGCGCTTCAGCATCCGAACCGAACTTCAGGAAAATCCAGATGTTTTTAGCAAAGCTTTCACCATGAATTATTTTTGAACAGCCGCGTTCGGAGCCGCCAAAACATCGGTTTTCGCAACATTGGAACCCGGTTGTCGCAGCTCAATTTTGTTCAATCCGTGGCAAAGCGAGCATGCTGCAGGCATCGTGAGCCGATCCTGCGCTTGACCGGCCGCATTCCGTCTGAACATTCGGTCGGGGTCAGGAATTGAACACGAGTTCACAGGACCAGCGACATGCCCCCTTCCGCCGCCTATCGGGCCGAAACGCGCCATCGGGAACTCGGTTCGGACTTTTACGACATCGTGCAACCGGCCCGGTTTCCCGATCACATCCTGCGCCATCGCAACCAAAGATCGGCTGAGCGGGTCGGCCTCGGCTCGCTGACCGACGAGGAATGGATCGCGCATTTCGGCCGCTTCGCGCCCCTGCCCGACAACCTCGAACAGCCGCTTGCCCTGCGCTATCACGGCCATCAGTTCCGCAGCTACAATCCTCATCTGGGTGATGGGCGCGGCTTCCTGTTCGCACAGGTTCGCGACGCAACGAACGGCAGGCTTCTCGATCTGGCCACCAAGGGCAGCGGACAGACGCCATGGTCGCGCCATGCGGATGGCCGCCTGACTCTCAAGGGCGGCGTGCGGGAGGTGTTGGCGACCGAGATGCTCGAGGCGCTCGGCGTCGACACGTCGAAATCCTTCAGCCTGATAGAGACTGGAGAAGAACTCGAGCGCGGCGACGAGCCCTCGCCGACGCGCTCGTCCGTTCTCGTGCGCCTCAGCCACTCCCACATTCGCATCGGAACATTCCAGCGCTTTCTCTACCTGAACGAGCCCCACAACATCCGCAAGCTGCTCGATTACGCGATCCAAACCTACATGCCGGAGATCTGGCGCGACGACGAGGCATCGCGCGCCGTGGCCTTTCTGGAGGAGGTGTGCCGGCGCGTCGCACGAATGGGCGCGCAATGGATGGTGGCCGGCTTCGTGCATGGCGTGCTCAACACCGACAACATCAACATCACGGGAGAAAGCTTCGATTACGGCCCCTGGCGCTTCCTGCCCTCTTACGATCCCGCATTCACAGCCGCCTATTTCGACGAGACGAGCCTCTATGCCTTCGGCCGCCAGCCCGATGCGCTTTTGTGGAATCTCTATCGTCTCGCGGAATGCCTGCTTCCACTCGCGCCGCAGCCCAGCCTGGAACACGCGCTGACAGCATTCGAGCCGGCGCTTCATCGCGAATTTCCGGCAGCAATCGCACGCCGCCTCGGGGTGCGATCGAAGGGGTTTGAGCAGGACGGCGCATTGGCCAGAGCCGTGTGGACGTTCCTGCACGAGAGCAAAGCGCCTTTCGAGCAAACCTTCTTCGATTGGTATGGCGGCGCGCTGAGTGCGGAGCGCGCGAAGAAAAATTCCTCGTCTGCGATCTATGACGACGCCTCGTTTCAACCGGTCCTGGCGGCCTTGCGCGAATTCGAGCCGGAGCCGGGCATTCGGCTCGATCACCCCTATTTCGCGCGGGAGAAACCCTGCACCATGCTGATCGAGGAAGTGGAAGCGCTGTGGGCGCCAATCGTGGCACAGGATGACTGGTCGGCTTTCTCGGCGAAGCTCGGCGATATTCGCGGCATGGCTGAGGCCTATGGCTCAGCCGACAGCTGAACCAAGCATTCAGTTTGATCGGCGAGTCAACCTCGAAAACCGCTGAAGTTCCAAAGCCAGGCAAGAATAGATTTTGCCGTCATATTGGAACGTTATTCCTACACCTGCGTCTTTAAGCCGTGCGAGCTGCTGTCATCGCAGCTCATCATCAACAATCGACTCTCTACAGGTGAACACGATGTTGCGTTCATACGCTCTTGCTTTGTCCGGCGCCGCCATTGTCCTCGCGCTTGGAACGCCTGCCAATGCCCAGCCAGTCATGCCTGGACAGCAATGCGTTCCCGCTGTCGCAGACCCATCCCTCTACCACAATTGCCGGCTTAGCATCGTGCGGGGTCAGGAGACCTGTCGTTGTGCCATTCGGCCACAAGCCCTGCGCAGGACGGACAATCCCGCCGATGCGGACCGGGACAGCATGGCGACCGGCTCGATTGGCGGCACGCTCGGCGCTTCGCCTGGTTCGGGGCCTGGAACGGCGGGCGGCGTCAGCAGCGGCTCGGCTGGCGGCAGCATCGACAACGGCGCGAGCGCGGGCCGCGGCGGCGCGGTCGCTGACAGCGGCACGGGAGCAGCCGGAGGCTCCGGCGGCACGGCCGGCAACGGAGGCGGCAACGGCCAGGGCAACGGTTCCGCCAACGGCAATGCCGGAGGCCATGGCAACAACGGGCACGGCAATGACGACGACGGCAATGATGCATCCAATCCCGGTGGATCCAACAACGGCGACGGCACCGACCAGGATGGTCCGGCTGGAAATGGCGGCGGCAACGGGAACGGGAATGGGAACGGCAATGGAAATGGAAATGGAAATGGCGGCGGCAAACGCTGACGCCAGGTGTTCGCCTTAAGAAGGAAAGTCCTTGGCTGCGGAAGGGAGCCAAGGGCTTTCGCTTAGATCGCAGTCACGAGTGCGGCACCGACACTGAACCGATGACGACGATCCGCTCGACGCGCGTCACACGAAGAACAGCAGGACGCCTGCCGCAGCAACACCTGCTCCGGTGATCCGAAGCGCATATTCATGGCGCAGCGAGATCAAGCCAACACCAATGCCAAGCCCATGCAGCATCGCGCTCGCAAGCGCAAAGCCGAGGCAATAGAGCGTCGCCGCAGACCCTGCCGGGATTTCCGCTCCATGCGCGTAGCCGTGAAAGATCGCAAAGCCTCCGACCAGCGCCATTGCCGCGGCCAACGGCCAGCGCAGGCCGAACGACACGATGGCGCCGAGAGCGACAACGGAGGCGGCAATCCCGAACTCGACTGCGGGGACCTCGATTCCCAACAGCCCAAATATTCCGCCAACAAGCATCATGCTCACGAAGCTCGCCGGGACTGCCCACAAAGCCCGCCCGCCAAGAAAGGAGGCGAACAGGCCGACGCCGACCATTGCAAGCGTGTGATCGAGGCCGGTCAAGGGATGGGCGAAACCCGCCAGGAATCCGGGCGCTGTGTGGATGCCCGTATGGGCCAGGGCCGGTGTCGCCGCTGCCAGCAGCGTCGCGACGAAAATAGAGCGCTTGAACATGATGGACTCCCCTTAAGCAGTCGCGGACAGGCCGCCGGCCTTTTCGATGAATTGTGCGATGGCCTCGACGCCGACGCCGTCGCGGATGTTGCTGAACACGTAAGGGCGCTGGCCGCGCATGCGCTTCGTGTCCTCCTCCATGATCGCAAGATCGGCGCCCACGTGAGGTGCGAGATCGATCTTGTTGACGACGAGGAGATCGGAGCGCGTGATGCCGGGGCCGCCTTTGCGCGGGATCTTCTCGCCACCCGCCACGTCGATGACATAGATCGTCAGGTCGGCGAGCTCGGGCGAGAAGGTCGCGGCAAGATTGTCGCCGCCGGATTCGACGAGCACGATGTCGAGCGCAGGAAAGCGCTTGCGCATGGTCGCAATGGCCGCGAGGTTGATGGAAGCATCCTCGCGGATCGCCGTGTGCGGGCAGCCGCCGGTCTCGACGCCCATGATGCGCTCGACCGGCAGAGCGCCTGCCACCGTCAGGAGGCGCGCATCCTCCTTGGTGTAGATGTCGTTGGTGATGGCGCAGATGTCGTAACGCTCGCGAAAGGTCTTGCAGAGCGCTTCCATCAGCGCCGTCTTGCCTGACCCGACCGGCCCGCCGATGCCGACGCGAAGTGGTCCTGTATGAGAAGTCATGAGCGGAAGAGCCTCGTATACTGATTTTCGTGATGGAACGAGCCGAGATCGGCGCGGAAGGTCGCGCCGCCGATATCGTCGAGCGTGAGTTGCATCCCCTGCCCTGCGATCTCGCGCACGGTGCCGGCGAGCGCAGCAGAGACGCGGATGCCGGCCGTCTGACCGATGGGAGCGAGGCGGATCGCGGCAGAGACGAGCGTCTGCACGAGACCGAACAGGTAGGCCTCGCACGTGACCGCAAGCGGAATATCATGCGCCGCAGCAGCCATGCCGATTGCGACGGGAAAGGCCACATCGCCTTCAAGTGCGATCAGGCGCGGCGATGGCCATGCTGCAAGCGTCGCGTCGAGAAAGCTGCGCCCCTGCTGGCTCGTTTCGAGGTAGAGCTCCGACGACGGCGAGAGCGCCAGTGCCAGCTCGTTGACCTCTTCGAGAGCGGCCCTGTCGCGCACCTGAACCGCGTGATAGGCGTGGCTCAGGAGAATGGCATCGTTGCGCCCGAAACCCAGCTTGAGCAGATCGGCGAGCCAGGCGACTAGCGTCGCCTCGTCGGTCACATCGCCTGCCTCAACCGCCCATTCGAGCGCGTGCGAATAGGCATAGCAGCCGACGGGATAGGACGGCGACAGCCATGCGAAGAGCGGCAGAATCGCGGACGATCTCTCGTTGAGCAGTGGATTCGCCACGGCCTCATCCATGACCGTGTCCATGGTGATGACCTCCATGCTCGTGATGGTGGTAGGCCCCACGCACGGGACGGAACGGGCGCTCGACGATCTCAACCCTGGCGCCGAGGCCGACCAGCATGTCGACGAGCACATGGTCGTAGCCGATGTAGATCGCCTCGCGCGTAATCTCAGCAGGCACATGCCGGTTGCCGATATGCCAGGCGAGCGTCAACAGATCGAGGGAATCGTCGGTCCTGATCTCGACGAGGCGCTCAGGTGCGGCCTTCACCTCGACGAGCCAGCCGCTGTCGAGCAGGACTGCATCGCCATCCTCGAGAACATCGGCCTTGTCGAGGTCGAGGAGGAAGGCGGTGCCGCCGTCCGCGTTGAGCAGGATGCGGCGGCGGTGTCGGTCGCCATGGTCGAGGGTGATCACATCGACGATGCGGTCCTGATCGACGGCTTCACGGCGAATGATGGATGTGGCGCGGATCATGTCAGAACAGGAAATAGCGTTGGGCCATGGGAAGAACTTCTGCGGGCTCGCAGACGAGCAGCTCGCCGTCGGCGCGCACGTCATAGGTCTCGGGATCGACCTCGATCACGGGCGTGGCATCGTTGTGGATCATGTCCTTCTTGCCGATGCCGCTGCGCACGTTCTCGACGGCGACGAGCGGCTTTCGAACGCCGAGCTTCGCGGCAAGCCCGTTCTCCGTCGCCACCTTCGAGACGAAAGTGAGCGATGTGGAGGCGAGAGCCTTGCCATAGGCGCCGAACATCGGACGGTAATGGACCGGCTGCGGTGTCGGGATCGAGGCATTCGGATCGCCCATCATCGCCGCGGCGATGGCACCGCCCTTGACGATGAGATCGGGCTTCACGCCGAAGAAGGCCGGCGTCCAGACGACGAGATCCGCGAGCTTTCCGACCTCGACCGAGCCGATATGTCTCGACACGCCGTGCGCGATGGCCGGGTTGATCGTGTACTTCGCAACATAGCGGCGGGCGCGGAAATTGTCGTTGCCGCCGGTCTCGCCCGGCAGTGCGCCGCGCTGCACCTTCATCTTGTGCGCCGTCTGCCAGGTGCGGATGATGACCTCGCCCACGCGCCCCATGGCCTGGCTGTCGGACGACATCATCGAGAGCGCGCCGATGTCGTGCAGGATGTCCTCGGCCGCGATGGTTTCCTTGCGGATGCGGCTCTCGGCGAAGGCCAGGTCCTCCGGGATCGATGGCGAAAGGTGATGGCAGACCATGAGCATGTCGAGATGCTCGTCGATCGTGTTCACCGTATAGGGCCGCGTCGGGTTGGTGGAGGACGGCAGAACATTCGGCAGACCCGCCACCTTGATGATGTCAGGCGCGTGCCCGCCGCCTGCTCCTTCCGTGTGGAAGGCATGGATCGTGCGGCCCTTGAACGCCGCGATCGTGTCCTCCACGAAGCCGGATTCGTTGAGCGTGTCGGTATGGATCATTACCTGAATGTCGTAGGCATCCGCGACCGACAGGCAGCAATCGATGGCGGCTGGCGT
Source organism: Microvirga zambiensis WSM3693 (assembly GCF_016735695.1). Classification (GTDB taxonomy): domain Bacteria; phylum Pseudomonadota; class Alphaproteobacteria; order Rhizobiales; family Beijerinckiaceae; genus Microvirga; species Microvirga zambiensis. The sequence goes on along the minus strand of NZ_JAERQD010000003.1, from coordinate 167,614 downwards.
GGTGCCCCAATCCTCGTGCAGCTTGAGTGCACAGGCCCCGGCCTGGATCATCTCTTCGAGCGCACCGGGCTTCGAGGCATTGCCCTTGCCGGTGAATGCGAGGTTCATCGGGAACGCATCCGCCGCCTCGATCATGCGCGCGATGTGCCAGGGGCCGGGCGTGCAGGTGGTGGCGAAGGTGCCGGTCGCAGGGCCGGTACCTCCGCCGAGCATCGTGGTGATGCCCGACATCAGCGCCTCTTCGATCTGCTGCGGGCAGATGAAGTGGATATGCGAGTCGAAGCCGCCGGCGGTGATGATCTTGCCCTCGCCGGCGATGATCTCGGTGCCAGGCCCGATGATGATGTCGACATTCGGCTGCACGTCCGGATTGCCGGCCTTGCCGATGCCCGCGATCCGCCCGCTCCTGATGCCGATATCGGCCTTCACGATGCCCCAATGATCGAGAATGACCGCATTGGTGATGACCGTGTCGACGGCGCCTTCGGCCCGCGTGGTCTGCGCCTGTCCCATGCCATCGCGGATCACCTTGCCGCCGCCGAACTTCACCTCCTCGCCGTAGATTGTGAAATCCTTCTCCACCTCGATCACGAGGGCGGTGTCGGCGAGGCGGATCTTGTCGCCTTTGGTCGGACCGAACATGTCCGCATAGCCGGAGCGTGGAAGGGAGGCCGGCTTTCTTGCATTCGACATCAGAGCGCTCCCATCACGCCTTGGCGGAACCCGTAGACCTCGCGTTTGCCGGAAAGCGGCACGAGCACGACCTCGCGCGTGGAGCCGGGCTCGAAGCGCACCGCCGTACCGGGCGCGATGTCGAGCCGCATGCCGCGCGCTTTCTCCCGGTCGAACGACAAAGCGGGATTGGTCTCGAAGAAATGATAATGGCTGCCGACCTGGATCGGCCGGTCGCCTGTGTTGGCGACCGTGAGGACGGTGCGCTCGGCGCCTTCGTTGAAGATGATCTCGCCCGCCTGCGCCATTACCTCGCCGGGCACGTCCTTGGAGGCCGCGCCGCGGATGGGATGATGCACGGTGACGAGCTTGGTACCATCGGGAAAGGTCGCCTCCACCTGCACGTCGTGGATCATCTCCGCAACGCCTTCCATCACCTGGTCGGCAGTGACCACATGAGCGCCGGCCTCCATCAATTCGGCCACGGAGCGCCCATCGCGCGCGCCCTCCACGACCGTGTCGGTGATGAGCGCGATCGCCTCAGGATGGTTGAGCTTCACGCCGCGTTCCAACCGGCGGCGCGCGACCATGGCCGCCATGGCGATCAGGAGCTTGTCTTTTTCACGAGGTGTGAGTTGCATGGTTCGACCCTAGCTGAGCCAGACGCGAGGCAGAGGTTCGCCGCGAAAGGCGACAAGGAAAGGAATGACAGCTCTGCGAAGCACTTCGATCCTCTCGGCGCAGAAGCGCACGGCGAGAAGCCCGTTCCAGGCGCTGGCCGCGGCATCGCAGCCGGCGATGGATGAAAGGCTTTCGCGCAGAGAATCAAGTCGCGCTTCCGCATCCGGCGACACATGGATCAGGGTCGCGAAGGCGCGCGCGCCTCTGCCGACGACCGGTTTGCTAAGGAGATCGGCAATCGGCCCATCGAGTCGCAGCGTATCGGCATAGATGAGTCGATCGCCGCGCCGGATGCGCCAGCGATCCTCGAACAGGCCGTCCTCGATCCGCTCCGCCCTCGCCTCACGCCCGAAGACGGCCGCTTCGAACAGCGTCAGATGCGCCGTCTCCGGCATGCGGACATCGAGCCGCCGCAGGAGACGCGCCCGATCGAACAGAATGGTTTCCTGCGGAATCCAGTCGAGCCGCGCATTGTCGTGCAGAGCTAAATTGACGTTCAATTCCGCAACCGGACCGTCCGAGCGATAGACCTTCTCGGCGGCCGGCGTCGCAACCGTCACCGACGCACCGGCACGCGCCTCGATTTCCACGGAGAAGCGATCGCCGCAGGCGATGCCGCCTGCCGTGTTGACGAGAACCGCGTCGATCCCAAACCCCTCGCCTTTCGGGAGCCTGATCCGCATGGATCCGCTCTCCTCGATGCGCGCCGGACGCGTGCGGCCGCCGAGTTCCGTTGCACTGAATGCAACACGACCGACGGCTCGCTGGCGTTGTGGGGACGGGAGCTGGGAGGCGGCTTCAAATGGCCAGGCGCTGACGTACATCATCTCCCTCAAGCGCCGAGCGGTCGCCATGCTGGACGATCTCGCCGCGCTCCATCACCACAAACCGGTCTGCCAGGTCGCGGGCGAAGTCGAAATATTGCTCGACCAGGAGGATGGCCATATCCTTCCGATCACGCAAGTAGGTAATCGCCCGCCCGATATCCTTGATGATCGAGGGCTGAATGCCTTCCGTGGGCTCGTCGAGCACGAGGAGGCGCGGCTGCGTGACGAGCGCGCGCCCGATGGCAAGCTGCTGCTGCTGCCCGCCCGACAGGTCTCCCCCGCGACGGCCAAGCATGGATTTCAACACCGGGAAGAGTTCGAAAACCTCCGCCGGGATCGTCTTTTCGCCACGCTTCAGCGGCGCAAAGCCGGTCTCCAGATTTTCCTTGACGGTGAGGAGCGGAAAGATCTCGCGGCCCTGCGGCACATAGGCGATGCCGAGCGCGGCGCGCTCGAAGGGCTTCAGCCGCGCAATGTCGCGGCCCTCAAAGAGGATGTTTCCGCCGGATATCGGCCGATGCCCGGCGATCGCGCGCAGAAGCGAGGTCTTGCCGACGCCGTTGCGGCCCAGCACGCAGGTGACCTCGCCGAGGGAGGCAGACACGGACACGCCGCGCAGGGCCTGCGCCGCGCCGTAATGCAGGGAGAGATTTTCGACTGCAAGCATCGTCATCGCCCGAGATAGACCTCCACCACACGCTCGTTGGCGCTGACCGCATCGAGCGTTCCCTCGGCCAGAACAGAGCCCTCATGAAGACATGTGACTTTCACGTCGAGGTCGCGCACGAATGTCATGTCGTGCTCCACCACGATCACCGCCTGGGTTCTGGCGATGTCGCGCAGGAGATCGGCCGTATCGGCGGTCTCCTGGTCCGTCATACCAGCGGCTGGTTCATCGATCAGCAGGAGCTTGGGCTGCTGGGCGAGCAGCATGCCGATCTCGAGCCATTGTTTCTGACCGTGGGATAGTTCCCCTGCCTTGCGGTAACGCTGGCCGGTGAGCCGGACCCGTTCCAGAAGCGCATCGATCCGCTCGCGCTCCCTCGCCGTTCGCCGCGAGAGCAACGTCGCGAAGGGCGAACGATCCTCCTTGAGCGCAAGAAGAATGTTGTCTTCGACATTATGCATCTCGAACACGGTGGGCGTCTGGAACTTGCGGCCGATGCCCAGTTCCGCAATGGCCGCCTCGTCCAGCGCGGTGAGATCGTGGGTTCCCTCGAACAGGGCGGTGCCCTCGTTCGGTCTCGTCTTGCCGGTGATGACGTCCATCATCGTGGTCTTGCCGGCGCCGTTCGGTCCGATGATCGCGCGCATCTCGGCGTGATCGACGGCGAGCGACAGCGCATTGAGCGCGCGAAAACCGTCGAAGGACACTGAGACATTGTCTAGATAGAGCAAGGCGGGCGTGATGGGTGCGCTCATGGCTTACTCCGCCGCCTGAGAGACGGGCTCGGGCGCGGCGGGCGATCGCATTCGCTGTCTCGCCCATTCCCAGAAATCCTTCGCCGCTCCCAGGATGCCGCGCGGCATGAGCAGCGTGACGAAGACGAAGAGACCGCCGAGCGCGAAGAGCCAGAACTCCGGCAGCATGCCGGTGAACCAGGTCTTGCCCGCATTGACCAACAGCGCGCCGATGATCGGGCCGGCGAGCGTGCCGCGTCCGCCGACGGCCACCCAGATCACGATCTCGATGGAATTGGCCGGCGCGAACTCGCTCGGATTGATGATGCCGACCTGCGGGACATAAAGCGCGCCGGCAACGCCGGCCAGCATCGCCGAGAGCGTGAAGACGGCGAGCTTGTAATGCTCGACCCGGTATCCGAGGAAGCGTGTGCGGCTTTCGGCGTCGCGCACCGCCACGAGCACCTTTCCGAACTTCGACGTCACCACCCAGCGGCAGAGCAGGTAGCCGCCGGCAAGTGCCGCCACCGAGAGGACGAAGAGGACGATACGGGTGGATGACGATTGGATCGGGAAACCCAGGATATCCTTGAAGTCGGTGAGGCCATTGTTGCCGCCGAACCCCATGTCATTGCGGAAGAAGGCGAGCATCAGCGCGAACGTCATGGCCTGCGTGATGATGGAAAGATAGACGCCCGTGACACGCGAGCGGAAGGCGAACCAGCCGAACACGAAGGCGAGGATTCCCGGAACGAGCAGAACCATCAGCATGGCGAAGGGAAACCAGTCGAAGCCCTGCCAGAACCAAGGCAATTCCTTCCAGTTCAGGAACACCATGAAGTCGGGAAGGATCGGATCGGCGTAGACGCCGCGCGGCCCGATCTGGCGCATGAGATACATGCCCATGGCATACCCACCGAGCGCGAAGAAGGCACCGTGGCCAAGCGAGAGAATGCCACAGAAACCCCAGATGAGATCGACCGACAGGGCGAGCAGCGCGAAAGAGATATATTTACCGAGCAGCGGCACCAGATGGTCGGACAGGTGGAAGGGCGATCCAGGATCCACCGCGACGTTGAGAACAGGAACGAGGATGGCAGCCGCTGCCAACAGGCAGAGGACGACGATGCTCTGACGGTCGAGCACAGTTCGCTTTGTCATGCTTCGACCGCCCTGCCTTTGAGCGCGAAGAGGCCGCGCGGACGCCTTTGGATGAAGAGGATGATGGCGATGAGCAGCACGATTTTGCCGAGCACGGCGCCGGCATAGGGTTCGAGCAGCTTGTTCGCGATGCCGAGGGTCATGGCGCCGACAAGCGTGCCCCAGAGATTGCCGACGCCGCCGAACACGACCACCATGAAGCTGTCGATGATATAGCCCTGCCCGAGATTGGGGCTGACATTGTCGATCTGCGACAACGCCACGCCCGCAATGCCGGCGACGCCTGAGCCCAGGCCGAAGGCGAGCGCATCGATCCGGCTCGTGCGAATGCCCATGGAGCCCGCCATGCGCCGGTTCTGCGTGACGGCGCGCACGAACAGGCCGAGCGACGTATAGCGCAGCACGAGCAGGAGGATGGCGAAGACGGAAAAGGCGAAGATCACGATGGCGACGCGGTTATAAGTGAGGCTCAAGCCTCCGATCTCCAGCGCACCGCTCATCCAGGCCGGCGTTCCGACCTCGCGGTTGGTGGGACCGAAGATCGTGCGCACGCCCTGCTGCAGAATGAGCGAGATGCCCCAGGTGGCAAGTAGCGTCTCGAGGGGGCGCCCGTAAAGGAAGCGGATGACCGTGCGCTCGATCAGAATGCCGATCAAACCGGCGACGAGAAAGGCGAGCGGCAAGGCAATGAACAGCGAGGCGCCGAACAGATAAGGTGCCTGCGTGCGGATCAGCTCCTGCACGATGAAGGTCGTGTAGGCCCCGATCATCACCATCTCGCCATGTGCCATGTTGATGACGCCCATGGTGCCGAAGGTGATCGAGAGGCCAATGGCCGCAAGCAGGAGAACGGAACCGAGGGACACGCCGTACCAGACATTCTGCACGGCGTTCCAGAGCGCAAGCCGGCTGCGGATCCCCTCCGCGGCCTTGGCAGCAGCCTCGGTGACTTCGGTCGGCGTGCCGGCGGGCAGGTTTGAGAGAAGCGCGAGGGCGTCCTGGTCGCCGCGGGCACGAAGGGTTTCGATGGCGGCGAGCTTTTCGGGAGCGGGCGCATCGGCCTTGTTGAGAAGAATCGCGGCACGGGCGCTCTCGAGCGCTCCCTTCAGGTTGCCATCACTCTCCTTCGCAATGGCTTGTTCAAGCGTCGGGAGAGCGGCAGCATCGCGCGAGCGAAAAACGGCGCGGGCGGCGTCGAGCCGGGTTCCCGCATCCGGGCTGAGAAGGGTCATGCCGCCGAGCGCGGCCTCGATGGCGCGGCGGACGCGGTTGTTGAGGCGCACAGCCTTGGCGCCGGCAGCGGGCTCCGCGGCCTGGCCTGTTGCGGCATCGACAGACTTGCCGTCGGCATCGCGGATATAGACCTGGCTGCCCGCGATCATCAGCCGCCCGTCACGCAGGGTCTCGACCAGCTTCAGAGCGAGAGGGTGTCCGCTGCCGGCGACAGCGCCGATGGCGGCCTCGGTGTCGGAATAGCTGTCGGCGGCGAATTTCGGCAATGCGTCTTCGTAGGGCCCGGCCGTGGCGGCGGACACCATGCCGGTCAGCAGAACGAATGCCTGCAGAATGCTGCGCAAGCGTGCCATGCAATCAACTTCGAACGGAGGACAAGGCGAGGACGGCTTTTTCAAGCCGTCCTCGTTTTCGTCAGGCGATCAGGCGCCGCACTTCTTCGTGACGGTGTTGTAATTGCCGCACTTGAGGTCCTTCCAGTCGGCAATCAGGTCCTTCGAACCGTCGAGGTACTTGGACCAGGCATCGCCGGGCACGAGCGCGTCGGTCTGCGACACGGTCTCGAACTGCCCGTCGTCCTTGATCTCGCCGATGAGAACCGGCTTCGTGATGTGGTGATTGGCGAGCATCTTCGAGGTGCCGCCGGTCAGGTTCGGGACCTCGACGCCGACGATGGCGTCGATCACCTTGTCGGGATCCGTGCTGCCCGCCTTCTCCACTGCCTTCACCCACATGTTGAAACCGATCACGTGCGCTTCCATGGGATCATTGGTGACGCGCTTCGGGTTCTTGGTGAAGGTCTTCCACTTCTCGATGAAGGCCTTGTTCTCGGGCGTCTCGACGGACTGGAAGTAGTTCCAGGCGGCCAAGTGGCCGACGAGCGGCTTGGTGTCGATGCCGGCGAGTTCTTCCTCACCGACCGAGAAGGCCACGACCGGAATATCCGTCGCCTTCACGCCCTGGTTGGCGAGCTCCTTGTAGAAGGGAACGTTGGCATCGCCGTTGATGGTGGAGACGACGGCGGTCTTCTTGCCGGAGGCTCCGAACTTCTTGATGTCGGCGACGATGGTCTGCCAATCGGAATGGCCGAAAGGCGTGTAGTTGATCATGATGTCCTCGGACTTCACGCCTTTGGACTTCAGATAGGCTTCGAGAATCTTATTGGTCGTGCGCGGATAGACATAGTCGGTGCCGGCGAGAACCCAGCGCTCGACCTTCTCCTCCTTGGCGAGATAATCGACGGCCGGAATGGCCTGCTGGTTCGGTGCAGCGCCGGTATAGAACACGTTGCGCTCGCTCTCCTCGCCTTCATACTGGACGGGATAGAAGAGGACGCTGTTGAGTTCCTTGAACACCGGCAGCACGGACTTGCGCGACACGGAGGTCCAGCAGCCGAACACCGCGGAAACCTTGTTCTGGCTGATCAGCTCACGGGCCTTCTCGGCGAAGAGCGGCCAGTTGGAGGCCGGATCGACCACAACCGCCTCAAGCTTCTTTCCGAGCAGACCACCCTTCTTGTTCTGCTCCTCGATGAGCATCAGCATGACGTCCTTCAGCGTCGTTTCGCTGATCGCCATCGTGCCGGACAGAGAGTGCAGAACACCGACCTTGATGGTCTCCTGCGCCTGCGCCGTTCCCATCACCGCGCCGGAAACCAGCGCGGCGGAAGCCAGCGCCATCAGGTGTCTGCGGGTCAAATTCAACATCGACATAGATCCTCTCCCATGGCCGCCCTGTTTCAGGTGCAACACGGGGCATTACGCAAGAACCATGCCAGAGCTGTTTTCAGATCATGCCGTAGACGGCGAAGCTGCGTCTCGTCGAACGAAGAGACGCACATAGCTGGGCCGTGCCTCAAAAAGCGGCACGGGCTCAAGAATGAGGCTGCAACTCCGTTGCATTGCAGCGAGAAGATTCATCGCTTTGATGGAAAACTGTGCTGCGCGACGCGTGAGCGCTATGCGAAGGCTTTCCGGCACGCGCGCTCGTACACTTCCTGGTATCGCGATGCGGACCGATCCCATCCATGGGGTCGCTTCATGGCCGCGCGCCGCATGGTGATGAGGCGAGAGCGCGAGCGGAACGTCTCGAGTCCGCGGCTGATCGCATCCTTGAAGCGCCTGAGCGAGGGCTCGCCGAAAAGGAAACCGTTGACGCCATCCTCGATGGTGTCGGCGAGCCCGCCCGTTCTGTGCGCAATGGGCAGGGAGCCGAATTTCTGCGCATACATTTGGCTCAGCCCGCAAGGCTCGAAGCGCGAGGGCATGAGCAGGAAATCGCTGCCGGCATACATGCGCCGCGCCGCGCCTTCGTCATAGCCGATCTTCACGCCGACGGAGCCGGGATGGCGCTGCGCCAAGGCTTCCAGCTCGGCCTCGAACCGGGGCTCGCCCTGGCCGATGACGGCGATCTGACCGCCTTGCGAGACGATGGTTTCGGCCGCGGAGATCGCCAGATCGACGCCCTTCTGGTGCACGAGACGCGACACGACAGCAAAGAGCGGACCATTCGAGAGCGCGAGCCCGAAATTCCTGCGCACATTCCTGGCATTGGCGCGCTTGCCGCCGCAGTTATCGGCCGAGAACGGGCTCACCAGATAGGGATCGCTGCTCGGATCCCAGCTGGCGTCGATACCGTTGATGATGCCGTCGAGGCGGCCCTGCTCGGCGCATGTCCTCAGGAGGCCGTCAAGGCCGCAACCGAATTCCGGCTGCGTGATCTCATTGGCGTAGGTGGAACTGACCGTCGTGATATGGGACGAGTAATAGATGCCGGCCTTGAGGAAGGAGAGCTTGCCGTAGAACTCGACGCCATTGATGTCGAAGGCGGCATCGGGAATCCCGAGATGCGAAAGGCGCCTGCGGTCGAAAAGACCCTGATAGGCCAGATTGTGAATGGTCAGGATCGTCGGGATCTGCTTGCCGCGCCATGCGAGGTAAGCCGATGCCAGGCCGGACGGCCAATCGTTGAGATGCAGCAGGTCCGCGCGCCACAGGTGATCGCCGTTGCCGCAGGCGATGTCGGCCGCAGCGAGACCGAGGCGCGCGAAGCGGACGTCGTTGTCGCTCCAATCGACGCCGAAACCGTCCACATAGGGTGAGCCGTCGCGGTCATAAAGTTCGGGGCAGAGCAGAACATAGACGGTCAGACCATCCCGCGTGTTGCCGCGCCCCAGGCCGCAGGCGGGAATACCGAACGACGCCGGCAAACGGGCGATCTCTTCGACCGGCCCGATCTGCGACAGAACCTGACGGTAGCCGGGGATAAGGATGCGAACATCGTAATGATGCCGCAGTGCTCGCGGCAGAGCCGCGGACACCTCACCGAGGCCGCCGGCCTTGATGTAGTCTGCAATCTCGGATGTCACGAAAAGAATGGACTGCCGCCGCTTGACGGAAATGGACGCCTGGACGCCACCCTGCAATTCGGCAAGCGCCGTCGTCGGGAGAGCCGAAGCGGCTTCCAGTTGAAAAGAGTCCAGCATGTTCGCTCAGCGGCGCAATCCCCAGCGACCCCCGCGCCATAGGCAGTCGCGCCTTTAACTCGCTGCACCTGCGAAGTGTTCCGAAAAAATTTCAACTTTTTTTTGCAGTGCGGTCAAGCTGAGTAGAAACCGTACTCTGATGGCGCAGCAATGTTGCAGCAAATTCGAGCTTGGCTGTTTTTTTGATTTGCACCGGAACCTTGCCTTAACATGTCCGTTCGCAAGTGCTTTCCTCGGTACCCGGAGATCAGATGCGGTGCGTTCACTCCATGCCCTTCGGGGCTGAGCTAACCTCCGAAGGCGTCCGCTTTGCCCTGTGGGCGCCGACCGCCGGCGATGTGCGCCTTGTCCTGGACGGTGCCGAACACTCTCTCGATGCGGCCAAGGATGGCTGGTATCGCCTCGTATCGAAGGAGGCACGCGTCGGAAGCCGCTACGGCTACAGGATCGACGGCAACCTAATCGTGCCCGATCCCGCCTCCCGTTTTCAGCCCGATGATGTTCATGGCCTCAGCCTCGTGGTCGATCCCGCCTCCTATGCGTGGTCCGAAACATCGTGGATCGGCAGACCGTGGGAAGAGACAATCCTTTATGAAGTGCATGTCGGAACGGCGAGCCCGGAGGGCACCTATGCCGGCCTGTCCGAGAAGCTGCCGTTCCTGCGCGACCTCGGCATCACGGCTATCGAACTCATGCCCATCGGCGACTTTCCGGGCAAGCGGAACTGGGGTTACGACGGCGTTCTGCCCTACGCGCCCGATTCAGCGTATGGCAGCCCGGACGACCTCAAGCGCCTCATTGAACGTGCACACGAGCTTGGCCTGATGGTCTTCCTCGATGTGGTCTACAACCATTTCGGCCCCTCGGGGAATTATCTGCACGCCTACGCCAAGAGCTTCTTCACGGAGCGCCATCCGACCCCCTGGGGTGCGGGCATCAACGTGGATGGCGAAGGCAGCCGCGTCGTGCGCGACTTCTTCTTCCACAACGCCCTTTATTGGCTGGAGGAATATCGCATCGACGGATTGCGTTTCGATGCTGTCCACGCGATCACCGATGACGGGACACCTCACTTCATCGAGGAACTTGCAACGCGCATCCGGCAAAATATCAAGCACCGCCATGTCCATCTGGTCCTCGAGAACGAAGCCAACCAGGCGCGCTGGCTCGGCCGCGAGCAGGACCGAAGCGTGAGCCTCCATACGGCTCAATGGGCGGACGACATTCACAATTCCTGGCATGCTCTCCTGACGGGAGAGAATGAAGGCTATTATGAGGACTATGCGAACAAGCCGCTCGACCATCTGGGGCGAGCTCTTGCGGAGGGCTTCGCCTATCAGGGCGATCCGTCGCCGCACAAGAACGGTGTCACCCGCGGCGAACCTTCACGCCATCTCCATCCAGCGGCCTTCGTCGCCTTCCTCCAGAACCACGACCAGATCGGCAACCGCGCCTTTGGCGAACGCCTGTCGCACCTGATCCCGCAGGAGCGCCTTGCCATGGCTCAGGCCCTGTTCCTGCTCGCGCCGCAGATCCCCTTGATGTTCATGGGCGAAGAATGGGCGGCATCGACGCCCTTCCAGTTTTTCGTCGATTTCGAGCGCGAACCTGATCTTGCCAAAGCTGTGCGAGATGGCCGTCGCGGCGAGTTCAAGCGCTTCAAGGCCTTCGCGGACCCTGAGATGTCGCAAAGGATACCCGATCCGACAGATCTTGCGACATTCGAACGCTCGAGGATCGATTGGTCGGAGCCGGAGCGGTCCCCGCATCGAGAAGCCCTCGCGCGGACCCGCGAGTTCCTCGATCTGCGGCGCCGCGAGATCATCCCACTCCTCAAGAGTGACTATCAGGGTTCGCGCTACACTGTTTCACCAGAGAAGGCACTGGACGTAACCTGGACCTTCTCGGCCGGAGCACTGCACATGATCGCCAATTTCGGCGACACTCCCATGCAGATGAATGGGGATCCTTCAGCGCGCATCCTCTGGGCAAGCCCCGGCATCGATCCTGCAGGCGAGAATATTCTCCCACCCTGGACGGCCATCGTGGCGAAAGGACCATCGGCATGAGCAAGCTGAACGCTCTGCTGGAGCGGATGGCCGCGCTTGTGGGAATTTCCCAGGATTACACCGATGCGTTCGGGAAGACCGTCGCGACGGCGCCAGAGACTCGCAGGGCCATGCTCGCCGCTCTCGGTCTCGATGTCATGTCCGAACAGGGAGCAATGGATTCCGTGAAGCGGCTGGAGCGGCTGAAGACGGGACCGGTTCCGGCCGTCATCACGCTCGACGCGGAGAAGCCTTCGACGATCGCGTTCCGCAGCCCTCCCGGAGAGCAGGACTGGATCCTTATCGAAGAGAAAGGTGCGGTCCATGAAGGCCGCCTTGGCAGAAGCGAGGCCACTCTCGACATCCCGGCCCTGCCGATGGGCTATCACCGCCTGCGGCTCGGCAAGACCGAGACGACGATCATCACCGCTCCCGCCCGATGCTGGGAGCCGGAGGCGCTGAAGGGCGAGGCACGGCTTTGGGGCGCGACGGCGCAGGTCTATTCGCTGCGCTCGGAACGAGATTTCGGCATCGGCGACTTTTCCGATGTGACGCTGGCGGCGGAAAGCATCGCCCATGCCGGCGGCGCCTTCCTCGGCCTTAGCCCCGTCCATGCGCTCTTCGCCTCGGACCGCTCGAAGATCTCGCCCTACTCACCCTCCTCGCGGCTTTTCCTGGAGCCGATCTATATCGACCCGACGAAGGTGGACGGCTTCGCCGAGAGCGGCGCTGCCGAGTTCCTTGACAATCCCACTGTGCAGGCGCGCCTCGCCCGTCTCCGCAGCGCACAGCTGATCGACTATGGTGAGGTCTGGGCGATCAAGCGATCCCTACTCGATACGCTCTGGACACATTTCCAGAGATCCGGCGACCATCCCGCCTTTGATACGTTCCGGCGCGCAGGCGGCGAGGCCCTGGAGGCGCATGCGAGTTTCGAAGCGCTGTCCGAGCACTTTCGCGAGCAGGGCCGATTCTGGCTCGGTGAATGGCCGGAGGAATATCGCTCGGTCCATTCGGTGGCTGTCCGACGCTTTCGCCTGGATCATGTGGAGCGCATCTCCTTCCATGCCTGGCTGCAATGGCTGGCCGATCATCAGCTTGCGCAGGCGGCCGAGCAGGCCCGCGCCGCCGGATTGCCCATCGGGCTTTATCGCGACCTTGCCGTCGGTGCCGATGGCGGCGGGTCCGAGGTCTGGGCGACGCCTGAGCGCTACGCCCCGAAACTCTCGACAGGAGCGCCGCCGGATCCTCTTGGGCCGCAGGGACAGGATTGGGGCTTGCCGCCGTTCAATCCCCTCACCCTGGAGGAGCAAGGCCTCGCCGCCTTCCGCGATCTCGTCTCCTCCAACATGCGCCATGCCGGCGCCATCCGCATCGACCATGCCTTCCAGTTGCAGCGCCTTTTCCTGATCCCCTCCGGCGCGCCGGCCTCGCAGGGCGCTTATGTGGATTACCCGTTCGAAGCCATGCTCGCCGTGCTGCGCGTGGAGAGCCACCGCGCGCAGTGCCTGGTGATCGCGGAAGATCTCGGCACCGCGCCGGAAGGTTTTTCCGATGCCATCATGGCATCGGGCGTCCTGAGCTACCGGGTCCTGCCGTTCGAACGCATGGGCTCGGCGTTCAAGAAGCCGGACGAGTATCCGCGATCGGCCATGGCCGTCGTCACCACCCACGACCTGCCGACCCTCCCCGGCTGGTGGCAGGGCCTCGATATCGATCTGCGGCAGACGCTCGCCATCTTCGATCCAGCAAGGGCTGCCGACGAGCGTGTGGCCAGAGCGGCCGACAAGCGTCACTTCGCAAAGGCGCTGGCGGAGGAGGGCCTTCTCGCCACGGGCCTTGTTCCGGACCTGCCGCCGATCGAGGAGACGGTGCGCTACCTCGCCCGCACCTCCTCCGTTCTCACGGCGCTCCAAATCGAAGACGCATCCGGCGAGTTGAATCAGCCGAACATGCCGGGCATGGATGCCGGCCACCCGAACTGGCGCAGGCGCCTGTCGCGCACGGTCGAGGCGATTGCATCGCCCGGAAGCCTGATGGCTAGGCTCGCCGTGGTGCTGGCGGAAGAGGGCCGCGATCTGCACGCGCGGGGCAACACCCTTTCTGGTCCTCCACCGCGGGCCACCTATCGACTGCAGTTTCACAAGGACTTCACCTTCGACGATGCCGTGAAGATCGTGCCTTATCTGGCAAAGCTCGGCGTCAGCCATCTCTATGCCTCGCCGATCCAGAAGGCGGCCCCCAGCTCGACCCACGGCTACGACATCGTCGATCATGCCGTCATCAACCCGGAGCTCGGTGGAGAGGCGGGCTTCCTGCGTCTCTCTCAGGTCCTGAAGGAGAACAGCCTCAAGCTCCTGCTCGACATCGTGCCGAACCACATGGGCGTCGGCGGCCAGGACAACGGCTGGTGGCTCTCGGTGCTGGAATGGGGACAGCTTTCGCCTGTCGCCAAGGCCTTCGACATCGATTGGAAGCGTCCCGGTGCCGATGGCAAGCTCATCGTCCCCTTCCTCGGCGGGCTCTACGGCGAGGTTCTGGAGAGAGGTGAGCTGCAGCTGAAATTCGATGCCAAGGAGGGCAGCTTCAGCGTCTGGCATTGGGAGCATCGCTTTCCGATCTCCCCACTCACCTATCCGGCTTTGCTCGATCAGGCTCTTGCTTCGCCCGACGTCGGCACCGCCGATGCCGGCAAACTTCGTCGCCTGACGGAGCGACTGCGCGCGATGGCGGAGCCGACATTGCGGGAGGATGGCACATCCCTGCCTGAAAAATGCGAAGTGCTGAAGCAGGACCTTGCCCGCATCGCGTCCGCTTCGCCCTCTCTACGCAAAGCGCTCGACCGCGCGCTCATCCTCTTCAACGGCACACCCGGGAATCCTGAGAGCTTCAATGCCCTGCACCGGCTTCTGGAGGCACAGGCCTATCGTCTGTCCTACTGGCGCGTTGCATCGAGCGACATCAATTACCGGCGCTTTTTCGATATCAACAGCCTGGCCGGAATCCGGGTCGAAGTCCCTGAGATCTTCGAGAAGACGCACGAGCTGATCGTGCGTCTGGTGGAAGAGGGCCATGTGCACGGCTTGAGGATCGATCATATCGACGGGTTGGCCGACCCGGAGGGTTATGCCCGTGTCCTGCAGCGGAAGGTCGGCCCGGGCTTCTATGTCGCGGTCGAGAAAATTCTGGAGCCGGGCGAGAGGCTGCGCCCCTGGCCAGTCGCCGGAACCTCCGGCTACGATGTGCTGAACGTGATCGACGGCGTGCTGGTCGATTCCAGCGCAAGCGAGGCTTTCGAGCGGATCTACCGGGAAGCATCCGGCCTATCCGGTTCCTATGACGAGCTTCTCGACGAGGCCAAGCTGGCGATCACCGAGAACAATTTCGCGAGCGAGCTCGAGGTTCTGGCCTATGACATCAAGGCTATCGCCGATGCCAGCCGTCTAACTCGGGATTATACTCTCTTTGCGTTACGTCGGGCGCTCATCGAGATCATCGTCGCGTTTCCGATCTACCGCAGCTACATACGAGATGAAGTGCCGTCACCAGAGGATGTACAGCTGATCGAGACGACGATCGCAGCCGCTCAGGAGAACAGCACCCTCCCCGATCTCAGCGTGCACGATTTCGTGGCGGCGGCACTGTTGGGTCGGATCGAGACCGCTTCACCGGACGATGTTCGCCGCTTCCGCCGGCGTTTTCAGCAGCTGACCGGTCCGGTCATGGCGAAGAGCCTTGAGGACACGCTGTTCTATCGCTACGGCCGCCTGATCGCGCTGAATGAAGTGGGCGGCGATCCCGGCCATTTCGGGCTTTCGCTGGAGGCTTTCCATCACGCCAACACGGAGCGCGCCAGGGCATGGCCGCATGGGATGATCGCAACGACCACCCATGACACCAAACGCGGCGAGGATGCCCGCGCGCGCCTGCTTGCTCTCTCCGAACTGCCGGAGGAATGGTCGGAGGCGCTCGCTCTCTGGCGAGAGCTTGCCTCCTCTCACCTGTCCAACCTGGGCGACAGCACGGCGCCGGATGCCAACGATCAGGTCATTCTGCTTCAAGCGCTTCTCGGTGCATGGCCGCTCGCGCTTCTGCAAGGAACCGACGCCAAGCAGCTCGCCTCCTTCCGCGAGCGCATCGAGGGCTATCTCATGAAGGCCCTGCGCGAGGCGAAGCGGCATACGAGCTGGGTGCATCCGAACGAGACCTATGAACAGGCAGCCCTCACGCTGCTGCAGGCCGTGCTCGACCCGAAGGGCCCATTCATCGAACGCTTCCGTCCCTTGGCCAAGCGCCTTTCCGTGCTCGGTATGCTGAACAGTCTCTCGCGCACGGTGCTCAAGCTGACGCTGCCGGGTGTGCCCGACATCTACCAGGGCACCGAGTTCTGGGACTTTTCGCTCGTCGATCCCGACAACCGGCGTCCGGTGGATTACGACGTGCGGAGCGGAGCGTTGAAGCCGGGCGCGTCCCTCGACGAGCTGATGCGCACCTGGCCGGACGGACGCATCAAGCAGCATGTCCATAGGGCGCTTCTGCACGACCGGTCGCGCTCCCCGGCTCTCTATGCCGAAGGCGACTACCAGCCTCTGACGATCGAGGGCGCGCGGGCATCGCACATCATCGGCTATGCAAGACGGCACCGCACCGACGCGCTCGTCATGATCGCACCGCGCTTCTGGTCCGCTCTCCCGGCGGAGGCTGACGACCCGATCTTCGATTCGTCCCGCTGGCAGGACATTTCAGTCAGCCTGCCGCACGGCGAATGGCGGAACGTGCTGACCGGAGAGAAAATTCTTATTGCGGGAGACAGGAACCGGATGTCGGATTTCACGGGCGAGTTCCCCCTCGTCGTGCTCAGGCTTGTCGACGGCGAAGGCGGTCGAGATTGACGAAGGGCCCGGCCGCTTCTGGTCCGGACCGGGGCCTGCCCCATAATGAGGTCTTCTGGAAGAAGCAGCGGCACAGCCGGAGCATGGCGCTCCGCTCGTCGCCATAGGATGGAATATGAAAGGGGTTGCCGGAATGGATCAGCACCGTCGTGGACCGCAGGGCGCGGGAAAGCGCCGGGCCGAGCCGCCATCGGTTGCCGAGATCGTCAATTCCGGCGATCCCTTCGCCACGCTCGGCCCTCATGAGGTCGGGCCGGGCCGGTGGGAGATCCGCATCATCCGGCCGGATGCCAATGAGGTCACTCTGCTGGACCGCGATGGAGAAACGGTTCTCGGCACCATGGAGCGACGGCTGCCCGAGGGCTACTTCGTCGGCTCGGTCAGCGCCACGGACCGGCCGGATTACCGGCTGCGCATCGAACGGCCGGACGGATCCGAGATCCAGCACGATCCGTACAGCTTCGGCTCGTTCCTCACGCATGACGATCTCATGCGCATCGGCGATTCGACGAGCGACGCGGTTTATACCAAGCTCGGAGCCCATTTCCTCGATCTCGGCGGCATTGCGGGCTTTCTCTTCACGGTCTGGGCTCCGAACGCGCGTAGGGTCAGCGTCGTCGGCGACTTCAACGGCTGGGACGGACGGCGGCATCCGATGCGGCGGCGCCACGAGGGCGGGATCTGGGAACTTTTCATCCCCGATATCACGCCGGACCAGCGCTACAAATTCGAGATCGTCGGCCTGAACGGCGATCTTCTTGCGCTGAAGGCCGATCCCATCGCCTTCGCGGCGGAGCATCCGCCCGCCACGGCATCGATTCTGCAGCGCGAACAGAGCTTCGACTGGCAGGATGCGGAGTGGATGAAGGAGCGCGCGGCGCAGAACCACCGCAAGGCGCCGATGTCGATCTACGAGTGCCATCTCGGCTCATGGGCAAGGGTACCCGAGGAAGGCAACCGCTATCTCACCTATCGTGAATTGGCGGTGCGGCTCATTCCCTACGTGAAGAATCTCGGCTTCACCCATATCGAGCTTCTGCCGATCACCGAGTTTCCCTTCGACGGCTCATGGGGCTATCAGCCGATCTCCCTCTATGCGCCGACGAGCCGCTTCGGCACGCCGGAGGATTTCGCGGCTTTCGTCGAGGCAGCTCATGCGGCCGGGATCGGCATCATCCTCGATTGGGTGCCGGCGCATTTCCCGAACGATCCGCACGGCCTCTCCTATTTCGACGGAACGCATCTTTACGAACACGCCGATCCGCGTCTCGGATTCCATCAGGACTGGGGCACCTACATCTACAATTTCGAGCGCCAGGAGGTGATGAGCTTCCTTGTGGCCAATGCACGCTTCTGGCTCGAGCGCTACCACCTCGACGGCCTGCGCGTCGATGCGGTCGCATCCATGCTTTATCTCGACTACTCGCGCAAAGCCGGAGAGTGGATTCCGAACCGCTACGGCGGCAACGAGAACCTCGGCGCCATCGACTTCATCCGCAAGATGAACGAGGTCGCCTATGCCACCTCGCCCGGTGCCATCACCATCGCGGAGGAATCGACCGCCTGGCCAGGCGTCTCGCATCCCACCTATACCGGCGGCCTCGGCTTCGGGTTCAAGTGGAACATGGGCTGGATGCACGACACCCTGCGCTATATCGGCAAGGATCCGGTCTTCCGGCGCTATCATCACCACGACCTGACATTCGGCCTTCTCTACGCTTTCTCCGAGAACTTCATCCTTCCGCTGAGCCATGACGAGGTCGTGCACGGCAAGGGATCGCTGATCGGCCGGATGCCGGGAGATCAGTGGCAGCGCTTCGCGAACCTGCGCGCCTATTTCGGCTTCATGTGGGGACATCCCGGCAAGAAGCTTCTGTTCATGGGCGGGGAATTCGCGCAGGAGCGGGAGTGGGATCACGATGAGAGCCTCGATTGGCACCTCCTCGACAACTCCTTCCACAAGGGCGTGCAGAATCTCATCAAGGATCTCAATCAGGCCTATCGCTCCATTCCCGCGCTGCATGAGCGGGACTGCGAAGCGAAAGGCTTCGAGTGGATCGTGTCGGACGACCGGGACAACAGCGTCATCGCCTGGCTGCGGCGCGGTGATGACGGCGAGGCTCTGGCCGTCGTCGTATCGAACTTCACGCCCGTCCCGCGGGAAGGCTATCGCATCGGCGTTCCGCTGCCGGGCACCTATCGCGAGGCCGTCAATACGGATGCCGCGCTCTATGGCGGCGGCAACTTAGGCAATCTCGGCGGGGTGAAGGCGGAGAGGACGCCGAGCCACGGCCGCCCCTGCTCGCTCGCCCTCACGATCCCGCCTTTGGCGACGCTGATTCTGGTCCGGGACAACGAGGCTTCGGGAGCGAACATATAGTTCCGCTTGGGCGGGACTTCCTGAAAGCTCGTGCGTTGATACGGTGAAGTTTTGCTCCGTTTGGCTTTTTGGGATTTTGGATGAACGACAAGGTTGATATTCGCGAGGTCTCGGCTGCTCAGATCGTTGCTCCCAACATGCGGCGCACGTCCCGCGTCCGGGAGGGATTGCCCTACCCGCTCGGCGCGACATGGGATGGATTGGGCGTCAACTTCGCGATCTTTTCCGCCAATGCTACGAAGGTGGAGCTGTGCCTCTTCGACGAGGAGGGCCGGCACGAGCTGGAGCGGATCGAACTGCCGGAATATACCGACGAAGTCTGGCACGGCTACCTGCCCGATGCACGTCCCGGCACAACTTATGGATTCCGCGTCTACGGTCCCTATGAGCCCGATGCCGGCCATCGCTTCAATCCGAACAAGCTTCTGCTGGACCCTTATGCCAGACAGCTGATCGGGGACCTGCAATGGAACCCCGCACTGTACGGCTACACGATCGGCTCGCACGATGCCGATCTCTCGTTCGACAAACGGGACAGCGCGCGCTTCATGCCCAAGTGCCGCGTCGTCGAGTCGGCGTTCACCTGGGGACGCGTGCGCCGGCCGCAGACGTCCTGGGAGCGCACGATCGTCTATGAAACGCATCTGCGCGGCTTCACCATGCAGCATCCTGCCGTGCCGCGGGAGTTTCGTGGCACATTCTCCGGGCTTATGCAGCATGAGGTGATCGAGTATATCCGCAATCTCGGCGTCACCGCGGTCGAGCTGCTGCCGATCCACGCCTTCGTCGACGACAGCTATCTCATCGAGAAGGGATTGCGGAACTATTGGGGCTATAATTCCATAGGCTTCTTCGCGCCGCAGCCGCGCTATCTCGCAACACCCTTCGTCAACGAGGTGAAGGAGATGGTGAGCCATCTCCACGATGCCGGGATCGAGGTGATCCTCGACGTGGTCTATAACCACACCGCCGAAGGCAACGAGCTCGGGCCGACCCTGTCCTTCAAGGGCATCGACAACGCATCCTACTACCGGCTTGCTCCGGACAAACGCTACTACATCAACGACACGGGCACCGGAAACACCGTCAATCTCAGCCACTCGCGCGTGCTGCAGATGGTGACCGACAGCTTGCGTTATTGGGCGCAGGAGGTGCAGATTGACGGCTTCCGCTTCGATCTCGCGACGATCCTCGGGCGTGAGCCGCACGGTTTCGAGGAGGACGGGCGCTTCCTCGACACCTGCAGGCAGGATCCGGCGCTGAGTCAGGTGAAGCTCATCGCGGAGCCGTGGGATTGCGGACCCGGCGGCTATCAGGTCGGGCGCTTCTCGCCCGGGTGGGCGGAGTGGAACGACCGCTATCGCGACGCGATGCGGGCCTATTGGAAAGGTGAGCCGGGCAAGCTGCCGGAACTCGCCTCCCGTCTCACCGCGTCGGCCGACATCTTCAACAAACGGGGGCGCCGGCCCTGGGCATCGGTAAACTTTATCACCGCCCATGACGGGTTCACGCTCAGGGATCTCGTCTCTTACAACGACAAACACAACGAGGCGAATGGCGAGGACAACAAGGACGGGCACGACCACAACCTGTCCTTCAATTATGGCGTCGAGGGTCCGACGGATGACCCGAAGATCCGCGAGGTACGGCTGCGCCAGATGCGCAACATGCTGGCCACCCTGCTCTTCTCGCAGGGCACGCCGATGCTGCTCGCCGGCGACGAGTTCGGCCGAACCCAGAACGGCAACAACAACGCCTATTGCCAGGACAACGAAATCTCCTGGATCGACTGGGAGGGCATCGACGAGGACGGCATCGAGCTGCTCGAGTTCACCCGCAAGCTCATTCAGCTGCGCCAGGACCTGCCGATCCTGCGCAGGGGCCGCTTCCTGTCAGGCATCTACAACGAGGAGCTCGACGTCAAGGACGTGACATGGCTCACGCCCGCAGGCGACGAGATGACGCCCGAGCATTGGCAGGATGCCAATGCCCGTTGCATCAGCATCCTCCTCGACGGCCGCGCGCAGCCGACCGGCATCCGTCGACGCGGAACGGACGTGACGCTGCTCCTGATCCTGAACGCCCACCATGATGTTGTGAAATGCACGCTGCCCGAGGTGGTCGGCGGTGCATCCTGGATGTGCCATATCGACACCAACCAGCCTGACCTGGAAGCACCGAGCGAATTCAGATTCGGCAAGGAATACACGGTGACGGCACATTCTCTCCTGCTGTTCCAGCTGAAGCCGGCAAAGCAGCAGAAGGCAACCAAAAGGAAAGGCGCCTAGCTCAGGCGCCCTCTTCTACTCACGTCTCCGGAACGCAAGAGCGATAAAGATCGGCATATTGCTTCGCAGGGCGGTGCCAGCTGACATCGGCCTTCATGCCGTTTGTCTGCAGGCGCCGCCACGCATCCTTGTCACGCCAGAGGCGCTTGGCGCGGTCGAAGGCGTCGATTGCCGCACCGAGAGTGACAGGGCCGAACTGGATGCCGGTTCCGGATCCCGTCGCGATGGCCATCTCGTTGGCGTCGACGATGGTGTCGGCAAGCCCGCCCACCCGCGAGACGACGGGAATGCTGCCGTAACGCATGGCGCAAAGCTGGGTGAGGCCGCAGGGCTCGAAGCGCGACGGAACCAGAAGTGCGTCGCTGCCACCCTGGATCTGGTGCGCAAGCGCCTCGTCGTAGCCGAAGAAGCAGCCGACCTGACCGGGATAGACGACGCGCGCGCTCTGGAAACTGTCCTCGAGCGTCGTGTCCCCGGCCCCGAGCAATGCCAGTTGAGCACCGCCCGCAAGCAGTCGCGACAGGCCGGCGAGCACGAGATCGAGCCCCTTCTGCTCCGACAGCCGGCTGACCACGCCGAACAGCATTGCGTCGGAATCCGGCTTCAGACCGAGACGCTCCTGCAATGCCCGCTTGTTGACGGAGCGCGCATCGAGGCTGTCGCGGTCATAAGTCCGTGCGAGAAGCGCATCGGTCGAGGGATTCCAGACTCGCTCGTCGATGCCGTTGAGGATGCCGGACACGATGCTCGAGCGGGAACGCAGCAATCCATCGAGCGCCATTCCGCCCTCCGGCGTCTGGATCTCTCTCGCGTAGGTGGGCGAAACGGTGGTGATGCGGTCGGCGAGCTGAAGACCAGCTTTGAGGAAGCCGATCTGTCCGTAATATTCCACACCGTCCACCGTGAACATGCTCGCCGGCAGTCCGAGTTCGAACAGCAGATCGGCCGGGAATATGCCCTGGAAGGCGATGTTGTGGATGGTGATCACAGTGGCCGGCCGGGGCCCCGCTACGAGACGCAGATAGGCGGGAACGAGCCCGGCCTGCCAGTCATGGGCATGGATGATGTCAGGAACGAAGGCCGGCACCAGTCCTTGGCCGATATCGGCGGCGGCTCGCGCGAGCGCCGCGAAGCGCCGGGCATTGTCCGGCCAATCCCTGCCGTTCGGCGCGAGATAGGGTGAGCCCGGCCGCTCGAAGAGATGGGGCGCGTCGATGACGAAGAGATCGAGATCGGCGCCGGTGCCAGAGAGAAGGCGCGCCGCTCCTCCGAAGAATGCCGGATATTCGTGCAGGATTTCGGCGCCTTTCAACGCCTTCAGCACCGCCGGGTAGCCGGGAACGAGCGTAATGACCCTTACGGCCTCCTGCGCGAGCGCCGCAGGCAAGGCACCCGCCACATCGGCGAGGCCGCCTGTCTTGATGATCGGAAAGATCTCTGACGTGACCGACAGAACCTTCAGAGGCCTCATCCTTCCAATCTCTCGATCATCGGCTTCGTGATCAGGCAGATGCCCTTTTCAGTGCGGCGGAAGCGTCGGCCGTCCAACTCGGGATCTTCTCCCACTACCAGTCCGTCAGGGATGCGCACTCCGCGGTCGATGACGACGTCCTTGAGCCGGGCATCCCGCCCGACATCGGCGTAGGGGAGAATGACCGCCCCCTCCACATCGGCGTGGGAATGGAGATGAACGCCGGTGAACACCAGCGACCGGCGCAGGGCCGCGCCGGAGACGATGCAGCCGCTCGAGACGAGCGAATTGATGGCATGGCCGCGCCGTCCATCCTCGTCATGGACGAATTTAGCCGGTGGCCACGTCTCGGAGAAAGTGGAGATCGGCCACTCGCGGTCGTAGAGATCGAGCGACGGCACGATCGCCGTCAGATCGATATTCGCCTCCCAATAGGCATCGACCGTTCCCACGTCGCGCCAATAGGCCTCCGCTTCGCTGCCGCCGGCCTCTGCGCCGGAGCGGACGCAGGAATTGGTGAAGCGATGCGCGACGGCTTTTCCGTGCTGAACGAGGTAGGGGATGATGTCCTTGCCGAAATCCCGGTTCGAGCCGGGCGTCTCCGCATCGCGTCGCAGCTGCTCGAACAGGAAGCGGGTGTTGAAAACATAGATGCCCATGCTGGCGAGCGCCATGTCGGGCTTGTCGGGCATACCTGGCGGATCGGCGGGCTTTTCCAGGAACGAGACGATGCGGTCCGTCCCGTCGACCGCCATCACGCCGAAGCCGACGGCTTCCATGCGCGGCACCTCGAGACAGCCCACGGTCACATCCGCGCCCGTATCGACGTGCTGCCGGAGCATGATTTCGTAGTCCATCTTGTAGATGTGATCGCCGGCCAGGATGATGATGTATTCCGGATCGATGCTCGCGATGATGTCGATGTTCTGATACACCGCATCGGCCGTGCCCTCGTACCACATGGTCTCGGATACGCGCTGGCTCGCCGGCAAAATATCGAAGCTCTCGTTCCGCTCGGCGCGGAAGAAGTTCCAACCGCGCTGGAGATGGCGGATGAGGCTGTGCGCCTTGTACTGCGTCGCGACGCTGATGCGCCTGATGCCGGAATTGAGCGCGTTCGACAGGGCGAAGTCGATGATCCTCGTGTTGCCGCCGAAATAGACTGCGGGCTTCGCGCGGATATCGGTCAGCTCCAGCAATCGACTGCCGCGCCCGCCGGCGAGAATGTAGGCCATCGCATTTCGGGCGAGAGGTGCGTAGGAAACGCTTGATTTGGGCAAGGCTGGGTCCTCACGTCAGGGGCACCAACAGCCCCGTTATGTAGACGCTGAAATCGGCCGCAGGTTCTTTGGCGTGTTCCGACTTCAGTTGAGTTCCTGCCCCGAAGCCTCCGGCCATATGGTCGAAGGCTCATGTTGCGATGGCTCGTTCAGCTCACGCGCGTCGGTCGACGACGCTTGGGCGTCGGCGTGGACGCCTCGGTTCCTTCGACGCCAGAGACCACGGGTGCTGCGGCTGGCGTGCGCTTCTTGCGGGTCTTGGGCGCGACGGGAGGAGCAAGCTCCTCGTCATCCGTTGCGCTCGTCATTCCCAAGGGTGCCGGATCGATGATCGGCGCAGGCCGCGTGTCGTCATCGTCGCTTTTACCGAGAACTTCACGTTCGGCCTGATACCAATATTCATCCGCACGGCCGTGGATGCTCCCATGGCGCATCCAGAGCTGATAGGCCCTTTCGCGGATTCGTTCTTCAAGCTTCTTGTCCATCATCGCCCTTCAATCCTGATGCCGACCCCGACCGGGTGCGGCGCGACGAGAGCTGGCCTAATCGGCCAACCACGAAAATGCCCTTAACCGGATGCGAACTGCTGTAAATTATTAGGCGCGTCTCGCGATTGGCAACGTCTCCCCGCTCAATCGGCCGCAAATGTTTGCCCAGAGTTCGAACGTATCCCGATCAGGATTTGTGCAGCCCGCCGGATCTTCCGCGAAGCCGCCGCCGCTCTCGGCGGGAAGGCGCCCTCACCCGGCCGATCCGGGAACCTTGGCTTCAGTCCCGAGTTGGCAAGGAACTGGTGAACGATCGTGGCTGACGTGCAACTTCTGGAAGAGACGACAAGCCTGCAAGCCCTCGACGCGACCCGGCAGCCGATGCGGCTGCCCGAGGGACCGATTCTGCGTCCGGGCCAGAATTGCTGGCGCGTGGCCCAAGCGGACCGGGCGGCAGTCCTCATCGATGGCGCACCCTATTTTGCCCATCTCGAAACTGCCTTGCGCAATGCTCAACGCTCAATCCTGATCGTCGGCTGGGATTTCGACGGCAGCATCCGCCTCTGCCCGGACAAATGCGCCGAGGATTCGCCGCCGCTCGGCCCGCTGCTCCGCTCTCTCGTCGAGGAGCGGCCGGAGCTCGAGGTCAGGATCCTCGTCTGGAGCGTGGCCGTCGTTCATGCCCCAGGAGCGCCGGGCCCTCTCATCTTCGGCGCCGAGTGGCAGAACCATCCGCGGCTTCACATCAAGCTCGATACCCACCACCCGCTCTATGCTGCCCACCACCAGAAGATCGTCTGCATCGACGATGCGCTGGCCTTCGTCGGCGGGATGGATCTGACCGTGGAGCGCTGGGACACGGATCGCCACGCCTGCGACGACCCGATCCGCGTGAAGGACGACGGGACGATCTACGAACCGGTCCACGACCTTCAGATGGCGGTCGACGGCGAAGCCGCGCGCTCGGTGGCCGAGGTGGGCTATTGCCGCTGGAAATTCGCCACTGGCGAAGAGGTATCGCTTTCACCCGTTAGCGCCGCCCCCTGGCCCTCCGGTCTAATGCCGGATTTTCACAATGCATCGGTTGCTATCGCCCGAACCTTCCCGGCCTGGGGCGAGCAGTCCGCCGTCCACGAGGCAGCCGCCCTGACTCTCGATGCGCTCGCCGCTGCCAAGAAAGCGATCTACATCGAAGCGCAATACATGACCGCGCCTTATGTCGGCGACGTGCTGGAGCGGCACCTCGCCAATCCGGACGGCCCCGAGATCGTGGTGATTCAGACCCATGAATCCCATGGCTGGGCCGAGGAACTGGTGATGGGCACCAACCGCGACCGGCTGATCCGCCGTTTACGAAAGTGCGAATACCAGGACCGGCTGCGGGTCTATTACCCGGTCATCCCCGACGGCAAGGACGGGGAATGCCAGGTGCTGATCCATTCCAAGCTCGTCATCGTCGACGATGTCTTTCTTCGCATCGGGTCATCCAACCTGAACAACCGCTCCATCGGCCTCGACAGCGAATGCGATCTCGCCATCGAGGCGACGACGGACGAGATGAAGAGCACGATTGTCCGCCTGCGCGACCGCCTGCTGGCGGAACACCTGGAGGTGGATCCCGACCTGTTCACCCGTACCCTGGCGGACGAGGACGGCTCGCTGATCCGTGCCGTCGAGCGGCTCAATGCGGGCAAGCGGGGCCTGCGCGCCTTCGATGCCATGGCGGATGACGGGCCGGATGTGCCGGCTCTGGGTACCGGGCTACTCGACCCGCTGGAGCCCTTCGAGCCCCTGTCCCTGTTCCGGCGCCGTTACGACTGATCTTCAGGCCTTCGCCCCAAGTCCGGCGCCTTCCGTATAAGACGGATTGCGGCGGCGGTAATAGAGTTCCGTGATGGCGAACAGGATGCTGCCCAGCCCGAGCGGAACCAGGAAATAGACGAACCTGAACACCAGGAGCGGGCCGATCAGGTCCTTTTGCGGCAGCAGGTACATGACCACGCTCTCGATCACCCCCAGGCCGCCCGGCACATGGCTTACCAAGGCAGTTGCGTTGGCGATCACGTAGACCGAAGCGACGCCGAGATAGGCCACCTCGGCCACAGCCGCGAGCGCCTGATGCAGGCAGGCCGCCACGAAGGCGAAATTGACCGAGCCTACCAGCACCTGCCCGACAGCCAGCCGGAGCGGCGGCACTTCGAGAGACCAGCGTCTGATCCGTAGCGTCTTGCGGACGAAAGCGGACAGGATCAGGTAGATCGCCGGCACAGCCAGGCATCCGATGCCCAGAGCGATCACCACGGGCAGCGACAGCCCCGTAATCTCGACCGCAAGGCCGGAGCGCAGCAGAAGAGCTGCTCCCCCGAGCACCATGAGCCCGAGCCCGACGGTGATGCCGCAGAAGACGATCACCTTGGCGACCTCCCCCGTGCTCAGGCCCCAGCGGTTGTAGAAGCGGTAGCGGACGGCACCGCTGCTGAGTGCCGCCAGCCCGATATTGTGACCGAGAGACAAGGCGGTGAACGAGGCCAGGGCGGCCTTCGGATAGGGCAACGGCTTGCCGACATAGCGCAGAGCGAGATAGTCGAAGCAGGTCAGGCAGAGATAGCTTGCCGCCGCGAAGGCGGCAGCGCCCAGGAGCCTTGGAACGGGAACCGCCGACACGGCTTCCACCAGCTGGTCCAGGCTGTAGCGGCTGAGGGTGCGGTAAAGGAGGAAGGCTGCGAGGCCGATGGCCGCCGCAGCGATCAGATATTTCCAGTTCCGCATCTGCTCTCCTCACCTGCTCCGTGTCATGAAGTTCAACACGATGAAGGGATCCGCGATCCCTCAGGCGGATGAAGCGAACAGCTATTCCTGTGCATGGGCGAGGCTTGGCTTCTGCCCCTTGCCGTGAACGATCTGGAACTCCACCAGGAGCGGCAGATGATCCGAGGCGATCCGGGCGAGGGGCGTCCGGACGGTTTCGATCCGCTGCACGCGGATGGAACGGCTGACGAAAACATGGTCGATCCGCAGCATCGGCAGGCGGGAGGGGAAGGTCGCCTTGGGCTTCGGCAGCCGCGCCTCCGCCTGCGCATCGCAGAGCTGGGCCGCCAGACGCCGATAGACCCGCCCCCGTGGCGTGGCATTGAAATCCCCTAGCAGGATCACCGGCTCCCGGCAGGAATGATGGCCGAGCCAGTGCGGGCCAAGCAGGGTTTCGATCTGGGCCAGACGCTCGTGCCGGCGAAGGCCGAGATGGGTGTTGATGACCTGTACCTCCGCGCCCCCGAGCTGGACGGAGGCCCAGAGCGCCCCGCGCGGCTCGAGGCTCGGCCGCCTCGCCCATCCGGGAAGCGCCTCCGCCTTGACCAGCTGCGAAGGCCTGTGGGTCAGGATGGCATTGCCGTATTGCTCTTCGAGCACCCGCAGGCTGGCATGAAAATGCACCTGCATTCCCAGCGCTTGGGCGATGGCCTGGGCCTGATCGATGCCGCCCGACCGCAACCGGCCCACATCGAGTTCCTGAAGCGCGACCACATCCGGCTCATAGGCCGCGATCACGTCGGCAATCCGCTCAGGCGAGATCCGACCGTCGGTCCCAAGACAGCGGTGGACGTTGTAGGTCAGAATCCGCGGCATTCGCCCCCTTCTCCTCAGGCCCTTCGCATGAGCGCAACCGCCCACGCCAGCCTGTCCGATACGGTCGCAAGCCAAACACGCAGCCAAGGCGCTTGGATCCCGGCAAGCCTGACAATTTAGGCGGTGGGCTCAAAAGCGCCCGCCGGCTGCAGTCATTCCACAGGCGAAGAACGGATCGGGCGGAGGGTCAGCAATGCGGCGGCAAGGGAGACAGCCGCGATCCACCAGCCCTGCCAGGCGCCATGGCTGACAAGCGCGATCGCACTGCTCGTCATCAGCGTCACCAGCCCAATGCGGCGGATATCGGTTGGGGCATCCGACAGGCATTTCAGCACCCAAAGGACGAGTCCTGTCAGGAACAGCGCGCCGATTGCCCCCAACTCGACCCAGGCTTGCAGAAATCCGTTATGGGGATGACCCACGCTCAGCAGTTTACGGTAAGCCGGGTCGATCTCGGCGGCTACCGGATGACTGCCCATATGCGGGGACGATGAAAAACCTGTCCCAAAGACGGGGTAGCGCCGGGAGACGTCGCTGAAGGCCTGCCAGAGTTCGATGCGCGCGCGCGAGTTCCCCGCCTTGGTGGCTTCGATCACGCTTTCGGGCACGATCCTGTCAACCGTGCTTCCGAAAAAAGGCTGCATCCAGATCAGTCCGAGCAGAAAGACCGCGAGCAGCCGCTTCACCCAGACGAAGGGAGCATAGCTGAGCGCATAGGTCCCAGCCGCAGCGACCAGGCCGAGTTTTGCCGCCTCGCTTTCGGAAACCAGGACGGCGGCCACGGTTGCCAGCAATAACGACCAGCAGAGCATCCGCCGCCTTTGGAACCCGATCAAGACGAGGACAGGCCCGAGCAGGAGAAGCAGCGTCACGACCGGCCTGTTGTGAACGAAAGTCGCGAGGCGCCCCCCATAGAGATGCCTCAACGGCAGGCCGAGCTGGAGTTCGGCGATGATGAACCCTGCAGCGGTCAGCATCGCTATCGCAAGCGCTCCCACCATCCACCGCGGCGGGGGTGCGATGCGCCAGCTGATGATTAGGACGGCGCTCGAAATCGCGGGAAGCACCGCCTCGCCCCAGGAGAACAGGCCGAGGGCCGGCTTCAGCGCCCAGGCGAGCGTCACGAGTGGATAGACAATTCCACAAATGGCGAAAACGAGGGCGGATGTCCGCACCCCTTTCAAAGCCAGGCGATAGGAGTCGATGCCGCCAGAGGTAAGGCGCGAGGCAAGCACAAACAACGCAGCGCAGGCGATAAGCAACGGAGAAGACCGATTGGCAACCGCCATCGCCACTGGAAGGAGAACGATCAGTCCATGACCGATGTTTTCCAAATGAATGCTAAGGCCACGATCTTTACCGGTGGCCGGTTTGGAAAATATCTCTTCCGAAGTTATGCGATTTGGCATGGATGCTGTAGATTTTCGCCGAACCAATTCTCTGTATTCTGCAAACATGCACTTTCCGTCGCATGAACCTTCGAGCGGGCC
This sequence comes from Microvirga zambiensis WSM3693, assembly GCF_016735695.1. Classification (GTDB taxonomy): domain Bacteria; phylum Pseudomonadota; class Alphaproteobacteria; order Rhizobiales; family Beijerinckiaceae; genus Microvirga; species Microvirga zambiensis. Next base: position 138,194 of record NZ_JAERQD010000003.1, on the reverse strand, counting down.
ATCAGCTTCGTGCGATATCGACTCATCGCAGCGGGCCTACAGGACCAGCCAGGGCATAACTAAGCGAGAAGCAACTATATTCATAGTCCCGGCAGGTTCCGCCGAATAAAGAATGGCGGTTTGTCGCGCCTGAGGCTGTCTACCCGTGAGCAGACCTCCTCGAAGATAACCGAACCGCGAAGTGCACGGCAATGAGCGAGAGCAGTGCGTTGGGTTTAGCTATGGAGCCAGCGGCTCAAAAAAGGAACGGGAGCCGTGCGTACATCCGGCACCGGCTCCCGCCTCCTTGACCGGCTGCAGCTGCGGCCGGATTGGCTCATCATAGCCCAGTCCCGCCGGGCCGGGAGTGATCATTCGGGGTACGGCCCCTCCTCCGCCCGGGAGATGCCCCGATCTCGTGGGGCATGGCCAGGATGCGCCAAAAGGGATGTTCGTCTTGCGTTAGGCGGGGTATGGCATCTCGCGCACGGCATATGGAGCTGACATGAGCGAGATGTTCTCTCTTCAGAAAGACAAGATCCGCGTTCTTTTGCTCGAGGGAGTGAACGACAGCGCTGTCGAGCTGATCAGGGGCGCCGGCTACACCAACCTGACGCATCTCAAAACCGCTCTCGACGAGGCTCAGCTGATCGAGGCCCTGCAGGGTGTCCACCTGCTCGGCATCCGCTCCCGGACGCAGCTGACCGGCAAGGTTCTGGATGCGGCGAACAGGCTGATCGCGGTCGGCTGCTTCAGCGTCGGCACGAACCAGGTCGACCTCGACGCCGCCCGGCACGCGGGCATTCCGGTCTTCAACGCTCCCTTCTCGAACACGAGGAGCGTGGCGGAACTGGTCATCGGCGAGATCGTCATGTTGCTCCGCCGCACCTTCCCGAAATCCACCGGCGCCCATGCGGGACAATGGGACAAAGCGGCCGTCGACAGCCATGAGGTGCGCGGCAAGACCCTCGGCATCGTCGGCTACGGCAATATCGGTTCGCAGCTCTCGTATCTGGCCGAGGCCATGGGCATGAGGGTCATCTTCTTCGATCAGACCGACAAGCTGCGTCACGGCAATACGGAACCGGCCGACAGCCTGCATGCGCTCTTGCGCGAGAGCGACGTGGTCAGCCTGCACGTGCCGGAAACGCCCGCAACGCACGGCATGATCGGCAAGGCCGAGATCGCGGCGATGAAGAAGGGCGCTTATCTCATCAACAACAGCCGCGGCACCGTGGTCGACCTGGAGGCGCTCGCTGCGGCCTTGAAGGATGGGCATCTGCGCGGCGCGGCCGTGGACGTCTTCCCCGTCGAACCTGCCTCCAACAAGCAAGCCTTCGTCACGCCGCTGCAGGGCCTCGACAACGTTATTCTGACACCTCACATCGGCGGCTCGACGGAAGAAGCCCAGGAGCGCATCGGCGCCGAGGTGGCAAAGAAGCTTGTCGATTACTCCGATGTCGGCACCACGATCGGCGCCGTCAACTTCCCGCAGGTGCAGCTTCCGCCACGGCCCACCGGCACGCGCTACATCCACGTGCACAGGAACGTGCCCGGCATTCTCGGGCGTCTCAACAACGTCTTCTCGCAGCGCGGCCTCAACATCACGGGGCAGCATCTGCAGACCGACGGCGAGATCGGATACGTGGTGATCGAAGCGGAAGGATCGCCCGAGCACAGCAGGGAGACTCTTCGCGAGATCCGCGCGCTCGATGGAACGATCCGCGCGCGCCTGCTCTACGCGCGTGGATGACAGATCGATTCTCTTAACCGCATCAAGAGCTTCCTGAAGCATTCGATCCGCAGGCATGATACGGTCTGCCGCTCTCTCGCGAGGGCCCGATGCTGGTGGGAGCGGAAGTGGGAACGTGATTGCAGAACTTCACGTGAAGCTGCGTCGTCTGCTGCAGCAGGCCGCCTCCAAATTCGCGCGGGCGACACGCATGCCCGCGGTCGTTGCCGAGGAGACGCATGTCGCGCACGACGAGGAGGACGTGCCGAGAGCGGAGAGGATGGCGGAGCAGCACGATCGTGTTGCATCTCTGCTGCCTTCGCTGGCGCACGCTTTGGGTCATCAGGCCTCCGACCGCCTCCCCCGCGCCGTTCCGCCAAGCATCGAAGACCTGGACCGCCCGACAGACATGAACGCCTCGCTGGACACCCTGGCCGAACAGATGCTGACCCTCGTCGAGATCGTCTCGGCGCAGGAAAAGGACATCAAGGCGCTCAAGGAGCAGTGCCGCAGGCTGGAAGAACACGACCAGGCCATCGCGGTCGCCTTTTCCACCTTCTTCCACGTGCTCTCGGCCAGCAGGGTTGCCAAGCTCGGCGAGATCGCCAACATCCTGAATCACATCATCACGATTGCGGAACAGGAGGGCCGTCCGCCGGCTTCGATCAAGTTCCTGCGAGACCTCGCCGGCATGCTGCAGGATGAACCGCGCGACGAGACGCCCTGAAGCCGGACTTATCCCCTGGTCTGTTGGTTCCGGCAGGTGCCATTAACCATTTGTTAACCATATTCTCTACAGCTTCGGGGTTGCCCCTTCGGTATCTCGGCCTTGCGCATGGCGTTCCTTTGCCCGCAGACCGGCGAACGGGGCATCGGGGGAGGAAGCTGCGAATGTCGTCGGAAAGGGCTGAGGCCGCTTTGGAGAGCGCGATCGCCGCTCACGTTGCAGCGTCCTTTCAACGGAGCGATCAGGATAATGGGTCCGAGACCACCGCTGCGCAGATTCGCAGCCGCATCACGGACCGCTTTCAGCCCGGCGAACTCACGACCGAGCAGGACAATCAGCCGCCTGCCCTCGTCGTCTTCTACCGCCGCATCGCCGCAGCCTTCGCGCCGATTGCGCAGGAGCCGGAGTCAGCCGAGAGGTCGGCGGGTCTCACCACTATCAAAAGCGGACTCGAGACCCTGCGAAGCGCTTTGCCGGCTGCACCGCAAAGGTCCAGGCTCGATCACGCCAAGACACGCCTCCTGATGGAGCGTCAGCAACTGCTGATGCAGAACGAGTTCACCGAAGGTTTCGGACGCATCGAGGTCTGGATCCTGTCGATTGGGTCCCTGACCATAGTTCTGCTCCAAGCCATCGGCATTCTCTGGGCGCTTCCGATTCTGGCGCTCAGCATCGCCAGATCCTGGCAGATGGACAGGCGCTGCAAAGACCGCCTGAGAAAAGTGGCGGAGATCGATGCCCTGATCGAACGCATCGATCTCGCCGCTCAAGGCGTAGCCTGATGGGACGAGTTTGGGCGCAGCGGATTTAGCGTCATGATCGCTTCAGGATTGCCGTTGCCATGGCGATGTCCTGAACTGCGAGCCCTGAGAAGGCCGAGACGGTGATCTGATCCGCTCCGCCACGCCCTCCTGCTTCTCCTGAAACGATCTCGCCGATCTCGACGACTTTGCTCATGGACGAAGCATCGTTGTCATAGGCATGGCCGAACTCCCCACGTGATCGCGCCTGAACCCGGCTGTCCGTGACCACGATATCGGCCTTGCGGATGATGGCCTCGTCCAGCTCCTGCTTGTCCGCGCTGTCGGCGCCGATGGCCGTGATATGGGTGCCGGACCGGACGTCGCGCCAATGCAACAGCGGAGCAGCGCTCGCGGTCGCCGTTACGATCAGGCGGCACCGATCCGCCACCTCCGCCGGCGAGCGCGCGATGTCGACGATAAAATCCTGATTCCGCATCCGCTCCGCATAGGCCGATGCGCGCGCCGGGTCGCGGCCCCAGACAACCACGTTCCGGCACGGTCGGACCGATTGAAGCAGACGAATCTGCAGCTCTGCCTGGATGCCGGTTCCGAGCACGCCGATGGCATCCACGCTTGTCGGCGCGAGATGCTTTGCTGCAACGGCACCTGCAGCCGCGGTGCGAAGATCCGTCAACCGTCCGCGGTCGTTGAGCACGGCCATCAGCTCGCCGGTCGCCTTTCGGAACACCAGCAAGAGGCCGTCGCTGCTGCTTAAGTTCAGCGCAGGATTGTTCCAGAAGCCCGAGGCGATCTTGACGACATAGGTGTCACCGCCGGTCAGGTACCCATACTTGATGTGCACTTCGCCGGGCGGATCGCTGAGAAGAAGCTCACCCGGCGACGGGATCACCGCCTCACCCCGCGAGAAGGCAGCGAAGGCCTCCTCCATCAGGCCCACCAGATCGAGACCCTCGAGGCGTTGCTCGATCTGCGGCAGCTCGAGAATGGTGATCGGGGTTGCAGCAGGCATGATCGCGGCTATCGGTTCAGGACAGAGAAGATCGTGTCGCGGTCGAAATTGGCACCGCAGAGCACGACGACATTCGACTGGCCCTTGCAACGCTCGGCCACCTTGAGGAAACCGGCGAGCGCCAAAGCTGCCGCACCTTCCACAATCTGGTTCTCCGTGAAGGCCAGCTCTCTGAGAGCATGCGCGATCTCTGCTTCCGAGCACGTGACGACCTCGTCGACGACGGCGATGGCAAGCGGCAGCGTCATGCTGTCCTCATCCATGCCGCCAGCAACTCCATCCGCGAGCGTGTCGAGATGCTCGGTCTCGACGACGCGTCCTGCGGCAATGGAGGCGGCGAGAGCGGCCGAGTTCTGCGCGGCGATGCCGAAGACCTGCGTTCTCGGACTGAAGCTCTTCAGCACGGACCCGATGCCGCCGATCAGACCGCCGCCACCCATGGCGATGAAGACGTTGTCGATGGCCTCTGCCTGTTCGAGCAGCTCCAGCCCGATGGTCCCCTGCCCGGCGGCGACCTCGGGATCGTTGTAGGGAGACACGTAGACGAGACCACGCGCGGCCGCCTGATGCTGCGCGTGAAGCTCGGCGAGTCCGCTCTCGGCTCCGTGCAGGATCACGTCGACATTATACGAGCGGATTTTTTGGAGCTTCGCCTGAGCCACCGTCTCGGGGAGAACGACAGTCAGGGCCTGGCCGATGGAGGAGGCAGCCTGTGCCGAAGCGATGCCGTGATTACCGGACGAGGCCGTGATGACGCCACGCTCAATGCCGAGCGACGTCATTTTACTCGCTGCGCCACGGATCTTGAACGAGCCGGTGAGTTGAAAATTCTCAGCCTTGAAGAAGAGAGAGGAAGCGGCCTCGCGTCCAATCTGACGCGACGGCAGCAGCGGCGTCTCGAAGATATGCCCGCGGATGCGCCGGCGCGCCTGCACCGAACGGGCGGCGGATTCAAGAACGATGCTGTTCATGGCGTCCCTCCGATCTCCGAATTTTCTTGTGGCCGAGCATCCGCATGCAATCGTCTGCTCGCCCGCTGCGCAAGCCTTTCGAAGAGCGCAGCCGAGCATTCGGTCATTGCGACGAACTGCGCGATGATGATGTTCTCGTTCGGCGAATGAAGCATGGCGCCGTGATGTGTCAGGCCGATGCCGACGATATTGGCGCCGAGCTGCTCGACGAAGGGATGCGACGTGCCTGAGGCGGGCGAACTCGGCTGCACGATGGCGGCTTGCCCGAAATACTTCTCCAGAAGCTCCCTGGCATCCTGGATGAACCAATGCTCCGTCGAGGAGCGGACCGGCTTGACGTTCGCGTCGTGCACGATGAGCTCGATGTCATGGAAGCCGTGACGGTCGAGATGGGCTCGAAGCAGGCGGACGACGTGCCGCGGATCCTGGTCGGGTACAAGGCGGAAATCGATCTTCACGCAACCCGATGCGGGAAGCACCGTCTTGGCTCCTTCCCCGGCATAGCCGCCGGAAAAGCCGTTGACGTTCATGCACGGCGCGAAATTCATGACCTGATAGAAATTCGTTCCGTCGACGCCCTGCAGAACGCGCTGCCCGCCGGTCGCTTGGACGAGGCTCTCGAAGGTGAAGGGCGGATCCGATGCGAGATCGCTTTCCGCAGGCGAAGGCGCCCGAACGGCATCGTAGAACCCATCGATGAGAACGCGCCCCGTTTCGTCGCGAAGGGATGCGGTGGCAGCAGCAAGGCGCCAGAGGGGATTGTCGAAGACGGCGCCGAGGCTCGAATGCAGATCGGCCTTGGCGGTCCTGCAGCGGAGTTCCACGGCCATGACACCCTTGAAGCCGCAGAGGATGATGGGGCGTCCGCTCGAATCGATCTCGCCGTATTCCCACCAGCAGACATCGACCCGCTCGCCCGGAAAGCGCTGCTTGAGAAAGCCTTCGAGCGATGGGCTGCCGATCTCCTCCTCGCCGTCCACCAGCCAGATCAGCCTGAACGGCAGGGGCCCTGGATGCCGCTCCCGGAACAGACGCCAGCCTGCGAGGCGGCTGATGAACTCACCCTTGTCGTCGGCAACGCCACGTCCGTACCATCGCCCTTCCCGCTCGGTGAGCTCGAAGGGCGGGCTCTGCCAAAGTGCGATGGGATCCTCGGGCTGCACATCGTAATGATTGTAGATCATCACCGTCAGTGGACCGGCGCCTGTCTCTCCCACGACATAGGGACCAATCTCTCCGCCGCACAATTCCGTTTGAAAGCCGGCCTCGTCGAGCAGATCGCGCACGACTTGCGCGCATTCGACGAGGTTGTCTCCCCGGGCGCTGACCGACGGCAGGCTGACCAGATGACGCAGATCATCCAAGGCTCGGAGGAAGTGATCGTTCGGGATCATCGCCTTCGCTCGTCAGGCAAGGCCGCGGCGGGTAAGGAATTTGTCGAGCCGGGCTAGTCCTTCCTCAAGATGCTCGGTCTGCACGCCGATGCCGATGCGGATGTGGTTCTCGATGCCGAACCAGCTTCCGGCAACCACGAACACGCTTTGCTCCTCGCGCAGCTCGTTCGACAGTTCTTCCGACGGCATCGCGAAGTCGTAATGCAGGAAGGCCATGCCGCCGGCAGCGGGACGCTGCCAGGACCAGCGATTGCGCTTCGTGACCCATCTCTCGACAAGATCCGCGTTCTCGCGCAAAAGCGCCCGTCCCCGTGCCAGGATCCGCTCGCGGTTCGTCGGCTCCATGACGGAGGCGCCCAGGATCTGGCTCAGGATTCCGCTGCCGATGGTGGTGTAATCCTGGCGCTTCGCCGCCTCCTCGACCACCTCCTGCGGCCCGACGATCCAGCCGAGGCGCAGGCCCGGGCAGGCGAAGGACTTCGACAGGCTGCTGGTGACGATGACGCGCTCATAGGCGCCGTAAAAAGTCTCCGTCTCGGCCCCGTCGATCTCGCCACCGCGATAGATCTCGTCCACGAGAAGCCAAGCCCCCGTTTCTCTTGCCGCGTCAAGCAGCGCTTCACGGCTTCGCTGCGCCAGCACGGCGCCGGTGGGATTGCCTGGATTGGTGACGGCAATCAGCTTCACGCCATCCTTGGTCGCGGTCTTCAGGGCTTCCGGATCGACCTGCCATCCGCGGTCGGCCAGCAGCGGCAGCCGCCGGACGTCCATCCCCAAAGCACGACCCAGGCCGTCGACCTGCATGAAATTCGGAACGGCGAAGAGCACCTTGTCGCCAGGATCGATCATCGCCATCAGCGTGATCATCGTCGCCTCCGAGGAACCGTTCGTCACCAGCACGTTGGTGGCGGAGGCTCCGGGATACCAGGAGGCAATCGCCGACCTGAGATCAGGCCTGCCATCCGTCCAGCCATAGCCGAGCGGCAGGCGCAGCAGCGCCTCCGCTTCCTGTGCCGGCAGGATTTCCTCGATGGTGCAGGGATGAATGCCGCTCTCGGTGAGATTGATCTCGACGCCGTTCTCGAACAGCGTCTGATTTCGCTCCATGAGGAAAGTATCGAACTGCAACCCAGTGCTCCTCTTCGGACAAGCGACGCGACGAGGATGGCAGCCCTGATCGGCCGTTCCGATCCTCGGACGCGGCACAGACCATGGCAGGAGACAAATTAAACCGTCAAGTCCATTTTGGACTTTGAAGTCTAAATTTCCGATGCTAGACGATGTCCGCAAGAATGCTTGTCCTGCGGGGATGTCATGAAGATCGAAGAATTCACGCTCGAGCGCATCCAGTCGCTCTACGAGAACACCGTCGAGTACAATCTCTCCGACAGCGGCGTGCATCCCTATTCCCTGCGCGAGCTTCTCACCCCCGAACAACAGAGCCAGCTGCTCGATGTGGAGCTGGGCTATGGCTGGACGAATGGTCGCGTGGAGCTGCGGCAAGCCATCGCCAATCTTCACCCGAACCGCAATCCCGATCATGTGATCGTCACCAACGGATCGGCGGAGGCGAATTTCCTGCTCGTCATGTCGTTGCTGGAGCCGGGCGACGAACTCGTGGTGTTCGTACCGAACTACCTGCAGATCTGGGGCTGGGCGCGCGCCATCGGCGTGACGGTGAAGGAGATCCTGCTGCGCGAGGAGCTCGGCTGGATTCCAGATCTCGACGACGTGCGCAAGGCCGTTTCCCCCCGCACGAAGATGATGACGATCTGCAATCCCAACAATCCGACCGGCAGCGTGCTGCCGCACAAGACCATGGACGGCCTCGTCGCGATCGCGCGCGAGCACGGGATCTATGTCCATGCGGATGAGGTCTACAAGGGAGCAGAGCTCGATCAGGACGAGCCTCCGAGCTTCGCCGACCTCTACGAGAAGGCCATCGTCACCAACGGCCTTTCGAAGGCGATGGCGCTTCCGGGTCTGCGCATCGGCTGGCTCGTCGGCCCAACCCAGGAGATCTATGCCTCCTGGCAGCGCAAGGACTACACCTCGATCACCACGGGAGCCGTCAGCGAGTTCGTGGCGGAGATTGCCGTGCAGCCCGCCAAGCGACAGGAGATCCTCTCGCGCAGCAAGCGCATTCTGCGCGAGAACCTCGCTCTGCTGCAGCGCTGGATCCATGCCAACGGCGACCTGTTTTCCTTCGTGCCGCCCAAAGCCGGCGGCATGGCCTTCATCCGCTACGCGATGCCGATAAACTCGACCGAGCTTGTGCATCGCCTGCGCGAAGAGCGCGGGATCATGCTTCTGCCTGGCGATGTCTACGGCATGGACAACTACATCCGCATCGGCATCGGCGCGCCCGCTCATCATCTCGAAGCGGGGCTGGAGCGGCTTGCGGCCTTCGTCCGCGCCAAGCTCGCATGAGCCGCGCCCGCAAACTGGATGTGAAGACGAGCCTCCCCCCGGATCTCGCAGGCTATGCGCCTGTCTGCGATGCCATCACCCTCCTCTTCCAGCCCTATGCGGAGGTGGTGCTCCACGATCTGTCCACCGAGACCGTGGTTCATCTCTCCAATCCCTTCTCGAAACGGGAACTCGGCGAGCCATCGCTGCTGCACGAGATCGATTTCAAGCCGACCGACATCATCATCGGCCCCTACGAGAAGGTGAACTGGGACGGGCGGCGCATCAAGTCGGTCAGTGCCGTCCTGCGCTCAGGCGAGAAGGCCATCGGCGTTCTATGCATCAACGTGGACGTCTCGCATTTCCACGCCGTCATGCAGACCCTGACCGCGCTCGTGGCCGTGCCGCAATCGCCGGAAAAGCCCGCCTCGCTGTTCAAGGAGGACTGGCACGAGCGCATCAACGAATACATCCAGAGCTGGACGCGCGAACGCCGCCTCACCATCGCCGAGATGAGCCGGGCTCAGAAACAGCAGCTCGTGACGGATCTTGCGGGCGACGGCGCTTTCGGTGGGCGCAACGCGGCCGCCTATATCTCGCGCATCCTCGGTTTGGGTCGCGCGACCGTCTACAATTATCTCAAGAGGGATCAGGCCTGAGGCGGCAGCAGCGCGTTGCGCAAGGCCTGCCAGCTCTCCTCGTCCGGCGCACTGATGAGACCGCCGCCGCGATTGACGGGGCGATAGGGCGAGCCGTCGAAATGCGCCGTGTAACCGCCAGCCTCGCGGTGGATCAGCCATCCCGCAGCGTGGTCCCACGGCATCACGCTCGACGAGAACGAGAAGTGCAGATGTCCGCCCGCGGTCTGGCGATAAGTATGCGCCGAGCAGCGCAGATCCGCTGCCATGGCGACCTGTGGCAGGTTTCCGGTAACGACGGGCCGAAGCTCCTTCGGCAGATAGCGCCAGGAGACGTTGCCTGTCATCTCCGCCAACGGCACGGCAGGCGCGACTCGAAGCGGGATCGTGCTCCCGTCGAGGCGCTGGATCCAGGCGCCCTCGCCGCGCACGGCAATGGCCCAATCGTCGGAAATCGGATCGAGGATGATCCCGCCGACGATCTCGCCCTTCATGACGGCCGCTGCCATGACGCCGAACAGCGGCAGGCCGCACGCGAAATTCATCGTGCCGTCGACGGGATCGAGAATGAAGGCGAGATCGGCCTCGTCGAGCCCGTCTAGCAGGCGCGCATCCCGGCTGACGCCTTCCTCGCCGATCACGCGCGCTCCCGGAAACGCCTTCAGCAGCTCCGCCTCGATCATCCGTTCGGCCGCCTCGTCCGCATCGGTGACGAGATCGAGCTGGGAGGTCTTCGTGCGGATGGCGCCGGCCGAGAGATTGCGGAACCGCGGCAGGATCTCGGTCTTCGCGGCGCTCCTGAGAATCTCCGCAACAGTGAGGGCATCGGCTTTTGAGAATGGCATAGGACTCATCAATTCCTGCGTTTTCGCCGGTCAGATCATCTCCAGCGGACGCTTGCGCCGCGGCGGCGGAAACTCTGCTTCGATAGCGGCAAGATCCTCCGGATCGAGCCGGATCTCAAGCGCGCGTTGGTTGTCTCGCACATGATCGGCGGCGGCCGCCTTCGGAATCGCGATGACACCTGGCATCTGCAGAAGCCAGGCCAGGGCGATCTGAAATATGCTCGCATCGTGCTTCTTCGCAACGCCCTGCAGCGCGCCTCCGTGCGGTATCCTGCCTCGCTCGATCGGAGAGTAGGCCATCAGCGGCATGCCGCGCTCCGTCATCCAAGGAATCAGATCGAATTCCGGGCCCCGTCGCGTCAGGTTGTAGAGCACCTGATTGGTCGCGCAGTTTTGCCCATCCGGGGTCTCAAACAGCTCCTCCATGTCGTCCGTATCGAAATTGCTGACGCCCCAATGGCGGATCTTGCCGGCGCGGCGCAGATGCTCGAAGCCGGCCACCGTTTCCTCCAGCGGCACGCTTCCACGCCAGTGCAGCAGATAGAGGTCGAGCCTGTCCGTCTTCAGACGCTTCAGGCTGCGCTCGCAGGCCTCGACGACGCCACGCCGGCTCGCATTGTGAGGGTATACCTTGCTCACGAGGAAAAGATGTTCGCGCTGTCCTGCAAGAGCCTCGGCGACAAGTTCTTCTGCCGCTCCCTCGCCATACATCTCCGCGGTATCGATGAGGCTCATGCCGAGTTCGACACCGAGGCGCAGGGCTTCGATTTCCTGTGCCCGACGAGCGGCGCTCTCCGCCATCTGCCAGGTCCCCTGCCCGAGCGCGGAAACGGCAACGCCTTTCGGCAGTGTGACGGTGAGGCTCATATGCTTGTCTCCGTTGGTCCTAGCTGCCGTTTCTGCCAGCGCCAAATTATTGCAGGCGTGGCGGCTTCATGAAGCGGCCGCGATCGGCGGATCTGATGGTGACGTCGAACCTGTCGCCCTCGCGCTCGAGGGTCAGCGGCACGTCGACGCCCGCCGGTCCGAGCGCCCAGATCGCCCGATAGAACTCGGCAAGGGACGTCACGCCCTGTCCTGCAACCGCATGGATCTGGTCGCCGGCCCTCAGGCCCGCACGCTGCGCCGGCGCGTCGCCTGCCAGCCCGATGATCGTGATCTGATCGTCCTCCGCCTCGGCAACATAGAATCCCAGCCACGGCCTCGGCTTCCGCTTCACCTGTCCGCGGGTCAGAAGATCGTCCAGGATCGGCTTCAGGAGATCGATCGGCACGCTCATGTTGAGCGGAACCACCGCACCGCCGGAAGCCTGATGCTGAAGCTGCAACGATCCGATTCCGACCAGATCGCCGCGCGGGCCGATCAAGGCTGTCCCGCCCCAATTGGGATGGGCAGGCGCGGTGAACACCGCTGAATCGATCAGGTACTCCCAATAGCCGGCAAATTCCTGACAGGCGACGACCTGCGCCGCGAGCGAATGGCGCTGCCCTCCGCTGCCGCCCATCACGACCTGATCGCCGGGGGACAGGCGACGGGAATCGCCCAGAGCGAGAACCGGCACGCCCAGCGGCTCGAGCGACTGCACCAATCCGAAGCCGCTCTCATAATCATAAGCGAGCACATGCGCCTGTACGACCCGGCCCTTGTTCGTGGTGAGCCAGACCTCCTCCGCCTCCGCGATCAGATACCCGATGGTGACGACGAGCCCGTCATCCCGGATGGCGACGCCCTGCCCCGCCCGCTCGGTCCCAAGCGTCTCGGCGGTGAACGCGTCATCGGGAACCGTTGCCCTCAAGGAAACGACGGCAGCCAGGGCATTCTTGAGATCGTAGCCAAGCGTTCGCGGATCGGGCTGATACTCAGGAGGGATTTCCCATTCTTCGGGCGATTGCATGAAAAGCTCCTCAGGCCCTCTGGCGAGAGACCTTACCCCCTCAAGATGGCAGGAAAAGCGGAGCCTTCAACCGGCCCTCCAGCCGCAACGCACAAAAAGCCGTGAGCCAGCTCATAGCCGAGCAGTACAGGGCGGGAGAACTCCCAAGGTTCAAACTTGAGAGAGTACCGACGCGAAATGCCAGCGTAGCTCAGGCAGCTTCAAACGCCTGGTAAGGCAGTACTTCACGGGGCACGGCCCAAGCACGTTCCTGGCTCTTCTCGATCATGCCGATAGCCTGCCGGGCATAAAGGCGAAACTCGTGCTTGAGGATCCTCGATGCAGCCTCCCAGGAGGCGTCCTGGTGCCAGGCAACAAAAAACGCGCGAGCGATGTGCTCGATATCCTGATCTGCCTGTTCCACCTGCGCCCCCGCAGCAGCGAAGCCTCACGGCCCTGCTTTCCGGATCGAAAGCCCTTTCGATCCCGCCTTGAACAAGGTGTCTGATTTGCGGGGTTGTGTCTGTATCAAAAAAGACACGGATCGGCGGCAAATCTGTCGCTGCGGAATGACCCGACGGCAGGATGAATCTTTGCACGCTGCGGTGCTGCTGCCCGGCTTATGCCGCTCGCGCGGTGGCGAGAAATGAGTCGATGTCCAGCTTCAGGCGTCGGAGCTGATGATCCAGAGTCTGCCTGGCATCGGATACGTGCTGCGCCGCCGCAGCAGCTGAGGCTGTCGAGCCCGTCAGAGCCTCGATGCTGCGCACGACCGAATGGGTGTGGTCGGTCGTCTGATGGACGCTGACCGCAATCTCGGATGTAACCGCAGCCTGCTCCTCGACAGCCGCAGCAATTGCGGTGGCAATGGTGCTCAACTCCTCCATGATCCGGCCGATGCCGTCCATGTCGGCCACGCTCTGCTCGGTTGCCTCTTGAATCGCCCCGATGCGCGAACCGATTTCCGTCGTCGCTTTGGCAGTCTGATTGGCCAGGGTCTTGACCTCCTGCGCGACGACGGCGAAGCCCTTGCCCATCTCGCCGGCGCGGGCCGCTTCGATGGTTGCATTCAGAGCAAGCAGATTCGTCTGCGCCGCAATCCGTTCGATCAGGTCGACCACATCGCCGATCTGCCTCGCCTGCTCCGCGAGCCCTGTCACGGAAACCTTCGTGCGCTGCGAACTCTCCAGGGCATGCCGCGCCACGTCCGCCGAACGGCTCGCCTGCTGTCCGATCTCGCGGACGGATGCTGCGAGTTGCTCGGTGGCCGCCGCGCCGGATTGCATGTTCGATGCCGTCCGCTCCGCAGCCGTCGTGACCTGGATCGCCAAACCGCTGGCATTCCCTGTCGCCGCATCGAGTGCATTCGCACTCTCCGACAGGGCATCGCTCGCCTGCCCTGAGATCTGGAGGCTTTCCTGCACAGCATCGGAAAAGGACGCGACGGCATGCGACAGAGCCTTGCCCCGCCGCTGACGGTCTTCGACGAAGGCTTCCTGATACACCGAGATGGCAAGATCCATATCGAGCATCACCGCCCGATTGACCGAACTCAGCTTGCGCGCCAATGAGACACCACTAAAACGATGCTTTCTTGAAAGGACCTGTACCAGCTCGTTGAGAATGAAGGCGTAGCCTCCGATATACCAACGCGGCTCCAGGCCGATCTTGTTGTGAATGAGTCCGATGCGGCGGATGCCTTCGACATAGGACGCATCAAAGCTTCCGCTGAAAAGCCGTCCCCAATGCTGCAGCTGAGCGGAAACGAGTCGGGATTGCTGTGTGCCGATCAGCTTCGACAATGCGGGCTGACGATGCATATACTCGTAGAAGTGCTCGAGGATCTTCGGCAATTCCGGCGATACCTGCAGCCATATCGAGCGCAGGTCCTGGCACGTCATCTCGTCGATGCCCATGAACCTGAGCCGCTCTGCGAGAGATGGATCGGTCTGCACAGCGTTTCCCCAATAGCTTCGATGGGGAGGTTCTACGGCGTTTGGCTTTGCCGAGGCTTGCACCGGCGTACTCACCGCGCCTGCGGCAATTTTGTCCGCAACCCGGGGAAACAAACGGCTTAACCAAGCATTAACCTAGGCACTATTGCGGGGGAAATCGATGCTTGATAACATTGCAGACGATCCTGGGTCCTTCGTTGTTTCCACACGGCGTAACGCACCGCTCCTGCCACATTCGGTCCAGGAGCATCTCGGTCGGATGCTTAGGGCTGATTATTACGAGCGCTCGGAAAAGCCCCGCTATCTCGGCGACCCCGCCCTCCCGCTTGAATTCGACCCCTATCTGTACCGCCTCGAGCAAAGGGATAGAGCGGCCAGGATCAAGCAGATCCACGAGCAGGGAACGCAGGCGGTTGCCAACGCCCTGTCCCGACTCGCATTTTAGCCTTTTGCGGACAGTTCATCGGAGGTTCAGAGGCTCCGTCATATCTGTCGCCCAATGGAACTTCATCGTCGTCAACGAATTCGTCTGCGAGCATGACATCGCTTAGCGGCCGAGCCGTTCTAAGGCAGGCATTCAGGCACCTGGAACAGGAGGTGCCGGAGAAATTTGCACGCGTCCTTCGCAATCTCCGCCATCCGCAGGCGAGGTGGATCAGAATCCCCGTGGGCATTCTCTTGATGCTGGGCGGCGTCTTCGCGATCCTGCCTTTCCTAGGGGTGTGGATGCTTCCCCTCGGGCTCCTCCTGATCGCCTACGACATTCCCATCCTGCAGAAGCCCGTCGGGCGCTTCATGCTGTGGGCGATCCACAAATGGGCTAAGTTCCGGGAAAGATTCTTTCCGGATCGCTCGCAAGGCTGATGTCCATGACATTCAATGGGCGGGCAGAACACCGCCCAGTTCGTCCTCGATATAGACCGAGATGATGTCGTCGAAGCTCTTCTCTGCGCGGAAGCCGAGACTTTCGGCACGCCGGGCGTCGAAGCGGCGCGGCCATCCTTCCACGAAGCGCACGATCGTCGGATCGATTTCGTGTCGGATGCGGGCGGCAACCTGCTCGCCGGCGATGCGCCGCAGCGCATCGATCTGCTCGCCGACCGTGACCGATACGCTCGGCATGGTGAGGCTGCGTCGCGGACCGATGAGGCTGGTATCCATCGTCGCCGCATGAATGAGGAAATTCACGGCCGAGCGCGGCGAAGCATGAGCATGGCGCACATCGAGGGATACCGGCAGCACGACATCCTGACCGTTCAGCGGCTCGCGAATGATGCTCGAGAAGAAGCCGGACGCGGCCTTGTTGGGCTTGCCCGGTCTGACGCAGATGGTGGGAAGGCGGATCCCGACGCCGTCGAAGAAGCCGCGCCGCGAATAATCGGACAGCAGCAATTCGCCGATGGCCTTCTGAGTGCCGTAGCTCGTCAGCGGCGTCAGAAAGAACTCGTCGCCGATGGCGTCAGGGAACGGTGCTCCGAAGACGGCGATGGATGAGGTAAACACCACACGCGGCCTATAGCCCCCACCCACGGCGCGAATGGCATCGAAGAGATACCGCGTCCCGTCGAGATTGATCCGATATCCCTTCTCGAGATCGGCCTCGGCCTCGCCCGAGACGATCGCTGCGAGGTGGAAGATGACATCCGGGCGGCCCGCAACCAGTTTCTCCGCCTCTCCCGGGTTGGAAAAGTCGGATGTCAGCGTCGCGACGGGGAAGGACACATCGGGGCGCTGAGGCTCGACGACGTCGTGCAGAACGAGGCGGGCGATCGCCTTCTCGCCCAGTTTTCCGTCCTTCACCAGACGTTCGGTCAGCTTGCGACCGACCATGCCGGCCGCTCCGAGAATGAGAATCTGCATCGATCGAGGTTCTCTCGGTTTCAATTTCTGCAATGGGCAAAACAAATCGGCCCTGCGCCGTTCAAGGATAGCTCGAACGGCGCAGGGCTCGGCACTTTACTTCTGGCGGATCTTGTCGAGTTCCCCCTGCATCATCTTCACCGTCTCGGGCCCGATCGTGGCCGCATGCTTCTCCCAAACCGCCTTGGACTGGTCGCGCATCCGATTGGCTTCCTGGGCATTCAACTCGTTGACCACGGTTCCCTCGCCCTTGATCTTGTTGAGCGAGGCTTGAGACAGCTCGCGCGATACTTTGCGCTGCTCATCGCGAGCGGTGACGGCACAATCCCGGAGCGCCGCCTGTTCATCCTTCGACAGCCCGTCCCACAGCTTTTTCGAATAGAGGACGAGGAATGGCGTGTAGGCATGCCGGGTCACCGAGAGATATTTCTGAACCTCGTAGAACTTGGAGGTGTCGATGGTCACGAAGGGGTTCTCCTGACCATCGATGGCCTTGGTCTCGAGCGCCGTGAACACCTCGCCGAACGCCATGGGCACGGCATTGGCGCCCATGTTCTTGAACGTGTCGAGGAACACGTTGTTCTGCATCACGCGGACCTTCAGGCCTTTGAAATCTTCCCACTTCTCGACCGGCCGGCGCGAATTGGTGAGATTGCGGAAGCCGTTCTCCCAATAGGCTAGGTTGACGAGCCCGACCGTTTCAAGCTTGCCGTCAACATATTTGCCGAAGCTGCCGTCGAGGACCGTATCAGCCTCCTTCTCGTTGGCGAAAAGGAAAGGCAGATCGAAGACGCCGAGATCCGGCAGGATCCCGATGAGCGGTGAGCTTGAGGTGACAACCATTTCCTGCGTGCCGGAGCGCAGCGCCTGAGTGGCCTGAAGGTCACCGCCAAGGGCATTGCCCCAGAAGCCCTGCACCTTCAGCTTGCCGCCGGATTTGTCGGTGAGGCATGCCTTGAACTTTTCGACGCCCTTTCCATTGGGGTGATCCTCGTTCACGCCGTTGGATATGCGGATATTGCGCTCGGTGAACTGCGCGTAGGCTGGAACTGCGGCAAGCACGCTTGCTGCGACGCCGGCTACGAGAACGAATTTGAAGGCTTTCATGGTCGTTTCCTCTCTTTTCGTTTTTCCTGCTTATCGCCCTCTCAACCAGGAGAAGGGAACCATAACCAGATCGGGGAAGATGATGAGTATGACAAGCACGATCAGCTGGGCGATCAGGAACGGATTCACGCCGCGGATGACGGCGCCCATGGGCACGCGGGCGACGCCGCTCACCACGTTGAGAACGATCCCGACCGGAGGCGTGATCAGGCCGATGGCATTGTTGATGATGAACAGCACGCCGAAATAAACCGGATCGATTCCGGCCTGCTTGACGATCGGCATGAGAACCGGCGTCAGGATCAGAACGGTCGGCGAGAAGTCGAGGGCCGTTCCGACGATGACGACCAGGAACATCAGGGCGAACATGAGCAGGGTCTTGTTGCCCATCAAAGGCTCGATCAATCCGCTGATCTCGCCCGGAATATTGGCCTGCGTGATAAGCCAGGCGGACACGAGGGCGGCCGCGACGAGAAACATCACCACGGCAGTCGTCTTGGCCGCCGTGAGGAAAACGCCATAGAGCATCGACGGCTTCAGCTCGCGATAAACGAACATGCCGATGATGAGCGCATAGACGGCCGCGAGCACCGCCGCCTCGGTCGGCGTCACGATTCCCCATTTGATGCCGCCGAGGATCATGACGGGCATGAGCAGGGCGTAAAACCCATCGACGAAGGCTTTGCCACGCTCGCGCATGCTGGCGCGCGGCGCCGTCTTCATCTTGTCCCTCCGGCTGACGATGGCCCAGGCGACGACGAGCGAAAGCCCCATCATCAGTCCCGGCGCAACGCCAGCCAGGAAAAGCTGCGAGATCGAGACATTGGCCGCAACACCGAAGACGATGAAGCCGATCGAGGGCGGGATGACTGGGGCGATGATGCCGCCGGCTGCGATGAGACCCGCGGAACGCGGAATATCGTAGCCCGCATTGCGCATCATCGGAATGAGAATAGCGGCGAGAGCAGCCGTATCCGCTGCTGCGGAACCGGACAGGGCAGCGAGGATGAGTGCAGCAACGATGGCCACATAGCCCAAGCCGCCATGAATATGCCCCAGGCACGCCAGCGCGAAATTGACGATGCGCTTCGACAGGCCGCCGACATTCATCAGCTCGCCGGCAAGCAGGAAGAAGGGGACCGCCAGAAGCTGAAAGTTATCGGCGCCGATGATCATGTTCTGGGCGACGATCTGACTGTCGAAATTGCCGAGCCAGAGCATGAGTGCCAGAGCACAGACGATCAGAGCGAAGGCAATCGGCATTCCGAGCGCCATGGCGCCGAGCAGCGAGGCGAGGAAGACGACGATCGTCATTCAAGTCGCTCCCTCAAAGCATGAGCTTCATCGCCCGTATAATCTCCGGCAAAAGCCTTAAGCTCATGCTCGCTGATACGTCCGCTCACCACCCGCAGAATCCGCAAAGCCGCCATGAGCCCCAGGCCGATGCTGGTGAAAAATCCGACGCCATAGACCCAGAGCATCGAGATTTCGGTGATCGGAGCATAGTTCGTCGCGTTGATCTCGGCCTGCTGCCACGTTCCCCAGAAGAACACGGCGCAGCACCCGATGATGAACAGATCGGACAGGACCATGCAGACCTTCCGCCCTCCGTCGCCGAGACGGGCAACAAGCGTCTCGACGCCCAGATGGGCGTTCTCGCGGCCAACCACGACCGCACCGATGAAGGTCAGCCAGACGAAGAAGAAGCGGGAGAGCTCCTCCGAGACGTCGATTCCGGTATCGAACAGGTAACGCAGCACGACATTGCCGAAGACCATGACGACCATGGCAGCAAGGAGGAGGACCAGAAGCCCCTCCAGACCGCGGAAGAAGAAGGATATTATCCTGCTCACGGGCGCTCCCTGTTTTGGGCGCCCTCGTGGACGCTCTCTGATTCTGTTCGCGTTCGCGGACTCTTCAAGTCCTTGGAACGACGAAGCTATGCGATCTAAGGCTCTGTTTCGGGGAGTGTCAATCGAGCGCGCGGGCGAGCGCAACCCTTGCACCGACGGGATCCCCGGCGGATCACAAGGGATCGGGTGCAATTGTTACTTTGTTATATTCAACTTTTGAATACTGCTCGCGCGGCTGATTTCCGTGGATATGATGGGAGGTGCAGCGTCGGCGATTCAAGTTTGGCCCTGCATTCCGGCCTTCATTTCCAGGTGGCCCCATAGCGAAGAGGATCCCATGAAGATCACGGCCATAGAAACGATCCGCCTCCAGGAATTTGCAAATATCATCTGGGTGCGTCTCCACACGGATGAAGGGATTCACGGTCTCGGCGAAACCTTCATGGGCGCAGCCGCGGTCGAGGCTTATCTCCATGAGACGGTCGCGGCCAAACTGATCGGCCGCGATCCGCTTCAGATCGAAGGCATCAACCGCGATCTCCAGAACTATCTCGGCTGGCGCTCGGCCGGCGTCGAGACTCGCGGCAATTCCGCCATCGACATCGCTCTGTGGGATCTATTCGGCAAAGCCCACGGCAAGCCGGTCTGCGACATGCTCGGCGGCCGCTCGCGCGACAGGATTCGGGTCTACAACACCTGCGCAGGTTATCGATACATCCGCGACAGCCGCGCCCAGAAAGTCGCCAATTGGGGCGTCGGCGAAGCCGAAGGAGCCTATGAGGATCTGGACGCTTTCCTGCACCGTGCCGACGAGCTCGCCCATTCCCTTCTGGAGCAGGGCATCACGGGCATGAAGATCTGGCCTTTCGACGTCGCGGCGGAGCGCAGCCAGGGATACGACATTTCACCGGACGAGCTTAGGACCGCGCTGGAGCCTTTCGCGAAGATCCGCAAGGCGGTCGGCGACAAGATGGACATCATGGTCGAGTTCCATTCCCTATGGAGCCTACCGATGGCCAAGAAGCTCGCAGCCGTTCTTGCCGATTACAACACCTACTGGCACGAGGATCCGTTCCGTCTCGACAATGTTGGCGACCTCAAGGACTACGCGCAGCACTCGAAAGCCTGGGTCTGCGCATCGGAAACGCTGTCCTATACCCATGCTTTTCGCGAATATCTCGAAACCGGCGTCGCGGGTGTCGCGATGCTCGATCTGTCGTGGTGCGGCGGCCTGACGGAGGCGCGCAAGATCGCGGCCCTCGCCGAGGCCTGGCATGTTCCGGTGGCGCCCCATGACTGCACCGGGCCGATCGTCTATGCCGCATCCTGCCACTTCTCGCTCCATGCACGGAATGCCCTGATTCAGGAGAGCGTGCGAGCCTTCTATACCGGATGGTACACCGAACTCGTCACCGAACTCCCTGTCATCACGAAAGGCGAAGTCACGGTGAACATGAAACCGGGCCTCGGGCTTGAGCTTCTGCCCGATCTCTGGAAGCGGCCCGATGCCATCGTGAAGGTGACCGAGATAGCCTAGAGCATTTTTTGGCGAAGTGGATCCGGTTCGCCGTCAAAAAATGCGGCAAAGCAAAGAGGAGAGCTGATTCCACGCCAGTGGAAGCAGCTCTAGAGAACGTGTGACAATCATGACCATAGTGATCGATGAACTCGTAGCGGCCTTGGGCACCCAGATACGGCTCGGGCCAGATATTCCGGTTCGCAACCATGCCGACGCCAGCGGGCTCGCCCCCGCAGCACCTCTTGCGCTCGTTCTCCCGCAAACCACCGACGATGTTTCGACCGCTTTGAGAATTTGCCATGCCCATCGCCAGAGCGTCGTGACGCAAGGAGGGCTGACCGGCCTGTCCGGCGGTGCCCATCCGCAGGCGGGAGAAGTCGCACTCTCGCTCGAACGCATGAGCGGAATCGAGGAGATCGATTCCGCGAGTGCAACACTCACGGCGCTTGCCGGCACACCGCTCGCGGTGATCCAGCAGGCGGCCGACGAGGCGGGGTTTCTGTGCGGGATCGATCTCGGTGCGCGGGGCACGTGCACGATCGGCGGAAACATTGCCACAAATGCCGGAGGCAACCAAGTTCTGCGCTATGGCATGGCGCGCCGCAACACCCTTGGCCTCGAGGTGGTTCTCGCAGACGGCACCGTGGTCCGCTCGCTCAACAAGATGCTGAAGAACAATGCCGGTTATGACTGGACGCAGCTCTTCATCGGCAGCGAGGGAACGCTCGGCGTCATCACCCGGGTGGTTCTCGGTCTGCACCCCAAACCTCTCGGCCTTCAGACGGCTCTTTGCGCCGTCGCTAGCTTCGAGGATGCTCTCGTCGTCCTGCGTCAGTTCCAGCGGAAGCATCCGGGAAGGCTACTCGTCTTCGAGGCGATGTGGCGCGAGTTCATGACGGTCGCGACGCAGATCTGCGGCCTTCCGCCCGCCTTCAAGGACGAGCACGACGTGACGCTTCTGATCGAGGCGGATATGGGCGAGGACCCGGAGGGAACCGAAGCGTTCTCCGCACTTCTGAGCGAGTTTTTTGAACAGGGTCTGATCAAGGATGCTGTCATCGCCCAATCGCGGGCTGACAGGAACCGGTTCTGGGCCTACCGCGAAACGCCTTATGAATACGGCCGCTTCCTGCCGGAGGAGATCCGCTTCGATGTGAGCGTGCCGCTCGATCGCATGACGGACGCCGTCGCCCATCTGCGCCAGGAAATGCCTAAGCAATGGCCCGATGCCGTTTATGTCATCTATGGACACGTGGCCGACAGTAACATCCATATCAATGTCGCCATCCGCGATATGAGCGATGCTACCAAAAAGGGCGTTCAATCCCTCGTCTACGGCTTGGTATCGGGGCTGGGCGGCTCCATCTCCGCCGAGCATGGGATCGGCCGGATCAAGCGGCCCTATCTCCCGATGAGCCGGACGGAGCCGGAACTCGCCCTCATGGCAACGATGAAGCATGCGTTGGATCCGGCGGGCATTCTGAATCCGGGGCGAATTCTTTAGCAGAGCGGCGACGACCGGCGACCCGCTCCGCGTGACTTCTCACGCCTTTGACAGACTCATTTTCGATGCCGAAACGCCTCTTTAAGATTTGGCGGTAAAAATCGTCATTCGTTGTTGCCAACGCATCTCAAGATGGTTAGCAACGGCACCTGCAATCTGTCAGAAAGGCTACTTGGGAGGTGCATTTGATGCCCCACGGAGCGTATTGCGTCGCATTTAAGCATAATCGTTGGACTGTCTCTCAATTCGGCCGCGACCTCGGCTCATTCTATTTTCGTGCAAAAGCTCTGAAATTTGCCGTTGAATCGGCTTGTTGGTCGGCCGCGGCGAGCCCGACAGTTTTCGTCCTGGACCGTACAGGCGATTTTTACACAGCATGGTGCGGCGACCGAGACACGCTCACCGCCGAAGCGTGATCCCTTGGGCAACCCATAAAGTTGAGTGATGAAAGCGATCGAGATCGGACCTCCCGATCGCCGGTTTAAGCGCTAGAACCGTTTCCACTTGCGTGGAATCAGCTCTCCTCTTTGCTTTGCCGCATTTTTTGACAGTGAACCGGATCCACTTCGCCGAAAAATGCTCTAGGCTACTGCAACCTTCGGTCGCTTCGACGTATCCTCGAAATCGATGCTTGGCCGCTGCTCCACCAATGACTGGATCTTCTCGGCAAGGTCGGTCGCGCGATAGGGCTTGTAGAGAAGATTGAGCCCTTCCAGCTCCTCTTCGCCATCGAAATAACCGGTCGTCAGAAGGACCTGCATCTCCGGCCTTTCGCGCTGAATGAGACGGGCGAGATCGATGCCGCTCAATTCACCTGGCATCCGGACGTCGGAAAGGACGATGTCGATATCCTTCCCCGCCTTCACAAGGCGCGCCGCCTCATCGCCATTCTCTGCTTCCAGAACCTCGAATCCGAGAGAATGGAGCGTCGAACGCGCGACCTGCCGCACGGCGGGGTTATCCTCGACAACCAGAACCGTCCGTCCATCGCCGAAGGGGTGAGCGACGGATGTCTGATTGTTTGTCACGTTTTCCGGGGCTTCATGCGAACGAGGCAGGAAGATGCGGATGGTCGTTCCTGCGTTCGGCTCGCTCTCGACTTCCACATATCCGTGGCATTGCTGAACGAAGCCATAGACCATGCTGAGGCCGAGTCCGGTGCCTTTGCCGCTTTCCTTCGTGGTGAAGAACGGCTCGAAGACTTTTTCGATCACATCAGGCGGCATACCGATTCCGGTATCGCTCACGGAAATAACGACGAACTCGCCGCCGGAGGATGATCTACCCTCCTCGACCAATCGGTTCTCGACGCCAATGGTCAAATCGCCACCATCCGGCATCGCATCGCGGGCATTCACCGCCAGATTCAAGAGAGCAGCTTCGAGCTGGGCGCGATCAACCTGGATCGGCCAGATGTCCTCGCCAGCCTTCTTAAAGCTCGCATGGATGTTCTCGCCAAGCGTTCGACCCATCAGTTCGAGCAGACTCGGCATTAGGCCGGTCACATCGATCGTGGAGACCTGCAATGCCTGGCGTCGTGAGAAGGTCAGCAATCGATAGGTGAGATCGGCGCAATGCTGCGCACTCTCCAGCGCCATATGCACGCGACGCTCGGCCTTCTCGTTGCCCTGGATGGATTTCTTCAGAAGGTCCAGATTACCGATGACGACGCTCAGCATATTGTTGAAGTCGTGAGCGATGCCGCCCGTCAGACGGCCCACAGCCTCGAGCTTGCTGGCATGCAGCAGGTTCTGCTCCATCTGCTTGCGCTCGGTGATATCGAACCACATCCCGAAAAATTCATGGGGCGAGCCATCGTCGTCGCGGGTGAGAACGGTCTGATCGAGGAAATGTCGCTCGACGCCATCGGCGCAGCGCCAGCGATATTCCAGATTGACCGCCCCCTCCTCTTCGAGATGCCGCAGCTGCGCGAGCACGCGGTCCCGGTCCTCCGGATTGACTCGGGATAGCCAGAAATCCGGGCTCTCCAGAAACGCCGCCGGTGAGAATCCGGTGATGCGCTCCACGCTTTCATTGGTGAAATGAAGCTGCCGCTGATCTTCGCCGACCGACGCCGTATAGAGCGCGATGGGCAGCGACTGCAGGACGATCGACTGATGCTCCTCGCGGCGGCGTAAAGCCTGCTCCGCCTTCAGCTTCTCGCTGCGGACGTGCAGGTTGTCCATCAGAAGGCGACGCTCCTGTTCGGCCTGCCGCCGGATCTCCTCCGTCTTTCGATAAAGATCGACGAAGATATCGACCTTCGACTTCAGGATCAGAGGCTCGATCGGCTTGAAGACATAATCGACCGCGCCGGCCGAGTATCCCTTGAAGACATGCATGTCGTCCTTGTTGAAGGCGGTCAGGAACAGGATCGGGACGCGGGAGGAGCGCGGCCGGTTCCTGATCAGGCTCGCGACCTCATAGCCGTCGAGGCGCGGCATTTGCACGTCGAGAAGAATAACGGCGAAGTCGTGGTTCAAAACGTGACGCAGGGCAGATTCGCCGGAATCCGCCGTCACGATCTCGACTCCGGGAGCCCGCAGCACCTCCTCGACCGCAATGAGGTTCCGGGGATCGTCGTCGACCACGAGGATCTTCGCCGCAATCGGGTCCGACAGGGAGCGAGCCGAGACCAGACGAAACTCGTCTGGCGTAACGCCTGTATCGTCCTGCCTCACGCTGCCCGTCATGAGTTCAACCCGGTCTCTGCCGCGCCCGTAGGAGCCGTTCTTCCCTCTGGGATATATGTGCTCCGGCTCAATTGAACCCGCAGGACTGCGAGAAGCTGATCGACATCCACAGGTTTCGACACGTAATCCGTGGCACCGGCCTCGATGCACTTTTCGCGGTCTCCCTTCATCGCCTTCGCGGTGACCGCAACAAGCGGGAGATCCTCATATCGTGGAATTCTCCGGATTGCCCGCATGGTCTCATAGCCGTCCATCTCGGGCATCATGATATCGACCAGGGCCACGTCGACATCAGGATTGGCCTGCAGCTTCTCGATGCCCTCGAGGCCGTTCTCCGCAAAGATGACCGATATCCCATGCTGCTCCAACGCGCTCGTGAGCGAGAAGATGTTGCGCATGTCGTCGTCGACGATCAGAACCTTGCGGCCATCGAGGGAAGCATCGGCACGCCGCTCCACGATGATGTGCTTTTCCTCCGGTATCGCACTGATCGCACGGTGAAGGAACAACGCCGTATCGTTGAGGAGACGCTCGGGCGAACCTTCGCCCTTGACGATGAGCGTCGCCGCCATGCTTTGCAGGCGGCGCTCCTCCGCCTTCGTGAGATCCTGTCCCGTATAGATGACGATCGGCAGCTCCGCTCCGCCCTTGAACTTGCGGATGCGCTCGATGAGCTCCGTGCCAGGCAGGTCAGGAAGCCCGAGATCGACGATGGCGCAATCGAACTGCCGCGCACCGATGACCTCCAGCGCACCCTCGGCCGTTCCAACCGCCGTGACATCGACCTGCTCATCCTTCATGAGCTCGGACAGGCTCATCCGCTGATTGTCGTCATCCTCCACGAGAAGCAGCTTCTTCACGGGCCGGTCGATGAACTCCTTCGTCCGGTTGAGCGCGCCCATGAGCGCTTCCCGATCAACAGGCTTCTCAAGGAAGCCGAAGGCACCGGCCTTGAGTCCGCGCTTCTTCTGATCGTCCACCGAGATCACATGGATCGGTACGTGACGGGTGCGCGGATCGTGCTTCAGCAAATCGAGCAGCGCCCAGCCATCCATGTCGGGCAATCCGATATCGAGGGTGATGGCATGCGGCTTGTAGCGGTGAGCAAGAGCCAGTGCCGAGGCGCCGTCCATGGCGATGAGGCCCTTGAATCCCTCCTCGCGGGCCAGTTCGAGAAGGACGGACGCGAACATCGCGTCATCCTCTACGATGAGGACGACGCGATCGCCGTTGGTGATGGCATGGCGGTCGTCGAGCGATGCTGAAAGTGCCATTGCCGCTGATGGTTGGCGGATCATGGACGCGGAAGCATCCTCGGACCCTGCATAATATCCGACCGCGTCGCCGTTCGGTCGCGCGGCGGCTCCGGAACCCACCAGCCCGTGGCTTGCGGGCGGCTCCGCCGGCACGAACAACGTGAAGGTCGAGCCGCTTCCCGGCGTGCTCGACACCACGATCTCGCCGCCGAGCAGGCGGGCGATCTCTCGGCTGATCGACAACCCGAGGCCGGTTCCACCATATTTGCGGCTCGTGGTGCCATCGGCCTGCTGGAATGCCTCGAAGATGATGCGCTGCTTGTCTTCCGGAATGCCGATTCCGGTGTCCGTCACCGACATGGCGATCCACTGACTGCCGGCTCGCAGCGGCGATCCTTCGGCCGATCCGATCTGAAGCGTGACGCCTCCCCGCTCGGTAAACTTGAAGGCGTTCGAAAGGAGATTGCGCAGTACCTGCTGCAGCCGCTTCGAATCCGTCCTGATTGCTGGCGGCAGATTGGGATCGACCTCCACATGGAAGTCCAGCTTTCGCTCCTCCGCGACCTGCCGGAAGGTGCGGTCCATGTTGTCGACGAGGTCCTTGAATCCGACACCCGACACTTCGAGGCTGACCGTGCCGGACTCGATCTTGGACAAGTCCAGGATGTCGTTGATCAGCGCCAGCAGGTCGGAGCCTGCGGCATGGATCGTCTTGGCGAATTCCCGCTGCTTGTCCGTCAGATTGCCGTCGGAATTCTCCGTCAGAAGCTTTGAGAGAATGAGCAGAGAGTTCAGAGGCGTCCTCAGTTCGTGGCTCATATTGGCGAGGAACTGCGACTTGTAGCGCGAGGTCAGCGAGAGCTGCTCGGCCTTCTCCTCCAGAGCGGTCTTCGCCACCGAGACTTCCTGGTTCTTCGTCTCCACTTCCCGCTTCTGGAGTTCCAGCAGGCGGGCCTTGTCCTCAAGCTCCTCGTTGGTCTTCTGGAGCGCTTCCTGCTGTTGGCGCAGGAGCTCTTCCGATTGACGGAGGGTCGCCGCCTGCTGCTCCAGCCGGTCGTTGGTGTTTCGCAGTTCTTCCTGCTGGCTCTGCAGCTCGGTGGTCAGAAGCTGAGACTGCTTCAGCAGACCTTCCGTGCGCATGTTGGCGGCGATCGTGTTGAGAACGATTCCGATCGATTCCGTCAGCTGTTCGAGGAATGACTGATGCGCCTCCGAGAAGCGGCTGAACGAAGCGAGCTCGATCACCGCCTTCACCTCCTGCTCGAACAGCACCGGCAGCACGATGATGTTGAGGGGCGGTGCTTCGCCGAGGGCAGAGCCGATGGTGATGTAGTCGCCAGGCACATTGGTAAGGAGAATGCGCTTTTTCTCGTAGGCCACCTGGCCGACCAGCCCTTGGCGCAGACGGAAGCGGTTGTTGAGATGCTTTCTCTCGGTGAAGGCATAGGAAGCGACGAGATCGAGAATTGGCTCGCTGCCGTCGGTTCCGACGGTGTAGAAGACACCCTGATGCGCATTCACCAGCGGCGCGATCTCGGACAGGATCATGTTCGAGACGGTTGTGAGATCGCGCTCGCCCTGCAGCATCCGGGTGAACTTGGCGAGGTTGGTCTTGAGCCAGTCCTGTTCCGCATTCTTGAGCGTCGTATCGCGCAGGTTGCGGATCATCTCGTTGACGTTGTCTTTCAGCGAAGCCAGCTCGCCCGAGGCCTCGACCGAGATCGACCGGGTCAGATCGCCCTTGGTCACGGCAGTAGCAACGTCGGCGATCGCGCGCACCTGCGTGGTAAGATTGGCTGCGAGCTGGTTCACGTTGTCGGTGAGGTCGCGCCACAGGCCGGCGGCGCCTGGCACTCTCGCCTGCCCGCCGAGCTTGCCTTCGACACCCACTTCGCGGGCCACGTTCGTCACCTGATCGGCGAAGGTCGCGAGCGTGTCGATCATCTCGTTGATGGTCTCGGCAAGCGCCGCGATTTCACCCTTGGCATCGACCGTCAACTTGCGCTTGAGATCGCCTTCGGCCACCGCCGTCACGACGCTGGCGATGCCGCGCACCTGACCGGTGAGGTTGTTCGCCATCATGTTGACGTTGTCGGTGAGGTCTTTCCATGTTCCCGCAACGCCGCGCACCTGGGCCTGCCCACCGAGCTTTCCTTCGATGCCCACCTCGCGCGCCACGCGCGTCACTTCCGAGGCGAAGGAGTTGAGCTGGTCCACCATGGTATTGATCGTCGACTTCAGCTCCAGGATTTCACCCCGGACATCGACGGTGATCTTTTTCGACAGATCGCCATTCGCCACGGCCGTCGTCACTTCGGCGATGTTACGAACCTGACCGGTCAGGTTAGCGGCCATCATGTTCACATTGTCGGTGAGGTCTTTCCAGACGCCGCCGACGCCGCGCACCTGGGCCTGTCCACCGAGCTTTCCTTCCGTGCCCACCTCGCGCGCCACGCGCGTCACCTCGCCGGCAAAGGAGTTGAGCTGGTCCACCATAGTGTTGATCGTGGATTTCAGCTCCAGGATTTCGCCTTCGACCGCCACGGTGATCTTTTTCGAGAGATCGCCGTTCGCCACCGCGGTGGTGACCTCTGCGATGTTTCGCACCTGGCCGGTGAGGTTCGCCGCCATCATGTTCACATTGTCGGTCAAATCCTTCCAGACGCCGCCGACGCCGCGCACCTGCGCCTGACCGCCGAGCTTTCCTTCCGTGCCCACTTCGCGCGCCACACGTGTCACCTCGCCGGCAAAGGAGTTGAGCTGGTCGACCATGGTGTTGATGGTGGATTTCAGCTCCAAAATCTCACCCCGGACATCGACGGTGATCTTTTTCGACAGATCGCCGTTCGCCACCGCAGTTGTGACCTCTGCGATGTTACGGACCTGACCAGTCAGGTTCGCCGCCATCAGGTTCACATTGTCGGTGAGGTCCTTCCAGGTTCCGGCCACGCCTTCCACGCGGGCCTGACCACCGAGTTTGCCTTCCGAGCCCACCTCCTTGGCCACGCGGGTCACCTCGCCGGCGAAGGAATTGAGCTGGTCCACCATGGTGTTGATCGTGGATTTCAGCTCCAGAATCTCGCCGCGCACTTCCACGGTGATTTTCTTCGAGAGGTCGCCATTCGCCACCGCTGTGGTGACCTCGGCAATGTTTCGCACCTGGCCGGTGAGGTTCGCCGCCATCAGGTTCACGTTGTCGGTGAGGTCCTTCCAGGTGCCGGCAACGCCGCGCACTTCGGCCTGGCCACCGAGCTTGCCCTCCGAGCCCACCTCGCGGGCCACACGCGTCACCTCCGAGGCGAAGGAATTGAGCTGATCGACCATGGTGTTGATGGTGTTCTTCAGCTCCAAAATCTCGCCGCGCACTTCCACGGTAATTTTCTTCGACAGGTCGCCGTTCGCGACCGCCGTCGTGACTTCGGCGATGTTACGCACCTGACCGGTCAGGTTCGCAGCCATCATGTTCACGTTCTCAGTCAGATCCTTCCAGGTACCGCCAACGCCCTCCACCTGGGCCTGTCCGCCGAGTTTTCCTTCCGAGCCCACCTCTTTCGCCACACGTGTCACTTCCGAGGCGAAGGAGTTCAGCTGATCCACCATCGTATTAATCGTGGATTTGAGTGCAAGAATTTCACCCTTGACGTCCACCGTGATCTTCTTCGAGAGGTCACCCCGGGCGACCGCCGTGGTGACTTCCGCGATGTTACGGACCTGACCGGTCAGGTTCGCGGCCATCATGTTGACGTTGTCGGTGAGATCCTTCCAGACGCCCGCGACGCCGCGCACCTGCGCCTGCCCACCGAGCTTGCCTTCGGTGCCGACTTCCTTCGCGACACGCGTCACTTCAGAGGCGAAGGAATTGAGCTGATCCACCATGGTATTAATGGTGTCCTTCAACTCCAGGATCTCGCCCTTCACATCGACTGTGATCTTCTTCGAGAGATCGCCATTGGCCACGGCGGTCGTGACCTCGGCGATGTTACGCACCTGGCCGGTCAGGTTCGCGGCCATGAGATTCACGTTCTCGGTCAGGTCCTTCCAGGTGCCGGCGACGCCCTTGACCTTCGCCTGTCCACCGAGCTTACCCTCCGAGCCCACCTCGCGGGCCACACGCGTCACCTCCGAGGCGAAGCTTCCAAGCTGCCCAACCATGGTGTTCACGACCTTGCCGATGCGCAGGAATTCGCCGCGCAGAGGCCGCCCGTCGGTTTCGAGATCGATGGTCTGACTGAGGTCGCCCTTCGCCACGGCGCCGATCACGCGCGCCACTTCGGTCGTGGGCTGGACGAGGTCGCCGATCATGGAATTCACCGAGTCGACACACTCACTCCAGCAGCCCGTCGCGCCGGCGAGACGTCCGCGCTCCTCGATGCGCCCCTCCTTGCCGACGACCTTCGCGACCCGCTCGAGTTCACGCGCAAGGCCTTGATTCAGGTCGGCGATGTCATTGAAAGCTTCCGCGATTTCGCCCTCGATGCCTATGAGATCGGAGGGAAGGCGGGCAGAGAAATCGCCTTTTCGAAAGGCACGCAATGTTTTGAGAAGCAGCTTTGGATTAAGCTGCATAGCGGCAGTTTCGACTTGTGACATTAGGCCCCCCGTTACGCTATTCCAGGCCAACTTCCCCCGCCTGGATCCCCATATGCCGACATCCAAAATGCGACTTTGTTCGTCATCAGATGGAATTCGACCCTATGTAACGCTTTTCAAGGGCAGGAAGTTTCAGGGCCGGGAAAATTTTGCGGGGCGCTCGGGAGAGCGATATTTTGTATCCTTGCGGCAGCGCCATTCGGGCCGTCACAGCACCTTGCCTCAGATTACGCAACGTAAGTTAAAATGGAAAACCGGGAGGTTATCCCGGTTGATCTGATCATAAGCTGTTGTAAGCCGTTGATTGTTAACGCTTGAGGCCGACGAAATCCTCGCGCATGGGGGTGAACACGTCGAGCAGCACACCGGCCTCTACAGCCACAGCGCCATGGATGGCGTCCGGCGGCACGAGAAAGCTGTCGCCCTGCTTAAGGCGCTCAGTACGCCCGGCGACGGTGATGTCGAAGACGCCCTGCTCGACGAGGCTGCACTGAATGTGCGGATGCGAATGCGCAGCGCCGACGGCGCCTGCTTCGAAGGCCACGCGCACCATCATCACCTCGGCATTGTAGGTGAGGATCTTGCGGCGGATGCCTTCGCCCGCGGGCTCCCAAGCGACATCGCTGTCGAAGGCGAAGGGTTGGTTGATGCGGTTCATCGGTTTTCTCCAGAAAGGTTCATCGGGCCAGCCATCCACCATCCACCGGCAGAACGATGCCATGAATATAACGCGCGGCAGGCGATGCCAGGAACACGGCCGCCCCGCCGAGATCGCCCGGATCGCCCCAACGGCCGGCCGGGATGCGCGCGAGAATCTCGCCTCTCCGCTTCGGATCGGCGCGGAGCGCTTCGGTATTGTTGGTCACGAAATAGCCCGGCGCAATGGCATTCACATTGATGCCCTTAGCCGCCCATTCACAGGCGAGAAGACGCGTGAGGCCGGCAAGTCCGCTCTTGCTCGCCGTGTAGGAGGGTATGCGGATGCCGCCCTGGAAGGACAGGAGCGATGCAATGTTGATGATCTTGCCTCCACCCTCGTCGGCGAGCATGGTTTTTGCCACCGCCTGAGACAGGAAGAAGGTCGATTTGAGATTGACGTTCATCACGTCGTCCCAATCCTGCTCCGTGAAATCGATGGCATCGGCGCGGCGGATGATGCCGGCGTTGTTGACGAGGATGTCGATGCGCCCGCCCGCCGATACGGCCTCCGTGACGATGCGCTCGATGGGTTCGAGGTTCGACAGATCGGCCTGGACCGCGTGAAAGCCGGCGCCGGCTTCGCGGCACAGCCGCTCGGTCTCGTCCATGCTCGAGCGGCCGACCCCGACGATGGAGGCTCCCGCTTGAGCCAAGGCGACTGCAATCGCCTGGCCGAGTCCGGTATTGGCCCCGGTCACGACCGCATTCTTGCCTGTCAGATCAAAGGAGAATGGCATCGCCGACCTCTCAGCGCAGAGCGTCCATGGACACCATATCCATATCGGTGAAATCCTGGTTGTCGCCGCCCATGGCCCAGACGAAGGTGTAGTTGCTCGTGCCGACACCGGAATGGATCGACCAGCCGGGAGACAGGATCGCCTGCTCGTTGGCGACGACGAGGTGCTTCGTCTCGTCCGGCTCACCCATGAGGTGGAACACGCGCGTGTCGGGCTGCATGTCGAAATAGACATACACCTCGGAGCGGCGGTCATGCACATGCGCCGGCATGGTATTCCACATGCTGCCGGGCTTGAGCTGCGTCATGCCGAGGACGAGCTGGGCCGAGCGGCACACATCCGGGTGGATCATCTGAAAGATCGTGCGGACATTGCCGTTGGCGGCATCGCCCAGGTCGACCCGGCGGGCGCGTTCGAGCCCGATCTTCACCGTCTCGAAGCGGGCATGGGCCGGGGTACTGACGAGGTAGAATTTCGCCGGGGTTGCTGCGTCGAGACTGTCGAACCACACGTCCTTCGTGCCCATGGCGATATAGAGAGCGTCTCGCGGCCCAAGATTATGGATCTCGCCGTCGGTGTGAACCCGCCCGGCGCCGCCCAGATTGACGATGCCGATTTCCCGGCGATCCAGGAAATTCGGCGAACCGATTTGCTTGTTCGATTCGAGCTTGATCGCACCCATCGTCGGCGTCGCGCCGCCCACCACCAGCCGGTCGATGTGGCTGTAGGTAAGCTTGATCTCTCCAGGAACGAACAAGGTCTCGATCAGGAAGTGGCGGCGCAGATCCGCCGTGCTGAAGTGGCGAACGGCCTCCGGGTGGCATACCTGCCGGATGTCGATGGTCATAGGTGCCTCGTTGAATATGAATGATCAGCGGAAAAGGGCCGGGAGCCAGAGCGACAGGCCGGGAATGTAGGTGACGAGAAGCAGCACCAGGATGCTGGCTCCCAGGAATGGCCAGATGGTCTTCATGGCCTCGCCGATCGTGATCTTGCCGACCGCGCAGCCGACGAAGAGGACCGAGCCCACCGGCGGCGTGTTGAGGCCGATGCCGGCGTTGAGGATCAGGATCACGCCGAAATGCACCGGATCGATGCCGAACGCCTTGATCACCGGCAGGAAGATCGGCGTGCAGATGATGATCATCGGCGCCATGTCCATGAAGGTGCCGAGCACCAGCAGGATGATGTTGATGAGGAGCAGGACGACGATCGGGTTGTCCGATACCGTCTTCATGAGGGCGATGGTCGCCTGCGGCACCTGCAGGAAGGCCATGAGCCACCCGAAGGCGCTTGCCGTGCCGATGACGAGGAGAACCATCGCCGTGGTTCGCACCGCGCCGAGGGTCGCCTCGACGAAGCTCTCCCAATTCATCTCGCGATAGACGAAGAGCGTGACGAGCAGGGCGTAGATGACGGCGATGCAGGAACTTTCGGTCGCCGTGAAGATGCCCGAGCGGACGCCGCCGAAGATGATGAAGATGAGCAGGATACCCGGAACGGCCGAAACGAGGAAGTAGCCGAGCATCCGGAAACCGGGGAATGGATCGGCCGGGTAGCCGCGGCGCACGGCGACCCAATAGGCCGTGATCATCAAGGCCGCCGCCAGCAGAAGCCCTGGAACGATGCCGGCCGTGAACAGGTCCGCGACCGAGATCGTGCCGCCCGCGGCAATCGAATAGATGATCATGTTGTGCGACGGCGGGATGAGGAGCGCGATGATGGCCGCATTCACCGTGACGTTGACGCTGTAATCTTTGGCGTAACCCCGCTTCTCCATCTGCGGGATCATGATGCCGCCGATGGCGGAGGCATCCGCGATCGCGGAGCCCGAGATGCCGCCGAAGAGTGTCGATGCGACGACGTTCACCTGCCCCAGGCCGCCGCGCAGGTGCCCGACGAGGCCGGCGGCAAGACGGATCAACCGGTCGGCGATGCCGCCGCGCATCATCAGGTCTCCGGCATAGATGAAGAACGGGATTGCCATCATGGCGAAGGCGTTCATGCCGGAATTGAGCTGCTGGAACACCACGATCGGCGGCAGCTGCATATAGAGAATCGTGGCGAGCGATGCGATGCCGAGGCAGAACGCGACAGGCGTGCCGATGATGAGCAGGAGCGTGAAGACGCCGAAGAGAACCCAGATCTCCATTGACTTAATCCTTCACGGCAACGAGATGGGGCTCGTCGACGCGCACCATGGGCGCTTCGTCGCCAACCAGGAGCAGGCGAACGAGCTTTTCGAGGGAGAAAAGAGCGATCAGCACACCGCCCACGGCGAGAGGCACGTAGTCGAAGCCCTGCGGGATCGGCAGGCCCGGCATCAGAGCGGACCAGGTTTCGACCGCAAGCGACGTGCCGTACCACGCCATGGCGGCACCGAAGAACATCACGAGCACTTCCGTGACGGCGAGCATGATCTGCCGCAGGCCATGCGGCGCATAATGGAGGGCGATCTCGAAGCCGAGATGATTGCCGTCGCGTACGCCGACGGCGGAGCCGAGCAGAATGAACCAGCTCATGAGCAGCAGCGAGGCCGGCTCTGTCCAGCTCGGCGACTGGTTCAGCACGTAGCGGCCGAACACCTGCCAGGCGACGAAGGCTGTCATGAGAACAAGGCCGATCCCGGCGATCCACAAGGCCGCTCTATTCACGACGGCCAGGATCCGGGACAGCGCGGCAAGTTCGGCGCGCATCGGTAAAGATCTCCAGTATGGAAAAGGCGGACCGGCCGGAGCCGGTCCGGAGCAGCATGCGTCGATGACGCTCAGTTCATCGCCTGGATGCGGGAGACGAGTTCCTTCACCTTCGCGTCCTTGGCGTATTTCTCATAGACCGGCTTCATCGCGTCGATGAAGGGCTGCTTGTCCACGTTGTTGATCTGGTTGCTGTTCGCGCGGATCTTCTTCTCGGCATCCTTCTCGCGCGCTTCCCAGAGCTCGCGCATCTTCGCGACGGATTCCTTTGCCGTCTCGCGCACCGCCTTCTGGTCCTCGGGCGACATCTTGTCGAAGCTCTTCTTCGACATCACCAGCACTTCCGGCGACATGGAATGCTCGGTCAGCGAGTAGAACTTCGCTACCTCGAAATGGCGGAAGGAATCGTAGCTCGGCCAGTTGTTCTCGGCGCCGTCGACCACGCCGGTCTGCAGCGCGGAATAGACCTCGCCCGGAGGCATCGGCGTCGCATTGGCGCCGAGCGCATTCACCATGTCGAGGAAGAGATCCGACTGGATCACGCGCACCCTCATGCCCTTGAGATCCGCCGGCGAATTGATGGAGCGCTTCGAGTTATAGAACGAGCGGGCGCCCGAATCATAGAAGGCGAGCGCGACGAGACCGTGCGGCTCGAATGCCTTCAGGATCTGGTCTCCGACCGGCCCGTCCATGGTCTTGCGCATGTGGTCGACCGACCGGAAGATGAAGGGCAGCGAGGGCACCAGGGTCTCGGGGATCAGGTTGTTGAACGGGCCCATATTGATCCGGTTCAGGTCGATGACGCCGAAGCGGGTCTGCTCGATCGTGTCCTTTTCCTGGCCGAGCTGCGCGGAATGGAAGACTTGGATCTTGTATCGGCCGTTGGTCTTCTTCTCGAGCAGGGAGCCGAAATATTTTACCGCCTCGACGGTCGGGTACCCATCCGGGTGAATATCGGCGGAGCGCAGTGTCGTCTGGGCGCCGGCTGTGCCACTTATAAGGGCCGTCCATAGTCCAACGGCGGCAGCGGCGAGGGTTCTCTTGGTCAACATCGTATCCTCCTTAAGCTTTCCTCTGATGCTCTGTTGTTTCAGGCCCGGTCTTCCGCCGGCTATCCTGCGCCCCGAAAAGCCTTGCAAACCCTCGGGACGAGACCAGATGCCCCTTGTCGCGGCTTAACTGGTCGACTCTTGTATGGTAGTATACACTTATATATGATGCAACCCGTCTTAAGCATGAGATCCGCCGTGAACACGCCCTTCCCCATCGCCCAAGGCTCCGCTGCCCAGCGCATCGAGAACGAGCTGCGCCGCCTGATCATCGCCCTGGAGCTCCCACCCGGAAGCCGGCTCTCCGAGCAGGATATCGCCGAGCGCCATGGAGTTTCGCGCCAGCCCGTCCGCGAGGCGCTGATCGGGCTCGCCCGGACGCGGCTGGTGGAGATCCAGCCCCAGCGCGGCACGACGGTGGTCAAGATTTCGGTGCGCAAGATGATGGAGGCCCGCTTCGTCCGAGAAGCCATCGAGACGGCGGTCGTGCGCCGCGCCTGCTCGTCCTTCGACCAGCAGAGCCGCGAGCGGATCAACGATCTCCTGGAGATGCAGGAACACGCCGCCAAACGGGACGACCATGCAGCCTTCCAGCGCTACGACGAGCTCTTCCATATCGCACTTGCGGAAGGCGC
The DNA here is from genome assembly GCF_016735695.1 of Microvirga zambiensis WSM3693. Taxonomy (GTDB): domain Bacteria; phylum Pseudomonadota; class Alphaproteobacteria; order Rhizobiales; family Beijerinckiaceae; genus Microvirga; species Microvirga zambiensis. The sequence continues at coordinate 101,700 of NZ_JAERQD010000003.1, read as the reverse complement.
CGGCTGTCCGCTGGCATGGGAGGCGGTTCAGGACATCAAAGCCCACATGGACCGGGTGTGCCAGCTCACCCTCCCCGGCCCCGAGGCGATGCTTCCCCTGATCGATCAGCACCGCGCCATCGTTACGGCCATCGACAGCCGTGACGAGGATGCTGCGGCCGAGGCCATGCGCCGGCACCTGACGGAAATCCTGCGCGCCCTGCCCCGCGTCGAAGCGGAGCACCCGGAGCTGTTCAGCGCGTAAATAGCCGAATCTGCTACGCCGTCAGTGCAAAGGCGGTCGTGGACTTGATGCGCTCCATGGCGAAGCGCGAGGTGACGTTCTTGAGCGGAACGGCGCCTATGAGCCTTTTGTAGAAACCGTCATAAGCAGCCATGTCTGGCACGACGACGCGCAGGATGTAGTCGACATCGCCGGCCATGCGGTAGAACTCCATCACCTCCGGCAGCGTCGCGACGAACTCCGCAAAGCGCTGCGTCCACGCCTCGGTGTGGTCGTAGGCCTCGACCGAAACGAAAGCCGTGAGGCTGAGCCCGATCTTCTCCGGGTCGACGAGCGCGACCCGCCCCTTGATGATTCCCGAGGCCTCGAGGCGCTGGATCCGCTTCCAGCACGGTGTCTGAGACAGGTTTACGCGCTGAGCCAGCTCCGCAATGGAGATGCTCGCATCCTCCTGGAGGAACCTGAGGATCTTCGTGTCGGTCGCATCCATCGCCTGATCCATGTGTTCGTCATGAGGGTTATGTTCTTTTTAAAGAACAAAATCAAGAGCACAACATTACGCATAAGGCCATCTAGCCTCATAAGGATCAGAGATTCCCGCGATCCTGATACCCGGCTGCATGGCCCTTAGCGAGCGAGAGAAGTTTCTTCTACACGTCGCTGTTCTAAAAAAAGAACATTCTAATTGACGCCCTCGGCCGGCCGGGGCACGATCCTGCAAGTCTCCAAGCCGACCTTGAGACAATGCCTCGCCGGAAACTGAATATTCATCGTGAATAGATGCTCCGCGACTTTGAATATGTCCTGGCGAAGTACTCAACGGATAACGCCCTTTTCATGGGCATCGCCCCGCATGGGGAAGAACATTCGCCGCGCAACCTTCAATAACCCGAGGCTTTACCTATGCTGACGACATCCCTGGCCACTTGGCACCGCCGCCTGAAACAGTCCAAGGTCCTCCCCGTGCTCGCCGTTCTTGCCGCATCCACCTGGGCTCTTGCCTCGGGCAATGCGCAGGCAGGCCCGCTGCGGGTCGGTATCAATTCCGGGCTTTCGGCCGATGCGGTTCATCAGGCCGCGAAGGAGGCCAAGGAACAGGGCCTCGACGTGAAGGTGATCGAGTTCACCGACTGGATCACGCCCAATGCGGCGCTTGCCAACAGCGACATCGACGTCAACTACTTCCAGCACATCCCCTTCCTGGAGGATGCGAAGAAGGCGCGCGGGTACAACTTCGTGTCCATCGGCGTCGGCACCATGTCGAAGGTCGGCCTGTATTCGAAGAGATACAAGAACGTCTCCGATCTGCCCAACGGCGCCAAAGTCGCCATCGCCAACGATCCGGTCAACGGCGGCCGCGGCCTCGTGCTTCTCGACCGCATCGGCCTGATCAAGCTCAAGGACGGCCTGGACTACAGGGCGACCGTCGCCGACATCGTGTCGAACCCGAAGAACGTCAAGATCACCGAGCTTGTCGCCCAGCAATTGCCGACGGCTCTCGATGATGTGGACCTGGGACAGGGTTATCCTGCGACCCTCAAGCAATTCAACATCGATCCGAACTCGGCGCTCATCTTCGACGACGTGCAGAAGCGCTTCGCCATTCAATGGGTTGTCCGTGCCGAGGACGCAAAGGATGAGCGGATCAACAAGTTCGTCTCCATCTACCAGAACTCGCCCGAGGTTAAAGCGATCCTCAAGAAGCATTTCGGCGAGATGACCGTCCCCGCCTGGTAGCGGCAGCCAGAACGCATCGAGCCCGCGGACGGAGCGACCGATCCGCGGGCCTTTAGACATTCAATCCGGGTGGGACATGACCAAGAAGATCAACATCTACGCCTTCGACATGAATTGCGTCGGCCACATCAACCATGGCATGTGGACTCACCCGCGCGATCTGTCGTCGTCCTATACGAGCCTCGACTACTGGGTGAACCTCGCCAAGATCGCCGAGCGCGGCAAGCTCGACGGCATCTTCCTCGCCGACATCGTCGGCGTCTACGATGTCTACAAGGGTGGGCCTGAGACGGCCATTGCTGCCGGCGCGCAGGTTCCGGTTAACGACCCGATGCTGCTGGTGCCCGCCATGGCCCATGCCACGAAGCATCTGGGCTTCGGCGTGACCGTCAACACCACCTACGAGCAGCCCTATCTTCACGCCCGTCGCATGTCGACGCTCGATCATCTCACAAACGGCCGCATCGGCTGGAACATCGTCACCGGATATCTCGACAGTGCGGCACGCGGCATGGGCCTGCCGGAGCAGCTCGATCACGATCACCGCTACGACGTCGCGGACGATTACCTCGACGTGCTCTACAAGCTCTGGGAAGGCAGCTGGGACGACGATGCCGTCATTGCCGACCGCGCGAAGGGAATCTATGCGCAGCCGGACAAGGTGCGCGCCATCAAGCATGACGGCCCGTACTACCAGATCGACGCCATCCACCTGAGCGAGCCTTCGCCGCAGCGCACGCCGGTTTTGTATCAGGCAGGCTCATCGACGCGCGGCCGGGAATTTGCCTCGAAGCATGCCGAATGCGTGTTCACCGGCGGCCCGAACCCGACCATTGCCCGCGACATCATCGCGGATATCCGCGCGGGCGCCGCGAGCCAGGGCCGCGATCCTCAAGACGTGAAGGTCTTCGTCGGCATGAGCCTCGTCGTCGGTCGCACGGAGAAGGAGGCGCGCGACAAGCTCGAGGATTATCGCCGCCATGCCAGCGTCGAAGGGGCACTCGCGCATTTCTCGAGCTCGTCCGGTGTCGATTTCTCGAAATACGATCTCGACGAGCCGATCCAGTACGAGAAGAACAACGCCAACAATTCCACACTGGAAGCGATCACGAAGCGCAGTGCCGGCACGGTCTGGACGGTGCGCAAGCTGATCGACCAGATGATCCTCGGCAGCCGCCAGAAGCCGTTCGTCGGCACACCGGAGCAGATCGCCGACCACATCGCCTCATGGGTCGAAGAGGCCGACATCGACGGCATCAACCTGCCGCGGACGGTCGCGCCGGAGAGCCTTGCCGACTTCGTCGATCTGGTGGTTCCTGTGCTGCAGGAACGCGGCCTGTTCAAGGCGGATTACGCAAAAGGCACCTTACGCGAGAAGCTGTTCGGCGAGGGAAGAAGACATCTCCCGGCCGAGCATTGGGGCGCCCGCTTCAGGCACGGAGCAACGCAATTTGCGCCTGCCAAAGAACTTGCTTGAACCCTCTTTCGAACGGAACCAACGATGTCCGCAGCCCCCCATCTCTTTGCCCAGGATCCCGGCATCGGCAATGCCGTGCAGCCGTTAGGATCAGAGCCGCCTACCTACCAGGAACTGGCTGCCCGCTTCCGGCCGATCTTCGCAAGGATCGCCGAGGGTGCGGTTGCCCGCGAGCAGTCGCGGACGCTTGCCTTCGAAGCTGTCGCCTGGCTGCGCGAAGCGGGCTTTGGCGCGTTGCGCGTCCCGCAGGCTTATGGCGGTCTCGGCGCCACGCTGCCGCAGACATTCCGCCTTCTCATCGAGCTGGGTGAAGCGGACTCGAACCTGCCGCAGATCGTTCGTGCCCATTTCGCCTTCGTCGAGGAGCGCCTCAACAGCAAGGATGAGGCCGACCGGAAACGTTGGTTCTCCCTGATCGTGGAAGGTGCTCTCTTCGGTGCGGCCATGGCCGAGAAGACGGAAGGAACGGAAACGACCGTCACGCTCACCAGGGACGGCGCGCGCTGGATCCTCGACGGCTACAAATATTACAGCACCGGCACGATCTACTCGACCTGGATCGTCGCCGTAGCACTCGAGGGCACGGACTACGTGTCCCTCGCCGTTCCAGCGACCGCCAAGGGCGTCGCGATCGAGGACGATTGGGACGGGTTCGGCCAGCGTCTCACCGGCAGCGGCACGACGCGCTTCCATCAGGTCGCGATCGACGAGGAGCAGATCCTGCGCCGTGTCTCCGTCGAGCAGCCGCCCAAGACCTCCTACATCATCGCCTATTACCAGCTGTTCCATCTCGCGGCGCTTGCCGGCATCGCGCGGGCCGTGCTGCGGGATGCCATCGACTTCACCCGCGCCAAGACCCGGACATTCGCCGTTCCGGGCAAATCCAGCCCGCGTCACGATCCTCTCGTCCAGAGCGTGATCGGGCGGCTCGCGAGTCTCTCGTTCACGGCGGACACCCTGGTCGACGGCGTCGCCGATGCCATCGATGAATCCTATCAGGCCGCGCTCAAGGGTGCAGATGCGACGGAGCTTTACACCGCCGCCAACGTCAAGGCGTATCAGGCGCAGCAGATCGTCATCGAGCAGGTGCTGGAGGCGACGACGCAGCTCTTCGAGATCGGCGGTGCCTCGGCCACCAGCGAGGCACGCCGGTTCGATCGCTACTGGCGCAATGCCCGAACGCTCGCCTCGCACAACCCGCTGATCCACCGCGAGCGCGCCATCGGCGATTACTGGCTGAACGGCACGCCGCCTTTCGGCGTCCTGCAGGCCGTGATCCAGAGCGAGGCGCAGGCGAAGAACGCGGCCGAAGCGCCGGCACGGACTTCATAACCAAAGACGGGACGACCTCACATGCCCACAAACTTCCTCCCGATGTTCTGGGATGCATTCCTAGAGAGCCTGATCATGGTCGGCGCAGCGGGCCTGTTCGCGTTCGCCGCCGGGATTCCCCTGGCTGTCATTCTCGTCACCACCAGCGTCGGCGGCATCTATGAAATGCCGCGTCTCAACCGGGTGCTCGGCAGCATCGTCAACGGCTTCCGCTCGACGCCCTTCATCATCCTCCTGGTGGCCCTCATCCCCTTCACGCGCCTGATCGTGGGCACGTCGATCGGACTCTGGGCCGCGGTCGTGCCGTTGAGCATCGCGGCAACACCCTTCTTCGCCCGCATCGCCGAAGTCAGCCTGCGCGAGGTCGACCATGGTCTCATCGAAGCGGCGCAGGCCATGGGCGCGAGCCGCTGGCAGATCATCGTCCATGTGCTGCTGCCGGAATCTCTTCCCGGCATCATCCGCGGCTTCACCATCACCGTGGTGTCGATGATCGGGTCGTCGGCCATGGCCGGCGCCGTTGGTGCGGGCGGGCTCGGCGATCTCGCCATGCGCTATGGCTACCAGCGTTTCGACACGAGTGTCATGGTCAGCGTGATCGCCGTCCTGATCGTCATCGTGACGGTCGTGCAGTCGACGGGTGACTTCATCGCCAGCCGCTTCGACCGGCGCTGACGGCAAATCCACCAAAGAGCAAAATTTACAAAGAGGGGCATCCTATGGGACGCCCCTCTTTCGCGTCTCAATACTCCAATTCGAATCCGAGCCCGACCGAGGTGCCGCCTTCCGCGTTCACCTCGCCCTGCGCCTTCAGGCGGCGAGTGAGATCGACGTCGACGGTCACGCCGCTATCCTGGGGCAGCGCTCCGGCCTTCACGCCCACGCGCACGTTGTCGCTGATATAGCGCGAGACGCCGACCTCCGGCCCGCCGCCGGCGCCGACAGTGATATCGAGGCTGTCGACGCCGAGCGACTTGCGCAGGCGGTCGAATGCATCGTTCCCCGATCCGCCGGAGAGCTGCGCGACGGCTTGTGCCAGTTGCAGGGCCTGGCCGGCGGACAATCCGCCGGAAGGCCGCTGGAACAGGATGCGCGAGAGCACCTCGTCCTGCGGCAGATCGGGCTCGGAGCTGAAGGTGAATTCAGGCCGCGAAGCCGGGCCTGTCACGCCGATCCGGGCGGTGACGTCCCCGGCCTGGGTCTCGGCCAGGAAATCGAGCGACGGCGTGAGATCGCCGGTGAAGTCCAGCCGGCCGCGCACGAAATCGAGGCGCTTGCCGAGGATGTCGAAGCGACCGCGCCGGAGTTCGAAGGCGCCGATGGCAATCGGATCCTGGCTCGTTCCCTGCAGCCGCAGGTCGCCGCCGAGTTCCGCGTTGATACCGCGGCCGCGCACGAAGATGCGGTTCTGCGCGCTCACCGTCAGATCGAGATCGGCGCGGAAGGGCGGTCCCTGAGTCGCCCCCGATTGCTGGCGCCGTGCCAGCGCAAGCCGCGCGGCGGCAGTCGGCGTCGGATTGACATGCCTGGTTCCCGGCAGCGGGCGCAGCGTCGTCGGCAGCCGGTCGGGGACGGAGACGCTCATCGTGATGATGTTGACGTTGCCCGAGGCGCGCGGCCGCGTCAGAAGCGGACCGGAGATCGTCAGGTTCAGATCGGCGCTCGCCTCGACGGTCTCGTTGGAGACGAGCTGGGCGCGGTTGCCGGTGATGCGGATATCGCCGGGCAGGCCGGCGGCTGGATCGAGGGTCACCTGGCCACTCGCCGAAAGCGATCCGCCATTCGGCGTCTGTGCGGTGAGGCTCTCTATGGCGAGAACCTGCCCGCGCGCCGCAAGCCGGGCCGCGATACCGTTCAGCTGGATGCCCTGCAGCGTATCGACGAAGCTGCCATTGGCAACCGTCACCGTGCCCTGGACGCGAGGGCTGGTGAAGGTGCCTGCAATCGACAGATCGAGATTGGCAGCTCCTGTCACTCGTCTTCCAGATACCGAAAGCAGGTTATTGGCAATGGCGAGATCGGTGCGTCCCGAAATCCTGAGCGCCAGTTCCTCGGTCGGATCGATCGGAACGCTGCCGGAGATCTGAAGCGTTCCGGCTCGCCCGAGCGCCACTCGCGCATCGATTCCGGCACGGCGGTCGGCCAGCCGCCCCTGCGCGTCGATGTTGATCGGCGGCAAGCCCGATTGCCGCGTCTGCGCCGTGGCGAGGCCCGTGACGGCAAGGCGATAGGTTCCGCTCGGGTTCGCCGTAGTGCCTCCCACCGACGCATTGCCGTTGACCGTGCCGGCGAGGCCGGGATTGGGAACCACGATCTCCGCGACCTGAAGCGGCAGGTTGCGGATGTCGACGGACAGATCGAGCCTGTCGCCGATGGTGCCTGAGACGGCGACCCGGCCCTGATCGGCCGCGATCACCACATTCGACAAGGTCACCGTGCCGCTCTGCAAGGCGATGGATGCGGGCTGGGCAAGCGACAGCCGCCGCCCACCACGGCGCGCCGTGAAGCTGGCAAGCTCGATCCGTGTCGCATCGCCGGGAACGAGGCGTCCCTGTGCATCGAGATCGAAGCCCTGGCCCACGGCCGACGCCGTGAACCGCGATGCCTCGGGCGTCCCTTGGGCGGCGAAGCGGATGTTGCGATAGGTCTGTCCGCCGGCCGTCACGGCCTCGGCGGAAACGAGGCCGTCGACCATCGGGCGGCGATAAAGGTCCTGCAGCGTGAGCCGCGTCTCGAAGTTCCTGATCGCGACGTCCGCCGCCCCGAAACTGGCACCTCTCGCGGTAATCTGAGCATTCTGGCCGCCATTCACCGCACTGAGCGACACGTTCGCGTCGAGCGCTCCCTCGAGCTTCGTCAGCACCAGGGGACTGAGATCGTCGAAATTGCTGCCGGACAACGAGATCTCGCCCTGTGCCAGCTGATCGGCGCCGAGACGGAGATTGCCGTTGAGCGCCACGGAGCCGATATCGACATCGAGACGATCGAGGAGCCAGCCTCCATCCGATGGCCTTGCGAGATGGGCCGAACCTGTCGCCGGCTTGCCGCCGACCTGTCCGTCGAGGGTCAGAGCCGCATCGAGCGCGCCGGTCACATCCTTGGCATCGAGATTGACGGTGAGGCGCGGGATGAACCGGCCCATGGCTCGCACATCAGTGAGAGTCGCAGCGCCCGCGACGTCCGGTCGCTCGAGGGATCCCGACAAACGGGCAGCGATGCCCGCCCGGCCGGCGGTGATGCGCGGATCGACCTGCCTCAGCTCGTCGATGGTGACGTCGAGACCGAGATCCGCGGCCGATTGCGTCGCGCGGCCGTCGATGCGGGCGTCGAGATGGGCGCCGTCGACCCGCAGGTTCTCGAACCCGAATCCGTTGGGAATGCGGCGCATCGTGCCCGTGGCCGTAACGGTGCGGCCCAGAAGGCCGTCGACCGCCGGCATTCCGGTCGAGAGGTTCCGCAGGCTGGCATCGATGACGGCCGCCATGTCGTAGCGCCGGGGATTGCCCGACAGGCGCGCCGACACGTTCGCCGAACCCCGCAGCGCGCGGCCTGCCAGTCCGGAAAAGGACGACAGCTCCGGAATGCTCGCCTGAAGCGTACCGTCTAGAACGGTACCTCCGACACGCCCCGTGAGGCCCGCCTGCGCGGTGGAGGTTTCGATGCGGGCCATCTCGACGGTGGCGATGCCCTCGAGATCGAAAGAGCCGCGTGATGTCACCGCCAGCGTCGTGCCGAGCGCCCGGGCGAGAGCCGGGTCGGCGGGCTTGATTCCGCTGGCATTGGCGTCGATCTCGAAGGAGAAGCGGTCGGGAGGCGTTGCACCTGCTACTGGGTTCATGGCCACGCGGGCCGTCAGCGCATCGAGCGAACCCTGAGGCAGCCTGACCTCCGCAGCATCGAGCGATCCGTTGACGCGTGGCGCAGTCAGCGGCCCCTGGACCGTCCCGTCGAAGTTGAGCCGGGCGATCTCCGCCTGCCCTGCCCGTGTCTTCGTCCCGTCAGTGGGCAGCGCCCGGGCGTTGAGCCTCAGGTCGAGGACCTGGCCGGAGCTGACGGTTCCCGTCATGTCGAAGCTTGCAACATTCGAAGTGATGCGAACCGGCTGGAAGCGCAGGCTGCTGTCGTCACCGACGGTCACGTTGCCGACGAGCTGGGTCGTGCCGCTGAAGATCGGCGCGGCAGCAGCTGGCAGCAGCCCTTCGATGCGGGAGGCGAGATCCACGTTCACGTCGTAGGCCGACGTCGCCCGCCTGACGGTGGCCGTGCCTGCAGCGCCGATGGTCGGGCCAGCCGAGAAATCGAGCCGCGCCGCGAAATTGCTCATCGGGCCTTGGCCGGACAGCTTGAGATCGACCGGCGGCAGGCCGGGCAAATCCATCAGCCGGGCGGCGATGCCGCCGGCGGGCTCCTGGTGCGTCAGGTCGAGGGACAGCCGGTTCGTCTGCGGCACGTAGTCGAGATTGATGGTCAGTGCGCCGGGGGCGTCGAGGCGCCGCGCCGAGAACTTCAGATTAAGCCCTTCCGACGGGTTGCCGAGCTGGGCCGACCCTTGCGCCGACAGCCGGGCCGCGGTGCCGAGGATCGGCTCGCCGAGGGCGAGCTCCTGCAGCGCGAACCGGTCGATGACCACCCTCACCGGCAGTTCGGGCAGGATCGGCTCGTCGGAGACGGGCGCCGCCTCGTCGGCCGGCAGCGGGCGGCGCAGGATCTGGAGGCGGTCGACCGTGAGCTCGTCCACCTGGAGGCGGCCGCGCAACAGCGCGGTGCGGCTCCAGACCAGGCGGGCGCGGTCGAGATTGAGCCAAACGCCGTCCTTGTCGGCGATGCGGATGTCACGGATCACCGCATTCGAGGACAGCGCGCCCTCGATGCTGCCGATGGTGACCTGCGTGGTCGGCGTGGAGAGCAGGCGCGAGATCAGGCTTGCCAGGATGCCCTGGTCGCTCTGCGCCTGGCTCGGACGGCTGGTCATCAGCCAGAAGGCGACGAGTGCGGCCGCAGCAACCAGGAACAGGAGGGCGAGGGAGCGGATTGGCTTGATCATCAGAAGGCCTGCCCGATTCCGACATAAATGGCGTAAGAGGGGTCGCCCGGTCCCGGATTGAGGGGAGCGGCGACGTCCAGGCGAATGGGGCCGATGGCCGTATAATAGCGCAGGCCGAGACCTGCGGAGAAGCGGACGCTCTCGTCGAAATCCGGAAAGCTCGACTCGAAGGCGGTGCCGGCGTCGACGAAGGGCACGATGCCGATGGTGTTGGTGATCTTGATGCGCGCCTCGACGGAGGCTTCCAGCAGGCTCCGGCCACCGATTGGCTGGCCGAGGAAGGTCGGACTGAGGCTCCGATAGCGATAGCCGCGCACCGAACCGCCGCCGCCGGCATAGAAGCGCCGGTTGGCCGGGATCTCGTCGAGATCCGCGCCGACGATGGAACCCAGCCCGATGCGGCCGGCAAGGATGTAGCGCGCCTCTTCGTCGAGGGAGAAATAGGTGGAAGCGGTGCCCTTGGCGACCGTCATCGGAACCGAGGAGCCGAGGAACTCCGGATAGGGTGCGACCGAGGCGATCACCCGGAAACCCTTCGTCGGGTTGAGGAGGTCGTCGGTGGAATCGTAAGTGAGGGAGACGGGCAGTCCCACCAGCGTGTAGTCGATCTGCCCCAGGATGTCCGTCGCCTGCCCGCGTTCGTACTCGATGGCGCCCTGGACCGAGAAGGTCTGGCTGAAACGGTGACGGATGCCGGCGGTCACGTTCACGAGGCGGCTGGTATAGCCCTCCGTCCGATCACGCTCGACGAGACCGTCGATCAGCAGGTCGTTCCGGGTTCCCCAGAGAGCCGGCTTCAGGAAACTCGCACGGAACCGCCCGCCGAGATTGTCCCAGTTCCAGCCCTGGTCCCGGTCAGGCTGACCGCCATCCTCGGTGAGATAGAAGACGCTGGCATCGAGACGCAACCGCTCGGCGCCGCCGAACAGGTTCCGGTGCGCCCAATAGGCCCGCAAGGCAGGCCCGTCCGTCGTGGAATACTGTGCAGATGCGCCGATGACGCGGAGAGGCCGCTCGGTGAGTTCCACGAAGAGTGGGAGGTTGCCGTAGGCGTCCAGCACCTCGGCCTCGCGGATGCGCACCGACCCCAGCGCTTCGATCTGGGAGATCGACTTGCGCATGTTGGCCAGAGCCGCGGGCGAGTAAGGGTCGCCCGGCTCGGTGTAGATGAAGGAACGCACGACGGCCGGATCGACGCCTTCCGCCCCCTGGATCGTGATCGGCCCGATGCCGGCCCGAGGGCCCGGATTGACGCCGAGCCCGACGTCCATGACCTGAGCCTGGTGAAAGACGACGGGGTCCTGCCGCTGAATCTTTGCGAACGGCCGCGACTGTGCGCGGAAATAGTCTACGATCCGCGCTTCGGCGGCGAGGATGTCGGCGGAGCGGGCCGGGTCTCCTGGCTTGATCTGCACGACCCGCGGCGGGAGTTCGGCCGGCGTAAATGCGAGGCGCGTCCGCGTATCGAAGACATTCACGTCTCTGAGGGCGAATTGCGGCCCCGGATCCGCGACGATCTGGATGGGCACGAGGGCCCGCGACCGATAGCCGGCCGCGGCCCGCACCGCCGCCTCCGTGCGCGGCGCCTGCAGGGCCATCGGCACGCCGGCCACGTTGATCGTCACGCGAGCATTGTAGAACCCGGCTCCCCAGAGCGCATCGATCACGCGCGGCAGATCGGCCTGGGCGCGACTGACGAGGGCGGCGGAGTCGGGAGGCGGATCAGAGAGCAGGCTCTGGAGCGTCGACGCATCTTTGATGGGCTGCTCCAGATTATCCTTGTCACCGGAAATGACGATGTCGAGGGAATACGGCAGTGCGTTTGCGCTCGGAGCCGGCGGCTCATCGCTGCTGCCGCGGAACCAGCCGAAGAGATCGAACGCGAAGGCGGGCGCGAGCGGCAGCCCGCTGAACAGAACGCCCACTAGAAACAGAGACAATATCCGTCGGTTGGTGCTCAGCCACGACAATGAGGCACGATCTCCCTGTAGAAGCGGACCGATGGAACATGGTCTCGAAATCCCGGCACGCAGCATCTGCAAGCGCTGACCAGGACAGTCCGGTGTTATTGGGTGGCGTACCTAACCATAGTTTCCGCAGCGGAAAAACCCTAGCTTCCCGATTTTTGCTCGATTTGATGAACGCGCATGTGGGGCAGAAAAGGAAGATAAGCTCATTCGCTGAAAAACAAGCCTGGACCTGGCGTTGATTGAACGGGAATAGGTTCCAAATTCCAGACAATGTTCTCTCACCGCGTGGAGATAGGAATTTACAATTTGTGCCATTTGGGCAACGCGAGAGCACTACGCTCGGAACGCCGAATAGACCGCTTCCGCCGCTCCGGCCGATGGCCAAGGCTCATTGACCGGACGTGCGCCCGGGTGTAGTTTCACAGTTGGCTGCTGGCTTAATCGAAGTTGCCCGCATGTATAGGGTAGCCAGTTGCGAGAATATACCGCCTGAGCATTTGTTTTGATCGAATCCGACCTTAGAGTTTTTCAATCAAAACATGTAATGGCGTGAAATAGAGTTATCGCCTTCTGCATATCCGAGGCCTCGAAACGGCAAGGATGGGTAAGAAATGGCTGTAGCGCTCATATTGGTTTTGGTTGCCCTCGGCTCGGTCATTTTCCACCTCGTCAGTCCCTGGTGGTGGACCCCGATCGCGTCGAATTGGCAATATATCGACAACACGATCATCATCACGTTCTGGATCACGGGCGCCGTCTTCGTAGCCGTCGTTCTCTTCATGGCCTATTGCGTCTATCGGTTCCGCCATCAGGCGGGACAGCAGGCGCATTACGAGCCGGAGAACAAGAGGCTCGAATGGTGGCTGACGATCGTCACGGGCGTGGGCGTCGCGGCCATGCTGACGCCGGGCCTCTTCGTATGGCGCGAGTTCATCACCGTCCCTGACGACGCCACCGATATCGAGATCTTCGGGCAGCAATGGCAATGGAGCTTCCGCCTGCCCGGCCCGGACGGTAAGCTCGCCACGTCGGACGCGCGCCTCATCAGCCCCGACAATCCGCTCGGCATCAACAAGGACGATCCGAAATCGAAGGACGATGTGGTGATCGAAGGCGGCGAGCTGCACCTGCCGATCGGCAAGCCGGTCAAGGCGCTGCTCCGCTCAGCTGACGTCCTTCACGATTTCTATGTGCCGGAATTGCGGGCCAAGATGGATATGGTGCCGGGCCAGGTTTCCTATATCTGGTTCACGCCGACGCGAACGGGAACCTTCGACGTTCTCTGCGCCGAACTCTGCGGGGTCGGTCATCCGCAGATGCGTGGCAAGCTCGTGATTCAGGAGCAGAAAGATTATCAGGCATGGCTGGAGAGGCAGACGTCGCAGGGCTTCGCCCGCCTCGCGCCCTCGCCGGTGGAGTAGCGTCCGCGCCTGATCGACGGGAGACGAAACGGAAACAACCGAGGAGAGCATCCTGATGGTTGATGTCCCACTTGGTCCGGGCGGCGTCGTTGCACCGACCGACATAGACGATGTCGAGCTCTACCACCCTCACAGCTGGGTGACGAAATACGTCTTTGCTCAGGATGCGAAGGTCATCGCGATCCAATATGCCCTGGTCGCCCTCTCCGTGGGACTGATCGCCCTCGTGCTGTCTTGGCTGATGCGGCTGCAGCTCGGATTTCCCGGCGTATTCGCCTTCATCGATGCCAACGCCTATTACCAGTTCATCACCATGCACGGCATGATGATGGTGGTCTACGTGCTCACCGCCCTCTTCCTCGGCGGTTTCGGCAACTACCTCATCCCCCTGATGGTCGGCGCCCGCGACATGGTCTTTCCCTATGTCAACATGCTGAGCTTCTGGGTCTATCTGCTCGCCGTTCTGGTGCTCGTTGCAAGCTTCTTCGCGCCGGGCGGCCCGACGGGCGCCGGCTGGACGCTGTATCCGCCGCAGGCGATCCTGTCCGGAACGCCCGGAGGCCAGGAATGGGGCATCATCCTGATGCTCGCCTCCCTGATGATCTTCATCATCGGCTTCACCATGGGCGGTTTGAACTATGTCGTGACGGTGCTTCAGGCGCGGGCACGGGGCATGACCCTGATGCGGATGCCTCTCACTGTGTGGGGAATCTTCACGGCAAGCTTCATGGCGCTCCTTGCCTTTCCGGCGCTCTTCGTCGGCGCGGTCATGATGCTGTTCGACAGGATTTTTGGAACCAGCTTCTTCATGCCGGCCATCGTCGAGATGGGCCAGCCTCTCGATCGCAGCGGCGGCAGCCCGCTCCTGTTCCAGCATCTCTTCTGGTTCTTCGGCCACCCGGAAGTCTACATCGTGGCCCTGCCCGCCTTCGGCATCGTGTCCGATCTGATCAGCACCCATGCGAGGCGCAACATCTTCGGCTACCGCATGATGGTCTGGGCGCTCCTTGCCATCGGCGCCCTGAGCTTTGTCGTCTGGGCGCATCACATGTATGTGAGCGGCATGAACCCCTATTTCGGGTTCTTCTTTGCCACGACCACGCTGATCATCGCCATTCCGACAGCGATCAAGGTCTATAACTGGATCCTGACCCTCTGGCGTGGGAACATTCACCTCAACGTTCCGATGCTCTTCGCCCTCGCCTTCATCGTCACCTTCGTGAACGGAGGCCTGACCGGCCTGTTTCTCGGGAACGTGGTCGTGGACGTTCCACTCTCGGACACGATGTTCGTGGTCGCTCATTTCCACATGGTGATGGGCGTCGCACCGATCCTCGTGATCTTCGGCGCGATCTATCATTGGTACCCGAAGGTTACGGGGCGCATGCTGAACGATACGCTCGGCAAGATCCATTTCTGGGTCACCTTCCTCGGCGCCTATCTGATCTTCTTCCCCATGCATTATCTCGGCCTGATGGGGATCCCGCGCCGCTATCACGACATCGCGGACATGTCCTTCGTTCCGCAATCGGCCCACACGCTCAACGCATTCATCACAATCGTCGCGCTCTTCGTCGGCGCGATCCAGATGATCTTCGTCTTCAACCTGTTCTGGAGCCTGCGCCACGGCAGACCTTCCGGCGGCAACCCCTGGCGGGCGACGACGCTCGAATGGCAGACGCCGGAGACACCGCCACCGCATGGCAACTGGGGCAAGGAGGTGCCGGTCGTCTATCGCTGGGCCTACGATTACAGCGTTCCGGGAGCGGATCAGGACTTCCTGCCGCAGAACCAGCCCGGCACCGCACGAACCGCGGCGGGGCCGGCCCATGGCTAGCATCCTGCTATTCTTAAGCCTTCTGGCTCTCATCGGAGCCTGGTGGCTCTCGCGCCAAGGCCTCGCCTCCAAGCCCTGGCTGGAGCAGGGCGCGACCGCGGCCCTGCCCCCTGCCGACGACACGCCGACGCCAGCCTCCAAGGTCGCCCTATGGATCCTTCTCGCTGTTATCGGCTCCTTCTTCGCACTCTTCATCAGCGCCTATTCGATGCGCATGCAGCTGCCCGACTGGCGCGCCGTGCCTGTGCCGACCATTCTGTGGCTGAATACGGGAATGCTGGCCCTGAGCAGCGTTGCACTTCATGGAGCAAGGAACGCCGCCCGTCGCGGCGAGATGACGGACCTCCGGTGGGGCCTCGTCGCAGCGGGAGTTGCGGCTTTGGCCTTCCTGTCAGGCCAGCTCGTTGCGTGGCAGCAATTGACGGGCGAGGGATACCGACTGGCTGCCAATCCCGCGAGTGACTTCTTCTATGTGCTGACCGGCCTGCATGGTCTGCATCTTTTGGGCGGACTGGTGTGGCTCGGCGGAACGATCCAGAAGGCGTGGCGCACATCTGACACCGGATCGCTTCGGCTCCCGGTCGATCTCTGCGCGACCTATTGGCATTTCCTGCTGTTCGTCTGGCTCATCGTTCTGAGCATCCTGACAGGCTGGGCCGGCGAGTTCATCGACATCTGCCGGCAGATACTGACGTGAGAGGAGTTCGCACATGGTGGACCACGCTCTGACAGGTGTCGCAACCTCTGCGGAATCGTCAGGCCTGAAAAGCGTCGCCGCGGATTTCTCCTCCGATCGGAAGGCCTTCAGAAACGTGTCCTGGGGGAAGGCCATGATGTGGATCTTTCTCCTCAGCGATACCTTCGTCTTCAGCTGCTTCTTGATCTCCTACATGACCGCGCGCATGTCGACGACCGTGCCGTGGCCCAACCCGAGCGAAGTCTTCGCTCTGACCATCGCCGGCAAGTCCCTCCCCCTGATCCTGATCGCGATCATGACTTTCGTGCTGATCAGCAGCAGCGGAACCATGGCCATGGCCGTCAACTTCGGCTATCGCCGCGACCGCAGGAAAACCGCGATCCTGATGCTGCTGACGGCGCTGCTCGGCGCGACTTTCGTCGGCATGCAGGCTTTCGAATGGACGAAGCTGATCCACGAAGGCGTCCGCCCCTGGGGCAATCCCTGGGGCGCGGCGCAGTTCGGTTCGTCTTTCTTCATGATCACGGGCTTTCACGGCACCCATGTGAGTATCGGCGTGATCTTCCTCCTCATCATCGCGCGCAAGGTCTGGCGCGGCGACTATGACAGCCAAGCACGCGGTTTCTTCACGAGCCGGAAGGGCAATTACGAATCGGTCGAGATCATGGGCCTCTACTGGCACTTCGTCGATCTCGTCTGGGTCTTCATCTTCGCGTTTTTCTATCTTTGGTGAGAACGGCCATGGCACAGGCAACCGCACATGCGCAGGGACAGCAGCATCCCATCAAGCTCTATCTGGTGGTCTGGGCGTGGCTCTTCATCCTGAGCGCCTGCTCGTATTTCGTCGATTATTTCCAGCTCCAGGGGCTTCTCCGTTATTCCCTCATTCTCCTGTTCATGATGCTGAAGGCCGGCCTCATCGTCGCCGTGTTCATGCATATGGCGTGGGAGAGACTGTCCCTGGTCTATGCGATCCTGGTCCCGATCAGTGCAGTCCTGGTTTTCGTGGCGATCATGGTTCTCGAGGCGGATTACACGCTTTTCTCCAGAATATCCTTCTTCGGAACCGGTTCATGAAAAAGGCGGCCTGGGATCCAGGCCGCCCGTTCAATTCGCTGGAAGCGTCAATCACCTCGCAGGATGAGCGTCGTCCGGATGCGGCGGCTCCACGACCCGGCGGTACAGATGCCACGTGGCATGACCCAGCACAGGCATCACGATAGCGAGGCCGACAAAGAGCGGGATCGAGCCGATGAAAAGCGCAGCGGCCACGATCAATCCCCAGATCGCCATGGTGACCGGATTCATCACGACGGCCTTGATCGAAGTGTAGACGGCCACGGCCACTCCAACGTCGCGGTCGAGCAGGAGCGGGAATGAAATCACGCTGATGCTCAGAACAGCCACTGCGAAGACGAAGCCGAGAGCATTGCCTAGGACGATCAGCTTCATTCCCTCCGAGGTCGTGAGGACCTGATGGATGAATTGCGGATAGGATTCCGGTGCAGCGTAACCGAAGAGAGATTGATACAGCAGACGGGCCGTCGTCAGCCAGACCAGGAAGATCACCAGCAGCACGACGCCCAACCCGATGATCGAGGGGATCGACGGCGATTTCAGGACATCGAACGCATCCTGCCAGGAGACCGGAAGGCCGAGTTCCCGCCGCCGGCTGATTTCATAGAGGCCGATACCGGCAAAGGGTCCGACAAGCGCGAAGCCCGAGGCCAAGGGGAAGAGGAGCGGGAGTGCATTGTTGCTGAAGGTGAGCGCAGCCAGGCACGCGCCGAGGATGGGATAGATCAGCCCGAGGAACACCAGATGCGAGGGCATGGCCCAGAAATCGTCGAAGCCTTTCGTCAGAGCTTCCTTCAGATCGGCGGTCGATATCCGTCTGACGACTGGATGGGCCGGAACCTCGCTAGCGCCGGCGACAATATGAAAATTGGCCATACTCGCTCCTCCAGGGCTTAACCTTGGCAGTTGAGATCACGGCCGGGCGTGCATCGTGCGAGGTCACGCGTAACCGTAACCGATACCCTCAATATAGGGCGGAACGATTTGGATGTCGCCATGGATCCATGCCAGTTGAATCCATGGCGGCGTTTGAGGACAGAATTTGTGAACCGCCGGAAGGCTTTCCTAGCGGGCAAATGCTGCCAGGATCCGGGCCCAGGACCGGATGCCGTGATGGAAGCTCGAAAGGTCGTATTTCTCGTTCGGCGAATGCACCCGGTTGTCGAAGCGGGCAAAGCCCACCATCAACGCATCCATGTTGAGCAGGCGCTTGAAATCGCCGACGATCGGGATCGAGCCGCCGGTGCCGGCGAGGGCCGCCTCCCTGCCCCATTCATCGGTCAGTGCCTGCAGAGTAGGCTTGAGCCACGGCCCGTCGAGCGGCAGGCTGAGCGCCGGGCTGCCACCATGTTCCTTGAAGGTCACGGTGCAGTCGGCAGGGATCCGCGCTTTGACATGGGCGCGGAACGCCTCCCGGACTTTCATCGGATCCTGCCCGGAGACCAGGCGGAACGACACTTTGGCGGAGGCCTTCGACGGAATGACCGTCTTGAAGCCCTCGCCCGTATAGCCGCCGACGATCCCGTTGACTTCGCAGGTCGGACGCGCCCAGACCTGCTCCAGCACGCTGCGCCCCTTTTCACCCGCCGGTATCCTCAAGCCTACCCCACCGAGGAAGCCTGCCTCGTCGAATGGCAGACGGTTCCATTGATCCTTCACCTCTGCCGGCAGTTCCTGCACGCCATCATAGAAGCCGGGCAAGGTGATGCGTCCGTCGGCATCGCGCAGCGAGGCGAGGATGTCGGTGAGCAGGTGAATCGGATTGCGGGCGGCGGACCCGAACATGCCCGAATGGAGATCCCTGTCGGCGCAGGTGATTTCGATCTCCTCGCCCACCAGCCCACGCAGCATGGTGGTCACAGCCGGAGTGTCATTGTCCCACATGTCCGTGTCGCAAACGAGCGCGACATCCGCCGACAATTCCTTCTGGTTCGCTTCCAGAAACGGCTGGAGGCTCGGGCTTCCGGATTCCTCCTCGCCCTCCAGCAGGATCGAGACGCGGATGGGAAGATCGCCCGACACCGCCTTCCAGGCGCGGCAGGCCTCGATGAAGGTCATCAGAGCGCCCTTGTCGTCGGAGGCACCTCTTGCGACGATCCAGGTGTCGCCATTGGGAGCCGCCACCAGCGTCGGCTCGAAGGGCGGTGTATTCCACAGCTCTATGGGATCGACCGGCTGCACGTCATAATGGCCGTAGAACAGCGCATGCGGTCCTTCTGCCCCCTGCCCATGATGGCCGACGACCATCGGATGGCCGCCCGTCAGCCTGGCTGAGGCGTCGAACCCGAGCTCACGCAGTTCCGTGGCAAGCCATTCCGCCGCCCGACGGCATTCATCCTTGTACGCGGGATCAGTCGAGATGCTTGGAATCCGGATGAATTCGAAGAGACGCTCAAGGCTCCTGTCGAGATCGGCATCGATGCGGTCGAGTACGGCGGAGAGATGGTCGGTCACGGAAAGGTCCTTGCTGCTTGCTCCGAACGACGATAGCGGAACAGTTTCTCAGGATGGGGCTGGTGTTGTAGCGCCTCAATGCCATGCGCAAAAGCCCCGAATCGCCTGGCTCCCAAGCCGCGGGATCCATCGGGTCAATTTGCCAAATCCCGGTGGCGATGGTCAGATGCGCCGCGATGCACGCGAAAACTTGATCGCGATCTTGCCGAAGTGAGGGAATGCCGGTGAAGGATTGGGATGCAGGCCAGTATCTGAAGTTCGAGGACGAGCGCACCCGACCGTCGATCGACCTGCTCAATCGTGTTCCTTTGGGCGAGCCGAGAAACGGCGTCGATCTCGGTTGCGGCCCGGGCAACAGCACGGAGCTGATCGTCAAGCGCTTTCCCTCGGCACGCATTCTCGGCCTCGACAGCTCCCCCGACATGCTGTCCAAGGCACGCAAGCGTCTTCCGGGCCTGGCATTCGAGGAGGCCGATGTCGCGACTTGGGAGCCGAAGGAGCGGTTCGATCTGATCTTCGCCAATGCGGTTCTGCAATGGCTTCCCAATCACGCAAATCTCCTCACACGCCTCGTCTCCTTCCTTGCGGATGGCGGATGCCTTGCCGTGCAAATGCCCAACAATCTCGACGAGTCGTCCCATCGTCTCATGAGGCAGATCGCACAGGCGGGACCATGGGCGGGCAAGCTCGCTCCGGCTGTCGAAGCGCGAGAAGCTATCGGCTCGTTCGACGACTATTATCTGTGGCTGAGGCGAACGGGATGCTCGGTCGACATCTGGCAGACGACCTATGTCCACCCTCTCGACGGTGCTGCCGCGATCGCCGAATGGTTCAAGAGCACCGGGCTGAAACCTTATCTCGATTTGCTGACCGGTGAGGAGCAGGAGGAATATCTGCGCCGCTATCGCGGCGAAATCGCGAAGGCTTACCCACTCCAAAGTGACGGCAAGGTGCTCCTGCGCTTCCCGCGCCTGTTTTTTGTCGCCCGACGGCCCTGACAGAAGCATCCGCACCCGAAGTTTAGATCGGAAGGTGACATCCGGCACATCGCTGGTTCTAAAGCCTCCCGCATAGTATAAACACCAGCCATTGCATCCCTCTTGGATGATGTTTCACTTTTGCGGACCTTGGAGAGTGATCATGGTCTCGCGCCGATCCGGACGGCGAGCAGCCTTTGCCGCGGCAGTCCGCTCTCTGCTGCCTCTCTTCGCGTGCGTTCTCGCCGACGAGGCTCTCGCGCAGCAAAACGGATGCGTGCTGCAGACCGCGGGATCCCCTCAAAGGCAGGTTCTGCGTTGTCGCGACGGCCTCACCATCGAAGCAGAACCAGGGTCCACTTTCAGTCTCGTGGACCGGAATCGGGATGCCGCTCCCGATGCCGTCAATCTCCAGAACCGAGCCATTCTCATCGATGCTCCGCCGGCTGCTCTCCGACAGGGTTTCCAGGTTCAGACTCCGCAGGCCATCGCTGCCGTACGCGGCACTCAATGGGTCGTCGATGTCAGCCCGGGAAAGACGGCCGTCTTTGTGGTCAATGGGCGCGTCTCGGTCAGGCGGGCAACCAATACGCGCAGCGTGAATCTCGGTCCGGGAGAAGGCGTGGATGTCGAACCGGGAACGGCTCCTCTCGTGGTGAGGCGGTGGCCGGCGGCGCGCGCAGCCGCGCTCCTGGCGCGCTTCGGTCGGTAGGATCCCGATGGGCAGACGCCGGACGGTCACGCTCATCGCTTTGGTCCTGACCGGCTTATGGGGCCTCGGACTGGCATTCGTTCATCTGCACGGCGGCATAGCAGTGCTCGACCGGCTTGAAGCGCCGCTTGCAGATCTGAGGTTCGTCCTTCAAGGGCCACGCCCGGCGCCCGGCGACGTGGTCATAGTCGCGATCGACGATCAAACAGTGCGAGAGGTCGGCTCGTATCCACTGCCACGCGCGACGATGGCGGCCCTCGTTTCCACCATCGGCCGCATGAAGCCGAAGGTCGTCGCGGTCGATGTGCTCTTCATCGAGCCCGGATCGGCAGAAGGCGATCTTGCACTCGCATCGGCCCTGCGAGAAACCCCGAGCGTTCTCGCGGCAGCAGGGCTGTTCGGCCGTGGCCCGCCGGCAGCCGGTTCACAAGACAGCAGCGCCTTGGTCCTCCCGGAGGCACAGGACCTGCTGTTGCCTCGAGCGACGTTCTCGGATGCCGCGGCGCTTGGCGTCGTCAATATTGCGACCGATGCATCCGGCGTGCCGCGCCACCTCCCTCTCCTGCTGCGTTCGGGAGGCCGGATCTGGCCATCATTTCCGCTGCGAGCGGTCTCAGTCGCCGTGAATAGCGACCCTGTTCTGCAACCCGACGGCATCGTCTTAGGATCTACGACATCGAGCACAGCCGAAGGATATGCCTTGCCGCTTCGCTTCTACGGGCCCGGCGGGACCATTCGCACCCTCGGCGCCAACGAGGTGCTGAACGGCAGGGTTGCGGGTGAGGCGATACGGGACAAGATCATCGTCGTCGGCGCCACAGTCGCAGGCGGAGGGGATACCTTTCCCACGCCATTCGATCCCGTTCTGCCGGGCGTCGAAGTTCTGGCGACGGCAATCTCCCATCTGGTGGACGGCGACGCTCTGGTGCGGGACTACCGTATTCGCTTCGTCGATGCCGCCGTGGCCTTCACCTTGCCCGTCCTCTTCATCATGCTCCTGTCCTGGCATCGTAGCGTCCTGGCATTTGCCCTCATCGCGCTCGTGTCGGCCCTGTGGATAGGATTGACGATGGTGGCGTTCGCGCATGGCATCTGGCTGAGTGCGACCTTGCCTCTGCTGGCCGCGGTGCCACCAGCAATTCTTTTCGGCGCAGCACGACTTTGGCTCGACCGCAGTCGCGCGGACCGCTTCAGCGCCCAAAGCCGAGCCCTGCGCAGCTTTCAAGCACCGAGCCTCACCGAAAGACTTGTGAAGGATCCGGGATTTCTCGCAACGCCCGTGCGCCAGAAAGCTGCCGTCGTCTTCATCGATCTCTCAGGCTTTACCGGTCTCAGCGAAGTCCTGCCGCTCGATGAAACTCGCGACATCCTCCGCGGCTTTCACGCGATCGTCGATCGGCAGGCGGTGGCGCATCACGGGATCGTTGCAGGCTTCATGGGAGATGGCGCCATGATCATCTTCGGTCTTCCCGATCCTTCGCCCGACGATGCCCGCCACGCGGTCGATACCTGTGTCGCCCTGAGCTCGCGCATGGAGGAGTGGATTGGGAGTTTGCCGGAAGCCGTTGCATCACACATCGGATTCAAGATCGGCGCCCATTGCGGCATGATCATCGCATCGCGTCTCGGCGGCGACAGCCACCAGCACATCACGGCGATCGGAGATACTGTAAATATAGCAAGCCGCCTGATGGAAGTGGCGGCTGCTCATCGAGCGGACGTCGCCTTGAGCGACGATCTCTACAGGGCTGCCGGAGATGCGCGTTCCGTCCTGATCTCGGGATCGTTGAACGGAACGCTTGACGCCTCGATCCGCGGCCGCTCCGGTTCGGTTCCCGTCTGGCTTTGGCAGCGAACGAAGCAATCTGATGCGATCACCGAAAAACTCCGATGACCCGCATCGGAGCTTTTCGCATATTGCGCAATAAGCGGAAGGATTAAAGCCGGTCGGGCGCCGGCATCTCGCTGCCGAACCAGTTTTTCTGCATCAAGGCCTGTGCCTCATCGACCACTTTCTGATCGCCCTGCGCCT
The DNA here is from genome assembly GCF_016735695.1 of Microvirga zambiensis WSM3693. Classification (GTDB taxonomy): domain Bacteria; phylum Pseudomonadota; class Alphaproteobacteria; order Rhizobiales; family Beijerinckiaceae; genus Microvirga; species Microvirga zambiensis. The sequence goes on along the minus strand of NZ_JAERQD010000003.1, from coordinate 78,710 downwards.
GCGCGGCGCGAAGCAATCCTGCTGCCGCCCAGCCATTGTTCGGCGAGCGCTGCAGAGCCTCCCGGAATGCCACTGCCGCTTCCGCAGGCTTGCCCTGAGCCATCAGGGCGGCGCCGAGGGACTGATGCACCGGATAATACCAATACGGTGGCTCCATATAGGGCAGCCGGTCCTGGATGCCTGCCGCTTCGGCGAACAGCGAGGCGGCTTTTGCCGGATCACCCGATGTCTGCGCAATGCGTGCCGCAATCTCATGCGACGCGATGGCCAACAGGTCGGGGCCGGGGACGCCAGCATCGACGAGACCCGTGACCTCTGGCCTCTTCGCCAGGATATCTATGGCGGCAGCCTCGGCGCGAGCTTCGTCCGCTCGCCCAAGGCGGGCAAGAGCGATGCCGCGGGCGTAATGCCACGATGCCTCGACGAGGGGAAAATCACCCTCCGGCTTCGGAAGGGCCAGCACGTCCTCCGGCTTCGAGAACACGGCATGGGCGTTGTAGGGAGCGGCGGCAATCGGCTGCGTCCAAGGCACCTCACGCTTGGCACGGTCGGACACTATTCCGGAAAGCTTCTGCGCCGCCTCGATGGCGGTGCGTCCGTCTCCTCCCGTCAGGGCGGAGACCATGACGAAGTGAACGTTGTGGGCATAATAAGCCTCCGAATAGAGAACGCTCGCGCCCCCCTTGCCCAAGAAAGCTTCGTCGGCAGCCGCCGCGCGCACATTGGCATCGAGGCTCTCACGCCAGCGCCCGAGCCGATACCAGATGTGGCTCGGCATATGCACGAGGTGACCTGCACCGGGAATGAGCGCCTCCAGCCGCGCAGCATGAGGGGCCGCGCGCTCCGGATGATCCGATGACTCGACCGCGTGGATGTAGAGGTGGATTGCACCCGGATGATCGGGGCTCGGCTGCAGCGGACCGAGCGGGGTTGTTCCGAGTATGCCCTCAAGCAGCGCAACGATCTTCTCCGTCTTGCCTTTCGGCGTCTTCCCGCCATCGGCCCAGTAATCCCAGGGCGTCAGATTCATGAGCGCATCGGCCGTCAGCAGAGCGACATTGGCGTCCTGCGGGAAACGGACCTGCACGGCTTCCATGGCATCCGCGTAAGCCTGGTCCAGAGCCTTGCGATCGGCATTGGGATCCGGCGAATGCCGCTTCGATAAGGCCTCTACGAGGGCTGTCTGCATGTCGCCAGTCTTCGCCGCAAGGCCTTTGGCCTTTTCAAGCACGAACAAGGCACGGGCATTCGCATCGGCGTCCATCGGATAATTGATGTGCGGACCGAGCACCCAAGCCTCGCCCCACAGGCACATGGCGCAATTCGGGTCGAGGTCCTGTGCCGCCCGGAATGACCGCGCGGCCTCGGCATGGTTGAAACCCCAGCCCAAACGATAACCCTGATCGAAATAGGCTTGAGCATACCCTGCCGGATCGTTGGTCACGATCCAGGACAGCTTGCCCATATTGGGGTGAATCGGGGGCTTTTCATCCACACTGGGTGCCGCCGCTCCTTTCGGCAGATCGCGACCATAGGCGCCGAGCTCCGTGCGCTTCGGCTGCACGCTTTGCGGCTGCGACTGCAGCTGCGCCATCTGCGCATGATGCCCCGTGCCCGCCTGGCTGGGCTTCTGCAAGGCATGAAGCATCCGGACCCTCGGGCTGTCATGGCTACCGAGCGGGCAGGCATCGGCCGAGGAGCCGGCTGCGAGAAGCGCGATCGCCGCGCTGGCCGAGAGAAGGATGGATCTCACCGAGAGGCGATTGTGCCGGGCAAGGAGAATCCTCATGAGCACAGGTTCCCATACTGAAGGAATGCCAAGGCGCGCGGCTTTGTGGTGCCAGACCGCACGTATCGCATGATTGTGCCCTCAACTTCGCTTGCCCGGCATAGGCGATCATGACAACGTAAAGGGGCAAAACTGCCAAGGAGACATCGCAATGCTCCATGTGGTCGTTCTGTTTCTGAATGGCGGATGCGCCTCGACCGCGCTTCTCCCGATGGAGATTTTCCGCAACACCGGCGTGCTCTGGAATCTCCTGACCGGAAGGATACCGCAACCTCGATTTCGCGTGACGACGGCAACCCTCCAAGGCACGCCTGCGGTGACCGATCGACTGGTCTCGCTCACGCCCTCCTGTTCTGTGGAGGATGTGGAGCGACCGGACATCGTGTTCGTGCCAGCAGGCGGACTGCCGCTCGATACAATGATGCAGAGCGGCTATGACATCGATTCCGTCATCACCTGCAACGCGGCCATCATTCCCTGGCTTAAGAAATGGTCCGCAGACGGTGCGAAGATCGCGGGAGTCTGCTCCGGTGTTGCGCTCCTTGCGGAAGCCGGCCTGCTCGACGGCAGGCGCGCCACGACTCACTGGGGATTGACGGAGGTCTACCGCAGGCGCTTTCCCGATGTGGACTGGCAGCCTGACTATCTCATCACCGATGCAGGAAATGTACTCTGCAGCGGTGGCATCAATTCGGCCGCGGATTTGAGTCTGTATTTGGTCGAGCGGTTCGCAGGCCGCGATCTGGCTTTGGAATGCGCCAAGGCCCTATTGATCGAAATGCCGCGCACGTGGCAGGTCGCCTTCGCCGATGTCATATTGCGCAAAGTACATCGTGACGAAAGCATCCAGCGCGCACAGGATTGGGTCCATAGGCATTACAGGAACGCGATCGGCGTGGACGCAATCGCGGCCAAAGTCGGCATGAGCCCGCGAAACTTTGTTCGCCGTTTCAAGGATGCAACCGGGCATACGCCGCTGAGCTATATCCACACGATCCGCATCACGATGGCGAAGCGGCTTTTGGAGGATGGTCGCCAAAGCATTCAGGAGGTCAGCCAAGCCGTCGGCTACGAGGATGTGATCTTCTTCCGTGATCTGTTCAAGCGTCACACGGGCATATGCCCCACCGAATATCGCAGCCGTTTCGGCACGCCAGCGATGGTCCAGCCCGGAAGCCGACCGGGTGGTCGAAGCTTCCGGCTCGTGGGCGGATCTCGCGTCTGAACCTACTCTGCAGCGCCCTGATGCTCGACTGAACCATTGCTGCGGGTGGAACGCCTCCGCTCACGCCTGAGGCGCTTCATCAAGGCGATCGATGCGACCATCGTCCGCTCGAGTTCGGTCAGGACGGCACTCGTATCCTGAGCAAGTGTTAGGTTCTTTCGTTCCAACTTCATTGGCAACTCATTCCACTCTTGCTGTCATACCCATAGGAGCCAGTGGCGCCTATATGCCAGCTAAGCGTCGCAGTGCGGCTGCAATGTGGCGAGAGCCTGGAAGTGCGCAACGGCATCATTATAACGAACGCTCAGACCAGCTCTCGCAGCTTCGAGACATGAGATTCTATCCGGCCTGCGCCAGCTGACTCCATTTCGCGCAATAGTCACGAAAGGCAGAGGAAAGACGACCGGATGCCTCGGCGTGACTCAACTGAAGTCCGCTGCGCTCCGATGATCCGAGAGCAAGAAGTGCTGCACCGACACTTGTTCCGGTGGAGCTTGCGACAGGCCTGACGGAGCGCCCTGTCGCCTTCGACAACGCCTCCACATAGAGAGCGTTTCGCGCGAACGGCCCTTCCACGATGATCGGACCCGCGGCCCTTGTCAGATCGAGGCATGCCTTCGTCATCAGGGCTGTGTAGAGACAGGCGGCGACATAAGTTTCGTCGGGACTGAGTCCCATCGCAGCATTCTCAACGCGATGCTCGGCATCGGGAAACGGCCCGCATCCGGGCACGACGCTCGGCGTGAGAAAAATACCTTCATCGACGACACGCTGAATGGCATGAGGTGTCGCAGTGCCCTGCCCTTTTGTCAGGAGTTCGAACTCACGCCCTCCCATGAAGCGGGAGGATGGAACCGCGCGGCCGAAGGCATCCACATTGGCGAGGGCGTCACGCCGCGGATCGAGATGATCCAGGTCGCCGCCGATGGCAAAGATCACAACCCATGTGCCCGTCGAGACCACAGCAAAGGGAGGCTCGTTCTGACCGAGATGCGGCAGAAGTGAAGCATTCGAATCGTGGATGCCGCAATAGACGGGCACCGGATGCGCAAGCCCGATCGCAGCCGCAACCCCCTCGGTCACATTGCCCAGAACATCGGACGGATTTCGCACCGGCGCCAGATCATCGCCAATTCCCAGCGCATCGACGAGAGCGGAAAATCGGCCCTCTCTCGGGTACCAGAGATCGGTGTGACATCCGAGGGAGGTCACCTCGGTCGCTGCAATTCCCGTCAGCCGCCAGGCCCAGTACTGCGGATAGGTGACGATGGTCCGCACTCTCGCAAAGGCTTCCGGAAAGGCGTTCTTCTGGTAGTGGAACTGCGCACCGAGATTAAGGCCGCCAGGCAGGCGCGGCGAAAACGTCTCCGCAAAGGGTGGTCTGATCGTGTCGTAGGCGGCCTCGATCTCCGCAGGATAGCGAAACTCGTAATCCAGGACAGGCAGCGCCAATCCATCGTCCTTGAGAAGCGCTCCGCTTGCACCATGGGCCGTGATCGAAATGGCCTCGAAGCCGAACTCCGCATGGAGCTCCTTCAAGGCGGAGAGAAAGAACGCGAAGATGCCGTCGACATCGAAATGCGGGTAAGGTCCGTCGGTCAAGACCCGGTTCGGTCTCGTCCGGGCTGCGATCTCGCGCCTTTCCCGTCCATCGACGATGACCGCTTTTACATTGGTCTTGCCGACATCGAGCACAGCAACATTCATGTGTGATCAAGCCATATGGAAAACGCCGACGAGCGGCTTCTGAACCGGTGAATTGTCGGAGTTCGTCGCCATGATGTCGGCCATGTAGGCCCACCAGCGTTTCATCACCGGATGGTTCGGCAGATCATCCATCCGATGATCCTTCAGTCGCCACAGAACGCCGAAGAGCGTGCCGGTGTCCCGGTCGAGATGAATCGAATAATCCTCGACGCCTGCTTCCTTCAGGAGCGTGACAAGCTCCGGCCAAATCTCGTCGTGTCGGCGCCGATACTCGTCTTCCATGCCCGGATTGAGTTTCATCGTGAAGGCGAACTTTTCCCTGATCATGCTGCTGCCTTTGAACGGATGCGGCGGACGACGATCGGCAGCGCGATCACCAGGATCAGCAGCAGGCCGATGAAGATCGACATGACGATGCCGGGCACGTTGAGAAGCCCCAGGCCGAAGGTGACGAGACCCATGACGATGGCAGCAAGCACGACACCGGGGATCGTGCCGGAACCACCGAGGATGCTCACGCCGCCCAGCACCGCCATGGTCACGACCTCAAGCTCCCACCCCGCCGCGATGGTATGGCGGGTCGATCCCAAGCGCGATGTCAGGCAGATGGCAGCAACGCCGCTCATCACGCCGGTCAGAAGAAAGAGAGCGAACTTGGTGCGCTGAACCGGGATCCCTGAGAACTGCGCCGCGAAAGCATTGTTGCCAATGGCATAGACCCACCGCCCGAAAGCGGTCCAGTGCAGCAGGATGCCGAAAATCAGCGCGAAGATCACGAAGGCCACCATCTCGACGGTCACGACCTCGAAACCGGGCAGCGCCGGCCACCAGGAAAAATCGGACATGTAGCCCTGCCCGAACCAGGCGAAGCTCGTCGGGTAGCCACCATAGGCGCGGTCGCCGAGAACGATCTGTGCAATCCCGCGAAAGAGACTCATGGTGCCGATCGTCACGACAATGGAGGGAAGGCCGATGCGCGCCACCAGAAATCCGTTGAAGGCACCACACAGAAGCCCGACCCCGAGCCCGATTCCGACAAGGGCCGGCGCCTGGAATCCGGCCTGCGCTGCGGCTCCCATGGCGGTCGAGGCCAGAGCGATGATGGCGGCGACCGACAGATCGATCTCGCCCGAGATGATCAGCAGCGTCATCGCGAAGGCGATCATCGCCTTCTCGGTGAAGTTGTAGGTCGCATCCGACAGGTTCCATGGATCGAGGAAGTGAGGGGACGCGAACGAGTTTGCAATGAAGATCGCGATCGCAACGGCAGCCAGCAGGGCTTCCCAACTTCCAAAAAAGCGTCCCATCGGGGTCGAAAGCTTGTCCGGGATATGCCTGATAGGCTGCTTCTCGAGCGTGAGCATGCTCATGCAGCGGCTCCTCCCGCTTGCGCATTCACCAAAGAAGGTCGCTGCTTCGCGGCGTCGCGAAGGATGAGACGACCCTTGCGCCGCTCCTGCCGGGCGTTGAACAGCACTGCGATGATGATCACCAGGCCTGAGATCGCCATCTGCCAGAACGGCGAAATGTTGATCACAGGCAGCGCATTCTTGATCACGCCCAGGAAGAGAGCGCCGAGCACCGCTCCGCCCACGGAGCCGATCCCTCCCAACGTCGAGATCCCGCCGATGACGCAAGCCGCGACCGTATCGAGCTCGAATCCTGCGGCGATGTCCACATAGGCAACCGCATAGCGCGATACCCAAAGATAGCCGCAGAGACCCGCCAGCGCGCCTGAGAGCATGAAGGCGAAGAAGCGCGTGCGGCCGACATTGATTCCGGCATAGAGCGCCGCGGTGGGATTGCCGCCGGCGGCATAGAGCGTCCGTCCGAAGACCGTACGCGTGAAGGTGACGGCAATCAGCGCGATGACGAGAATTGCCGTCCAGCCGAGCACGGGAAGCCCGAGCACCGAGGTGCGCGGCGCATCGAGGAAGATCGGCGTCATCTGGGTCTGGTTGACCCAGGCCCCGCCGGACAACACGAAGGCCATGCCGCGATAGACCGTGAGCGTGCCGAGCGTCGCCACGATGGCGGGTATGCCGATCTTCCACACCATGAAGCCGTTGATGGCGCCGAGCGCCGCGCCGATCGCGAGGGCACAGAGGATCAATACCGGCAGCGGAATTCCCGGATAGGCCGCATTCATCATCGCCACGGCCATGCCTGTGAAGGAAAGATTCGCGGCAACCGACAGATCGATGGACCTCGTCAGGATCACCGCCATCTGGCCAAGCGCCAGAATGATCAGGATCGCCGTATCGTTGAAGATATTGGCCAGGCTTTCAGGCGAGGCAAATCCAGGCGCGCGGTAGGCGAAGACCGCGATCAGGACGATGATGATCGCTGCCAGGAGGAGTTCACGATACGTGAGGATACGGCTCATCATGACTTCCCTGTCCGATCACACATTGCCTGTCGCCGCCCGCACGAGCGTTTCCGCGTCGAGCTCATCGCGCCTCCAGGTTCCAGCCATCCGCCCCTCACGCATCACCAGCACGCGATCGGACATGCCGAGAATCTCCGGCAGTTCGGAAGAGACCATGATGACGCTCAAGCCCTCGCTAGCGAGTTCGCTCATGAAGGCGTGCACGGCCGCCTTCGAGCCGATATCGATGCCCTTCGTAGGTTCATCCAGAATGATGACCTTGGGCCTCGTGGCGAGCCACTTGCCGACAACGACCTTCTGCTGGTTTCCGCCTGAGAGCGTGCCGACGGGCACAGAGAGCGCTGCAGCGCGCAGATCAAGTCTTTCCGCATAGCGGCGGGCGAGCGCGAATTCCTCGGCCTGCCGTAGGAAGCCCGCTCGCGTCGTCTTGCCCAGCGTCGCCATGGAGATGTTCTGAAAAATCGGCATCTGCAGGACGACGCCGTGCCGCCCGCGCTCCTCCGGCACGTAGACGATTCCGGCGGCGATGGCATCGCGCGGAGAGTGCAGAGCTATCGGTCGGCCTTCGAGTTCAACCATGCCCGCGCTCGGGCGGGTGATGCCGAACAGGGCCTGGCACAGTTCGGAGCGCCCGGCCCCGACGAGCCCGTAGAGTCCCAAGATCTCGCCGCGATGCAGATCGAAGGAAATATTGTCGAACTCAGTCGGATGCGAGTATCCGGACACCTTCAGAACCGTGTTGCCGATAGTCACATCGACTTTGGGGAAAACGTGTTCGACCGAGCGCCCGACCATCATTCGGACGATCTCGTCCTGCCCGGTCTGCGACAGCAGGCCGGAACCGATGGAGCGCCCATCGCGAAACACCACGAAATGCTCCGCGATCTCGTAGACCTCTTCGAACTTGTGGCTGATGAAGAGGATCGCTTTGCCTTGTTTCTTCAGCCGTTCGATGATGCGGAAGAGATCTTCCACTTCCTTGTAGGACAACGCTGCCGTCGGCTCGTCCATGATGACCACGCGGGCTTCGACGGACAATGCGCGCGCAATGGCGACCAGATGTCGATGTGCGATCGAGAGATCCTTCAGTCGGGTATAGGGGCTGATCGGCGCATCGATGGAAGTCAGGAGCGCGGCAGCGCGCGCATTCATCGCCGCCCAATTGACCAGGCCGAGACGATCTCTCGGAGCGTGGCCGAGAAAGATGTTTTCAGCCACAGACAATTCGTCGAAGAGAACGGTTTCCTGATGGATCGCAGTGATCCCGCTTCGGATCGCCGCGTCGGCATTTCCGAACTCGACGGGCGCGCCGTCGACCAGGATCTCGCCGCCATCCGGCTGATAGATGCCGGTGAGAATCTTGACGAGCGTGGATTTTCCCGCCCCGTTCTCACCGATCAGGGCGGTCACGGTCCCGGGATAGAGAATCACGTCGACCTGATCGAGCGCCTTGACACCAGGAAACGCCTTGGAGATGCCCCGCATCTCCAGAAGCGGTGTCAGAGTATGATGCGCCGCTTGCACCACGGACATGGAAAACCCGCCGATAGACAAGGAAGAAAAGGGCGGCGCGGCTGCCCGCGCCACCACTCTCGAGATGCCGCGATCTCAGAAGATCTTGGCGAACTCGTCGACGTTCTTCTTATCGTAGACGAACGGATCGGCCATGGCTGCCTCGCCGTTGTCGCCGATCTTGATCTTGCCCATGCGCCCGGCATTGATCTCGGACCCCGGCTTGCCGTCGGTCTCGTTCTTGATCAGGCGATAGGCGATCTGCGTAGCGGAATATCCGAGGTCAATCGGGTTCCAAATCGCGAATTCCTTCGTCGCGCCGGAATGAACCGCGCCTGCCATCTCGGACGGAAGACCGAGACCGGTCACATAGACTTGACCGATCTTGCCCGCATCCTTCACCGCCTGCGAGGCTGCGAGCACGCCCACCGTCGTCGGAGCGACGATCACCTTCACGTTCGGATAGGACTTGAGCAGACCCTGAGCCTCACGGTAGCTCTTGTCGGCAAGATCGTCGCCATAGACGGTCGTGACGAGGTTCAGGCCCGGATATTTCGGAAGCTGCTTCTTCATCTCGGCAATCCAGGTGTTCTGGTTGGTCGAGGTGGAGGTTGCGGACAGGATCGCGAAATCGCCCTTGCCGTCCGGCAGATGAGACGCGGCAAGCTTCAGGCACATATTGCCGATCAGCTCGTTGGACGACGGGTTGAGATGGAGGATGCGTCCGTCCTTGCCCACCGCGGAATCCCAGGAAATGACCTTGATACCACGCTGCGCCGCGCGCTTCAGCGCCGGCACGACCGCGTCGGGATCGTTGGCGGAGATCGCGATGGCGTCGACGCGCTGAGCGATGAGGGCGTTGATCACCTCGATCTGCCCTTCGGCGGTGGTGGTGGTCGGTCCGGTATAGATGACCTCGACACCGCCGAGTTCCTTCGCGGCCTCCTGCGCACCCTTGTTGGCGGCCTCGAAGAAGCCGTTGCCGAGGGACTTCACCAAGAGGCCGATCTTCACGTTCTGCGCGCTCGCCGACCCGGCGAACAGAGCCAGTCCCAATGCGGTACCGAGGGCAAGCTTTGCAAATGCCTTCATTGTCTTCCTCCCTTTCGAACCACCTCCTGCCGGCTCTCAGGCCGCCGAGGAGGATTCCGTTGCCTGACCCGCCGTTACGCCGGCAATGATCAGCTTGATTCCCGCATTCTCGATCATGGTTCTAGCCGAGTCCGGGATGGCGTCGTCGGTGATCAGCGTGGAAACTCGATCCAGCGGGCAAAGGATGAGGCTCGATCGGCGCTGGAACTTGCTGGCATCAATCATCAGCACCAATTCATCCGCCTGATTGATCAGCTTCTGCTCGGCCTGGATGATCAGGGCATCCTGCTCCATGACGCCGAGCGCGCCCACGCCCTGCGCGCCCATGAACATGCGGCGGGCATAGAAGTTGCGCGTCACATCGTTCTCGAACGGCGAGAGGATTATGCTCTGGTCGCGATAGATCGAGCCGCCCGGAAGCATCACCTGGTTCTTGGAATGCTTCACGAGATGCTCGGCGATCGCGAAGGAATTCGTGAAGACCTGCAGCCGGCGAGTCGTCAGGTAATGCACCATCTGGAAGGTGGTGGTGCCGCCGTTGATGATGATCGCATCGCCCTCGGTGCACAGCGCGACGGCTTCCCGCGCAATGGCCCGCTTCTTGGCGACGTTCTCACCCTCGGACACGCGAAACGGCTTGGCGGCGAGGCTTCCGATCTGGGCCGGGTGCAGCGCTTCCGCGCCACCACGCACACGACGCAGGCGGCCCTGGACATGCAGGGCTGCGATATCGCGCCTGATCGTCGCCTCCGACGCGGAGGTCAGCTCGACGAGATCCTGCACCGTCGCCACAGGCTTCTCCTGGACGGCGCTGAGGATGATCCGGTGCCTCTCACGTTCGTGCATGAATCCTCGACAAGTGATGGCGGAATCGACGGCAGCATCGATCAAGTTACCGTCAAAGACTGCTCCCAAGAACGATCATGGTCAATCAATTATCTGCTACAACCTTCGTATCATGATCGCAATTGATCGTTTATGATCGTTTTCGGTTGACAACTCCCTGCCTCGGAGCGACCTTGCAGCCCAATTTAGGGCATCCTTGCCCCTAAGCGGATGAGGAGGAAACCGTGGATACAGCGACCCCAACCGTGAAACTGCTGGACGATCACTGGGACGATGCCAAGGCGGCCACCCTCGACGAGCCCGGCCTCCTGCTCTACCGCTCGAATCTCCTCGGCGCCGACAAGCGCATCACCAATTATGGCGGCGGCAATACCTCTGCCAAGGTGATGGAGACCGATCCCCTCACAGGCGAGACGGTGGAAGTGCTCTGGGTCAAGGGCTCCGGCGGCGACGTGGGAACCATCAAGCTCGACGGTTTCGCCACCCTCTATATGGACAAGCTTCGGTCCCTGAAGACCCTCTACAAGGGCGTCGAGGACGAGGATCGCATGGTAGGCTTCCTGCCGCACGCCACCTTCAACCTGAATTCGCGAGCAGCCTCCATCGACACGCCGCTTCACGGCTTCCTTCCCTACAAGCATGTCGACCACATGCATCCCGACGCGATCATCGCCATCGCCGCGGCGAAGAACTCGCGCGAACTCACTAAGGAAGTCTTCGGCGACGAAATCGGCTGGCTGCCGTGGCGCCGTCCGGGTTTTCAGCTCGGTCTCGACCTCGAGGCCTTTGCGAAAGCCAATCCCAAGGCCAAAGGCGTGGTGCTGGAAAGCCATGGTCTGTTTACCTGGGCCGACGAGGCCAAGGAATGCTATGAGCTGACGCTTCGGATCATCAATCAGGCCATCAAATGGTTCGCCGAGAAGACATCAGGCAAACAGGCCTTCGGCGGTGCCGTGACCTCCAGCCTCTCGCGCGAAGAGCGTCGCAGGATCGCGGCGCGCCTCATGCCTGAAATCCGCGGCAAGATTGGTCAAGCAGAGCGCAAGCTCGGTCACTTCGACGATCAGGACGCCGTGTTGGAATTCGTCAATTCCGCCAACCTGAAGCCCCTCGCCCAGCTCGGCACCAGCTGCCCCGACCACTTCCTGCGCACGAAGATCCGCCCGCTGGTTCTCGACTTCGATCCCAAGTCTCCGAACGCAGACGCGGTTCTGACCGGTCTCGATGCGGCGCTCGATGCCTATCGCGCCGATTACGCGCGTTACTACGAGCAGTGCAAGCATTCGAACAGCCCGAAGATGCGCGATCCCAACCCGGTGATCTTCCTGATCCCCGGCGTCGGCATGCTCTCCTTCGCCCGCGACAAGGCGACGGCGCGCATCGCCAGCGAGTTCTATGTCAACGCGATCAACGTGATGCGCGGTGCATCGTCGGTGTCCGAGTATCAGGGGCTTCCGGAGCAGGAGGCCTTCGACATCGAATACTGGCTATTGGAGGAAGCAAAGCTCCAGCGCATGCCGAGGCCCAAGAGCCTCGCAGGCCGCATCGCCCTCATCACCGGCGGCGCCGGCGGCATCGGCCGCGCCACAGCCGAGCGGCTCGTCGGTGAAGGCGCCTGCGTCGTGTTGGCCGACATCGACCAGGACGCGTTGGATTCCACGGTAACCGATTTCAGCAAACGCTTCGGCCAGGACGCGGTGCGCGGCGTCAAGCTCAACGTCACGAGCGAGCCGGAGGTGCTCTCCTCCTTCATCGAGGCGAGCGTGGAATTCGGCGGCATCGATATTCTCGTCTCCAATGCCGGCATCGCTTCCTCGGCTCCGGTCGAGGACACGGACCTCGCGATGTGGAACCGCAACATCGACATTCTCGCGACGGGCTATTTCCTGGTCTCGCGGGAGGCCTTCCGGCTGTTCCGCCGTCAGAAGCTTGGAGGCAACGTGGTCTTCGTGTCGTCGAAGAACGGCCTCGCCTCCTCCCCCAACGCCTCCGCCTATTGCACCGCCAAGGCCGCCGAGATTCATCTCGCCCGCTGCCTGGCACTGGAAGGCGCGGAGGCCGGCATTCGCGTGAATACGGTCAACCCGGATGCGGTGCTGCGCGGCTCGAAGATCTGGACCGGCGAGTGGCGCGAGCAGCGCGCCGCCTCCTCCAAGCTCGCCGTCGACGAGTTGGAAGAGCATTACCGCAAGCGGTCCCTCCTGAAGCTGAATGTCTTCCCCGAGGACATCGCGGAGGCGATCTATTTCCTTGCGTCCGATCTCTCGGCTAAGTCGACCGGCAACATCATCAACGTGGATGCAGGCAACGCGACGTCCTTCACGCGATAAGCACTGCCCAGGGAGGATGCCATGAGCGAACAAAGAATCTCGGCGGCTGTTGTTGCGGCCGACAACGAGAAGCGCGCTAAAGCTCTGAAGGAGGATTACGAGGCGCTTGGCGTCAAGCTCGCCCGCAGCGGTCTCAGCATCGACGCCGTCACCGACCAGGTGGCACGGTTCTTCGTCGCCGTGCCCTCCTGGGGTGTCGGCACGGGCGGAACCCGCTTCGCACGCTTTCCTGGCGCGGGAGAACCGCGCAATATCTTCGACAAGCTCGACGATTGCGCAGTGATCCAACAGCTCACGCGAGCGACCGCGACCGTTTCGCTGCACATTCCCTGGGACAAGGTCGACGACCCGCGGCGGCTTAAAGTCCATGGCGATGCGCTCGGCCTCGGCTTCGACGCCATGAACTCCAACACCTTCTCGGATGCGCCCGGGCAGGAGAAGAGCTACAAATACGGCTCCTTGAGCCATGCGGATGCCGCGACGCGCCAACAGGCCATCGAGCACAACATCGAATGCATCGAGATCGGTCAGGCGATCGGCTCGAAAGCACTCACCGTATGGATCGGCGACGGTTCGAACTTTCCCGGACAGTCGAACTTCACGAAGAGCTTCGAGCGCTATCTCGATGCCATGAAGGCGATCTACAAGCGGCTGCCGGAGGATTGGCGCATCTTCTCCGAGCACAAGATGTACGAGCCTGCCTTCTATTCGACCGTCGTGCAGGATTGGGGCACCAATTACATGATTGCGACCGAGCTCGGTGAGAAGGCTTATTGCCTCGTCGATCTCGGCCATCACGCGCCGAACGTGAATATCGAGATGATCGTCGCCCGCCTGATCCAGTTCAGAAAGCTCGGCGGCTTCCACTTCAACGACTCGAAATACGGCGACGACGATCTCGATACAGGATCCATCGACCCCCATCGCCTGTTCCTGGTCTTCAACGAGCTGGTGGATGCCGAGCATCGCGGCGTCGAGGGCTTCCACCCGGCGCACATGATCGACCAGTCGCACAACGTGACCGATCCCATCGAGAGCCTGATCCGCAGCGCCAACGAGATCCGTCGCGCCTATGCTCAGGCGCTCCTCGTGGACCGAAAAGCTCTCGAAGGCTATCAGGACGGCAACGACGTCCTCATGGCCTCGGAGACATTAAAGGCCGCCTACCGGACCGATGTCGAGCCCATCCTCGCCCAGGCCCGCCTCAAGGCCGGCGGTGCCATTGATCCGATCGCTGCCTACCGGGTGAGCGGCTATCGCGCAGCTGTTGCCAAGGAGCGCCCGGCCGTGACTGGCGGCAGCGGGGGGATCGTCTAAGAATAGGACCTCCACGCACGGGAGAGGACAGGATGATGGATTTCGGAAATATCTGGTTCTTCATCGTCCCCTTCGCACTCGCCGCTGCCCTCCCCGGCCCGGCGCAGGGAGCGCTCGTCGCGCAGGTTCTCACCCGTGGCGGTGCTGCAAGCGCTCCATTCCTGATCGGGATGGTAGCCGGAAATGCCCTCTGGCTTCTCGCCGCCATCTTCGGCCTGTCGACCCTGGCTCTCCGGTTCGAGGGCGCATTCATCGCCGTCAAATGGCTCGGTGTGGCTTACCTTCTGTTCCTGGCCTGGAAGCTCTGGAACGCGCCCTCCAGCGGCGCTGAACCTGAGCCCCCCGCATCGGGCAATCGCGGCATCCTGGCGGGTGCCGCCATTACGGTCGGCAATCCAAAGGCGGTGGTTTTCTTCGGCGCCGTTCTTCCCCATGCCTTCGACATGACGGCGCTCTCCATGACGGAGATCGGCGTCATCCTCGCTCTGGGCGTCGGGATCGACCTTGCGGTCCAGACGATTTACCTGTCGGTCGCGGCACGGGCGCGCTCCTTCATCCGCTCCTCCCGTCAGATCCGCATCGTCAATCGGTCGGCGGCCGGGCTGATGGCAGGCTCCGCCGCCGTGATTGCGAGCCGCGGCTGATCGGGCGCCTCCCGCCCTCCGATTGACGAGAAAAATCGTCGATACGGCTTGGCTTGCTTCCTCGTGAGCACTTAGTCTGGTGCCGATTGAGGATGGCCGCGATGAGCCAGCGATATATTACCGAGTTGATCACTTTGTGGGTCGTGATCGACCCAATCGGAACGCTTCCGGTCTTTCTGGCGGTCACCGCCGGGATGAGCGCTAAGGCCGCACGCCGGACCGCCCTGAGAGCGACGATCGCCGCTTTCGTCGTTCTGCTGTTCTTCGTCGTAGCAGGCCAGGTGCTGCTCCAGGCGATGGAGATCGACCTCGACGCTTTCCAGATCGCCGGCAGCGTCGTGCTTTTCCTGTTCGCGCTGACGATGATCTTCGGAGAACCGAAAGCGGAGGCCGAGGAGAAGGATCTTGAAACCTCCGACGTCGACCGGTCGATCTATCCTCTGGCCATCCCCTCCATCGCAAGTCCGGGAGCCATGCTGGCCGTCGTATCGCTGACCGACAACAGCAAGTTCAGCATTGCCGAGCAGGCCGAGACCCTCGTTCAGATGACCATGATCCTGAGTGTGACGCTCGTCCTCATGCTGCTGGCCTCCCGGATCATCAAAATCATCGGAGACGCCGGCGCCAGCGTCATCAGCCGGGTCATGGGGCTCATTCTCGCAAGCGTCGCCGTGAACGGCATCGTTCTGGGCATCAAGCAGGCCTTCAACCTGGCACATTGAGTGCCTGTCACAAATCGAGTTCGAGCAGAACCGGCTGGTGATCTGATGCCTGAGACCTCTGATCGTAGGCGATTCTACGCACCTTGGATGCAAGGTCTTCCGTCACGAACAGGAAATCGCAGCAATGCGGCGGGCCGTTCGACTGCTCGAAGAGGCAGAACGACGGCGGATGCGGACTTGATCCATTGGCAACCTCCCAGGCATCGAGGAGCCTCGGCGCCTCGTTCTCGAACGGATCCGATATCCGCCGCTTGACCGGATCCTCCGACCGCATGTTGAAGTCGCCGGTCAGCACCGCCGATGACGTGGTCGGAAGGCGAACATAGGTTCCGGGTCCGTCCTCGCGTGGTGTCAGATGACGCTCATGAGCCGTACGATGAGCGTCGCGGATCCCCTCCACCTGCGCGCGCCGCAAGTCGCTGGATGAATATTCGAGATGCGTGGTCATGACGCGCAGAGGCCCCGTAGGTGCTTCGACCACGGCCTCCAGCAACACGCGCGGCATGTTGCGGGTCGCGGCCGCCTCCCAGGGCAAGGTGTATCGCAGGACCTGCGCGACGGGGAGACGCGAGAGGATCATGTTGCCGAAGCGGCGACGCCTCCCCGCTCCATCCGGGATATCGAGGCCCACACCCTCGAGTGCCGTATAGTCCGGCAGAAGGCGCGCGAATTCCGCGAACTGGTCGCTGCCGTCATTGCCCTTCAGATTGGCGAAATTGTCCGATACCTCCTGCAGGCAGAGCACATCGAAATCCGCGATGGCGCGTGCCTCGTGGATCAGGCGCCTGAGATCGACGGTCTCGTCGATTCCCAAGCCCCATTGGATATTCCACGTGATGACTCTCAGCATATCCGCATACCGCCCTATTGACCGACCTTGCTCAGAACATCGGCCTTCAGGAAACGCTCGATGACGATCATGAACAGCACGGACGGCACCAGAAGGATGAGCGCCGTGATCGAGGCGATCTGATAATTGCCGCCCATGCTGGCGTTGTAGAGCAGCAGCGGCAGGGTCGTCACCTGGGGCACGCCGACGAAGAAGGTTCCGGTGAACTCGTCCAGGGATTCCAGGAAGACGAAGATCGCGCTTGCCATGATGCCGGGCGCGGCGAGCGGCAGAGTGACGGTGAAGAAGGCCCGCAGCGGCGACGCTCCGATATTACGCGCGGCCAATTCGAGATCGCGATCGACGGCGGCAAAGGCGGCAGCGGCGATCCAGACCGAATAGACGAGGCCGTGAGCGGCATGGACGAGCACGACGCCGGTGATCGTTCCGGTCAAACCGATGCTGTAGAAAACGCGGGCGACGTTGATGTAGATCGCGACGGAGGGAAATGCCTGCGGCAGCAGGAACAGGATCATCAGTGCCGTTCGCCATGGCAGCTTGAGGCGGGCCAGCGCGTAACCGGCCGGGATCGACACGGCAAGCGCCACCACAACCGTCAGGCACGCGATGATGACGCTCGTCGCAAGCGACGACATGGCATCCCCCGTCGGACGGAAGACGACCTCCCAATAGCGCAGGCCGTAGGACACCGGCAGCTTGAACGGCGTATACCAGCGCTCCGCGACCGACCAGAGAACCAGATTCGCCAAGGGCCCGAACAGCAGGAAGGCAAAGATCGCAAGGCCTGCGATCTTGAGAGCCGTGGAGCCGAGGGCCCAGACCCTCGCATTTGCCACCGATGTCGGTGGAACCGTCGACCGGCCGCGTTGAAGATCAAGTGCAGCACTCATGGGTGGTGAGGGAGACTTCCCGCTCATGCCTGCACCTCCCGCTTGACGTTGTGGCGGAGATAGATCCAGGCCACCGTTCCGGCCATGAAATAGGAAATAACGCCAAGGGCATTGGCCGTCGCGTAATCGCCGTAGGAGTTGATGCGGAAGGCCATGTCGACGGTCAGCATGGTCGGCTGCGAGCCGGCAACCATCATCGGGACGGACAGGACCGACAGCATCGTGACGAAAGACAGGACAAGGCCGACGAGGAGCGTCTGGGCCACCTGAGGCAGGACGAGCTCAACGAGCACCCGCAGCCGGGAAGCGCCGAGATTGCGTCCGGCTTCGATCGTCGCGCGGTCGATGGAGGCCATTGCACCGGCCAGCATCAGCGTCACGAAAGGCACCTGCTTCCAGACGAAGGTGATGATGATGCCGCGCCAGTCGAGAAAGCTCGTGGTCTGGATCGGCTCCATCAGCCCGAGCGCCACGAAGGAATTGTTCATCAGGCCGTTCTTGGCGAGAAAAGTGCGCATGCACTGGGCTGCAACGATGAAGGGGATGAAGAGCGGCCAGCGGTAGAGGTTGCGCAAGGTCGCGATCAGCCATGGCGTTTCGCTGAGCGTCAGAATGCCGGCGATGACGATCGAGAACAGACCGGTCAGAAGCGTCGAAACGACGACGATGAAGAGCGTGAAGAGAATATCCGTGGAGTAGAGCTCATACGCCTTCTGGAAATGCGTGAGCGAGAGTCCGCCTCCAGGTTCGGTGAACGCGGCGGCTAGCGAGAACCCGAGCGGATAAAGAAAAAGAGCGCCTATCATGATAAGCGCCGGCGCGATCAGCAGAAGGCCGAGGAACGAGGGTTTTGCCATGATCTGAGGGCGTCCCCGAGACGTGAAAGAATGAGGCAGGCGGCCTTGGCCGCCTGCCCTGGAAGGGAGTTAGTTCGCGACCTTCTTCTCGTAGGTCTCGAGGATGTCGTTGAAGTACGGCCCGATCGGGAACGGCTTGCCGTTCGCGGCGAGCGCATCCGGCGGGATATCCGCGAAGAGCTGGTTCCAGGCAGCCTGATCGAGCTTGCCTTGGAGGTTCTTGGCATCGATGCCGGGATACCAGTTGAAGCGCTTCACGATGCCCTCAGCCTGCACGTCGGGGCTCGTCGCAAGGGCGATGAAATCGGCGGCGAGCTTGTTCTGAGCCGTCTTGGCGGGGATGGCATAATACATCGGCTGGCCGGGCATGCCGGGCGAGACGAGCTTCAGCCGCATGTTCGGCGGAAGCTTGCCGTCGGCCTTCCAGGTGTAGAACATGTCGACCCAGACCGGTCCCATGGCGATCTCGCCGCGGTTGAGCATGTCGAGCGTGCCGGCATTGCCGGGCGTAATGACCACGTTCTGATTGAAAGCCTTGAGGTCGGCCATGGCCTTGTCCCAGGTGGCCTTGGTCGCGGCGTCGTAAGGACCCTTCTCGAGCTTTGCGGCATCGCCACCGAACGCGGACACCCAACCGGTCACGAAGGCCACGCCCGACATGCCGCCCTTGATGCCGTTATAGCCGAATTGCTTCGGGTTCTGCTTGGCCCAATCCCGCAGTTCGGCGTAGGTGCCGGGCGGGTTCTTGACGAGGTCCGGATTGTAGGCGATCGCCGTCTGCGAGTGGAACATCGGCATGACATAGCCGGTGACGTCCGTGCCGAGGGCATTCGTCGCCGTGTCGCGCGTCACGAGTGCGCCGGTCGGAAGCGCATCGCGATACTTCTGGATCAGCCCGTCCTGCGCCATCGTGCCGGCGGCCTTCTGGTGGATCACCACCACGTCGAAATCGGAATTGGCGCCTGCCTTCTTCTGGGCATCGAGCTTCTCGAAGATCTTCTGCGATCCGCCGTCGCCGGGCCCGGTGCCGACGGCGACCACCTTCACGCCGGGATGGCTCTTCTCGAACATCGGCCCGAGATAATCCTTGATGTAATCGACCATGTTCTGGTCGCCGGCGGTCGCAACATTGAGCGTCTGGGCGCTTGCCGCATTAGTCATCAGAAAGGCTGCGAGACCCGCAGCCATTAAGCTATTACGCATGGTTTCCTCCCGTTGATTGGGCTTGAGGGAACAGGTGCAGCGATGCCAGCGGCAGGCGCATGCCGACCGGGCGATCGACGTCGTGGTAACGATCGTCCGTCACGGTAAAATGACGGTCGCCGATTGCGACCACGTACCTGTAATGTCCTCCCGGATACGTTCTCTGCGTAATCTTTCCCGGGAGAATGATGGACCCGTCGACCCGTGCATTCGGATCGTCGAGCGAAGCGACATCGTCGCGAAAATAGGCGGTCAGGGATCCGACCGGTACTTCGCCGCCATAGAAGGCCGTGCTTCCGTTGTCGGTGCTAACTTCCACGCCCCCTCCGGAGGGCCTGACATCGAGGCCGATCGTATTGTCCGCCCCCATGAAGCTCGCCACGAACGGAGAATTCGGGCGGTCGTAGACTTCCTTCGGTGCGCCGACCTGAGCGATGCGCCCGGCATCCATCACCACGATCCTGTCGGCCATGGTCATGGCCTCCTCGCGGTCATGCGTGACGTGGATCGCCGTGAAGCCGAGGCGGCTCTGCAACGACTTGATCTCCGACCGCAACTGGATGCGCACCTTGGCGTCGAGGTTCGACAGGGGCTCGTCGAGCAGCAGGATCTTCGGCTCGATGGCAAGGGCCCGACCGAGCGCCACGCGCTGGCGCTGGCCGCCGGAAAGATTGGTCACCTTCCGATCCTCGAGCCCGGACAGGTTCAGCATCTTGAGAACAGCGGCGACACGGCTGCGGATCTCGTCCTTCGGCACGCCGCGCAGGCGCAGGCCATAGCCGACATTGCCGAGCACAGTCATGTGCGGCCAGAGCGCGTAGGATTGGAACATCATCGCCATGCCGCGCTTCTCGGGAGGCATATTCACCACATCCTGGCCGTAGAGCCGAATGGCCCCGCCGGACGCCTTCTGGAATCCGGCGATGGTGCGCAGCAGAGTGGTCTTTCCGCAGCCCGACGAACCTAGGATTGCGATGAACTCGCCGGGCGCAACCGAGAGACTAACACCGTGCAGCACCTGCTGGCTGCCATAACTGACCTGAAGATGATCTACATCGATCGCGGCCAAGACAGAATCGTCCACGCCGATATCCTCCCTGATGCGCTTTACGCGTCTGTTGTTGCGCGAGAAGATCACAACTGGATGTCGATGGGAAGCCTGCCCTACAGTCATCAAAAGGGGTCTTTCGGGCGACCTCCGCACATCGGCTTAGCCGGCAAAGCTCCGGTCTGAAAATAAACTAATCGGTTGACTATTTGGGCGCCGACGGCTATTTAAACCAAATGGTTGAGCAAACGTCCGCCCATCTCGACGCCGTATTCCATGCTTTATCTGATGCAACCCGACGGGCGATGCTGAGTCAGCTTTCCTCGGGTCCCCGCAGCATCGGCGAGCTCGCGGCACCATTCTCCATGACATTTGCCGGCGCCTCGAAGCATGTGAAGGTTCTGGAATCCGCTGGCCTTGTCCGCCGGCGTGTGCAGGGCCGGACACATATCTGCCAACTCGACGCGGCGCGGTTGTCCGAAGCGGAAGCTTGGCTGCGTCATTACGAGCGCTTCTGGACGACGAAACTCGACAAGCTGGAGGAGCTGCTGCTCGCGGATGCCGATCAGCAAAAATCCGGAAAGGAATCCGCCCGATGAATGCAGATGCGAAGCCGGCTGTTGTCGTGGTGCGCCGTTTCGATGCCTCGCCCGAGCGGGTCTTCGACGCATGGCTCGACCCGCAGATCGCACGGCACTGGCTGTTCTCCACGCCCGACGGAGAGATGGTGCGCGCGGAGACCGATGCTCGCATCGGCGGCCACTTCACCTTCACCGAGAGGCGCAATGGCGAAGACGTAGAGCATGTCGGCGAATATCTCGTCATCGACCGCCCTTCCCGCCTCGTCTTCACCTTCGCGGTGCCGAAATACAGCGATGAATATGACCGGGTAACCATCGAGATTCGAAGACTCGACAAGGGATGCGAGTTGACGCTCACCAACGAGATGTCGCCCGAGATCTATCGCGAGTGGGGCGAGCAAACCCGCAACGGCTGGACAACGCTGCTCGATAGCCTTGCGGCCCTTCTCGATGATGAGAACGCTTCGGATGAAGGGGCAATCACACGATGATCAAGATCAATATCACGAGCGTCCTCGTCGACGACCAAGCCAAGGCGGAAGCGTTCTATGTCGATGTTCTCGGCTTCGTCAAAAAGCATGACGTGCCGGCCGGCGGTGCGCGCTGGCTGACCGTTGCCAACGCAGATGGCTCCGGGGTCGAGCTGCTGCTTGAGCCGATGGGGTACGAGTTCGCGAAAACCTACCAGAGAGCCCTGTTCGACAACGGCATTCCGATCACCTCACTCGGATGCGACGACATCCGCGCCGAGTACGAGCGTCTGAAGGCGCGCGGTGTCACCTTCCGCTCCGAGCCGAGCACGCCATCGGCCGGGATGCCGCCGATGGTCATGTTCGAGGATGGGTGCGGCAACCTGCTTCTGCTCATCGAGAGTGCAGCCGACTGAGCGAGATCGAGCGAGCCGCATTCGCAATGCAGTTTCGCTCAGAGGATCACCTTGAACGTGAAGATGATTGTCGCTGTCAGGATCGTGCCGCTAACGGCATAAGGAAACCAGGCCGGGAACGGCCGGTCATGTCCGCTGTAATCGCTCATCATGAGCCCCTACATAGATAGTCGTTCTTGAGGCGATGCTCCGGCAGCTCATCATGAGTGCTCTTTGGCATCGCTTACAGGATCGATCTTACAACGGAGCGCGGAATCGGTGAGCGGAAAGCCGCGCGAGGGTTAAAAGAAAGTATCGGTCTTGCCGAGGAAATGCTTCAACGGAGCGAGGATATCGCTTCGGCCACTCTGGCGCGAATGAATGGCAGCTCCGCGGATACTTCCAGCGTTCAGCGCAACGAACATGCGTCGAGTGTCAGGTAGACGGAGATCACGACTGCTATGGCAACGAGAACGGCGGTGGCCATCAAGGTTGGCCAGCCGACGCGGCTTTCGTGAGCGATGCGCGCTTCCAGACTCTGAAGCTTCCGGTCCCGCAGGTCCTGTTGTCCAATTCGGTCGTGAATCATTGATGCCCCCACGGCCATTCTAGTTATGCCTCCATGTCGTCAGCGACATCTCTAAAGTGGTAGCGTCACGCGATCGCATGCTCGCTGGGTATTGGAAATCAAGCATCGCGAGCCCATAGCCGGGATTCGTCAGCGGAAAATGCGCGAATGGACGTATCCGGCATTTCACACTGTGTTAAGCCTGTTTTCTAAATGCGTTGCCTCGGCCGGAGCCCGATCGCGCCGAAAGCGGTTGTCCTCATAATTCCACTTTTCGAAGAGGACCCGACGATGGAAAGACCTTCATACCTCGTTGCTCTCTCCCTGCTGATCATTGGCTGCTCATGGTATCCCGCGTCAGCCGCCAGCTTCGATTGTGCCAAGGCCGAGACCGCCGATGAGAAGGCGATCTGTACGGACCGCAAACTGAACGATGACGATGTCGAGATGTCGGTCCTCTATGTCCAACTCAAACCTCTGCTTGGAATGGGCGCGCGCGGCGACATGGAGGATCAACAGGTTGCCTGGCTCAAGCGACGCGCGGCATGCGGAGCCGACCATGCGTGCCTGAGCAAGGCCTATGCGGATCGCGTTCAGCAATTGAGGGGCGGCTTCGAGGCGCTCGCCAAACGCGGGCCATTCTGAATCCAAGGCTGAACAGATAGAATTAGAAACGCAATATCATATTCTTATTGCAATGTTATCGGCCTCGCGTAAATGTGTCGCCGCGCACACCTCGCCAGCCCAGAAAATGCCACGGTATGCCTTCCTATTGGCCGCCCGGAGGGAGACGGACCATGCGCGCTACCCTGGCTCTTCTTTGCCTTTTCTTCGGCTCGCCGGATGACGTGGCCGCCGACAGCCTTGATGCGGCGCAGGAGATGAAGGTCGAGCGCTACCGCACGTTCCTTTCCTCCCTCTCGGTCCCCGAACTAGATCGGGAGATCATGACGCCCTCGGACCTGCCCGAAGACCTGAAGGGCATTATCGAAGAGTGGACGCGCCGCAGATAGCCGAGAGCACTCGACCCGTCGGCATGGAGAGCGCAGCGAGTTAATCACGCCGGTTCCATGCCATGTTGGCGCTTTGAGATTTCCGTCTGAGGCGAGATCAGAAACGTCAGCAGCGCGCGCGAATTTTCAGGCTGAGAGGATGTGCTGGCGACACCACCAGTGAAGACCGTCACGGATTGAATGTCCGGCGGCAAGGGTCCGAGGATCTCGATGCCGGGCACATGCATGAGTTCGCTCATCTGTTGAAAGCCCAGATCCGCTTCTCCCTGAGCCAAAAGCACGCCAACCGGGACACCGGGAGGCGCTTGAAGAGCCCGTTGAGAAACTGCCTCCGCTACGCCCCAGCGCTCCCATAACTGCAGCAGATGATCGCCGCTTGGTCCGGTGGAATAGCAAATCCTGCGTGCACCCAGGATCGCCCGTTTGACCGCCTCCTCGTTACGGATATCGGGCTTCGGAGCGCCCGAGCGGATGGCCATCGCGATACCCGAGCGCGCAAGACCCATTCTCGTTGTAGGAACGATGTGCCCCTCCGCCTCCAGTTTCTCCATCACGTTGGAGGCGA
This sequence comes from Microvirga zambiensis WSM3693, assembly GCF_016735695.1. GTDB lineage: Bacteria > Pseudomonadota > Alphaproteobacteria > Rhizobiales > Beijerinckiaceae > Microvirga > Microvirga zambiensis. Next base: position 54,697 of record NZ_JAERQD010000003.1, on the reverse strand, counting down.
GCACGACGATATCGGTGGGCTCACCCGCACGAACCAGCCGAGCCGCCTCCACCCCACCCATCGGCCTAATGGCAACTTCTATTCCGGTTTGCTGCTGATAAATTGCAGAAAGGTCCGCCAGAACCTGCCGCGTCGCCATGGACGAAATGCCCGTCAGCCGATTGGTCATCCATCACCCCAACGTTCTTCTCGGCATATCCTCCATATCAAGCCGCGCATCTCAAGAGCGAATGGAGGTCAGGATATCGACGAGTCGATCCTGAGCGCGCATTTGGGTGAGACGGCGGCTTGCCGGGGCTGCGATTTGCAAGTGCAGGGGACGGAAAAGCGGAGGACAAGGCTGTGAAACGGTCTTACCGTTCCAGCTGGTCGTCACCTAGGTCCTTGAGTTATTTGGTGGGTGTGCAAGGATTCGAACCTTGGACCCGCTGATTAAGAGTCAGCTGCTCTACCAACTGAGCTACACACCCGTCGCCGAAGCGAGTTCAGCGGCGCGATGTCCGCTGAAGAGGCCGTGCGTGTAACAAACGGGATGCACCCTGTCTAGCCCCATTCTGTGAGGTTTTGCGCCTCGGGGCTAAGGTTTTACGGCACAGGGCGGCGAAGGCGCCATTTTTCTCCAGGAATCATGGCTCACGCGGACGGTGACCGGCGGCAGACGCTTCCTGCCAAGCTTGCAGGTTCGATAGGCCAGCACCAGCCCAAGGAAAAGGCCCGCAGAGCGGGCCTTTCTTTGTTTATTCCGCTGCGTGCTGGGCGTGCAGGCGGGCGCCTCGGCTCATGAGCTTGTTCAAGGCGCCGAGATAGGCCTGGGCGGAGGCGACCAGAGTGTCCGGGTCGGCAGCGCGGGAGGTCACGCTGCGGTTGTCGGCGGAGAGGCGCACCGAGACCTCGGCCTGGGCATCCGTGCCCTCGGTCACGGCATGGACCTGGTAGAGCTCAAGAACCGCCTCGTGAGGCACGAGCGCCTTGATGGCGTTGAAGGTGGCATCGACCGGGCCGTTGCCCTCCTGCTCCTCGATAACGATCTTGTCGTCGACCTGGAGCCGCATGGTAGCGCGCTGCGGCCCGCGGGTGCCGGCCACGATATGGAGCGAGACCAGCTTGATGCGGTCATGGGCCATGGCGATGTTCTGGTCGACCAGCGCCTCGATATCCTCGTCATAGACGTGCTTCTTGCGGTCGGCGAGTTCCTTGAACCGCTCGAAAGCATCCTGGAACTGGTTGTCGGAGAGGCTGTAGCCCAATTCCTCCAGTTTGTTGCGGAAGGCGGCACGTCCCGAATGCTTGCCCATGACGAGCGACGTCTTGGACACGCCGACACTTTCCGGCGTCATGATCTCATAGGTCTGCGCGTTCTTCAGCATGCCGTCCTGGTGAATGCCGCTCTCGTGGGCGAAGGCATTCCGGCCGACGATGGCCTTGTTGTACTGCACCGGGAACGAGGTGGCGGCAGAAGCCAGCTTCGAGGCGCGGGTCAGCATGGTGGCCTCGATGCCGGTCTCGTAGGGCAGCACGTCGCCGCGCGTCTTGATCGCCATGACGATCTCTTCGAGCGCCGCGTTGCCCGCCCGCTCGCCGATGCCGTTGAGGGTGCATTCGATCTGCCGGGCGCCGCCTTCCAGCGCGGCCAGGGAGTTCGCAACCGCCAGGCCCAGATCGTTGTGGCAATGGGCGGAGAAGACCGCTTTGTCGGCATTCGGCACGCGTTCGCGCACGGCACGGAACATGGCGCGATACTCGTCCGGCGTCGCATAGCCCACCGTGTCGGGCAGGTTGATGGTGGTGGCGCCGGCCTTGATGGCGGCTTCCACGCAGCGGCACAGATAATCGATGGGCGTGCGGGTGGCGTCCATGGCGGACCACTCGATATCCTCGATCAGATTGCGCGCCTGGGTCACCGTGTTGGTAATGATCTCCAGCACATCCTCTTCCGACTTGCGCATCTGGTGCGCCAGATGGATCGGCGAGGTGGACACGAAGGTGTGGATGCGGGGCCGGGCCGCATGGCGCACGGCTTCTCCTGCACGGGAGATATCGGCCGAGATAGCACGGGCGAGGCCGGCGACGGTCGCCCGCTTCACTTGCTTGGCGATGAGGGACACGGCCTCGAAATCGCCGTTCGAGGCGATGGGGAAGCCCGCCTCGATGATGTCTACCCCCATGGTGTCGAGCAGTTCCGCGACCTCGAGCTTCTCCTCAAGGGTCATGGTGGCGCCCGGGCATTGCTCGCCGTCGCGCAGGGTGGTGTCGAAGATCAGAACGCGGTCCTTAACGGCACCGGATACGGAAGCGGTCATTATTCTAGTCCTTCTCGGAGGGGGCGCCTTCTGCGCTCAAGGTTGTTCCTGGTTGTCTAGAACCCCTGAGAGCCCAGGCGACGACGCCCAGCCGACCCTCAGGGGCAGCTAAGGAGAAGGAGGCCAAGAAGACGCGCGCGATCGGCCGCCGGAGCGGGGCCTTTCATCGATGCGCTGTGGGAGCCGATGATCATCGCTGCCCAAATCCTCCTCGGCCGCGGGCATGAAGCCGCGAACAACGGCCCGTTTGTAACGGCGCTCACGTGAGAAGGCAAGCGGTTGAAACAAATGAAAAGCCGGAGGTCGACTATCGTATGGGTTATGACTCGCTGCGTGGGGAGGACTGGACTGCTCGCAAACTGCCCTAGATCGGATGAAGCTTGGCCTTTGTTCCTCACTCGTCGATCAGGAGTACTTTATGAAGACCGCGTTCCACTCTGTGTTCGTGATGGGCCTGCTGGCGCTGCCCCTGGCCGCCTGCAACCAGACTGCCTCAGCCCCTGCCCCGGCGACCACCAGCATCACGCCATCCGGTTTCCGCATGCCGGAAGGGTCCGGCTGCAAGGGCGAGATCGACCGATACCGCGCCGTGATGAGCAATGATCTTTCCATGGGGCATGTAAACCAGTCGGTCTATAACCGCGTCGACAAGGAACTCGGACAGGCCGAGGCGGCCTGCGCCGCCGGACGCGATGCCGAGGCGGTGCGCATGGTGAATGCCACCAAGGCCCGTCACGGCTATCTCTGATCGAACACCCAGCCGAAAAACGATTGCAGGAAGAGCGGCATTCGCTCGGGATCGATATCCTCTTTCCCGCGGACGATGCGCACCCCCTGCAGTTCCGGCTCGTCCTCGGCAGCGATATGGGCGCGGATCCTCGCTGCGCCCTCCTCCGCGGTCATTGGTAAGGTAACCGTCCGCAGGAAGGCGAAGGTCGGCCAGCGCTGAACGACGATCCATTCGTCGTCCAGGTGATAATCGGCTTCAGCAAGCCCGGTCTCCTCGGCCAGTTCCCGGGTAAGACTCGTCGTCAGATCGACGGTGCCCTCCGGCGTAACATCGTTGAGATCCGGGGTGCCTGCAGCGAAATAGATTCTGCCCGCATTGGCCGTGCCTTCTGCCATGACACCGCAGATATAGGCGCCGTCCGTTCCGCGCAGGGCCCCCATGGCAAAACCGTTGGCGATGGTGGTATCGGGATAGCCCTTGTCGATCCAGGCGATGAAATCCGCGTAATCGACCTCGAAATACACGTTGCGGCACAGGTCCTGCTCGAAGCTCAGATCCTGGAGCAGAAGCACCCGCCCGTTGAACATCTTCGGCTTGTCCGCAACGCGCCGCTTCCAGTTCTCCTCGACGAAAGACCGGTTCTGCTTCGGCCACACCCAATCGAACGGCCGGAAGCGTGCCTCGACGCGTGAAACGCGTCGGATCGAGATGTCACGGTTCACGCGAGAATCTCGCCGCGGCTCACCATGACCGCCTGCCCGCCGATTTCGGCCGAGACCAGCGCGCCACCCTTGATCGTCATCTGCAGGGCGATCTCGCTCGGACGGCCCATCTCGACACCCTGCTCGATGACGATGTTGTGCTCGCCGTCGCCCAAGGGCTCGCACTGCATGAGGGCGCCTGCGAAGGCCGCCGCCGCCGAGCCGGTGGCCGGGTCCTCCTTGATGCCCATCCCCAAACCGAACATGCGGGCGCGGAAACGCAGGCCGTCTGCCTGGGGGATCCGGGCGTAGACATAAGGCGCCGGATGGTCGCTGTCGCCGAACGCCTTATCGAAGGCCTCGCCCTGCGGCTTGGACCTCGCCAGGGCGTCAAGTGAAGCAACCGGCACCAGATCGTAGGCGACGCCGGCGGAATGGCGGCTCGGGACATGGCGGTCGAAGCCGATCTCCGTGGGATCGAGGCCGAGAGCCCAGGCGCAGGTGGTGGAATCCTTGCCCTCGCCCCAGACGAAGGGCAGGCGCGGCAGGCGGAAGCGGGCCGAACCGCTCGTCTCATCGGTCACATCCACCGCGCAGGGAACGATACCGACCTGTTCCTTCAGGCCGAAGGCGGCGGCGCCCGGCTGCCCGCCCTGATCGAGAATCGCGAGAAGCACCGCCGTTCCGACCGTGGGATGGCCGGCGAAGGGCAACTCGCGCGCCGGGGTAAAGATGCGGATATCCGCGCGCTGGCGCGGCTCGGATGGTGGCAGGACGAAAACCGTCTCGGAGAGATTGAACTCCTTCGCGATCCTCTGCATCGCAGGCACATCGAGCCCTTCGGCATCGAGCACGACAGCGAGAGGATTTCCGGCGAAAAGCTCGCCCGTGAAAACGTCCAGGGTGACAAAGCGGCGGGACATGTGGATCGTTCCTCTACCGGAGCCTTTGGTGATATGGAACCACCGATTCTTCGACACCGGATGAGGTACCGTCGAGCGCCCTTCTGTCAACCGAATGCCTCGTCATTGCCCCTTCACGTCATCACCTCCCCGGACTTGATCCGGGGATCGGTGCCGGTGATCTCGATTTAATGAGGCGATGCGCTTCACCTTATCGAGATGGCCGGGACAAGCCCGACCATGACGGAAAGCACCGAGTCAACAGAAGCACCGATTCCACCCAGCCTACATCGAGGCCTGCCGCACGAAGCGGTCGGTGAAGGTCGCGGCGAGGTCGATCTTGGCGTCCTTCAGTTCCGGATCGAGCTGACGCAGCATGTCGAGCACGCTCTGCATGCCGGTCATCTGGATGATGCCATCGCGCGAGTAGCTCTCGAGCGAGTTCTGCACCGCCTTCAGATAAAGCGGCTTGTCGCCGAGGTAGTACTCTTCCGGCACCGTCGCGGCGATGTCCTCGGGCTTCGCGGTCTGAAGCCATTTCAGAGTCTTCACGAAGGCATTGACGAGGCGCTGAACGGTCTGCGGATTCTGGTCGATGAAATCCTTCTTGGTGTAGAGGGTCGCCGCCGGGTTCGAGCCGCCGAAGAGCGCACGGGTGCCAGCTTCCGTGCGGGTGTCGATGAGGATCTGGATGTCGCCGTCCGCCTCGAGCTTTGCGATCACCGGATCGAGATGCGAGATCACGTCGATCTCGCCCTTCTTCATGGCGGCCACCGCACTGGCGCCCGATCCAACGCCGATAATCGGGGCATCGGACGGTTTCAGACCGGCTTTCACCATGGCGTATTGGGCAGTGAGCGCGGTGGATGAGCCCGGCGCCGTCACGCCGATCTTGAGGCCCTTGAAATCGGCCGCCGACTTGATCTGTCCGGCCTTGTCCTTCTTGACTGCGATCACAATGGCCGGGAAGCGTCCGAGTTCCGTGACGGCCACGACATCCTGTCCCTTGGCCTGCATGCGGATCGTGTGCTCGTAGGCGCCGGTCACCACATCGACGGAGCCGCCGATGAGCGCCTGCAGCGATTTCGCGCCGCCGCCGAAATCGTTGATCTCGACCTCGAGGCCCTGCTCCTTGAAGAAGCCCTTCCGCTCGGCGATGGTGAGCGGGAGATAGTACAACAACGGCTTGCCGCCGACGCCGAGCGTCACCTTCGCCTTTTCCGGCGCTCCTTGCGCAAAGGCGCTCTGGCCCATCGCTGCGGCAAGGCCGAGGGCTCCTGCGCTTTTCAGAAATGTACGGCGTTCCATGGCGTTTCTCCCTGTTTGATTGGGTCGTTCTTCATCTCAAGTCTGCGCGGCCAGAGACGCTTGCGGCCGCCAGACCAGGAACCGGTTTTCGATCATCGTCACAAGCATGTCGATGAGGATCACGAAGACGGAGAGGATCAGCATGCCGGCGAAAACGCCCGTCACGTCGAAGACGCTTTCTGCCTCGTGAATCTTGTAGCCGAGCCCGGCGGACGAGCCGAGATATTCGCCGACGACGGCACCGACGAGCGCGAAGCCCACCGATGTGTGCAGCGACGAGAACACCCAGGTCAGCGCGGAAGGCCAGTAGACATGGCGCAGCAACTGGCGTTCGTTCATGCCGAGCATGCGCGCATTGGAGAGCACCACGGGCGAGACCTCGCGGACGCCCTGGTAGACGTTGAAGAACACGATGAAGAAGACGAGGGTGAAGCCGAGCGCCACCTTCGACCAGATGCCGAGGCCGAACCAGAGCGCGAAGATCGGTGCGAGCACCACGCGCGGCAGCGCGTTCGCTGCCTTGATGTAAGGGTCGAACACGGCGGCGAGCAGTTCCTTGCGCGCGAACAGGAATCCGAAAATGATGCCGCCGCCTGCACCGAACAGAAAGGCCAAAATGGTCTCGACAAGCGTGATCCAGAGATGGCGCCAGATCTCGCCGCTGGCGAAAAGCGTCCAGCACCGTTTGAGAACGTCGAGCGGCGTCGAGAAGAAGAACTGAACCTGCTTGGGCGTTCCCGAGATCGGATAGACGGTGAGCACGTGCCACAGCATAAGGAAGATCAAGCCGACGCCGATCTGAAGCACGGTCAGTTTCAGACGCGGCATCACGTTCCCTCCCCTTGGGCATAGGCTTTCTGGACCTCCACGCGCAGGCTCGTCCAGATCTCCTTGTGGATATGGTGGAATGTCGGCTCCATGCGCACCTCCGCGATGTCGCGCGGCCGCGGCAGCGGCACCGGAAAATCGCCGATGATCCGTGCCGCCGGGCCCGCCGACAGCAGCACGACGCGGTCGGCCAATGCGATCGCCTCCTCGAGATCGTGCGTGACGAACATCACCGCCTTACGGTCCGCCGCCCACAGGCTGAGGAGCAGATTGCCCATGATCTGACGCGTCTGCGCGTCGAGCGGCCCAAAGGGCTCGTCCATCAGAAGGATTTCCGGATCGCGGATCAGCACCTGAGCCAGCGCGACGCGCTTGCGCTGGCCGCCGGAGAGCATGTGCGGATAACGGTCGACGAAGGCTTTGAGTCCGACGCGGGTGAGCCAATCCCGCGCACGCTGCAATGCCTCGCTGCGCGAAACACCCTTCGGTTCGAGTGCGACGGCCACATTGTCGAGCGCCGTCTTCCACGGCATCAGCGCTTCCTGCTGGAAGAGATAGCCTGAGCGCAGATTGAGGCCCGCAAGATCGTTGCCGAAGATCCGCACTTTGCCTTGAGAGGGCTTCAGCAAGCCCGCCGCCGCATTCAGGATCGTGGACTTGCCCGAGCCGGTCGGGCCGACGATTGCGACGAATTCGCCCGGACGGACGGAGAGATCGATTCCGCTGACGGCCGTGTAACCGCCGACTTTCGGCCCGAAGGTGATGGCAACATCGTTGAGCGCCACCGCCGCAAGGGAGGTCGCCTGATCCATTCCGATCCTCATGGTCCCTCTTTCAGGCCGGCATTCTAACCGCCCGAAGATCGACCGCAAGCGAGGCCGCCTTCTCCCTTCGGCCTATCCGCCGGCCAGGATCGTCTTAAACCTCTACGGCGTCGAAGCGATGAGAGGGCGTCACGAACTCCTCCTGCGCTGCTATGGTCAGGATCTCGCGGGAGCCTGCTTCCTCCGTGCGCTTCAAAAGGCCGTAGACGGAGGATGCCGCTTCGGCGAGGGCCGTCGGCGCCGAGCGCGTGCGGGCGTAATGCACGAAGAACAGCGCCGCGATGGCATCGCCCGCGCCGTTCACGGACAGGGAGAGTTTCGGCGTGCGCACACGCCAGATCCGTCCTTCGGAGCCCGCGACGAGATCGACGCTGTCGGCAGGCGTTTCCTTCGTCTCGACGGAGGTGACGAGCATCACCTTCGGACCCAGCCCCTGCACGATCGCAATCGCTCGCTTCACATCGTCGAGACTCTGGGTGGTCAGGCCCGACAGGTAGTCGAGTTCGAACTGGTTCGGCGTGATGATGTCGGCGGCAGGCACGGCCTGCTCGCGCATGAATTCAGGAATGCCCGGACGCACGAAGACTCCGCGCCCCACGTCGCCGATCACCGGATCGCAGCAATAGAGCGCATCCGGATTGAGCGAGCGCACCCGCGCCACGGCCGAGAGGATCGCATTGCCGATATCGGCGGAGCCCATATAGCCGGAGAGGACGCCGTCGCACCGTTCGAGCACGCCGCGCTCGGCAATGCCCTCGACCAGATCCTCGATGGCCGGACCGTCGAAGACGCGCCCCTTCCAGGAACCGTAGCCAGTGTGATTCGAGAACTGCACCGTATGGATCGGCCAGACCTCGACACCGAGTCGCTGCATCGGAAACACGGCCGAGGCATTGCCCACATGGCCGTAGGCGACATGGGACTGGATCGAGAGAACGTTCATGGTTCAGGCCCCCCTTCATCTTCCGGTTAGCGCAACAAGCGCTCCGCTTCAAATCGCGTGATGTGATCCGATCCATCACAAAGGCAGTTGGTTCTTGACGCAGAGGGCCTTATTGCCTTGGCACGCAACCGCAACAGGACAATCACGGCCCGATGGATATCGAGTTTCTGAAGACCAGCATCGTGCAATTCGTACAGACCCATCAGGCCTATGCTCCCTTGGTGGTCGGCCTCATGACCTTTGCCGAGTCGCTCGCCTTCATCTCCCTGCTCCTGCCGACCACGGCAATCCTGATCACCGTCGGTTTCGTGCTGGCTGCGGCGGAAGTTCCCTTCTGGCAGATCTGGGCGGGAGCAGCCGTCGGCGCCTTTCTCGGAAACTGGGTCTCCTACGCCATCGGCCGACGTTACAAGGAGGCCGCCTATGAAACCTGGCCCTTGTCGCGCAGCCCAAGGCTCGTCGCCCGGGGTGAGAGCTTTTTTCAGCGCTTCGGCCCCTGGGCGGTGTTCTTCGGGCGCTTCGTCGGCCCGATCCGCGCCGTCATCGCCCTCATTGCCGGCATTTTCCTGATGCCGCCGGTGCTGTTTCAGGCGGCCAATATGGCATCAGCCTCGGCCTGGGCGTTTCTCGTCCTAGGGCCGGGAGCAAGCCTCGTCCCCCACCTGCCCTGGTAGGCGCTTCGCCGCAGGAACCCGGACTCCCGGGGCTCATTAACCTCGATCCATAAAGGAGGTTACCCATGGGTAAAGGCAAGATGAGCGGCGACAATTCCGGCGAGAGCAAAAAGCATCCCGGCGATCATGTCCGTGGCTCCGGCGGCACGGTGAAAAACCGCATCGACCCCGGCAAGCAGAGCAACAACAAGGCTCAGAACACCAAGGACAATCAACAGTAAAACTTAGCGGCTCGCTGCCCCGCGAGCCGCCGTCCCCCTCCATTTCCAGAGGTGGCAAGGGCCTTCCGCAATGTTATATTTTATTATAATATTGCGGATAACTTGTTGTGACCTCTCCCTCTCCGGACTCCTACGACGAGCTCACCCCTGTCGCCTCTTCCCCGGAAGCCGCGAATCCCCTGGAAACCGGCCTCCCGGCATTCTGGTGGCCGTCGGTCGGCGCTCTCGTCTCGTTCGTCTTTTCGGTCTTCTGGATGACGGAGAGTTGGAGAGCCACTGCGCATCTGCAGGGCCCCACGAAGGTGAACCATCTGACACAGGATCTCGCGGGCCTCCTGGCGACGCTCCTCTGCTCCTATGCCACGTACCGGTTCTGGAAATACCGCTCGGAAACGCTCGGCATCGTCCTGGGCGTTCTTGTCGCCGCGGCAGCGATGATGTGGCATCGGACCTAGAGCATCGGACGGAAAAGTGGATCCGGTTCGCCGTCAAAAAATGCGTCGAAGCATAGAAGAGAGCTGATTCCGCGCCAGTGGAAAAAGCTCTAAAGCATCGGACGATCTCAGCCGATATTGAACCCTTCGAGCGCCCCCGCCTCGATACGCTCGCGCGTGTGACGGTAGCCGATCTCCACGATCGTCTCGAACTGGTCCCAGCCGCGCAGCGGCACATCGGCAAGGGGCGGATGGATGATATGCGCCGCGTGAGCCCGTGCCTTCAGCGTCTGAGCTTCACTCGAGATGGTCGCCGAGCGGTAGAGCAGGCTGACGATATCCGGCGCATCGGCCGGCACGCCGAGAAGGCGGCGAAGCAGCGTTGCCCTCCGGGCCTCGTCAGGACCCGTGAAAGCCGCATCCCGCGCCACGTCGATCCCGAGAACCGGCCCTCTCTGGAGGTCGGCCATGACATCCGCCGGCAGGTTGTTCATCATGGCGCCGTCGACGAGCACGCCTTCCGGATCGATCACGGGCGGCAGAAGACCCGGAATCGCAAGGCTCGCGCGAAGCGCGCGCCACAATGTCCCCTTCCGATGAACATGAGTCGTTCCCTTCGTCAGATTTGAAGAGACGCAGAAGAAGGGCAGCCAGAGATCCTCGATGGTCCGCTCGCCGAAATGCTCGATCAGGCGCGCATCCACCTTGAGGCCCCGCACCAGCGCAACGAGCGGCAGCGTGTAATCGTTCAGAGGCGGCCTCGTCACGAAGGCTTCCCGCATGATGGCCTTCGCTTCGTCGAGGCCGATCTGGATGGCGCAGGTCGCCGCCATGAGGGCACCGATGCTGGTGCCGCCGACCAGATCGATGGGGATGCCGTATTCCCGCAGCGCCTGGATGGCACCGAGATGGGCAAAGCCCCGGGCGCCGCCGCCGGCCAGGACCAGGCCGATCGCCTGCCCGCTCGAGGTGCGGACGAGCCGCTGCAGGTCCGGCACGCTCTTTTCCCTGACCTGGAGGCGCTGATCCACGGGAAGCCGGTCGAGGGACGGGTGCGCCGGTGCGGGACGGGCGGCATCCGCCTTCTGAAGCAGGACAAGGTCGTGCCTGCGCCAGGATGCAGCGGAAGGCGCCAGCGTCTCGGCATCGCAGGCGAGAGGTTCGCCGGGACGAGCCACGAATATGACGTGGTCCGCATGGCGGATGCACCGCCCCGTCCAGTCACCGGACGGTTCGGACGCGACGTAGACCACGCGCTCACGGCCGGCCTCGAAGCGATAGAGCCAATTCTCATCTGTCTGGGCCGGCATCGCATCGAGCAGATCGATCCCGGCTCCATGGCTGCGTCGCATCTCCCGGAGAAGAGCCTGCGCGAAATCCTTGATATCCACGTCCTTCGTCACCGGAACGACGGCAAAGGCCGTGGGCATGAAGGTGGTGGGCGCGCTATGGGTCGCCTCCCGAAGCCTGTCGGCCAGCAGTCTCGAGAGATAGAGCGTGACCGAGGGCCACCGTTCGATCAGGTGCTCGAAATCCTCCCGCGCCAGCTTGAGCAGAACGGTATCTCTGAGCGCGGTCACGGTCGCGGAGCGGGGTGCATGGGAGATGAGAGCCATCTCGCCGACCGTCTCCGGCGGCTCGATGCGGGCAATGCGCCTTTGTTCGCCATGGCCGCCCTGGACCGCCACCCCGAGCGCTCCCGACATGACCATGTAGAGAGAATCCGCCGGGTCGCCCTCCTGGAACAGGACCGCGCCGCCCGGCAGCTGGATGCGCTGGAGCTGGGACTGGAGTTCCAGGCGCGCGGCGGGGTCCAGTCCGGCCCAGATCGGAGCGGTGAAATCCGGCGGTTCGTCGATCAGGCTCTTAGCGATCATCGCAGCAAAAAAGCATCGGAGAGTTCCTCCGATGCTCTAGCCGGATTATGCCGCCGTGACAAACTTACATTCGTCTTAGAGCACCAGCATCGGAATCATCCCAAAAATGCAAGTCCACTTTTGGGTCCGATGCTTTAGCGGCTCATGTCGAAGCGGCACGGGCGGGCCGTGCCTGAAGCACATTAGTTCCGGGACTTGTCGACCAGGGCCTTTTCCTTGATCCACGGCATCATATCGCGCAGGCGGGAGCCGACGTCCTCGATGGGATGAGCGGCATTGCGGGCGCGGGTCGCCTTGAAGGAGGTCTGGTTGACCCGGTTCTCGAGCATCCAGTCGCGGGTGAACTTGCCGCTCTGGATGTCTTCCAGCACACGCTTCATCTCGGCCTTGGTCTCGGCCGTGATGATGCGCGGGCCGGTGACGTATTCGCCGTATTCGGCGGTGTTCGAGATCGAGTAGTTCATGTTGGCGATGCCGCCCTCGTAGATGAGGTCGACGATCAGCTTCACCTCGTGGAGGCACTCGAAATAGGCCATCTCGGGGGCGTAGCCCGCCTCGGTCAGGGTCTCGTAGCCGGCCTTGATCAGCTCGACGAGGCCGCCGCAGAGCACCACCTGCTCGCCGAAGAGGTCGGTCTCGCACTCTTCCTTGAAGGTGGTCTCGATGATGCCGGCGCGGCCGCCGCCGTTGGCGGAAGCGTACGAGAGCGCGATGTCATGGGCATTGCCGGTGGCGTCCTGGTGGATCGCGATCAGGGTCGGCACACCGCCGCCGCGCTGGTACTCGGAGCGCACCGTGTGGCCGGGCCCCTTCGGGGCGACCATGAGCACGTCGAGGTCCTTGCGGGGCTCGATGAGGTTGAAATGGACATTGAGGCCGTGGGCGAAGAGCAGCGCCGCGCCCTGCTTCAGGTTGTCGTGCAGGTCGGTGCGGTAGATGTCGGACTGCAGCTCGTCGGGAGTCAGCATCATGACCACGTCGGCCCATTTGGCGGCCTCGGCCACTTCCATGACCTTAAGGCCCGCCTTCTCGGCCTTGGCCACGGAGGGCGAGCCCTTGCGCAGGGCCACGACGATGTCCTTCACGCCGGAATCGCGCAGGTTCAGGGTGTGGGCATGGCCCTGGCTGCCGTAGCCGACGATGGCAACCTTCTTGCCCTTGATCAGATTGATGTCGGCGTCGCGATCGTAATAGACACGCATGGTCCTCAAGTCCCTTATCTCGAAGGGGGCTTTCCCCCGGTCAGTGTTAGCGCTACGCCGGCCTGGACCCGCGCAACATTTATTTTGTCAGGCGCCGCTTTTAGCGAATAAAACTGCGCTGACAAGCTGTTGTTTGTAGCAAAACTGCGACCCCTGACTGCGCTGGGCGCAAGGGTCGGCTCATTCCGCCGACAAACGATCTCAAGCCGGAGAGTTCAAACCTCTCTCCAATGCTCTAGATTGACGTCTCGAATCTTACACCGCGAAGGATGACGCCGCATGCAGCGCCTTACCACTCCCGACGAAGTCGTCTCTTTCTGGCGCGAGGCCGGGCCCGAGAAGTGGTTCTCGAAGGACGAAGCCTTCGACCAGATCTGCCGCGACCGTTTCCTGCCCACCTACGAGGCCGCCGCGCGGGGCGATCTCAACGAGTGGGAGCTCACCCCGGAAGGCGTGCTCGCCGTCATCCTCCTCCTCGATCAGTTCCCCCGGAACATGTTCCGGGGCAAGCGCGAAACCTACAAGACCGATCCGGTCGCCCTGATGGCCGCCGACCGCGCCATCGAACGCGGCTTCGACAAAAAGGTGGAACCCGACTTCCGCCGGTTCTTCTACCTGCCCTTCATGCACTCCGAATCCTTGGCGGATCAGGAGCGCTCGGTGACCTTGAACGAAGCCCTCGGCGAGGATTCTTCGAAGTGGGCGCGCCACCATCGCGACATCGTCGCCCGCTTCGGCCGCTTCCCCCACCGCAACGCCATCCTTGGCCGCGAGACCACGCCGGAGGAGGAAGCGTTCCTGCGCGAGAGCGAGTTCAGGGGCTAGACACTACACAATTCCTTCCGCGCCGCGCGCCATCGCGGCGACGCCGGTGCGGGAGACCTCCACCAGCCCGACTGCCGTCATCAGCTTGATGAAGCGCTCGACCTCTTCCGTCGTGCCGGTGAGCTCGTAGACGAAGGATGTGAGCGTCGCGTCCATCGTGCGGGCACCGAAGGCCGACGCGAGGCGCATTGCCTCGACGCGGTAGTCGCCCTTGCCGACCACCTTCACGAGGCAGAGTTCGCGCTCCACCGCTTCGCCGGTCAGCGTCAGATCGATCACGCGATGCACGGGCACGAGGCGCTCGAGCTGGCTCTTGATCTGCTGGATGATGCTGTTCGTGCCCGTGGTGACGATGGTGATGCGCGAGATATGCGCCTCGTGCTCCGTCTCCGTGACGGTCAGGCTTTCGATGTTGTAGCCGCGACCGGAGAACAGGCCTGCGATGCGCGCGAGCACGCCGGGCTCGTTGTCGACGATGACGGCGAGCGTATGCCGGTTGACCGGCTCGACGCGGGTCGCGTCGGGATAATGGGTTTTCATCTGAAGCATGGTCTCGTTCCCGAATTCTTCCTCAAAATTCTCAAGCCGCCTTGCGGTAGTTCGCAATGGCTTCCTCGTCCACCTCGTCGGCATCGACGATCCATTCTTCCGTCAATGCGGCCGAACGCCATTCCTGGAAGGCCGGCAGCGCGAGGATTGCATCCATGTAGGCACGGGTCGTGGCATCGACCGTGATCGAATAGGTATCGAGGCGCGTCACGAGCGGCGCATACATGGCATCCGCGGCAGAGAACGTGCCGAAGAGAAACTCTCCGCCGGCACCGAAACGTTCGCGCGCCTGGCGCACGATCTCACTGAAGCGGGCGACATCGCGAGCCACCGCCTCGCCGCGATCTCTCTGTGAAAATTTCTTGCCGAGGTTCATCGGGCATGCGGAGCGCAAGGCCGGAAAGCCGGCATGCATTTCCGCCGCAACCGAGCGTGCCATGGCACGGGCGCCACGATCCGACGGCCATACCGGAGCATAGACGTCGCCCACATATTCCATGATGCTGATGCTCTCCCACACGGTCACATCGCCGTCGATCAGGATCGGCACCTTGCCCGCCGGCGAATGCTTGAGCACCTTCGCCTTGGTGTCAGGCAGATCGAGGGGAATGGTGATCTCGTCGAAGGCGACCCCGAGCTGCTTCAGCAGCAGCCAGGGCCGCAGCGACCAGGACGAATAGCACTTGTTGGCGATGACGAGGGTTGGCATTCTTTTCGCCTTCCGCGTTAAACCAGCATCTTGCCCTTCTCGTCGATCACCGAGCCGATATCGGCTCCGGTCTCGCCGAGATAATCGTTGAGAAGCATCTCGTTATGCGCTTTTCCCGAGGGGATCATCGGGAAGCAGTTCTCGGTCTTGTCGACGATGCAGTCGAAGATGACCGGGCGGTTCACGCTGATCATCTCCATGATCTTCGCATCGAGCTCGCCCGGCTTGTCGCAGCGAATGCCGACGCCGCCATAGGCTTCTGCGAGCTTCGTGAAGTCGGGCAGCGATTCCGAATAGCTGTGCGAATAGCGCCCGCCGTGAAGCAGCTCCTGCCACTGGCGCACCATGCCCATATATTCGTTGTTGAGGATGAAGACCTTGAGCGGCAGGTTGTACTGCAGCGCCGTCGACATTTCCTGCAGCATCATCTGAATCGAGGCTTCGCCGGCGATGTCGATCACCAGCGCGTCGGGATGCGCGAGCTGCACGCCGACGGCGGCGGGCAGGCCGTAGCCCATGGTGCCGTGGCCGCCGGAGGTCATCCAGCGGTTCGGCTCCTCGAACTTGAAATACTGCGCCGCCCACATCTGGTGCTGGCCCACCTCCGTAGTGATGTAGACGTCGCGGTCCTTGGTGAGCTCGTAGAGCCGCTGCAGCGCGTATTGCGGCTTGATGGTCTCGTCGGATTTTCTGTAGGCGAGGCAGTTGCGAGCGCGCCAGCCTTCGATCTTGCCCCACCAATCCTTGAGCGCCAACTTGTCGGGGGTCTGGGCGTTCTGGCGCCACAGGCGCAGCATGTCTTCGAGCACATGCGCGCAATCGCCGACGATCGGAATGTCGACCTTCACCGTCTTGTTGATCGATGACGGGTCGATGTCCACATGAATGCGCTTCGAGAAGGGCGAGAAGGCATCGAGACGTCCCGTGATGCGATCGTCGAAGCGCGCGCCGAGATTGATCATCACGTCGCATTCATGCATCGCGAGATTGGCCTCGTAGGTGCCGTGCATGCCGAGCATGCCGAGCCATTGCTTGTCGGAAGCCGGATAGGCACCGAGCCCCATCAGGGTCGAGGTGATGGGAAAGCCTGTGAGCCGCACGAGCTCGCGCAGCAGCGTCGCGGCATGCGGGCCCGAATTGACCACGCCGCCGCCGGTATAGAACACGGGGCGCTTGGCATTGGCCATGAGCTCGATGGCGGCGCGGATATGATCCATGTCGCCCTTGACGGTCGGGCGATAGGTCTTGTGCTGGTTGCTCAAGGGCCGCGCATAGGAGCCGGTCTTGAACTGGATGTCCTTCGGCAGGTCGACCACCACCGGACCCGGGCGTCCGTTCTGCGCGACGTAGAAGGCCTCGTGCAGGACGCGCGGCAGGTCCTCGATCGATTTGACGAGATAATTGTGCTTCGTGCAATGGCGCGTGATGCCGACCGTGTCGCATTCCTGGAAGGCGTCGGAACCGATGAGATGGGTCGGCACCTGGCCGGTGATGCACACGAGCGGGATCGAATCCATCATGGCGTCGGCAAGCCCAGTGACCGCGTTGGTCGCGCCCGGTCCCGAGGTCACCAGCACCACGCCAGGCTTGCCGGAGGAGCGGGCATATCCCTCGGCCGCATGCACCGCGCCCTGCTCGTGCCGGACGAGTACGTGGCGCACCTTCTCCTGGTGGAAGAGCGCGTCGTAGATCGGAAGGACCGCGCCGCCCGGATATCCGAAAATATGCTCGACTCCCTGGTCCTGCAGGGCTCGGATCACCATTTCGGCTCCGGTCATCGTCTCGCTCATCTCACTCGCTCCCTGGGGTCTTTCGCATCACTGTCTTGGAATCTGGGCAATAAAAAAGGCCCCTGAGGGGGCCTGTGCGCCATCGCCGGACCTGCGGGTCAATCCCGCTCCGTCGATGGCGCTCGTACTACGAGAATAAGCTTGCGCATTGGGGCAGCTCTCGATTCAAAAGTTGCGCAGACGTTAAACGAGCCGTTTCATTCGGTCAAGGAGGGGCTACTTGGCTCCGCGCGGCTAAGCTTCTATCTTC
Organism: Microvirga zambiensis WSM3693; assembly: GCF_016735695.1. Classification (GTDB taxonomy): domain Bacteria; phylum Pseudomonadota; class Alphaproteobacteria; order Rhizobiales; family Beijerinckiaceae; genus Microvirga; species Microvirga zambiensis. Next base: position 37,630 of record NZ_JAERQD010000003.1, on the reverse strand, counting down.
TGCCCCCTATTTTAGTCGTATGACCATGACCGAGACCGTCTCTTCCACCGGCACGCCGATGCAGAACATGCGCCTTACGGCCCGCGCCCTCCTCCTCGGCGATCGCCTCGACGTGGCCGGACTCGAGCGCAGCGATGTGCTCTCCACCACCCCCCTCGCCTTCCGCGCCGGCCAGGACGGCTTCGTCGCCCTCTTCCGTTACGGCGTCGCCGTGCTCGTCGGCCTCACGCCGCTCGAGGAGGACGAGGTCATCCGCAGCCTGCGCCAGCGCATCCGGGGCGAGTTCGCCCGCCACGAGGAGGAAACGGCGCTGATCGAGATCTCCCCGGACCGGGACGACCAGATCCCGCCCGGCGGCCCTATCTTCATCAAGCGACTCTCGACCGAACGCCTGATCGTCATCGCCGACGCCCTGTCGAAGAGCGCGACGCTTGCCCGCGACGAACGGGAAGCGGCGGCCGCCTTCGAACTGGTGGAGCCCTCGGTCAGGCACCTTGCCGAGAAGGGTCGGCGCCCCCGGGATCGCCGCAGGATGCTCCAACAAGTCGGCCAGGCCCTCCTCGTCCGCCAGCGCATGTCGGGCGGCGTCGCCGTGGAGGAGAAGCCGGATGTCCTCTGGGACCGCCCGGACCTGGAGCGCCTCTATGCCCGCCTCGAGGACGAATACGAGCTGAAGGAACGCGCCACCGCGCTCCACCGCAAGCTCGAGGTCTTGGGCGATACCGCCCAGGCGCTGACCGACATCATCGACACCGAGCGGTCCTTACGCCTCGAACTGATCATCGTTCTGCTGATCGTGTTCGAGATATTCATCACTTTCTATCAGATGGCGACCGGCACCCCGAGCCATTGATCCGCGCCATGACGGCCTCGAAGCCCCTCTCCGGCTCGACCCATTGCCAGTCCGGCAATTGATGGCGGAACCAGGTGAACTGGCGCTTGGCGTAGCGGCGCGTGTCGCCCTGCCCCCGGATGATCGCCTCGTCGAGCGAGATTTCGCCGCGCAGATGGGCAAGAAGCCCCGGCACTCCATGGGCGCGCATGGCCGGCAGCATGGGGTCGAGGCTGCGCTCGCCGAGCGCCCTCACCTCGTCGAGTGCGCCCCTGTCCATCATGGCAAGGAAGCGGGAATCGATGCGCCGACGGAGCTCGTCCCGCTCCGGAGAAAGGAAGAGCTTGACGACAGGAACCTCGGCAAAAGGCCCCGGCTGGCGCGAACCATGGAAGGAAACGAGAGGTCGGCCGGTCGCGGCGAAGATTTCGAGCGCCCGCTGGACCCGCAAACGGTCGGAGGGTCTCAAGGCGCCGGCTGTCTCAGGGTCGCGTTCCGACAGGAGGCGGTGAAGCTCGGGCGTTTCCAGGCCCTCGCTCTCCCGGCGCACCTCATCGCGCACCGCATCCGGCACGGGGGGCATGTCGGACAGGCCCTCCGTCAGCGCCTTGAAATAAAGGCCCGTTCCACCGACGAAGATCGGCAGCTTTCGCCCACGGATGTCCCGCAGGACCTGGATCGCGTCAGTGACATAGCGGCCGACGGAAAAATTCACGGCGGCATCCACGTGGCCGTAGAGCCTGTGGGGAGCCTCGGCTTCTTCCTCCGGTGTCGGACGGGCGGTGATGATGCGAAGATCGCGATAGACCTGCATGGAATCGGCATTGATCACCACGCCGTCGAGCTCTTGAGCCAGCCGGATGCCCAATGCGGACTTGCCTGAAGCGGTCGGCCCTGCGATGAGAACCGCGCCGATCTTAAACTCACTCACAGCCAGGTTTCCCAATGGCGCCTTCCCAGAATTCCCTCGTCGCGACCCTGATCGCCAACCCGTCCCGACCGGTCGTCACGGAAGAGATCGTAGCGTCGGCGGCTGCGTCGCTCGGACAAGAGACGGAACGTTCGGTTCTGGCAAGGGGAATCGCAGCGGACCTGATCGTCTCCGGATCAGAGGATGCCAAGGCGGTCGAGGCGAGCCTCCGCGCCGCTCTTGCTGGCCAGCCCATCGACATCGTGGTGCAGCCCCTGGCGACGAGACGCAAGCGCCTGTTCCTGGCGGATATGGATTCCACCATGATCGGCCAGGAATGCATCGACGAGCTGGCGGATTACGTCGGACTGAAGAAGGAAGTGTCCGAAATCACCGAGCGCGCCATGCGCGGCGAGATCGCCTTCGAGCCGGCTCTCCGCGAGCGCGTGGCGCTGCTCAAGAACCTGCCGGTCAACGTGGTCGACGAGATCGTCGAGACGCGGCTTACCTTGACACCCGGCGGGAAAGCCCTCGTGCAGACCATGCGCGCCAACGGCGCCTATGCCTGCCTCGTCTCCGGTGGCTTCACCCTGTTCACCGGCCCCATCGGCGCGAAGATCGGTTTCGACGAACACCGCTCGAATCGCCTCATCCTCGATGGCGAAAAGCTCGCCGGAATTGTCGAGGAGCCGATCCTCGGCCGCGAGGCGAAGCTCGCGACCCTGATCGAGCTGCGCGAGCGCTTCGGCCTCGCCCATCACGAAACGATGGCTGTCGGCGACGGCGCCAACGACCTCGCCATGCTGGGCGAAGCGGGCCTTGGAGTTGCCTTCCGCGCCAAGCCTGCAGTCGCTGCGGCCGCCCATGCGCGGATCGATCATGCGGATCTGTCGGCGCTTCTCTATGCGCAGGGATACACGGCGGACGAGATCGTTGCGACGCCGGTCTGATTTCCGGCGCCGCAGCGTATCGGCTCAGCCCTTGATGAAGGCCAGAAGGTCGTTGTTGAACCGATCGGGCTCGAGCTGCGCCAAGCCATGCGCGCCGCCGGGATAGACCTTCAGCGTCGCGTTGGGCACGATCTTCGACGAGATCATCGCCGATGCGACGATGGGAACGATCTGGTCGTCGTCGCCGTGGATGAACAGAGTCGGAATGTCGAACTTCTTCAGGTCCTCGGTGTAGTCGACCTCGGAGAACTGCTTGATGCAGTCATAGGCCGGCTTGATGCCCGCCTGCATGCCTTGCAGCCAGAAATTCATGCGGATGCCTTCCGACACTTTCGCGCCATCGCGGTTGTAGCCGTAGAAAGGCACGCTGAGATCGTAGAAGAACTGCGAGCGGTTCTCGTAGGTGTTCTTGCGGATGTCGTCGAAGACCTCGATCGGCAGGCCTTTCGGATTGGCTTCGGTCTTGAGCATCAGCGGCGGGACCGCGCCCACGAGAACTGCCTTCGCCACACGCTTCGTCCCGTGACGGCCGATGTAATGTGCAACCTCGCCGCCGCCCGTGGAATGGCCGACGAGAACGATGTCCTTGAGATCGAGATGATCGATCACCGCAGCGAGATCGTCGGCGTAGGTGTCCATGTCGTTGCCGGTCCAGGTCTGCGACGAGCGTCCGTGACCGCGCCGGTCATGAGCGACAACGCGAAAGCCGCGCTCGCCGAAGAACATCATCTGCGCGTCCCACGCATCCGCGCTCAGCGGCCAGCCATGGGAGAAGACGATAGGCTGCCCTGAGCCCCAATCCTTGTAGAAGATCTCGGTGCCGTCCTTGGTCTTGATGGTGCTCATGGCTTCCTCTGCTCCTGATGCCCCGTTGGATTGGGTGATGCCTTCGGCTGGCTCGGCAGAGATCGCCAGCGGCCGTGGCCCCATTTGTGTGAAACAAAGCGGATGCGGGATACTGAAACTGAACGAAAAGACGCGACCGGATCGCCGGGCGAGAATCTGCTCCGACGATCCGTGATAGGACTATCCTGACAAGGTGGGTTCTTTATGACAAGGACTGGCCGTGATCAGGTTTTGTGCAGTTGGACTCTCTTCACGATCTCTGCGACCACCGCGGGATCTGCGACCGTGGACGTGTCGCCGTGGTTCTCGAAATCGCCGGCCGCGATGCGCGTGAGAATGCGGCGCAAAATCTTGCCCGAGCGGTTCTTCGGCAGTTGCGGCGCCCATTCGATCCGGTCCGGCGTCGCGATGGGGCCGATGCGGGTGCGCACGACCTGGACGAGGTCGCGCCGCAATTCGTCGCTCTCGGCGATGCCTTCCTTCAACGTGACGAAGGCGAAGATGCCCTGACCTTTGATCTCGTGCGGCATGCCGACGACGGCGGCCTCCGCCACCGATGGATGTGAGGCGAGCGCCGATTCGACCTCGACGGTACCGAGCCGGTGGCCGGAAACGTTGATCACGTCGTCGAGGCGGCCGGTGATCCAGTAATAACCGTCGGCATCGCGCCGTGCGCCGTCGCCGGTGAAGTAGTAGCCGGGGAAGGTGCTGAAATAGGTCTTCAGGAAGCGCTCGCGGTCGCCGAGGATCGTGCGCGCCTGTCCTGGCCATGAATCGGCGAAGCAGAGATTGCCCGCTCCCTCGCCTTCCACGATCGTTCCATCGCTGTTGAGCAGGGCGGGGCGAACGCCGAAGAAAGGCTTCGTCGCCGAGCCGGGCTTGAGATCCGTGGCGCCGGGGAGCGGGCACAGAAGAACCGCGCCGGTCTCCGTCTGCCAATAGGTGTCGACGATGGGGCAGCGCCCGCCGCCCACGACCTCGTGATACCAGAGCCAGGCTTCCGGATTGATCGGCTCGCCGACCGAGCCCAGGACCTTCAGCGACGACAGGTCGTGCCTGCGCACAGGCCCTTCGCCGTCGCGCATCAGCGAGCGGATGGCGGTGGGCGCGGTATAGAAGATGTTGACCTTGTATCTCTCGATGATCTGCCACCAGCGCGACACGTCCGGCCAGGTGGGCACGCCCTCGAACAGGACGATGGTGGCCCCGTTCGCGAGCGGGCCGTAGATCAGGTAGGTATGCGCCGTCACCCAGCCCACATCCGCCGTGCAGAAATGGATGTCGCCCGGGTGATAGTCGAACATCGCCCGGAAACTCGCGGCGGCGTGGACGAGATAGCCGCCGGTGGTGTGCAGCATGCCCTTGGGCTTGCCCGTGGAGCCCGAGGTGTAGAGCACGAAGAGCGGATCCTCGGCATTGACCTCGACCGGAGCACACTCGTCCGACACGTCGGCAAGCGCCTCGTCGTACCAGCGGTCGCGGCCCGCTTTCATCGGAACGTCCGCACCGGTGCGGCGCAGGACAAGCACATGCTCGACGAAAGGCAGGTTCTGGAGGGCTGCGTCCGCGTTCTTCTTGAGCGGCACATGCTTGCCCGCTCGCATGCCCTCATCGGCGGTGATCAGAACCCGCGAGCGGCAATCCTCGATCCGCCCGGCGAGAGCCTCCGCCGAGAAGCCGCTGAACACGACCGAATGCACCGCGCCGATCCGGGCGCAGGCCAGCATGGCAGCGATGGCCTCCGGCACCACGGGGAGGTAGACGCTGACGAAATCGCCCTTCTGCACCCCGAGCGACTTCAGCACGTTGGCGAGGCGGGAGACCTCGCCTTGAAGATCGCGCCATGTGACACGGCGCATCTCGCCGACCGAATCGCCCTCCCAGAGAATGGCCACTTCGTCGCCCCGGTCGCGGGCATGCCGGTCGAGGCAGTTGAAGGAGGCATTCAGCGTGCCGTCGGAAAACCATTCGATGGTCACGTCATCGGGCGAGTAATGGGTGTTCTTCACCCGCGTGAAGGGCTTCACCCAATCCAGGATCTGCGCCTGCTCGCGCCAGAACCCTTCCGGATCCTCCAGCGAATGCCGGTAGCGATCCTGATAGGCCTGCAGATCTACATGCGCTGTCGACTTCAGGGCCGCGGGAACGGGAAAGACGTGCTGGGTCATGATGCTCTGATCTCGGCGGCAGCCCCATCCGGACCTGCCGCTCGCTGAGGGAGAAGGTGCCTTTCCATTCCCTCAGATCAGGCCTTTATGTCAACCATATTGTTCTTAATAAAGAACGATCCCGTTAAACGAAAAGGGCGGCCCGAAGACCGCCCTTCCAGATCCTTTGCGGAGATCCGCCTACTCGATCGACAGAGCGACGAAGCGTACCTCGCCCTGGGCGTTGGCCACGAGCAGCAGCGCCGATTTGCGGCCCTGCGACTTCAGGTCGTCGATCTTCTTGGTCACCTCGGCCGGGTTCGTCACCGGCTCCTGATTGACCTCGACGATCACCTCGCCGGCCTGGATCCGCTTGTCGGAGGCGTTCGAGTTCGGGTCGACGCGGGTGATGACCACACCCTTCAGGTCGTCCTTCAGGCTGAATCTGCGGCGCAGTTCGTCCGTCATGCCGGACATGTTGAGGCCGAGCGCCTGGCGGGTCGCCGTCGGCGGCTCGGTCGAGGGCTGCTGCAGGCTCGCCTGCTTCTCCGTGTCCTCGAGGCGGCCGAGGGTGACCTGCTTGGTCATCTCCTGGCCCTTGCGGACAATGGCGACGTCGACGGCCTTGCCGACCGGGGTCGAGGCCACGATGCGCGGCAGATCGCGGGAATCCTTCACGTCCTTGCCGTCGAAGCGGACGATCACGTCGCCGACCTCGAGCCCGGCCGGCTTGGCGGGGCCCTTGTCGTCGATGCCGGCGATCAGAGCGCCGCGGGCCGTGCCGAGATTGAGCGCCTCGGCAGTGGCATCGTCTACGTTCTGGATGCGCACGCCGAGCCAGCCGCGGCGGGTTTCGCCGAACTGGCGCAGCTGGTCGATGATCGGAACGGCCGTGGAGGCCGGCACCGCGAAGCCGATACCCACCGAGCCGCCGGTCGGCGAGAGAATGGCGGTGTTGATGCCGATGACCTCGCCGTTCATGTTGAACAGCGGACCGCCGGAATTGCCCTTGTTGATGGAGGCGTCGGTCTGAATGTAGTTGTCGTAGGGGCCGGAATCGATGTTGCGGCCGCGGGCCGAGACGATGCCGGCCGTGACCGAACCGCCGAGGCCGAAGGGATTGCCGATCGCCATCACCCAGTCACCGGCACGAATGGTTTCGGAATCGCCGAACTTCACCGCCTTGAGGGGCTTGTCGGACTTCACCTTCAGAACGGCCAGATCGACCTTGGAATCCTTGCCGATGATCTCGGCCTTCAGGCGCGAGCCGTCCGGGAAGATCACGCTGATGTCATTGGCATCGCCGATCACATGATTGTTGGTGACGACGATTCCGGACGAATCGATGACGAATCCCGACCCGAGCGAGTTCGAGCTGCGCGGACGCGAGGGGCTGTTTTCTCCACCTCCGCCCCCGCCGCCGCCCTGGCCGCGCCGGTTGAAGAACTCCTCGAACAGGTCCTCGAAGGGGGTGCCTGGCGGAAGCTGCGGCAGGGTTCTGTTGCGGGCCTCGACCGTGGTCGAGGCCGAGATGTTGACCACGGCGGGCGTCACCTCGGCGGCAAGATCGGCAAAGGATTCAGGCGTCGACCGGGCATAGACCGGCAGAGGCATGGCCGTCGCGACAACCGTGAAGACCGCGAAGCAGGACGCTGCGAGCCGGCGCATGGGGCGCTGGGGCAGTCCCGTCTTGGAAGGCGCCAGCGCATTCGTGGCTGTGTTCATCGAAAACCCTCTCTCGGAGAATACGCATATAAATTGGTGTTTGGCCCCGTCATTCAAGCGGGCATTGCGGCGGAAGCTTGGCCGCGCCTCCAGCGTGCGATCCGGAACCGTCCCAGGCACGACATAAGATATATGCATCGTACGGATCCCAAAAGTGGCCACCGCCCTCCGGGGGTCCGATGCTTCAGCCGAACTGGCGCACCAGCCAGATGACCCCGATGCCGATCAGTGCGGAGATGATCCCGACGATCCGCATCTGATCGCTCGGGCTGTGAGCCGCCTCGTACATCGCTCTGCGCATCCCGTCGGGGAAGGCCGCAAACAAAATGCCCTCGACCGCAAGAGCGAGGCCGAGGGCTGCAATCAGGTCCAACATCAGGGTCTTATCATTGCGCTGGAGCCGGCTGGGCCGGCGCAGGTGCGGGCCGAGTGGCGGCAGCCCCACCGTTCCTCCGACCGTTCGGGTCGTTGAAATAGCGGAAGAAGTCGGAATCGGGGCTCAGGACGAGGCGTGTGTCCCCTCCCTTCAAGCCGGCTTCGTAAGCCTGCATGGAGCGGAAGAAGGAGAAGAACTCCGGATCCTGCCCGAAAGCCTCGGCCAGAATGCGAGTCCGGTTCGCATCGCCCTCGCCTCGCAGGCCCTCGGCCTTCTGATTGGCCTCGGCGCGAATGATCGTGGCTTCGCGTTCGGCGCGGGCGCGGATGGTCTGCGCCTGCTGCTGACCGTTGGCGCGCAGATCCGCTGCCTCGCGCTCGCGCTCGGTGCGCATGCGCTGATAGACGGCCTGGCTGTTGGCGGCGGGCAGATCGACGCGGGTGAGCCGGACGTCGATCATCTCGATTCCGAGGCTCGCCGCCTGCCGGTTCACGTCGGCCTGGATGCGGTTCATCAGGTCGGCGCGCTCGGTGCGCACGATGGCATCGCGAGAGGCGCTCGCGAGCGTGTTACGCATCGCCGAGTTGGTGAAGCTCTGCAGGCGCTGATTGGCGAGAGAGATGTTGCCGACGGCCTGATAGAACCGCAGCGGATCGATGATCCGGTAGCGGGTGAAGGCGTCGACTTCCAGGTTCTGCCGGTCGGCCGACAGCACGGTCTGCACCGGCAGGTCGAGATCGAGCACGCGCTTCTCGAAGAAGGTGACGGTGTCGACCAGCGGCAGCTTGAACTTCAGGCCGGGCTCCGAGATCGCCGACTGGACCGCGCCGAAGCGCAGCACCAGCGCATACTGCGTCTGCTGGACGATGAAGACCGAGCTGTAGAGAACGATAGCAACGAGAGCCAGAAGGATCAGCAGGCCCGTGCGAAGAGTCGTACCGTTCATCGCGTGGCTCCCTGCGGGTTGGCGGCATTGCCCTGCGGCTGCGGGCGCGGGTTCTGGGTGAGAGGCAGGAAGGGCACGACACCCTGACCGCTTTGGTCGACGATAATCTTTTCGATCCCGCCGAAGACGCGCTCCATGGTCTCGAGGAAGATGCGCTCGCGGCTCACGTCCGGAGCCTTGCGGTACTCTTCATAGACCTGGCGGAACCGGGCCGCCTGACCAGTCGCATCGGCAACCGCCTGTTCGCGATAGGCTTCGGCCTGCTGCACGGTCCGGGCTGCCTCGCCTCGCGCCTCCGGCACGACGCGGCTGGCGAAGGCGCCGGCCTCGTTCTGGACGCGAACGGCATCCTGCTGGGCCGCGTTCACGTCGAAGAAGGACTGCCGCACCTCGGAGGGCGGCTGAACGGCCTGGAGCTGGACCACGTTGATCAGGACGCCGGCACCATAGGCATCCAAAGCCTCCTGCATGATCTGACGAACCTCCTGAGCGACGCTGGCCTGCTCGGTGGTCAGGATGGCCTGGATGTTGCGGCGGCCGATGACCTCGCGCATGGCGCTCTCGGCCACGGACTTGATGGTGCCGTCGGGATTCTGGAGATTGAAGACGTAATCCTGCGGACGGGCCGGATTGATCTGCCAGACCGCATCGAAATCGAGATCGACGATGTTCTCGTCGGCGGTGAGCATCAGGCTCTCTTCGAGCACGTCACGGGCGCGCCCCTGCCCTGTCGGGGTCGAGCGATAGCCGACCTCGACCCGCTGCTGGGCGGTCACGTTGGGCTTCATCACCCGCCCGATCGGATAAGGGAGGTTGTAGCGCAGGCCTTCGGCGGTGGTCCCGGTGTACTTGCCGAAGATCATGTTGATGCCGACCTCGTTGGGCCGAACCGTATAGAAGCCGGTCAGGAGCCACACGGCGATGGCGCCGAGAACGAGGATGATCAGGCCCCTGCCGCCCATGGAGCCGCCGGGGATGAAGTCTTTCAGGCGATCCTGGCTGCGGCGCAGAATGTCTTCGAGATCGGGCGGGTTTCCATTTCCCTGCGGACCTGAGCCCCATGGGCTCTTGCCGCCTCCCGATCCGCCGCGCTGTCCCCAGGGACCACCGCCGCCGCTTTGGTTACTCCAAGGCATAGGACGCCTTTCCTCACTTACGAAAAGATCGGCCGTAGAGCCGATGAAAACATGAGACGGTTGTGGGTGTTGCCTCTGCCGCCTGTCAAGCCTGCGAATTGGGGACTCGAAACGCCTTCGTCAACCTTGAGAAGGCTCAACGACGCCTTTCGAGATCAATAAAGGTAAACGGATGCTCGTCGTCGCCCCCCTTCGGATGATCCTCCCGCCGCGTCTCGCGAAACTGTGACCGGTCGAAGTCCGGAAACACGGCATCACCATCGGCAGCGGTATGGACCCTGGTCAGGAATATGCTCTGAACATGCGGCAGGGCCAGTGCATAGATCTCAGCGCCCCCGGCGATTGCAACCGCATCGGCCCCCATCCGGGTCGCGACCTCCTGCCCCTTGGCCACGGCCTCGTCCCAGGTGTGGACCACGTGCACGCCCTCGGCGGCAAAGCCGGCATCCCGGGTCAGCACGATCGTCTCCCGCCCCGGCAGCGGCTTGCCGATCGACTGGAAGGTCTTTCGCCCCATGATCATCGGCTTGCCCATGGTGAGCCTGCGGAAGCGACCCAGATCGGTCTTCAGCCGCCAGAGCAGCTGGTTGTCCCGCCCGATGACGCCGTTCTCGGCTACCGCGACGACGAGGATGAGGGGAAGGGTCATAGGGCTTGCCGTGCTTCGATGTTTGCCTGGATCCACATTGCAAATTCTTCCTCGCTTATCGTGCCGGCAGCAAGTTCGATCATCGTCCGGTAAGCCTCCGGTTGAGACGCCACAAGGTTGAAGCCATTGAGCTTGAGAAAACCGACATAGGCGATAAAGGCGGCCCGTTTGTTTCCATCGATGAAGGGATGGTTCTTGCTCAGACCGAAGGCGTAAGCTGCCGCCAGGTGCGTAATGCGCTCCTCGTTGAACGGGCGCGCCAAAGCGGAATCCAGCATGCCTTCGTCACGCAGGCCCTCGGCTCCGCCGAAAAGACGCAGGGATTCGGCGTGCTTAAGCAGCAATGCCTGACGGTTGATCCATCTCGGGTCCGTCATTTGGAAAGGGCATCGAGCGTTTCGCGGTACTCGACGATAACTTCGTCCATCGTCTTCAGCTGTTCCTGCACTTCCGGATCGAGCGGCGTCAGGATGATGCCCGTCGCAGTCTCGACCACGTGCAGATGATCGCCCTTGCCGACTTTCAGCCGCTCAAGGACGGATCGGGGAAGGACGACGCCGAGCGACGAGCCGACCTGTGTGACCTTGACCTCGACTGTCATGACGGAGACCTCGTGAGGAAGAGAATTATAACAAATATAATAATAACGATATCATAAATCTAGTCTCCAGCCAGTTGCTCCAACGCCTCTCCGGTCATCCGCTGCACCGTCCATTCGTCCAGCGGGATCGCACCGATGGAACGGTACACGCGCACGGCGGGCTCGTTCCAGTCGAGCACCGACCATTCCAGCCGGGTTAGGCCCTCGTCGAGGCAGCGGCGCGCGAGATGCTTCAGCAACGCTCTTCCAATCCCCTTGGAGCGGAATGTCGGCCTGACGAAGAGATCCTCCAGATAGATCCCGTGCCGGCCGCGGAAGGTGGAGAAGTTGTAGAACCATAGGGCGAAGCCGACCGGCTCGCCCTGCCACTCAGCAATATCCGCGAAGACCCGTGGGCTGAGGCCGAAAAGAGCTTTGGCGATATCGGTCTGCGTTGCGTCGACCTCATGGGCCAAGCGCTCGTATTCGGCGAGTTCGCGGATGAAGCCGAAGATCGTCGGAGCATCGCGCTCTTCAGCCTTGCGAATGACGAGACTCATGCGGCTGTTGTCTCGCAAGCGGCCATTGCTGTCGAGCTCATTCCGCTTCCTCCCCCGAGACCCGCCTCGGCGAGCCCCAATCCTCCAGAACCCCATTCATGTCGTCGAGCACGAAGAAGCGTGCGCTCTCGGCGTCGTAGCCGTCGTCGAGAAGCTCGTCGTAATCGGTCAGGCGGTGCCGGATATAGGCCGTCAGCGACAGCCACGCGGCCGTCTCGGGATTGGCCGTGTGGAGACCCCTGCTGCCGAGGGCATGGTCCGTCACGGCTTCGAATTCATGGCGTGGAATGCGCGGCGCGAGGATGCGCACGGCGCTCTCGATGGCCTCCCGCCGTGTCATGGTACTCAGACCGCGACGGGCGCCTTGATGGCGGGATGCGGGTCGTAATCCTCGATGGCAATGTCGTCGTAGGTGAAATCGAACAGCGAGCGCACCGCCGGGTTGAGCCGCAGCTTCGGCAGCGGACGCGGATCGCGGGAAAGCTGGAGTCGCGCCTGCTCGAGATGGTTCAGGTAGAGATGCGCATCGCCGAAGGAATGGACGAAATCGCCCGGCTGCAGGCCCGTCGCCTGCGCCATCATGTGGGTGAGAAGCGCATAGGACGCGATGTTGAAGGGCACGCCGAGAAACACGTCCGCCGAGCGCTGGTAGAGTTGGCACGAGAGCCGCCCCTCCGCGACGTAGAACTGGAACAGGCAATGGCATGGTGCCAGAGCCATCTTGTCGAGCTCGGCCGGGTTCCAGGCCGAGACGATGAGGCGGCGGCTGTCGGGGTTGCGGCGGATCTCGTCGAGCACCCAGCGGATCTGGTCGACACTGCCGCCGTCGGGCTTCGCCCAGGAGCGCCATTGCTTGCCGTAGACCGGTCCGAGATCGCCGTTCTCGTCGGCCCACTCGTCCCAGATCGAAACACCGTTCTCCTTCAGATAACGGATATTGGTGTCGCCTTTCAGGAACCACAGCAATTCGTGGACGATGGAGCGCAGATGCAGCTTCTTCGTGGTGACGAGCGGAAAGCCCTCGCTGAGGTCGAAACGCATCTGATGACCGAAGACGGAAATCGTCCCGGTTCCCGTCCGGTCGTCCTTGCGGACGCCTTCATCCATGATGCGGCGGATCAGATCGAGATAGGCTTGCATGGTGTGCTCCTCGCTTAATCATAAGGCAGCGCGCGAGGGGTGCCGAGTCGCTTTTGCGCGAAGAGTGGGGACAACCGACCTTTCAAATTCCGTCCGCGCCACCTATATTGAGGCTGTCGGTCGCGAGACCGACTATGGCGATAAACGGCTATCGGAATAAACCTATCGGACCCGGGGGCGGTACCCGGCGCCTCCACCTAAACCCAGGCCACGCTTGGGTTTAGGCGGGGGCGAAATAGGATCGACGAGGGCGTAAAGGATAGGCTTTTGCTCGGCATGGTTCCGCCGTTATCGGGCCGAATCTATAGTTGCCAACGACAACTATGCTCCGGTTGCAGTGGCTGCGTAAGCGGTCCCTAAAGCCGAATCAAAGCCCTTGCGGTTAGCACCGTAAGGCGGGGTCCGGAGGCACCTGGCAACAGAAGCCTCCACTTTTGTTTCTGCAAGGGCTCGCTTATGGCCGGTGGTAAAGACCTGATCCGATACGATCTTCTGGTGCAGGACGCGCTGAAAGGCGTCGTGCGCAAGGTATTGATCGATGCCAAGGACGGTCTGCCGGGCGAGCACCATTTCTACATCTCCTTCCAGACGGATTTTCCCGGCGTTCGCCTCTCGAACCGCCTGCGCGAAAAATATCCTCAGGAGATGACCATCGTTCTCCAGCATCAGTTCTGGGATCTCAACGTCACCGAGCACACCTTCGAGGTCGGGCTGTCCTTCTCCGGCATTCCGGAGCGGCTGCTCATCCCCTTCGATGCACTCACCGGCTTCTTCGACCCTTCCGTGCAGTTCGGGTTGAAGTTCGACAGCCAGGACGAGGATGAAGAGGAAGAGATCGAGGAGGCTCCCGCCGCGCCGCAGCCGATCCGCAACGGCTCTTCCGAGCCGGTCGAGCTGAAGCAGCCGCGCAAGCCCGCCCCCGCGGCGGACAAGAAGCCGGCCGCTGAGAAAGCTCCCGCTGCGACGGCGGAGGCCGAGGGTAACGGCGAGGGCGATGAGAAATCCGACGAGGCGGATGCTGCCTCGGGCACAGCCGAGGTCGTCAGCCTCGACGCCTTTCGCAAGAAGAACTGAGCCCTTCCAATTCTCGGGTCATGCCGTCGCCGGCGCGTCTTTCCGGGCGCGTTGCGTCAGGCGCATCGGCAGGCCGCCTCTCGGCCTCAGGGTGATGCGCTGCACGGGCGCAACCTCGTGCCCCTCCACCAGATCGAGCCTGACCGAGCGGGCGATGGTCGCGAGCACGATCACCGCCTCCTGCAGCGAGAAGCTCGCACCGATGCAGACGCGCGGCCCTGCACCGAAGGGCAGATAGGCGAAGCGGTCGATCCGGCTGCGGTTCTCCGGCAGGAAGCGCTCGGGCCGGAAGGCGTCCGGCTCGTCCCAGAGCTTGCGGTGGCGGTGCAGGACATACGGAGAGATCGCCACCATCGAACCTGCGGGAATATCCAAGTCGCCGATCCGGTCGTCGTTGATGGCGGAGCGGCTCATGTAGGGGGCCGGCGGATAGAGACGCACCGCCTCGTCGATGACGGCGCGGGTATAAACGAGCCGCTCCAGGTGCTGCGGCTCGATCGGCCCCTCCCCCAGCACCTCATCGACCTCCTGCTCCACCTTGGTACGCGCCCGCTCGTCCTGGGACAGCAGGTAGAGCGACCAGGAGAGTGCGTTCGCCGTCGTCTCGTGGCCGGCACCGATGAAGGTGACGATGTTCGTCCGCACCTCGATATCGGTCAGGCCCTTGCCGGTCTCCGGATCCGCCGCCTCGAGCAGCAGGGTCAGAAGATCGCGCGGCGCCGGCTCGCCGCTGGCGAGGAGCTTCTTTCTGGCATCGATCAGCTCGTTGACCGTCTCCTCGAAGAAGCGGATGGACGGCCGCGCCCGCAGGCGGCCGATCCTGGGCACCCAGTCGGGGAAGCCGAAGATGTCGAGCGGGTCGACCATCCCTAAGCTGTTGAAATAGCGGGTGATGGCGCGGCCGAGCGCATCCGGGTCCTTCGGTACGCCATGGGTGAAAATCGTCCGCTCGAGCACGTCGAGGGTCACCCGGGTCATCTCGAGGGAGGCATCGACCACGCGACCGTTCGGGCGGCGCTGCCAGCGCCTGACCAGGCGGTCCGCCGCCTCGACCATGGCCGGGAAGAAGCTGCCCACATGGCGCGGGGTGAAGATCGGCGCGATGGTACGGCGCTGCAACCGCCATTCGTCGCCCTCGGCCGTCACGAGCCCTCGCCCCAAGCCCGGCGCCAGGATCCTGATCTGCAGATCGTCCTTCCGGTAATTGGCGGCATTGTCCACGAGGATGTGGCGGATGATGGCCGGGTCGTTGACCACGGTCATGCGCCCGAGCGCACCCTCGCCGGTGAGGACGAGATCCTCGAAATGCGCCTCCATCCAGGTGTTCAGGGGGTTTTCGCGCACGGCGCGCAGAAAAGCCACCATGCCGAGCGGCTCCGTGCGGGGCTTCGGGTGCGGCGGGCGGAACAGCGGCGCTTCCAGGGTGTCGCTCATGCGATTTTCCAAGGCCTCCAATGCGCGTTCGCAGTTGCGAGCGCCACCATTTGAGATAAGAACACGCAACTCCATCGAAAGAGGTCAGGATGTCGCCCTCAACCCGCATCGAAACCGATACCTTCGGCCCCATCGAGGTCGCCGCCGACAAGCTCTGGGGTGCGCAGACGCAGCGTTCGCTCCAGAATTTCCGTATCGGGACCGACCGGATGCCGCTGCCGCTGGTCCATGCGCTGGCCATCGTGAAGCAGGCCTCCGCCCTTGTGAACAAGGATCTCGGCAAGCTCGAACCGCGCCTCGCCGATGCGATCGCGAGCGCCGCCGCCGACGTGGTGCAGGGCAAGTACGACGACGAGTTCCCGCTGGTGGTCTACCAGACCGGCTCGGGCACCCAGTCCAACATGAACATGAACGAGGTGCTCTCGAACCTCGCCATCGAGCGCCTCGGCGGCGAGCGCGGCAGCAAGAAGCCGGTTCATCCCAACGACCACGTCAACATGGGCCAGTCGTCGAACGACTCCTTTCCCACCGCCATGCACATCGCGGTCGCCCGCGAGATCCATGACCGGCTCGTTCCCGCGCTCAAGCACCTGCTCAAGGCCCTGAACGACAAGGCCGAAGCCTACAAGGACATCGTGAAGATCGGCCGTACGCACCTGCAGGATGCGACCCCGGTCACCCTCGGCCAGGAATTCTCCGGCTATGCGGCGCAGATCCAGCTCGGCATCGCCCGCATCGAGGCGACGCTGCCCGGCATCTACGCGCTTGCCCAGGGAGGCACCGCCGTCGGCACGGGCCTCAACGCCCATCCCGAATTCGCAGACCGCTTCGCTGCGAAGGTGGTCGAGCTCACCGCCCTGCCCTTCACCTCTGCCGACAACAAGTTCGAGGCCCTCGCCTCCAACGACGCGCTCGTCTTCACCCATGGTGCGCTGGCGAGCCTCGCCGCCGGCCTGTTCAAGATCGCCAACGACATCCGCCTGATGGGCTCCGGCCCGCGCTCCGGCATCGGCGAGATCTCGCTGCCCGAGAACGAGCCCGGCTCGTCGATCATGCCCGGCAAGGTCAACCCGACCCAGGCCGAGGCCATGACGATGCTGTGCTGCCAGGTGGCCGGCAACCAGACCACGGTGACCTTCGCCGGCAGCCAGGGCCATTTCGAGCTCAACGTGTTCAAGCCGGTGATCGTGAACGCGGTGCTGCAGTCGATCCGCCTGATCGCTGACGGCGCCGTCAGCTTCACCGACAATTGCGTCGTCGGCATCGAGCCGAACCGGGAGCGCCTCAGCGAGCTGATGCAGCGCTCGCTGATGCTCGTGACGGCGCTTGCCCCGTCGATCGGCTACGACAAGGCGGCCGCCATCGCGAAGTCGGCACACAAGAACGGCACGACCCTGAAGGAAGAGGCTCTCAAGGCCGGCGTCGAGGAGGCTCACTTCCACGCGGTCGTACGTCCCGAGACGATGCTTCAGCCGGGCGAATAAGATAGAACAAGCGCCATGGCCGAGATCATCAATCTGCGCCAGGCGCGCAAGCAGAAGGCGCGGGCCGAGAAAGAGGCCCGCGCCGCCGAGAACCGCGTCAGCTTCGGCCGCACCAAGGCTGAAAAGAAACTGACGAAAGCCGAGCAGGACATGGAAAAGAGTCGGCTCGACTCGCATAAGCGCGACGACGACGAGAAGCCGTGAATGGGCTTTTCCATCGTCAAACGCTCCGTCTCCATCGCCGGCCACCGGACGAGCATTTCGCTCGAAGAGCCCTTCTGGGAAGGCCTGCGGGAGATCGCGGAACGGGACAAGATTTCCATTCAGGCCCTGATCGGGCGCATCGATGCGGATCGGGGCGAGCAGAACCTTTCCTCCGCGATCCGGGTGTTCGTGCTCA
Organism: Microvirga zambiensis WSM3693; assembly: GCF_016735695.1. GTDB lineage: Bacteria > Pseudomonadota > Alphaproteobacteria > Rhizobiales > Beijerinckiaceae > Microvirga > Microvirga zambiensis. Next base: position 20,441 of record NZ_JAERQD010000003.1, on the reverse strand, counting down.
ACGACCTGCGTGGTCGCCTGGGTGCGTCCGCGTTGAACGGAACCGACGCACTTTAGCAGCCAGCGTCGACACCTCTCACTTTGCTTTGCTCGCCCTGGAATGACGCCCTCTCGCGTCATGGCCGCACTTGTTGCGGCCACCCACGCCTTTTGCACCGCTGCGGTTCCCAAGACGTGGGTCCCCGGCACAAGGCCGGGGGTGACGTGCGACAAACACAGCGCCGTCATCCCGGGGCCGCGCAGCGGCGCCCGGGATCCATAACCGCTGACGGCGCAAAACGGCGCGCGATGCTGATTTTCTCTTTCTGAAACGTCGTGTTTATGGATTCCGGGCTCGCCTACGGCGCCCCGGAATGACAGTGAGAGCGTCCCTTTCCGGCCCTTCCCTCGCCGAGGATGGCACTACCGCGTCGGCGGAGCCCCAAAGACCGAGGGCGGCGGGGCGATCTGGAACGGTGGGGGCATTGGAGGGGCCGAGGTCTGTGAGGGAGCGGGTTCAGGCGCCGGCTCCGGCTGGTTCTGCTGCTCCATTTGCAGTCGCTCGGCATCGCGTCGGGCCCGCTCGGCTTCCGCACGAGCCCTCGCCTGACGTAGGGCCTCCTCCTCCGCAGCCTTGACACGCTGCCGTTCCGCCTCGCGCTGCGCATCGATCTGGCGTTGGCGCTCGGCTGCGGCGCGCTCGAAGGCCTCGATCTTTTCCAGCTCGCGCTTGAGCACGATGGCGGCAAGGCCGTTGCGGAAGGGGCCGGCATCGATCTGGCGCACCGGCGCGATCAGCGAACCCTGCCAGTTCAGGCCGACCGATGGCGGAGCGCCGACCCATTCCGGCGGCGATGTCTTGGCCGTCAGCGCCCCGCGGGCATCGAGCTGCAGGGTCTTCAGGTCGAAGGTGACGGCTCCCTGCCAGGTGGCCGCGCCGCTTTCGGCCACGAAGGGGGAGAGCCGCAAAATGCCGCCGACGAGCGCCGCCGAGGTTTTGATCGGCGCCGCGTTGAAGGGGGCGCGGCCGAGTTCCATCCCAAGGATCGCTTCCGACTTCCCCTCGACCAGCGGATCGTTCTCGGTCAGGGCCCGCTTGAGCGCGCGCTCGAAAACGCCTGGGTCGGCCGCCGGGATGCGCAAGTTCGTCACCTGCCAGTCGCCCGCCCCGCCGAGATTGGCGACGAGCTCCGCAGGGCTCGATCCCGCCGCGCCGAATTTGAGGGGGCCGGAGAGGATGGCCTCGAACGGGGTCGAGCCGGCCAGCGCCCACAGGGGTACGCTCTCCAGGGCGCCTTCACCGACGATGGTCGCGACCGTGCCCTGACGGGTGATCGTGGTGCCACCCGTGATCCGGCCGGAGCCGATGGTCGCCTCGAAATTGCGCAGCGAGATCCCGTCCGACTTCGCCTCGACGACGAAAGTCCCGCGGCTCGCCTGCAGGCCGCGCCCGAGCTCCAGAGTCCCGACCCGGAAGGTGACCTGCCCGCCGGTGACGAGGCGCCCGCTCTGGCCGAATCGGGCGTTGGACCAGATCGCAGTCGTGCCGGCGTCCCCCGGCATGTTCAGCGAGAGCGCCGCAACGAGCCAGGGCAGCGAGACCCGCTCGAGGGACACCTCGCCGCCGATCTCCGAGCGCGAGGCGGCAACGAGGCGCGCCTGCACGTTGTTGTTCGCCACCTTGCCGGTGATGTCGAGGAGGGTCGCGCCGCGCTCGCGTCCCAGGGTCACGCGGCCATTGGCAGGCACCGGCGAAGCGACGCCTGCGCCGTCTCCCAGCAATTGCAGAAAGGGGGCGACGTCGGCGGTCGAAACCTCGGCCTCGCCGCTGTCGACCACGTCGTCGCCCTCGCTCAAGGAGAAGGGCCGCCTTGTCGCGATCCGCATGCCTGCAACCTCGCCGGCTACGGTGAGGTTGAACTGGCCGGATCCGACGCGGGTGCCGCGAAGATCGATCTGGGATGGCCGGTTCAGGCCGGCCAGATTCGCGCGATTGACCCAGCGTCCGGTACTGTCGGTCGAAAGCCCGATGGTCAGGCTCTCGGTCCGACCATCCACCGAGTCGACCCGGCCCTCGAACGGCCCGCCGGCGACGCGTCCCTTCGCCGTCGTGCGCAGCCGCAATTCGGTCGAGCCCGGTGCAGGCGCGACCCGCTCGGAGGTGACATCGAGATCGAGTGCGCCCTCGCGCACGAAAAGGGGCACGAGCTTCGAGATGCCTCCGACCCACACGCTGCCGAGAAGATCGACCAGCGGATCGGCACGCTGCGCCGTCACCTTCCCCGTGATCTGGCCCGATCCGTCCGGTGCGATGCGGCCGCGGACGCGCGCATTGGCTCCGGCGAGATCGACGATGTCCAGGGTTTCGACCAGCAGCGCCGGTCCGTCGGACAAGATGCGGGCGGAAATCCGGCCTGTCGCGGGGCTCTTGCCGGCGCTGACGCCGCGCGCATCCAGGATGAAACCGACATCGACCTTCTCGGTGGCCTGGAAGACGCTGGAGAGCTGCGGCAGGTCGTCGAGGTTCAGTCTCTGGATCGCGACCTGCGCCTCGACCTTTCCGCGCTCGTTCACTTCCGGCGCGGTGTAGCGGACATTGCCGGTCAGGGTCGACTCGCCGGTCTTCAGCCGCAGACGGTTGAAGGACAGAACCGGATTGGCAAAGGCGATTTCCGAGGAGGCCTCGACAGGGCGTCCATCGAGCACCCGCAGGAGAGGCGAGTTGATGCCGATGCGGGCGAGATAGCGGGCGAGCCGGTCGGATGCGTTCGAGGCGAGAGCGACCTTGCCGTTGAGACCGCCCCGCGTGGTCAGGCCAAGCTCGCCCTCCAGGGCCACACGGGTGTCACCGGGCGCGATGAACTCGATCCGGTCGAGCCGGGCGCGGCCGGTGTCGAGTGACAGCCGCAGATTGGCGCTCGACAAATCCTCCTGGCCGAGCCCGATGCTGTCGATCTTGAGGTCGAGATCGATGGGGAAATGGATCACCGGTACGGACCATTGCTGCAGCCGGCTTTTGAAATCCTGCCCATTGCCCGAGAGAATGAAGCTGTCGGCATCGAGCCGGCGCCCCTCGAGTTTGAGGGAGATGCGCGGCTCGTTGAGTCCGATCCGGCCCTCGCCGGTCATGCGCAGGCTCGCGCCGCCCTCCCCGGCCTCCAGGCTGACGGGATTGAGCTCGACGGCGCCGGGCACGGTCTTGAACTCCGTCTCGACCGCGATGGGAATGGGAATGCCTGCGGCGGCAACCTGTGCCGGAGGGCCGAACAGGACCTTGGCCTTGCCGGAGACATTCGGCGTTCCGGCCTCGCCCGTTGCCTCGTTCAGACCGAGGCGGGCGTCGATATCGAAGCGTGGATAGATATCCCCGCCGCCGGACAGCTTGACCTGAATGGTCTTGTCCTCGGCCAGCTCACCCGTGACCAGCCGGAACGGCACGCCTGAGGTGGTGCCCTCGACGCGCCAAGGCCCGATCAGCCTCTGCCCCTCGATGGAGACGTTTTCCGCAAAGGCCTGATTCGTACGGCCCGTGCTCGCGCTCTGGGTCGTCAGGAGAAGCTGTCCGACCCGCAGATTCTCGATCGCCCAGCGGCGGGCGCGGCCGCTGCCCGAAACGATATCCGGCGGCAGGCGCCATTCGCCGTCACCCGCAACCGGGATCCGGATGTCAGCCCGTCCCACCCGGGTTTCCGTGAAGCGCACATCACCCTGCAGCAGCGGCATCAGGGCCACTTCGGCACGGACGTAATCGGCCGTGAGCAAGGGCGAATCCGGCGTCTTGCCGCCGAGACGCAGCCGACCGAGGGTCACCCTCGGTGCCGGCAGCAGGCGGATGTCGATGGAGCCTTCGGTCTTGGCCTCCGTGCCGGACGCGCGCGCAATCATGTGATCGATCGTGTCGCGATGCGCCTCCCAGGTAATGAAGGGAGGCGCTGCGACGGCAACCGCCAGGATGAGGATCACGATGGATGCGATGATCGTCAGGATATCGCGCAAGAGGCTGCCTTTTCTCCGTTCCGGTGAGACGTCCTTAGCTCATGACGACAAGGACCGGGAGCTTTGTTCCATGTGTTCCACCGTCAAAGTGTTCCACTGTCAAAGCGCGACGATCTTGCCGGGATTCATGATGTTGTCGGGATCGATGGCCTGTTTCAAGACGCGCATCATGTTCAGCGCCCCCGCCCCGTGCTCGATCTCCAGATATTTCATCTTCTTCTGGCCGACCCCGTGCTCGCCCGTGCAGGTGCCCTCCATGGCCAAGGCCCGCCGCACCAGCCGGTCCACAAAGGCTTCGCAGGCTTGGATTTCCACCGGATCGTCCGTGTTCACGAGAGGCTGGACATGGAAATTGCCGTCGCCCACATGGCCGACGATCGGCGCGACGAGACCGCTCTCCAGGATGTCCTGCTTGGTGGCGTCGACGCATTCGGCGAGGCGGGAAATCGGCACGCAGACGTCGGTCGCCACCGACTGAGCCCCCGGGCGCAGGCCCTTGGCGGCCCAATAGGCGTCGTGCCGGGCCTGCCAGAGGCGCGAGCGCTCCTCGGGCTTCGTCGCCCATTCGAACGGCCCGCCCTCGAACTCGGCCGCGATCTCGCCGAACCGCTGCGACTGCTCCTGCACGCCGGCCTCGGAGCCATGGAATTCCAAGAGCAGCAGGGGGCTCTCCGGCAGGGACAGTTTGGAGTGGAGATTGACCGCCTTGACCTGCACCTCGTCGAGCAGCTCGATGCGCGCCACCGGGATGCCGGACTGGATCGTCATGATCACCGCGTCGCAGGCCGCTTTGACCGACGGGAACGGGCAGATGCCGGCCGAGATCGCCTCCGGGATGCCGTGGAGCTTCAAAGTAATCTCGGTGATGATCCCCAGCGTTCCCTCCGAGCCGATCAGCAGGCGGGTAAGATCATAGCCGGCCGAACTTTTCTTGGCGCGGCTCGCGGTCTTCACGATCTCGCCATCGGGCAGCACGGCGGTCAGCGCCAGCACCACGTCCTTCATGGTGCCGTAGCGGACGGCATTCGTGCCTGAGGCGCGGGTGGCGGCCATGCCGCCGATGGAGGCGTCGGCGCCGGGATCGATGGGGAAGAACAGGCCCTTGTCGCGAAGATGCTCGTTGAGTTCCTTGCGCGTGACGCCCGCCTCCACCACGCAGTCAAGGTCCTCGTCATGGACCGCGATGATGCGCTTCATCTGCCTGAGATCGATGGAAACTCCGCCATAGGGCGCATTGATATGCCCTTCCAGCGATGTGCCAGTACCATAGGGAATGATCGGAACCCCGTGCACAGCGCAAAGTTTCACGACCTCCGACACCTCCTCCGTCGTCCGGGGATAGACCACCGCGTCCGGCGGCTGGTTCTTCACCCAGGTCAGCGTATGTCCATGCTGCTCGCGCACGGCGGCCGAGGTTGCGACGCGATCGCCGAAGCGCTGCGACAGATCGGCCAGAAGGGCGGCGACGGCGGCCTCGGTGGGCTTCTGACGGACGGGAGCTTGGGTGGCATTCATGGAGGCTTCAGATCCGATTGCGATGCTCATTGCCTTCCATAGCAGCCAAAACCGTTGCAAAGGCAACACTCGGGTTGAGAAAGATGCCGCACCCCTCATGCACAGACCGGATGAACGTGCTAACATTCTTTTCCTATTGTGAACGGAACGGACTTCCGGAGGATATCGAGGGACGCCATTGATCATGGAGAAGCGGACACCCGTCTTTTTCTTCGCGCCCTTCGTGTCCTCCACGATGCGGGTCGAGCCCGCTTGGATCGACTATAACGGCCATATGAACATGGCCTATTACCACGTGCTCTTCGACAGGGCGGTAGAGGAAGGCTTCAGCCTGGTCGGCCTGGGCCACGATTACCTGGAAAAGCGCAAGGCTTCGTTCTTCGCGGCCGAAGTCCACACGGTCTACAAGCGCGAGCTCAAGATGCACGACCGGGTTCGCGTGACGCTTCAGCTCGTCGATTTCGACGAGAAACGCCTCCATTACTACATGGAAATCCGCCACGCCGGCGAAGGCTGGGTCTCCGCGACCATGGAAGGCCTGTCCCTTCACGTCGACATGGAAACCCGCAAGGTCTGCCCGTTTCCGGATGATATCGCGGCCAATCTCGCCGTGATGAAGACCACCCATTCCCGCCTTGCCAAGCCGTCGGAGCTGGGGCGTTCGGTCGGCATCCCCTCGAAGGCCGAGACCGGTCTGCTGGCTTCGAGCACCCGGCACTGAGCGGGCTGCGAGACTCGCCGCCGCTTCAGGCGAGGCGCAGCTTTGCAGGCGCAAGCCGCTGCCGGACCCAGTCGGTCACGGGGCGCTCGTACCAGCGAAAAACCGCAAGCGAGGCCACGACGGCTCCGACCACGGCCAGTGCAACATAGCCCCATGGTCCGATCACCGAGGCAAGGCCGCTCCTGACTAGGACCTCCCTCCCCGCGCGGATGACGAAGGGATGGATGAGGTAGAGGGCATAGGAGGCATCGCCCAGAGCGCCGGCTGCCTGCGTAAGCCGCGTCGCGGGCCTGACGCGATCGGGGCCGAGGGCGGCTGCGGCAACGAAAAGTGACGCCGGAACACCGAAGGCGACAAACCGCGGCAGGTCGGCCTGGGCCGCACCGAGAAGCAGCATGAGACCACCGGCAACGAGAGCGGCGCGCACACTTCGCGACAGGACAAGCCCCTCCGCCTTGACGAGCGCGAGCGCCATGCCGAAGGCGAATTCCAGGACGATCGGATTGGCCCAGAAGGCGAGAGGCTGCGGCAGAGCAAGGAGACTGCCCAGCACCGCCGCCGCGGCCAAGCCTGCCGTAAGCCCGATGACGGCTCTGCGCATGGGCAGCATGATGATCAAAGCGAAGAGCAGGTAGAAATACATCTCGTAATTCAGCGTCCAGCCCAGGGAATAGAGCGGCTGAACGACACCGTCGGGGCGCGCCAGGGGAACAAACAGATAAGAGGCGATCACGAAGCCCGGCTCCAGGATCATTCGGTTCAGGACGTCGGGCGAGACCAGGGCGACGGCAAGATACAGCGTCGTCGCGGTCCAGTAGAGCGGAACGACGCGGGCGGCGCGGCGCGCGAGGAAGACCTTTCCGGCACCGGGCGCCTCGAACAGGTTTCGCGAGGCATGAACGATGATGAAGCCCGAGATGACGAAGAACACATCGACGCCGGCGGCCCATGGGATGTGCTGGAACGGCCGGAACTGCCAGCCGAGCCTGGCCGCCATGAGCCCCGCATCATACTGGGCATGCAGGACGACGATCGACAGGGCCGCGCAGGCTCGCAGCACCTGAATATATGGGAGCTTTGCCATTCCCCGCGCTCGATCCCAAGCCCTTGAGCTTCGTGCATAGCCGAGGAGGCGCGATCGCGGCAAGTCGGGACGCTGGGCGAGAAAGTCACATGGTGAAACTCAGCCTCGAGGAAATGGAGGCCGTGGCGCCCTCATCTTCTCACGTCTCGCCGTTGGACTAACACCCGATCGAACCCCTCGGGCATGTCCCTCGCCGATACGGCACGGGAGCGGGAGGCGGATTGGAGAACATGCGATCCCGCTCGATATTCTGCCGGATCCGGCTGTTCTGGCTGCGGATGTCCTGCTCGACCCCGAGGATGCGCTGATCGTCCTGGATCCGCCTGTTGATATTGTCCGTGGTCCGCTCCGCGGGGCTGGTGCGGGGCAGCCGGGTCTGCGCCTCGGCCGGCATGGCCACGGGAAGCGCGACGCTCGAGACGATGGCCAAAACCATCATGAAACGCATGGGAACATTCCTCTTCGGACCTGCCATACCTATATGGCGAAGGAGCCTTTCGCGGACAATGACGCTCAAGCCGGGAAGTTCAGCCTGCGGCAGGATCGACAGGCATTCCGGGCTCGACGCCGTTCGCCTTTTGATCCATGGTCCCGCCGATGAATCAGTCCGATCCCAGACCCGATCCGCAGGACAACCTTGCCCATGAGCCGGCGTCCGGATCCTTGAGCGCCCGCGCCCGTGCGGCGGTTGCGCCGCAATCGCCTTACCTGAACGGCCTGAACCCGGAACAGCGTGCCGCCGTGGAGGCCACCGAAGGGCCGGTCCTGGTGCTCGCCGGCGCCGGCACCGGCAAGACCCGCGTGCTCACAACCCGGATCGCCCATCTGATCGCCACCGGCAAGGCCTTTCCGTCCCAGATCCTCGCCGTCACCTTCACCAACAAGGCCGCCCGGGAGATGCGCGAGCGCATCACCTCCGTGATCGGCCCTGTGGCCGAGGGAATGCAGTGGCTCGGCACCTTCCACTCCATCGGCACCAAGATCCTACGTCGCCATGCGGAGCTGGTCGAACTGCGCTCAGACTTCACGATCCTCGGCACCGACGACCAGCTGCGCCTGATGAAGCAGGTGATCGAGGCCGAGGGCATTGACGAGAAGCGCTGGCCCGCGCGCCAGCTCGCCGGCCATATCGACGGCTGGAAGAACCGCGGCCTCGGCCCCGATCAGGTTCCCGCCGGAGAGGCCGGAGCCTTCGCCAACGGCAAGGGCGGCCGGCTCTACCGGGCCTATCAGGAGCGCCTGAAGGTTCTCAACGCCACCGATTTCGGCGACCTGCTGCTCGAATGCCTGCGCCTTTGGCGCGAGCATCCCGACATTCTGGAGCAGTATCAGAACCGGTTCCGCTACATGCTGGTGGACGAATATCAGGACACCAACGTCGCCCAGTATCTCTGGCTGAGGCTTCTCGCTCAGACGCGCAAGAACCTGTGTTGCGTCGGCGACGATGACCAGTCGATCTATGGCTGGCGCGGCGCCGAGGTCGACAACATCCTCCGCTTCGAGCACGATTTTCCCGGCGCCACCGTGATCCGTCTGGAGCGCAACTATCGTTCCACCGGCCACATCCTATCGGCTGCCTCCGGTCTCATCGCCAAGAACCAGAGCCGCCTCGGCAAGACGCTGCGCACGGAGGACGAGCCGGGCGAGAAGGTGACCATCACCGGCGCCTGGGATTCCGAGGATGAGGCGCGACTCATCGGAGAAGAGATCGAGTCGCTCCATTCCAAAAAGCACCCGCTCTCCGAGATCGCGATCCTGGTGCGCATCTCCGCCCAGATGCGTGAGATCGAAGACCGTCTCGTGACGCTCGGGGTTCCCTATCGCGTCATCGGCGGCCCGCGCTTCTACGAGCGCGCAGAGATCCGCGATGCGCTCGCCTATCTGCGCGTCGTCAACCAGCCGGCCGACGATCTCGCCTTCGAGCGCATCGTCAATACGCCGAAGCGCGGCTTGGGCGACGCCACGATCCAGGTGCTGCACAACCATGCCCGCGCCGCCCGCGTGCCGCTGATGGAGGCCGCGCGCTTCATCGTCGAGACCGACGAATTGAAGCCCAAGCCCCGCGCCACCTTGCGCGATCTGCTCATCTCCTTCGGCCGCTGGGCGAAGCTCTCCGAAACCCTATCGCAATCCGACGTCGCGCAGACGGTGCTGGAGGAATCCGGCTACACCGATATGTGGCAGAAGGACAAATCGGCAGACGCGGCCGGGCGGCTCGAAAACCTCAAGGAGCTCGTGCGCTCCATGGAGGAATTTCCGGACCTGCAGAGCTTCCTCGAGCATGTCTCTCTCGTGATGGAAGCGAACGAGAGCGACACGACTGAGCGTGTCAGCCTCATGACCTTACACGCGGCAAAGGGCCTGGAATTCGACACCGTCTTCCTGCCCGGCTGGGAGGAAGGCCTCTTTCCGAACCAGCGCGCGCTCGACGAGAGCGGCCGTGCTGGCTTGGAAGAGGAGCGCCGCCTCGCCCATGTGGGTCTGACCCGCGCCCGGCGCCGGGCCAAGATCTACTTCGCCTCAAATCGACGCATTCATGGCCTCTGGAACTCGACCGTCCCGAGCCGCTTCGTCGACGATCTGCCCGAGATGAACGTCGAGATCGTCGAGGCGCCCGCCAATTTCTCCTATGGCGGCGGCTTTGGCGGATCGCGCTTCGACCGGATGCAGCCCTTCAGCGGCTCGTCCTACCAGACGCCCGGCTGGCAGCGCGCCCAGGCGCATCGGGCCACGACCGAGGACGGCGGCTATTCCGCCCGCCGCTCCGGCGAAAGACGCGGGCCGATGCTGATCGAGGGTGAGCTTGTGGCCAAGTCCACCGGCAGCTCAGGCTTCAAGATCGGCGGGCGCGTGCTCCACACCAAGTTCGGCCCAGGCACCGTCGAGGCCATCGACGGCAACAAGCTGACGGTCGAGTTCGACAAGGCCGGGCGCAAGATGGTTCTGGACAGCTTCGTCGAGGCAATGGGCTAGACGACGCGCTCCGCTCAATGCAACATTGTTTTATGAGCGGATAAGCTACGAACTCCGTTGGAGCCTGCGCAATGCCCTGGCCTTCTCATGCAACGTCGCTACGCCTGATGAGCGTGCTTGCCGCCATTGCCGGAATGTCATTGCCGGTTCTGGCGCAGAATGCCTCCTTGGAAGGGCGCATCGACGATTTCCACTGCGGGGACAACTGCTATCTGACGATCGTCGACAAGCTGAATAAAGAACATACCGGGCTGTGCACTGCGCCAGAATGCAGGCCATGGAACAGGAAAGTGGAGATGCCCGCTCATTACATCGGCAAACGCGTCGTCGTCACACTGGATCGGGGTGTCCAAGTCGATGCCGGAGGCAATGTGATGGGGAGAATGATGGCCTTCAGAAAGATCAAATTCTTGGATTAGGCGCGGGATCTGCAGACTCTCAAAACCTGTCGAGGTTACCCCTAGCCACGCGCCCGAGACTGTGGAACGATCCCGCCCCCGTCAAAGCGATCCGAGGTGGCGATGTTTCCCCTGTCTCACATGCTCAAGTCCTTCATTCGTGCCGGCACCCTGAAGGTGATCGACGCTGAGGGCAAGGTGCATGTCTTCGGTGGTGAAAAGCCGGGGCCGAGCGTCACCATGCGGCTGACGGATCGCTCGCTCTATCACAAGCTCGTCCTGAACCCGGAACTCCACGCCGGCGAAGCTTATATGGACGGGACCATGAGCTTCGAGGATGGTTCCGGCTTGCGGGACTTCCTCAATCTCTTCTCGATCAATCGCTCGACGCTCGCCAATTATCCGCTTCAGAGCGTGCTCAAGCGTCTCTCGCGCACGGTGAAAAGATTCCAGCAGGCGAACCCTGTCGGCAAGGCGCAACAGAACGTGGCGCATCACTACGATCTCGGGAACGACTTCTACAAGCTCTTCCTCGACAAGGGCATGCAATATTCCTGCGCCTATTTCGTCAACGACGACGACACGCTCGAAGAGGCGCAGCAGAACAAGCTTCGCCTCATCGCCTCGAAGCTGCGGCTCAAGCCAGGCCTGAAGATCCTCGACATCGGCAGCGGCTGGGGCGACCTCGCGCTCTATCTCGCGGCGATGGAGGATGTTGACGTCACCGGCGTCACGCTCTCGAAGGAGCAGTACGAACTCTCCAATGAGAAGGCTCGGCGTGCAGGGCTGTCGGATCGCGTGCGGTTCGAATTGCTCGACTACCGCAAGGTGGACAGAAAGTTCGATCGCATCGTGTCTGTCGGCATGTTCGAGCATGTGGGCGTGCACCATTACGGCGAGTTCTTCAAGAAGATCAACGCGTTGCTCGACGATGACGGGCTGATGGTGCTGCACTCGATCGGAAAGATGAGCCCGCCCGGTACCGCGAGTCCGTGGCTGCGCAAATACATCTTCCCCGGCGCCTACTCCCCTGCCCTGTCGGAAGTATTTCCTGTCGTCGAGCAGAACCAGCTCTGGGTGACGGATCTCGAATTCCTGCGCCTGCATTACGCGAAGACGCTCAACCATTGGCACCGGCGCTTCGAGGCCAACCGCGAGAAGATCGCCGCGATGTATGACGAGCGCTTCTGCCGGATGTTCGAGTTCTATCTGATCAGCGCGGAGACCATGTTCACCACCGGCAGCCAGCTGGTGTTCCATATGCAGCTGGCGCGCAAGCGCGATGCCGCGCCGATCGTGCGCGACTACGTCACCGATGTGCAGCGCGAGTACCGGGCGGAGGAAGCTGAGCGCCTCAAGGTGCTCGAGCCTGCGCGGGAGCTTATGCCGGCTTGAGACCCAGACCTAGTGCCGGGAGGTCAAAAGCCGGCGACGGGGTGGTTTCCCTTTGCGGTGCAATGTTCTAAAGCGGGGTCATGCTCGAAGGTCTGCATCCCAACCGCCCCACCCACGTCTTCCGCATCACCACGGACGGGCGCTCCGCACGCGCCATGACCGACCTGATCGGCGAGATTTTCGATCCGGCCGAAACGGCTGTCGCGTCGTTCGAAACCGAGGATGACGGACCGTGGATGCTGGAGGCCTATTTCGCCAGCCAGCCCGACGAGGTGGCGATCCGCAACCTGCTGCGGCCCATCGTCGGCGAAGAAGCGGACAAGGGCGTCTTTCTGCCGCTCGAGCAGAAGGATTGGGTGAAAGCGTCGCTGGAAGGCCTCAAGCCCGTCCGCGCCGGGCGCATCTTCGTTCATGGCTCGCATGACCGGGATCAACGCCGTCAGAGCGACATCGCCATCGAGATCGAGGCCGGCCTCGCCTTCGGCACCGGCCATCACGGCACGACCTTGAGCTGCCTGCTCGCCTTCGTCGACGAGTTGAAGATGCGCACGCCCCGCCACGTGCTCGATGTCGGCACGGGAACAGGCATCCTGGCCTTTGCTGCGGCAAAGATTCTGAAGCGCCCTGTCGTTGCGGGCGATATCGATCCTGAAGCGGTCAGGGTGGCGCGGGAGAATGCGCGGCTCAACGGCATCGCGCAATGGCTGAAGCTTTATGTCGGACCCGGCACGCGCCATGCGGATGCCGACCGCACGGGCCATTTCGATCTGGTCTTCGCCAATATTCTCGCCAAGCCCCTGCGGGTGCTGGCGCCGTCTCTGGCGCGGGTGGCAAGCCGGGACGGGACGCTCATCCTATCGGGCCTTCTGGCCCGCGACGTCCCGGGTGTGCTCTCGGCTTATGCGCATCAGGGCTTTTACCTGCAGCGCCGCTACGATCTCGAAGGATGGGTGGCGCTGGTCATGAAACGGGGGAGCGTTCGTCCGCTCCCCCGCCTGTAAAGCATTTTTCGGCGAAGTGGATGCGGTTCGCCGTCAAAAAATGCGGCAAACAAAGGAGAGAGATGATTCCACGCCAATGGAATCATCTCTGAATTCTTACTCGGACAGAAGGCCCGGGTAGCGCTTGGCAAGCTCGCGACGGAGCCGGAGGGTTTCGATCCAGACTTCGCGGACGGCCTTCATGGCGGCGACGATGATCATGACGTTGTCTTTCTTTGAAAAAGGGTTTGGTTAGATCTTGAACGGCAGAGGCTCGGACTGCTCGATAAAGCGCGTCGAGTGATCCTGCCGGCGGCCCAGATCGGCCATCATCGCCTCATGGCGGCGCAGTTCACGAGCGGCGCTCTTGGCGCGGCTCTCGATCAGTGCGCTCATGAGGCGCGAGAGTTTCGAGGGGGCTTCGGCGGTGCCGAGAAGGGCGGAAGAAAAAAGGGCTGCGATCATGGGCTCATCTCCAACAGACGGTGGTGCTGAGACCCTTCAGCGTTCCTCTGTTATCGTTGACAGGAAGATATGCCCGGTCCGACTTTAGTTGAAGTCACAGGATCACATGAGCGTCATGCGCCCCTTGCAGGACAGCGTCACAAAAGATTAACCACTAGGCATCCGGCGCATGTTTCGTAAGCCGGCTGCATCATGCTGAAGCGGTGCCCGCTAGGTTTGTGGGCACCCTCGAAAGTGGTTCCCACTTCCGAGGCCATGCTCTAGCGTGTCGGCCTTCTCATTTCCGATCTCCGGTGATGCTTCCCATGGCCCAGTTCCAGTTCTTCGACGACACCACTTCCCCCGCCCAAGGGCCCCAGCACATCGCCAGGCTGCGCGCCGAAATGGCACGCCGCGGCTTCGACGGCTTCGTGGTGCCACGCGCCGATGAGCATCAGGGCGAATACGTGCCAAAGAGCGCCGAGCGCCTGGCCTGGCTGACCGGCTTCACCGGGTCCGCCGGCACGGCAATCGTGCTGCAGGGCGAGGCCGCTCTCGTGGTCGATGGGCGCTACACGGTGCAGGCGGCGGAGCAGGTGGACACCTCCGTCATCACGCCGGTCCAGCTCACCGAGTCGACGCCCGAGGACTGGATCGCCAAACACCTGCCGCCTGGCGGCGTGCTCGCCTACGACCCGTGGCTGCACACCAGCGACGGCCTGAAGAAGCTTGAAGAAGCGGTCAATCGCGCCGGCGGAAAGCTGGCCCCGGTCGATATCAACCTGGTCGACGTGATCTGGATCGACCGTCCGGCCCCGCCGCAGGCCCCGGTGCGGCCGCACCCGCTCGCCTATGCCGGCGAAGCCGCGGCTGCAAAGCTGGAGCGAATCCGCAAGAAGATGGCGGAGGCGAAGCTCGATGCCCTCGTCATCTCGGATCCGCACAACCTCGCCTGGGCCTTCAACCTGCGCGGCGGCGATGTGGGGCACACCCCCCTGCCCCTCGGTTATGCGATCCTGCCCAAGGAAGGCCGGGCGAACCTGTTCTTCGATCCGGCGAAGGTGACGAACGAGGCGGGCGACGCCGTCGGCGATCTTGCCGAGTTCACGCCGATCAGCACTTTTCAGGGCGCCCTCGACGAGCTGGGACGGACCCGCGGCAAGGTGCGCATCGATTCGGCCACCGGTGCAGTCGCCCTGATCCGCCGCATCGAAGCGGCCGGCGGTCAGGTCGATGTGGGAGCTGACCCGATCGCTCTCATGAAGGCCGTGAAGAATGCCTCCGAGATCGCAGGCTCCCATGCGGCGCATCTGCGCGACGGTGTGGCCGTCGCCCGTTTCCTCGCTTGGCTCGACCGCGAGGCCCCATTGGGTAAGCTGACGGAGATCGATGCGGTCGAGGCGCTGGAGGCTTTCCGCGTCGAGACGGGCGCCCTGAAGAACGTGTCCTTCCCGAGCATCTCAGGCGCAGGCCCGAACGCTGCCCTGCCACATTACCGGGTCACGAGTTCGAGCAACCGCCCCATCGAGGGGAACCAGATCTTCCTCATCGATTCCGGCGCGCAATACGAGGACGGCACGACGGACATCACCCGCACGATCATCGTGGGTGAGCCGACGCCCGAGATGAAGGATCGCTTCACGCGGGTCCTCAAGGGCCACATCGCCATCGCGCAAATCGTGTTTCCGAAAGGCACGACCGGTGCGCAGATCGATTCCTTCGCCCGCAGGCCCTTGTGGGAGGCAGGCCTCGATTTCGATCACGGCACCGGCCACGGAATCGGCAGCTATCTCTCGGTGCACGAGGGCCCGCAGCGCATCGCCAAGACCGGCGTCACACCGCTCGAAATCGGCATGATGCTGTCCAACGAGCCGGGCTTCTACAAGCCAGGCGCCTACGGCATCCGTATCGAGAACCTGATTCTCGTCGAGAAGCGCACGATCCCCGGCGGCGACCGCGAGATGATGGGCTTCGAGACGCTGACCTTCACGCCCATCGATCTGCGTCTGGTGGAGCCGGCGATCATGAATGCGGACGAGATCGCCTGGCTCAACGCCTATCACGCTGCCGTTCGCGAAAAGATCGGACCGAAGCTCGACGCCGAGACGCGGGCGTGGCTGGAGAACGCCACGCAGCCGATCGGCTGAAATCCTTCACTGTCATTCCGGGGCGACGCAGGCGAGCCCCGGAATGACAGTGGGAATGTTGCGTCAAATCAAATTGCGCAGCACCACGACGGCGATCACGCCGACGGCCACCGTGCCGAGCAGCGGAAGCCGGAAAGCCGCGACGGCCGTAATCCCTGCTGCGATAGCTTCCGCCCATCCGGTGGTGAGCGCGGTCGGCGCGATCACGGCCACCAGAACCGCGGGAGGGATCGCATCGAAGGCGGCCTTCGCGCGGCCGGTGAGCACGAGGCGGTCGGCCACGAACAGGCCCGCGATGCGCGTGAAATAGGTCACCACCGCCATGGCGATGATGGCGAGAAGGGTCGTCATGTCGAGGCTCATGGGCGCGCCTCCTTGGGAGCGGCAAAGTAGGCGGCGGCAATGCCGGCGAGCGCACCCGAGGCCACATGCCAGGGAGCACCGATGAAGTGGTGGACGAGGGCCGCAACGGCCGCGCTGACCGCCACCGTGACGAGCGTCACCCGGCTGCGGCCGAAGCCCGCGACGAGGCCGATGAACAGGGCCGTGAAGGCGAAATCCGCGCCGATGCGTTCGGGATCGCCGAGGAACGAACCGAGGATGGCCCCGAGGCCCGAGAACAGCGTCCAGTTCGCCCACAGCACGACGCCCATGGCGGTCCAATAGGCACCCGTCACCGGCCGCTCCAGCGCACGGCGCTCGGACAGAGCCCAGGCCTCGTCGGTGAGGAAGAAGAAGGAGAGGAACTTCTGGATCCGCGACATCCGCACCTTCGGCGACAGCGATGCTCCCATGAGCACATGGCGTGCATTGATCAGCAGCGTCGCGAAGGCCAGCGTCAGGATCGGGGCCGGATGAATCCAGGTCTCGATGGCGGCGAACTGCGCTCCGCCGGCGAAGACCAGGGCCGACATGACCGTGACTTCGAGCGGCGTCAGCCCCTTCGCAGCGGCTACGGCGCCAAAGAGCAGGCTGATCGGCACGGCCGCCACGACGATGGGCGCGATGTCGCGAAGGCCCGCCCGGACTTCGCGACGGTAATCGATGGCGAATGGGTTTGCTCGTTCCATGACGGTACTCGTTTCCCCGGCCTTATGCAGGAGGGGAAACGGATAGTCTTGGATGAAAGTGCGGTTTCAGGCGGCGCGATAGGCCCCCGGCGTCACGCCCATGCGGGCCTTGAAGACGCGGTTGAGGTGGCTCTGGTCGAAGAAGCCGCAGGCGGCGGCCACGTCGCCGGGGGCCTCGCCCTGCGCGAGGAGCCGGGTCGCGGCGCGGAAGCGCCGGTCGAGGAGATAGGCATGCGGCGTCAGCCCGGTTTCCTTGGCGAAGGCGCGGATGAAGTGGCTGCGCGACAGGCCGGCGAGATTCGCCAGATTGGCGAGGTCCGCCTCCTCGCCGATATGAACGTCCAGGTAGTCCCGAACCCGCAGGATGCTCTTCGACCCGTAGCGGACAGCCGGCAGGGCATCGAGATCCGCCCAGCGGGTGATCAGGCGGCTCAGGAAATCGATCAGCCGGGTATCCTGCTCCATCTCCGAGATCCAGCCGGCGCCCTCCGACAGGCAGGCATGGAGCCGGACCTGCGCCTGGAACAGCTCGGGATCCTCGATCACCGATCGCGGGAACCAGGGAGCACGGGGGAGCGGGCGCCCGGCCACATCCTCCGCGATCTCCTGCATCAGCTCGGCGGAGGGATAGAAGGTGCGGTATTCGAACCCGCCGCCATAGGGCTCCCCGTCATGGATCTCATCGGGGCAGACGATGGCAACCGAACCCGCGGGCACATAATGCTGCTCGCCGCGATGGAAGAAGGTCTCGCAGCCTGCAAGCACCGCCGCGATGGCGTAGGTGTCATGACTGTGGCGGGCATAGGCGTGACGACGGAAGGTCGCGCGCAGGCAGTCGAGGTCGCGATAGCGCGGCACTCGCCAGAAATGCGTCACGTCGCCCGCTCCGACCTTGTCGGGATCGAGCGAGACTTCCGGGGTGATCACCGTCATGGGGCCACCGTGCCACAGCATTGCGTCGAAGTCTTGGACATAGGTCTCCTTGGACAGAAATCTCATCCCCGCCCGACGAGGGCGAACCAGCCGTCCTCGTCCATGACCTGAAGCCCAAGCTCGGCCGCCTTGGCGAGCTTGGAACCTGCACCGGGACCGGCCACCACGATATCGGTCTTCTTCGAGACGGAGCCCGCGACCTTGGCCCCGAGCCGCTCGGCCATGGCCTTGGCCTCCTCGCGGGTCATCTGCTCGAGCGAGCCGGTGAACACCACCGTCTTGCCGGCAACCGGCGAGTTCGCGGTGGCCGGCGCCTCCATCGGCTCGGTGGTCACCTCGCCAAGCAGCGCGTCGAGCATCTCCTCGTTGTGCCCCTCCTTGAAGAACTCGACGATGGCCTCGGCCACCACCGGGCCGATGCCGCCGATGGCGGTCAGCTCCGCATGCGCTTCGGACGCCGGATCGGAGGCGGCCTTCGCAGTCTCGCGCAGATTCTCGAAGCTGCCGAAATGCCGGGCCAGAAGGCGCGCCGAGGTCTCGCCCACATGCGGGATGCCGAGAGCGAAGATGAAGCGGTTGAGTTCGATCGAGCGCCGCGCCTGAATCGCGGCGAAGAGATTTTTTGCGCTCGTCTCGCCCCACCCTTCGCGGTTCTCGAGCCGCTTGAGGCTTTTCGCATTGCGCGCTTCCAGCGTAAAAATGTCCTGCGGGCGCTGGATCAGGCCTTCCTCGTAGAACTCGTCGATGCGCTGCATGCCCAAGCCCTCGATGTCGAAGGCGTTGCGCGAGACGAAATGTTTTAAGCGCTCGCGGGCCTGCGCCGGGCAGATGAGGCCGCCGGTGCAGCGGCGCACCGCATCCTCCTTGCCCGTGCGCGGATTGACCTCGCGCACCGCGTGGCTGCCGCAGGCCGGGCACACGGTCGGAAATTCGTAGGGCTTCGCGTCGGCGGGGCGCTTTTCCAGCACCACGTCGAGCACCTTTGGAATCACGTCGCCGGCGCGGTTGATGACGACCGTATCACCGATGCGGATGTCGATACCGTTGCGGATCTTCTCGCCGTTGCCGCCGATGCCCTTGATGTAATCCTCGTTGTGCAGGGTCGCATTCGAGACGACCACGCCGCCGACGGTGACGGGCTTCAGCCGTGCGATCGGATTGAGCGAGCCGGTGCGGCCCACATTGATCTCGATGCCCTCCAACACCGTCACCGCCTTCTGGGCGGGGAACTTGTGCGCGAGCGCCCAGCGCGGCGAGCGCGAGACGAAGCCGAGGCGCTGCTGCAGGCTCAAATCGTCGACCTTGTAGACGACGCCGTCGATGTCGTAGCCGAGATTGGCGCGATCGGTCTCGATAGCATGGTAATGTTCGAGCAGCTCGGCGACGCTCGTGCAGAGGCGGGTCAGCGGATTGACCTTGAGGCCGAAGCTTTTGAAGCATTCCATCATGCCGTGCTGGGTCGTCGCCGGCATCTTGCTCACCTCGCCCCAGGCGTAGGCGAAGAAGCGTAAAGGACGCGATGCGGTGATCGATGCATCGAGCTGGCGCAGGCTGCCCGCCGCCGCATTGCGCGGATTGGCGAAGAGCGCCTTGCCGGCCGCCTCCTGGCGCGCGTTGATCGCCGCGAAATCCTCATGCGAGAGATAGACCTCGCCGCGCACCTCGAAGATCGCCGGTACGCCCGCCCCTTTGAGCCGATGCGGGATGTCGTCCACGGTGCGGGCGTTGTTCGTCACGTCCTCGCCGACAGCGCCGTCGCCGCGGGTGGCGGCGGAGACGAGCCTTCCGTTCTCGTAGCGCAGGCTTAAGGAAAGCCCGTCGATCTTCGGCTCGGCGGTGAACGCAAGCGGCGCATCGGCCTTCCATTGCAGGAAGCGGCGGATGCGCTCGACGAATTCCTCGACCTCCTCGTCCGCGAAGGCATTGCCGAGCGAGAGCATCGGCACCTTGTGCCGGATCTTGCCGAATTTCTCGGACACCTTGGAGCCGACCTTCTCGGTCAGGCTCTCCGGCGATTTCAGCTCGGGGAACTGATCCTCCAGCGCCTCGTAGCGCTGGCGCAGGGCGTCGTATTCGGCGTCCGAAACGCTCGGCGCATCCTCCTCGTAATAGCGCCGGTCATGCTCCCTGATCTCGGCGCCGAGCGCCTCGTGCTCGATCCGCGCCTCATCGGGCGTCAGGTGGTCGACAGGTGTCTCGGAGGAGGATTTGCGTGGGGGCATGATCGAATCGTGTTTGAGGTCGCTTGAACCATAGCGCTCCGCGGCGGAGTCTCCAGAGGCGAGGCGCGACGGTGCACGGAATCCACCGCGTACCGGAGATGGAATGGAGCGGAGATCCGGAATCAGGCGTCAGACCCACGACATTGTCATCCCCGCGGCGGTGGGGATCCAGACCCACGCCGTCTCAGGACGAGACGATCGGCGTCGCGCATGGTTCTGCGGCGTCGGCGGTTATGGATCCCGGGCTCGGCTGCGCCGCCCCGGGATGACAGCGCTTTATTCGGCTTGCGATCCGGGATCGGCTGCGCCGTCCGGGATGACAGCGCCACGCTCCTCCCGGGATCACGCTTCCCTCGCCGTCATCCCACCCTGCGCCGTCATCCCCGCCCCCACTGCGTCATGCCCGGGCTTGTCCCGGGCACCCACGTCTTAAGCAGCGTCGCGGCTCCCAAGGCGTGGGTGGCCGCAACAAGTGCGGCCATGACGGCGCGGGTGTTCAATCTGTCCTTGTCAAAGAGCCAGCACCTTGGGGCCCGCAGCGTGAGCTGCGAGCCTTTTGGGTGGATCGAGGGTGGCGCGAATGGC